>NZ_JCBCPS010000003.1:0-271992 GCF_059874745.1 Niallia sp. CD-39 | reverse complement strand
AAGGATGAACTCGGTCCCTTTTTTGCGACAATTTTGCAACAACTTCTCCATTCGCTGTCTTTGTCAAGGAAGCCAATTCATCCATTGAATACGTAAATCGTTGTTCTTCATCGTCTGTTTGGCAGCCGACAAGAATCACTTTTTCTATAGTAGGCTTATTTAGCATACAAAACCTTCTCTCCTAAACATTCATACACTTCATCATATCAAAAAACAGCAAAGAACACTATTCGTATTACTATTCTGACAATAGAGAAACCTATTGATTTATTCCTTTATCATGATAGAATATCTCGGTTAGGAAAGTTCGATATATAAGAAAGTAAAATTGCTATTTAATCTGAACGGGGTATTTGAGAATGACTTGGGATGTACTAAGTATGTTTGGAACGATTGCCTTTGCAATTAGTGGTGCAATCGTTGCAATGGAAGAAGAATATGATATTTTAGGCATTTATATACTAGGAGTTGTAACAGCCTTTGGTGGTGGAGCAATCCGTAACTTATTAATTGGTGTTCCAATCTCGGCACTTTGGGAACAAGGCTTTTTCTTTCAAATAGCTTTATTATCCATTACCGCGATTATCATCTTTCCAAATCGTTTATTAAAACATTGGAATCTGTGGGGAAACTTTACAGATGCGATAGGATTAGCTGCCTTTGCTATTCAAGGTGCCTTATATGCGACAGGAATGAACCACCCATTAAGCGCAGTAATCGTTGCAGCTGTGTTAACAGGTAGCGGCGGGGGAATTGTTCGCGATTTATTAGCTCAGCGTAAACCTCTCGTTCTTAGATCAGAAATCTATGCCGTATGGGCAATTCTATGTGGCCTGACAATCGGGCTTGGCATGTTCTCGACTCCTGTTGAATTACTGATCTTGTTTGTTTCTATTACAGCACTGAGGGTATTATCATATACATTCAAATGGAAATTGCCAGTTAAGCGTTTGACAGTAAAAATGTAAAGCTTGCCATCAGATATGGGTAACCATATAAATGTAGACAAAGACAACATATAACTTTGTCTACATTTTTTTGAGGAAACTTATTTCTTAATAACGCTTATCATTCTTTGAAATGTAGTAGAGTGAAGAACAGAATAGAACACACGTTTCATAAAGAAGAGAGTGATACAAACAACGATATTCATGAATGTTTGTAAACATTTACAAGCATTGTCAAATGGACAATGCTTTTCGCCTCTAATCTTCTTCAAAAATCAAATCATTGCTTCTTAAAGTCATCAATTCATGGCGATCATAGTAATCTTGCATGAGAAGCCGCATTGCTTGGGCACGGATTGATTTCTCAATCACATTTCGAATATAGCGACCATTAGAAAAAGTTTTTGGATTTAGCACTGATTTTACCCACAACAAATGATCTCTTAGTTTTTTTTCCGCTTCTCGACTAAGTGTATATTCTTTCTCTTTCAACATCCGTAACCCAATATCCATTAATTGTTCAATCGAATAATCAGGAAAATCGATAACGAGTGGAAACCTAGAGTGCAGACCAGGATTCAAAGTCAAGAAAAAATCCATTTCTCGCGAATAGCCGGCAAGAATTAAAATAAATTCATGCTGTTTGTCTTCCATATGCTTTACAAGCGTGTCGATCGCTTCCTTACCAAAATCCTTTTCCCCACCTCGACCTAATGAATACGCCTCATCTATAAACAAAATTCCACCAATTGCTTTCTTAACTAAATCTCTTGTTTTTTGTGCAGTGTGTCCGATGTACTCACCAACTAAATCCGCACGCTCTGCTTCGATTAGATGACCTTTTGATAATACATTCATTTTTTGAAACAGCTTGCCAATTAATCTTGCCACTGTTGTCTTACCTGTTCCAGGATTTCCTTTAAACATCATATGGAGCGCTTGTTTGCCAACTTTCAATCCTGCTTCTTCACGTTTTTTATTAATATAGATCCATGCATAAATTTCTTTTATCATTTTTTTCATTTCTTCCATTCCCACTAACTCTGCAAGTTCATTCTCAATCTCCTTTAAGGCAAGGTGCTCCTGAGGCAAAGTTTTTGTTTGAATCTGGGCTGGAGGAAGTTCCTTATGCATTGACTTTCTTTTCTGCGAGTTTAAGACAATGCTAATTTGTCCGTTATTCTTCAAACGAATAGGCTGATCCAAAAATGTCACCTCACATTCTAAAACAGTATACACATTAGAGGTCTTTGTTGTGACAAACGCCTATGGCGAATCCCTACAAAACCATTCTTATACTATATGTATTCTTATGGTACAAATTTCATTAAAGAAAAATGTACAACTGTTTCTTCGATTACTATTCCAGCTGACACTTTCGTTGACTGGTCCAAGCTCGTATCCTTACTTCCATAATTAATCTCACTTACACTAAACCTTTGGAGTCGTCGCCACATTTAATCAAATTGTTCTAATCACATTAAGGTCCCACATTCATTGAAAATAAAAAAACAACATCTCCTAATGTAGAAGATGTTGTTTTTTTTCGGTATATCTATTTTGAGCCGTCTAAATCTAATTGAACATTTCTTTGTGGAGCAAACGTTGAAATAGCATGTTTATAGACAAGCTGTTGCTTACCTTCTGATTCAAATAATACAGTAAAATTATCGAAACCTTTTACTTGACCACGAATTTGAAAACCATTCAATAGAAACACGGTCACATTGGCATTGTCTTTGCGAAGTTGATTTAAGAACTGATCTTGAATATTAATGGATGTTTTCATTAATGGATCCTCCTCTTTTATCTCTATATTTATGTATTCGATTTTAAATGCAGCTTTCCTTCAATATAATTGGAAATCTCAGCGAATTTTTTTATCCAATTATCATCTGTGGTTACTGACATATCAAACCATACCACATTCATTTTGTTGCGAAACCATGTAAGCTGACGTTTTGCATAGCGCCGAGAATTTTGCTTCAGTTGTAAAATCGCCTCATTTAGCTCTGTTTTCCCTTCAATATAATCGTATAACTCCTTATATCCAATCGCTTGAATCGATTGGCAATCTCTTATACCAGCTGAGTGCATTTCCTTCACTTCATCCAGTAGCCCTTCTTCCATCATCAAATCAACTCGATAGTTAATGCGGCTGTACAACTCTTGTCTATCCATCGTTAGACCGATAAGCGCAGTGTCATAAAGCATCTCTGTTTGTTGCTTCTCTTGATAGGATGATAACGGAATACCTGTACAGTGATAAACTTCTAATGCACGAATGACCCGGCGTATATTATTTGGATGAATTGCTTCAGCACTCGTAGGGTCAATTTTCTTAAGTTCGTTATGTAGCTTTTCATTTCCTTCAACTAGAACTCTTTCTTCTAGTTGCATACGAAATTCTTCATCTTGTGGTGCTTCCGAAAACTGGTAGTCATGAATGACTGATTGAATATAAAGACCAGTACCACCAACAATCATTGGAAGTTTACCTCGACTTGCGATTTCTTCAATCTTACTGCGAACTAACTTTTGGAATTGTGCTGTTGAAAATGATTCCTCAGGTTCCTTAATATCGATGAGATGATGCGGTATACCTTCCATCTCAGTTTTACTGATTTTGGCTGTACCAATATCCATGCCTCGATAGATTTGCATTGAATCTCCACTAATGATTTCACCATTCAACTTTTTTGCTAGTTCAATGCTTAATTTTGTTTTGCCAACAGCTGTTGGTCCAATAAGAACCAGTAGTTTCTGTTTAATTGTCAATCTTTCTCACTGCCTTTACAATAACTCCATTCTTGACATTATACTACCATAGAATGGATAGAGATACGAATTCTATTCTACCATGTAAAAAAGACAGGAAACATCAATAAAGTATGTCCAATTTTACAAATAATTATACATATTAAATGTTTTTATCATCTGGAAGCAGTTCATGTTTTTCCGTTTACAATTAGTTGACGTTTTATTAACAATAACTTATTCCTCCTATTCTCATGTTACCTTATTGGAAGGTAAATTTGATGATGAAAATATTGAAATTAGGTGAAAGTTTATGTTTACAAACTCAGAAATCGGAATTGATTTAGGAACAGCAAATATTCTTGTTTATAGTAAAAATAAAGGCATTGCATTAAATGAACCATCAGTAGTTGCGATTGATAAAAATACTAATAAAGTTTTAGCTGTTGGTAAAGAAGCAAAAGAAATGATAGGGAAAACACCGGGTAGTATCGTCGCAATTCGTCCACTTAAGGACGGAGTAATTGCTGATTATGATACTACGACACAAATGCTAACACATGTACTTAGAAAGGCTGCGAAAAAAGGAGGCTTTTCAATTCGAAAACCAAATGTTGTAGTATGTACACCATCTGGCTCGACTAGTGTGGAACGTCGTGCGATCCATGATGCGGTACGGAATGCTGGAGCGAAGAAGGTTCATCTGATTGAAGAACCCGTTGCAGCTGCAATTGGAGCAGGTTTACCTGTAGATGAACCGGTTGCGAATGTTGTAGTAGACATTGGTGGCGGTTCAACAGAAGTTGCGATCATCTCCTTCGGTGGAGTTGTAGCATGTCATTCGGTCCGCATTGGTGGAGATCGCTTAGATGATGATATCATTCAATATGTTCGTAAAGAATATAACGTGCTTATTGGAGAAAGAACGGCAGAAACAATTAAAATGGAAATTGGTCACGCATTAATTGACCATGAGGAATTAAAAATGGACATTCGTGGACGTGATCTAGTAACCGGCCTTCCTAAGACGATTACTTTAACCTCTTATGAAATTCGTGAAGCGATGCGTGAATCTTTGCTACACATTCTCGAAACGATCCGTGCAACTTTGGAAGACAGTCCAGCTGAGCTAAGTGGAGACATCGTTGATCGTGGAGTTATCCTAACTGGAGGCGGCTCTCTTCTTAATGGAATGGAAGAATGGATTTCCCAAGAAATAGTCGTACCCGTACACCTTGCACCAAGCCCGCTAGAATCAGTAGCAATCGGCACAGGCAAAGCACTTAAATACATGGACAAGCTCCAGACAGCATCTAGCTGATCAAACAGCCCTCATCTTTTTGATGAGGGCTTTGACTTATTCGGAAGGACGTTTTGAGAACTTCGAAACTTAGTTATGAAAAGGTCGGAACATAATTATGAATCGTTCGGAATCAAGTTATGTAGTGTTCGGAACTTAGTTATGAAGTGCCCGGAACTTGTGATTAGATCTTACGTGCTTGAGTATTTATCCGTACTTACTATTATATCTAGCAGAAGTTTGATTCTATCTAGCACAAATCTAGTTTTATCTAGCAAGAGATAGACTTCATACCACAGATTTCATTTTATCTAGTGAAAATCAGATTTTATCTAGCACAAATCTAATTTTATCTAGCAAGAGGTAGACTTCATACCACAGATTTCATTTTATCTAGTGGAAATCAGATTTTATCTAGCATAAAATCAATTATATCTAGCACAAATCAGATTTTATCTTGCACACATTTAATTTTATCTAGCAAAAGATAGACTTCATACCCCAGATTTCATTTTATCTAGTGAAAATCAGATTTTATCTAGTAGAAAATCAATTTTATCTTGCACAAATCTGATTTTATCTAGTAAACCCACGATCAGACCCTCGATTTTGCAATTTAACAGGGGTGCTTATCTTTACATTTACTCTAATGTCATTTGCCATGAAACGCCGTACTGATCGACGATCCAAGCAAATTTTTGGCTAAATCCATAATTGTCGAGTGGCATTAGAACGCTGCCCCCATCAGTTAACTTAGTAAAGAGGTGGTCAATTTCTTCCTCTGTCTCACATGACAAAAAGATCGAAAATGATGGTGTGAAGTTAAAATCATGCTTGATGCTGCTGTCAAGGCACATGAATTCTTGATCTTTCAGTTTGAGGATTGCTTGATAGTCCTTACCCTCTTCTTTTGTAAAAGAAGTGATTTCTGCATCATCCATCAATTCTACATAAAAGTTTAGCGCTTCTTCTGCATTTCCTTGAAACATTAAAAACGGTGCAGCTTTTTTCATAAGATCAGTCCTTTTCAATCAAATTTGGTGGTCTTCTTAAATTAGTCGCTTGCTCAAACGCATAGGCAAGTTCAATGAGTTTCCCTTCAGAAAAGGATGTACCCGCAAAGGTAATGCCGAATGGACGTCCACTTGGGAAAAATCCTGCTGGAACTGCAATTGAAGGGTAGCCCGCCTTCGCACTTATCGTCGATCCTATGTAAGAAGGAAACAGAATCGCATCAAGCTCATACTTCTCCAAGCATTCGTCAATCCCCTTCTCTTGAGCATAATAGAGATCATCCAGCTTTGCACTTAAGTATTCTGAATTTGATAAAGAGCTTTCTATCTCTAATTTTACCTCAAGCTGGTCCTGTCCATACTTAAGTGCTCGCTCACCAATCTTCTTATTATATTCTACCAATTCTTCGAGTGAATGAACCGGTGCATGTGAAGGTAGCTTCACTAAAAATTGATCAAGGCTATGCTTAAATTCATATTGCATAACAGACCGACTCCATTCACGCTTCATCGAAGGAAGTTCAATGTATTCAATGACTTCTGCGCCAGCGGTTTTAATTGCTTCAATTGCTCTATTATAGAGTTCTTCGTCAATATCAGCAGATTTTCCATTCGGACGATAGACGCCGATTCTTGCTCCTTTAAGACCATCAGAATTCAAATACGTGATATATTCCTCTTCTATGATTGCTTTTAAAGTTGCTGCATCTTTACAATCTTGACCTGACATTACTGTTAATAGGATCGCTGCATCTTCAACCGTTCTTGCCATCGGGCCAGCAGTATCTTGTGTGTACGTAAAAGGAATAATGCCTGAACGACTGATTAAGCCGACGGTAGGCTTGATTCCGACGACCGCATTTTGTGTGGCTGGACTTAGGATCGAAGCATTTGTTTCTGTTCCAACTGCTAGTGGGACAAGGTTCGCCGCCACAGCTACCGCTGAACCAGAGCTAGAACCTCCAACAAACATTTGATCATCTCCATACGGATTTCTCACTTGCCCACCACGAGCACTATAGCCTGCCCACATCGTAGAAGACATCCCATTGGCAAGCTCCGTCATATTCGCTTTGCCAATTATGACAGCTCCAGCATCACGTAACTTCTTGACAAGAAAACTGTCTTCATTTGCAAAGTGCTTTTCTAAAGCAAATGTTCCCGCACTTGTCGCCATCGAGTCACCCGTCTCGATATTGTCTTTTATTAAAACAGGAATGCCATGAAGCATCCCTCTCGATCCTTCTACTAATCTTTCAGCATCTAATGCCTCCGCGATAAAAATTGCATCGGGATTGATCTCAATTACGGAGTTTAGTTTTGGCCCGTCACCATCTAACTTTGCCATTTTGCCCAAGCAAAATACGACGAGTTCCCTTGAAGTCAACTCTCCATTCATCATCGCTTCCTGAAGTTCACTTACCGTCATTTCATCTTTTAAAATTGTATTCAACATACTCTCATCTCCAAACTCTATCTAACTTTGAAGCATAAAATGAAATCGCCTTTTTATAGCTTTGCACCCCTTCATCATCGCTACTTTCTGCAATAATATTTAATAGCAATTCCATTGCCTTATCATGATTATTCAGATTGTATAGAGTCATCGCATAAAATGATTGAAGTGCTCGATTATGTGGAAAAATAGCCAGTCCACTTTCAAATACTGCTTTTGACTTTTCATATTCTCCAAGAGTACGATATGTACTTCCAAGTCCGATATAAGCTCCATGTAAGTCTTCACCTTCTAATCCGAGCTCAATCGCTTTCTCATAATGAGGCACAGCCTCTGCCTCCAACCCTAATACGTCATAGCTCCATGCACATTGATACTGAACAACCGGATTGCTCGGTTCATCATTCGCTAGCTCCAGTAGCAAAACATTTGATTCCTTCAGTTTGCCTTCTTGCCTCAATTGAATAGCTGCTTTTAACGTCCCATTCATGTTGCCACCTCATTAAAGGAAAATTAAGAATATTTACATCATATCATAAAAACGACAAAAGCCCTCGCTCCTGCCGTTTAAATGTCATCATATTTCCGTTAACGATTATTCCATAACATTCCCGTCCAAGAAGCGAACTTTCTTCTCTGCACGATTCGCGATCACTTCGTAATGATAGCTCCAATGCTCTTCTAAATTTTTATTCGTTTCAATTGTCATTCTTTCAGAAATAGCTAAAGCGCCAATGTATCCAAGTCCAACAATATTTAAAATAATCAAGAGAATGATAAATAAATCGTTGACGTATGGAAGATTTCAAGTAATGAAACAAACAATCAACCCCAAACGAAATCATTTTTTGGTATTTATTTCAATATTTATTAATGTGAACTTTCAGACAACAACTGTCAGAGGAAAATTTACATTAATGACGAATAAAATCATTGGAGGTGTATAAATGGGTAAAGTCGTTCTTTCAATGATGATGTCATTAGATGGATTTGTTGCTGGTGAAGATGGGGATTGCTCATGGCATGTGATGGATGAAGGGATGCATGAGTATATGGACGAATTTCTTGATTCAGTTGATGTCCTCTTGTACGGGCGAAAAGCTTATGAAATGATGGTCGAGTTTTGGCCATACGCTGAGGATGATCCAGCGTTATCACAGCAAATACGAAGCTTCGCAAAGAAAATGAACAGTAAAGAAAAGATCGTCTTCTCTCAAACATTATCGCCTGCCAATTGGAACACAACCATTGTTAAAGACGCCTCGAAGGAAGTTGTGATGCAGTTAAAAAGCGATAGAGACAAGAACCTCGCTTTACTCGCAGGTGCTTCAATTGCACAAGTGTTTATGATAGAAGATGCAATTGATGAATACAGACTCATCGTTAACCCTGTCCTCCTTGGCAAAGGACAGAAATTGTTTCACCATCACCAACAACATTTAAAGCTTGTAGAAACTCGAGATTTCAAAAATGGAAATGTCCTTCTCGTGTATCGTAGGTCAAGCAATAACTTATAGTCGTTTTGCCATAAAGAGCTCATTAACGTATGTATCACCTATGCGTAGTGAGTCTTTTTTTACCCTTCTACTTCAAAACCTCTTTTTTTGTACAAAGCGATTCCTGCTTTATTTTTATCGATTACCGTTAATTCCAAGCGAACTATGCCATTTTGATCAGCCCACTTGTCTAATGCTTGAAAGAGCTTCGTTCCTAACCCATTCCAACGAATCTCCTCTTTCTTCATGCTTTTCTACCTAATGCAAAGGGGTAACCATTAACTCATTTTCATCAATAGCTACTTGAATCGTTGAGTTTGCAGATTTAATAATTCCTGCAATCATTTTCTCTTCAATCAGTCAATGAGCTTTTTCTTTCATCAGCCTCCTATAATAAATAATCAGAGGTTTTGTGTACTCGATCTTTAAATCTATCAACTACTTTCTAACTTCATGTTTTATTTCTCTAATGTACCACCTATTCCCCTCCTGCATTAATCATAGATTGTTTCTTTAAGCGGTTGATCTAAAAAGGAAAACATCGTTTCTATCTGTTCATATGTATTGCGATTCTCTGAAAGTTTTGGCAGCTCATCTTTACGAAAAAACTGCACATCTGATGTTTCTACACCAACCATCTTTTCACCAGCTACCCATTCACAAAGAAAAAACAGCTTATAATAATGGAAAGGCTGGGGTGGATGTTGATACTTGTTCATATCGAGAACAGCTAGAAGCTTAGACGTTTTTACTATTAAGCCTGCCTCTTCTTCAATTTCTTTTACTACATTTTCAGAGGCTGAACGCCCAACATCGCAAAAACCTCCTGGCAGTGACCATTCTCCTTCTTCTTTCTCTTTCACAAGCAAAATCTTACCTTTATAAAATACAACTCCCCTCACATCAAGCTTAGGAGTTTGATAGCCCTTCTCCAAGGAAAACAACGCATCAACTTGCTTTTCATTTACGGCTCCATATTTACTAAAAACCTCAACACTGATTTGCATCAGTTCCTCGTATCTCTCTCTATCAAACTCATCTTTTGCGTAATGCAAGCCTGATTGTGCTATTGCTTGCATCCTTCTTGCCCAAATTAACCATTGCTGTGTCATCTGCAACCTCCTACTCAAGCTTTATTTCCATTTTATGAAAAATTACCAATTGTAGCTACAAAACTCTTTAAAACAAAAATATGGAAATGCAATTATTGTATGAGACCACGTTTATGCCTCCTCCCATTAAAGGAAAATCAGAAGTGGCAGTCATGAAAATACATTTGAATTAACTCCTTTGTTGTAAGGAAGGTTCATAATTACGCCTTGCTAATTTTATCGATTACGCATTTGCCCATCTTTTCTTTGTTAATGAAAGTAGAAAAATGGCTATCATGTAAACTGGTGTGAAAATGCCAATAAATGCTGTAGAAAGTTCCGTATTCTCAAAGCTTATATATGATAATATCCATATGGAAATTGCGATGAATAAAGACAATGTCACATGAAGCTTGTTCGCACCGAACCATTGATATACGATTGTTGTCCATGCAGCGATAAAGAATCCGATTGACATGATGAGAAAAAACATCCATATGATTGTCTCACTGTTCAACACGAATCCACCTTTAAACTTTAAGCTGTTGTACCAAAGCACTACATTGCATAGTAAAACAACCCCATTTACAATAGCCAGTTTAGTCTTTTTTACGATGATCCATAATAAAGGTGACAAAAACATAAGAATAAATATGAGTTCAATCATACCATCCGTGACAATCTTCCTTTCTTATATATGGTTTTATTTTACATTTAAATAATCTGAAAAGAAAGTTTTTATTACAATTCAGAATTCAAGCAAGTTCCATTTTGAACATTAGCGAAATATACTACTCAAAGAATTCTTCTTATTTTTTGGATGAAGGGAGGGAACAGGATGCGAAGATATTTGTTTTTCGGATTAGCATCTGCACTTTTACTGTTTGCATTGGCATGGTTTACATCAGGTTATGAATTTTTCACGATGATAGCTGGTGGAATTGGCTTCGTATTGCTTCTTATTAGTGCTTTATTAGGGGGAGTATTTGTCAGCGGTGAAGAAAATCGGGTGATGCATCTTGCGTTAAACGAGGAATTGAGGCTAAAGCGTGTAAACGGAATGTATAAAACAGCACTGCTTGGCTTTCCAAATTTCATTGCAGCAATATTATTGATTGCAATGGGAACCTGAGAACAATTAGCTCTCAGGCTTCCTAATTAAATTGTCGAAATTACGTTTATAATAGATCCATCCATATTTTAATCGCAGTTGCTGAAATCATTAAGGCTAATATCATTTGTAGCAATTTTGTATTCATTTTTTTCCCTACAATCGCTCCAATTGGAGAAGCAATTATACTAGCAACAATCATGATGAAGGCAGGCATGTAATCAATTTGCCCTGTTGTCACTTTACCAATGTCGCACCAATCGATGAAAGGAACGTAATTGCTAATGAAGTGGCGATCGTCATCCGAGTCGGAATTTTAAGTACAAGCATAATCGGTACTAATAAAATCGCCTACTGCTAAAGCAAAGCTTCCATATACTTACGTACTAAAAAATGAACAGTTCAATTATAAAAGCATTTATGTTAGGTAAACAGAGCATCCTTCCTGAGTTCTTATTTTCTATTTTGTACAACAACTTTCCCTACAATTTGAATAAGAGAATATTTTATGATTTATTAGAGAGTGAGAAACTAGTTAGCAAGAGTGTTTTATGAGGCTTATTGGAGGAGCATATGTCTAATAAAAAATACTTCTCAATCGGAGAAGTTTTTTTCCTATCTTTTTTCCTCTTGCCTTTGCTGATACTGCAAAGAACTCTAAACATCCCTGAAACTCATTTTCTTTTCCATTAATTAACTTGGAGTATGCCTCATTCGTTTTGTATGTGAGATCAACAAACAATTTGCGTTCAATCTCATTTAAACTCAAAAGTTGGAGCATTTCACTTGTATAATCTTCTTGTAGCAAGCGACAAGTTGGGAGTTCTCCAGCTCTTGAACCAAAAATGATACCAATTACTTCCCCATTTAATGTAGCGACCCTCCCAAACGTACTTTTGTTTAATATTGGATACATAAACATCAGAGTTACGGCTGCATCTAATTTACTTTCGTCTTCAGTAAAACCCTTTGTGAAAGTGTCAATCGTAATTGCTTTAATTTCTTCTAAATCTCCTTTTTGTGCTTCTCTAATTTGCAAGTTCATTTTTACTTCCTCCCTTTTTGGATTAACTTACAAATTAAATATAATGTCTCCCCTTAACAGGAGGGTCAAGTGTTGATCGAATTTATTTACTAGACATTTGCGTTGATTTTTTTAGCATCCTATACGAATCGATGAATAACGAAGTTACTAATAGTTTAAAGGTAAGAATGATTTAGTTTATTCAAATAGCCTCTCTAAATGGAGTGACGAACCTTTTTTTTGATGATCACCTTAAGCTCTTATTAATTTTTTCTATTGCCTTACAACTTTTTTGCATAGTAAACAAAGGAAAGAAACGTTGTTGATATGTAAAGCGCAGTCAAGATGCTAACGACACCATTCACACTTAGTTGAAGAAGTTCAAAATAAGTAATCATCATAAACAAACTAAAATAGCCTATCATAAAGATATAACTTGCTGCGATTCCTTTTTCACGGATTTTCTTTGACCTTTCATTCTGCTCCATAAAGTGTGGCTGTAAATACGCCATAGAAAAAGCCATCACACTCATTGCAAACAACATGAACTCATAACCAAAGTAGTAGTTATTTGCCATGATGGCCGTGAACGTTAAAAAGCTAGCTATTGTTAAGAATAATACACCAAAAATAATAAACATGATCGGATGAGATGTATTATTCATTTCTTTATCTCCTCTTTATAGTTTGTAAACCTCACCTTCTAGAAAGAAAATACTTTCTACACTAATATTAAAAAAGTTCAGCAATAATCATCGCTAGTGGCAATGATGGATTGTATTTCCCTTTCCAATTGTGATAACCGTTTGTCTTTACACACCTAACTTAACTAATTTTTCATGGGAATAGCCCAACTATTGTCGATGCTCATTTAAACGACATAAAGCACCACTTTTTTCCTGGTGTAACGGAAAGGGAACTTTACATAATTCTTCTTTAAATCAATCACTTTCTATATTTGCACTTTCTAATTTTTCATGTTCAATATCGGAAGAATATTTTAAATAGATTTAGCCAATGTTACAAATATAATGACATGGGGTGATTAAATGAATAAGACAGTTGAGTTTCTAAAGACAATTTTGAAAAACTTCAACCACGATGTTGAACCACGATCTCATATGCATGTTGGTGAGGTAATGGGCGTTTGGACATTATATACAGCCTTTAATGAAGCACATGTTCTTTATCAAGTCGCCTTAAATACAACGACTAACATTGAGCTAAGCAAAATGATTACAGAAGCTTTTGAAAGTAGTAAAACGCGGGCAAAAGAAATTGAAGACTTTTTATTGAAAGAAGGAATCCCACTTCCTCATATAAATTCTGTAAAACCTGACTCAAATCCAGATGCTATTCCAGAAGGAGTAAAACTGAATGATGATGAGATCGCAAATTTAGTTTCTTTAAAAGTCGCTACAACCATTTCGTTCATTGCAAATGCTTTGTCTGAAACAATCCGATCTGATGTTGCAATGATTCATTTCAAAGTACTTGTTAGCCTTATGCAATACGCATTACCGTTAAAGGATTTAATGAAAGAAAAGGGATGGCTTAGAATTCCTCCAAGTTATATTCCCCCTGGAGTACCAGAAGTTGAATGATTCTGGTGCTCTTCATGTTTTCCCACATAAATTCACTAATAGCAAATCATACTATCCATTAACGAGTAAATACATCAACTTTCGGAGTGAACTTTATGGTCGCAAACTTTTTTAGAATTTTCAATGCCATTGTGCTATGGACAATAACACTTATCTTTTTACCTAAAAAGACTTTTAAACGATTCATCGCTGTAACCTTATTTTGTTCTGTCCTGCTGCTAATTCAGATTTTACTTAATCCAATATTTAAATGGTGGAACGTAAAAGGAGGTTATAAATATATCGTGTTTGATGGACTAGCTTTTGTCTTCGGCCCTTTTTTTACAATAAACCTATGGATCTTTCACCTTACTTATGGGAAATTTCCTATATATGCTTTTTCAAACCTAATTATGGACCTAATCTTTTCTTATGTTTTTAACCCCTTCTTTCAAAAATTAGGTCATTATAAACTTAAAAAATATACATCCACGACGATATTTACAATTTTCTATTCTTTAGCTTTACTAAATTACGGCTTTCAAAAATTGATTGATCCTCAATTGTCTGACACACAAGAATCATAATTAAGAGCATAGCTTATTATTCAGAAGGGAGAACAATTCTATTGAAAAGTCAAAACGAATTGTTTAATGAATTTGTCTATTTAAGAGAAAAATCAACCGAAGTAATTACAGAGTATTGGCATGAATATTCCAATTTTTCCACGTATCAATTTTGGATCAACCTATTGCTATTAATACTCCCTTTAATTATTCTCGTCTTTAAAATAGATAAATCAAAAGTCTTCCTAATTGGATTTTACGGATATAGCGTACATATGACATTTGCATATATAGATCTTTATGGAGTAAATAAAGGGCTTTGGGGCTTTCCATACCAGGTGTTTTCTCTGATGCCGAGCTTTACATTTGATTCAGCCTTACTCCCAGTAACATTTATGCTTGTTTTTCAATGGACATTAAACAACCAAAAAAACTTTCTGTTTTACTCACTTCTTACGTCAGGCGTTTTTGCATTTATTTTCGATCCTTTATTAATAAAATTTAATTTATTTGTATTATATAATGACCTGACTTATTTTCATGTTTTTATCGGAAATGTCTTTGTATTTCTCTTAGCCAGATTCCTCACTTGGTGTTTTCAGATGTTGAGCAAGTCGAAGACAAAACCAATAGTATAAAAAGATTACAGCCAAACAATTAGTTGATAGATGGTAATTATATAGACATTTATTTTGTTTATGGCGTTAAGCTTAGAAACTTAGGTCTAAAAGTGATTTTATTTCTTTAATTTGTTCTATATGTCGCTGTTCATGTAAATAGATTTGTTCAACCCATTGATCAAGAGATAGTTCACCCAAAGCAGGATGTTTCATCGATTTATCTGACAGTATAGATAGATCCTCAATTGTTTTAAGAAAGTTTAGCAATTTTGTCCTCGATTCGTTTAACAAATTGATTATTTGCTGAACCTCAATCGGTTCTGTATCTGGTTCAACGATTTTTGGAGCTTTAAACTTATTAAACCTATTCAATAATAAAGGCTGAAGATTTATACGCTCTTTTTTAGTACTTTCAATACCCTTTAATCCCCAAGCAATAGCCTTTATAGACGCCTCTTCAACTAAAACTAAGTGATGACAAACTTGTGCAACACTCCATTTATTAATATCCGGCTTACTGTTAAATTGTGCATCGCTTAATAAATGTATTTCCTCTACTAGGTTATTTCTCGTTTCATCTAAATTGCTATATAGCGAATGATACATGAGATCCCCCTTGATCACTTAGATTAATGACTAGCTTCCATTCTTAGTGTACTTAATTCTACATTAAAAAAAATTACACCTTTAAATAACACATAAATTATGATGAAAGCACAGTTTCGGAATTCTGTGTGACAGTTACCTTGCATTTGTGTAGGGAATTGGATTTATTAACTTTCGTGCACCTATGACAGTGTCTATATTGCAGTATGCGCAATTGCTGTTTTATAGAACTAACGACTGAGTTCACAAACTATCCCCTCTCGTTGTGTTATTACCCATTATAGAGGACTTACATGTATACAAGCATTCTTGCTCTTTTGCTCTTCTTCCTACATACCTACCATAATATTTTTTACTAGTTATGGAGGCTGTTTCTGTCAACAAAAGTGATTTGTGTATCTCCTTCTTTTAAACTGGTAAATTGAGTTTCTTATCCTTCATAAAAACTTCACTGTTCGCACATAATTTAGTGTTTGGATTACTGTAAAATTAATGTGAAAACATATTAGCCTGGAGGTGATTTCATTGTTTGCGAAACAACGAAAGACTTTAGCTTGCTGTTTGTTAATTTTTCTTCACATTTTCCTTGGTATTGGGGCACTTTTTGGGGGAGGATTATTGATTGCTTCTCCTGACGGTTCGATTTTGTCAATGACTCCTAATATGTTAAAGGACAGCCCATTTCATAATTTTCTCATTCCAGGAATTATCCTTTTTGTGGGATTAGGTATTATACCACTAGTAACTGCAACTTTCCTTATTTCTGAAAAGCCTTTAAAAATCATTGACAATCTCCGTCTTTATAAGAAAATACACTGGTCATGGAATATTTCACTGTACATAGGTTTTATATTAATTATTTGGATTACAGTCCAAATGTATTTGATTCAAAGCGTTGCTTTTATTCATGTCTTCTACATCTTCCTAGGGATTTTAATTCAATTTATTACACTTCTTCCTTCTGTTAAAATGCATTACTCAAACAAGTAAGAGATTGCTTTTATTTCAATATAGATGAATAAGTAGTTTCCAAAACATTAAAGTAAACAAAACCGGTTAGACTTTAATGTGCTGTGGAACTATTTATTCTATATAACGGCTGACAAAAGACTGAAAGTAAATATATTCTCCATTGCTATTAAGTAATAAGTGGATACATTTGAGAATAGCCAAAATTAGGTGGTAGATATTTTTTACGTAGGATTTTTAATATATGATCCTCAATATCCTGATTAATAACACAACGATTACGAGATGGAAGAGCATGGAGTTTATAAAATAATAGACTCTATTATAAAAAACAAATCTACACCACATAAGTACTCATGGATTGCGCCAAACTCATGCAATCATGTTACTAGAATGTGGTGTAGATTTTTTAAAGACTAGCGAATGAGATGAATACCTTCATATAACTAAAAAGTATGAAATAGAAAATATATTTAGATAGATATTTAATCAAATTGTTGGCAATCGGTGGGCAAAGTTAATTCACCCCCACTTGAACGCCTCTACATCACTCTCTTAAACATCTTTTCCATTTCGTATGTTGAGTAATGTATAATTATTGGACGACCATGAGGGCATGTAAACGGATCATTCGTACTCCTCAGCTCATCAATTAACGCTCGTATTTCATCGTTACGCAGATGGTGATTTGCTTTAATTGATCCTTTACAGCTCATCATAATCGCTGCTTCTTCTCGAAGTTTTTTAATGTCGACCTTTTTCATTGCTAGCAGCTGATCGATCATTTCTTCAATCGTTTCTTGTTCCTCTCCACTTGGAAACCATTGAGGATGTGAACGCACAATAAATCCGTTGTGGCCAAACGCTTCTAAAAACACACCGACCTTCTCGAGCTCTTCCATATACTCTGTAATTTTTACATACTCATCAGTTGAGAATTCCAAAGTCATTGGAACAAGCATGTCTTGTAACTCATTTTCAACTTGTCCAACTTTCTCTTTAAAAAACTCGTATTTGATTCTCTCTTGAGCAGCATGCTGGTCAATGATGTACAATCCTTGTTCGTTTTGCGCTAAAATATACGTTCCGTGCATTTGTCCAATTGGATAAAGAGATGGAACTCGTGACGATTTTTGATTAGCATAATCGTATTTATGTTGTGATTCGTAATCCTGTTCTTCAAAGATGTCGTCAACAAACTCATCATGTGCTTGTTTGTTAATCGCAGTATTCATGTTTACGGAATTTTCTTCTATTTGAAATGGCTCGGTATGCTCAAGGATCGTATCAGAGGAAGAAGTTTGAGTCAATTTTTGTTCCACAGGAAGTACATTTTTATCTTCTTTAACTGATAAATGATCTAAGTTCATGAATGTTTGCTCAGAGCGCATCTTTTCCTTCGGTTTAGACAGACTGCCGCTAGGAATTAATTGTTCCTTTTTAAGTGTATGCTTTATTGTTTCTGAAACGAGTTGATGCAGCTCCAGCTCTTTACTTAGACGGACCTCCATTTTTGATGGGTGTACATTCACATCTACTAACAATGGGTCCATTGTAATTGAAAGCAAAGCAATCGGATAGCGGCCAATCGGCAATAACGTATGAAACCCTTCTTGTATCGCCTTTACGAGCGAGTAGTTTTTTATGAATCGACCATTGATCATTGTTGAAATATAATTTCTTGATGCCCTTGTAATCTCAGGTAAGGCAATATATCCCTCAACCGTAAAATCGAGTGAATTTGCTGAGATCGGAATCATTTTCTTTACTGTATTCATCCCGTATATAGCAGCAAGGACTTGACGCACATCCCCACTGCCTGTTGTTTGAATGAGTTGCCGGCCATTATGCATGAGACGGATGGAAACCTCTGGGTGTGAAAGCGCGATCCGATTCACAACATCGGTAATATTCCCTAGCTCAGTATGAATTGTTTTAACATATTTTAAGCGAGCCGGCGTGTTAAAGAACAAATCAGAAACGGTAATATCTGTTCCTTTTCGAGCAGATGCCTTCTCATGTGCCTCTACTTTACCACCAGATATAATTAAACGTGTCCCAACATCGCCTGTGCTCGTCTTCATTTCTATATTCGAAACAGAAGCGATACTTGGCAAGGCCTCTCCACGAAATCCTAATGTACGAATTCGAAACAAGTCATTTTCATCTTTAATTTTACTTGTAGCATGGCGAGAAAATGCTTTTAAACAATCTTCCTCTTCAATACCATCTCCATTATCTAGAATTCGAATCTTTTGTAAGCCTGCTTCTTCTATCTCGATTTCAACAACCGTACTATTTGCGTCTATTGCATTCTCTAGTAATTCTTTGACAACAGATGCTGGTCTTTCTACTACCTCTCCGGCTGCTATTTTGTTTGATAAGTGATCATCGAGCTGAATAATCCTTCCCAAGCTGTTCACCTCCGTTCTTTATTTCAATTTCTTCTGTAAGTCAAATAAGACATTCATCGCTTCCATTGGCGTCATTTCGAGAATATTTAATTTCCTCACCTGATCAATAATTTTCTTCTCTTTTGAAGATGACACTGGTTGCTTTTCAGCTTTTTCCTCAAAAAAGGAGAGCTGTCCACTTTTCAGCGGTTCTTCTTTTATGACAGACTGCTTTTCAATCGACTGGTCTTGTTTTTCTAATTGAATGAGTAGCTCATTTGCTCTTTCGATGAGCTCTTCCGGCAACTCAGCCAATTGAGCCACATGTATACCATAGCTTTTGTCTGCTGCACCTTCCTTCACCTTATGAAGGAAAACAACTGTACCATTATGTTCAGCTGCACTTACATGGACGTTCTTTAGTCTATCTAACGTATCTGTTAATGACGTTAATTCGTGATAATGCGTCGAGAACAATGTTTTAGCACCGATATGCTTATGGATGTATTCAATCATCGCCTGCGCTAACGCCATGCCGTCATATGTCGATGTTCCACGACCAATTTCATCAAATAAAATCAAGCTATTGCTTGTCGCATGAACAATCGCATTACGAGCCTCTAGCATTTCGACCATGAACGTACTCTGACCAGAAATTAGGTCATCTGCTGCTCCTATTCTTGTAAAGATTTGATCAAATATCGGTAATTCTACTTGATCAGCAGGGACAAAACAACCAATTTGTGCGAGGATTGCTGTCAATGCTACCTGTCTCATATACGTACTTTTACCTGACATATTCGGACCTGTTATGAGTAGGACATCTCTCTCATTGTGCATCAAACAATCATTAGGTACATACTCTTGCGCATTCATCACCTTTTCAACAACTGGATGACGCCCATTTACGATTGATAAACGTCTTTCTTTTGAAAATGAAGGCTTTGTATAATGACGCTTTTCACTTACAGTAGCAAAACATTGTAATACGTCTAATTGACTTACTACTTTTGCTAGCTTTTGTAATCTTGGAATGTATTCTTTTACAAATTCACGAACTTCTGTAAATAACTCGTATTCAAGCTCTACTGATTTTTCCTGCGCCTGCAAAATCAGTGCTTCCTTCTCCTTCAATTGGGGCGTAATAAAACGCTCTGCATTTGTCAGTGTTTGTTTCCGGTCATATTGACCTTCTGTCAGAAGATGAAGATTGGCTTTTGTAACTTCAATATAATAACCAAAAACACGATTGTAGCCGACCTTTAATGACTTTATACCAGTCTTTTCACGTTCTTGGCGTTCAAGTTGAGCAATCCATGTTTTTCCGTTTTTTGACGCATCACGATAGTCATCAAGCTGCGCATTATATCCATCACGAATAATATCCCCATCTTTCATCGAAAGGGGTGGGTTGTCCACTAACGCCTGCTCTAATCGATCGGACACTTCCTCACAATAATCAAGTCTATCAGCAATCAAATCTGCTCGTTCGTCTTGGAGCGACTGTAATGCTTCATAAATGGATGGAATCTGTTGCAACGACTTCTTCAATTGAATAAGATCACGTGCATTCACATTTCCAAATGCCACACGGCCTGCGAGTCGTTCTAAATCATATACTTCCGTTAGTTTTTCACGAAGTTCTTCACGTTCAAAGAATCTATCCTTAAGTAGCTCTACCATTGAAAGCCTCTTCTCAATCGAAGATTCATTGATGAGTGGTCGGTCAATCCATTGTTTCAGCTCTCTAGCTCCCATAGCGGTTTTTGTTTCATCTAGAAGCCATAGTAAGGAACCCTTCTTACCATTTGAGCGAATCGTTTCTGTCAGTTCCAGGTTTCGCTTCGAGTAATAATCCATTTTCATAAATTGATCAATTTCATACCGATTAGCCATCTGCAAATGATCTAGGCTTCTTTTTTGCGTTTTAAACAGATAGTGGTACAACCTCGAAGCGGCCTGTTGCAACTCTGCAGAGTCCAATTTTTTCATTAAAGGGGTCCAATCATCCATTCCAATGGTTTCGTCCTCATATGAAATTGTCACGTCTGCTCTTTCTTTCATCTTTTTCAACCAGTCTTCGGCAAAGTCACGTCCAATAACTACTTCCTTTGCACCAGATGTCGACAGCTCATTTAACACGAACTCAAAGCTTTTTGGTAAAGCTGTTGCTCGCGTCTCACCAGTTGATAAGTCAGTGTAAATAAAAGAAAACGAGTTTTCATATACTGAAATTGACGCAATATAATTGTTCTCTTTCTCATGAAGGTTTTTTCCTTCCATTCTTGTCCCAGGAGTAATTAATTGAACAACTTCCCTTTTAACAACTCCTTTTGCCTGCTTCGGGTCTTCGGTTTGTTCACAAATTGCAACTTTGAAACCCTTTTCTACTAATTGCTCAATATAATTTGGAGCAGAATGATAAGGTACGCCACACATAGGTATACGGTCTGTTGATCCCCCATCTCTACTCGTTAATGTAATCTCTAATACTTGAGATGCTTTAATCGCATCATCAAAAAACATCTCGTAGAAATCGCCTAAACGAAAAAATAAAAAGGCATCTTCATAATCTGCCTTTACTCTTAAATATTGTTGTATCATCGGCGTATATGTAGCAGCCATAGTATCCCCCAACTCGTTCAATAATTATCTTTCTATTATTATAGCATAATGACAACTTCTTCTCTTTAATTATCCTTTGGTTTTTATTTTGTAAGACAAGGATAGGGATTCGCCGTGTCATCCCCGACTATAACTGCATTTTATATGTATAGATAAAACAGTAGAAGAATGATTACCATAACGCATGAACTTATTAGTCAATGAAAATAGACTGTAGAACACTACTTCCTTCGGGATTTTTAGTTATGGTATTTCTAAGCCAGAGTAGAGTTCACCTGAAATAAAAATGATGGGATTGCTGAAATTACAAAAGAAAAACTAGGAAGAAACCCTCCTAGTATCATTACTCTTCTTCAGTTCCAATGATGAATTCTGGATTTAAATCCTCGAATTCTTCATCGTCTACTTCAAAGCCCCAATCTTCATCATCGCAATCACAAGCTCCATCATGTAAAAGGACACAAATGGTTGTTTCACCAATGACTTCTACTAAGAACTCTCTTTCTACTTGAACGATGATTTTGTTTCCATTTGGGGAAATAGTTGCTTCACAGCAATTTGGCTGCTGTAAAACGCGAGCAACAACTTCAACATCATCAAGAACATCTTCATCACGATACTTTACTTTGATGACGTCTTTATACTCGATGCGTTCAGCTACAACAGTTGTGTGGATTTTACTATTGTCGTATGAGTACCACACTTCAACATCATAACTACCGCATATCTCTACTTTCTTTCCCACTTTCTTGGCTTCGTACTTATGGTTAGTCACCCAGCAGCCAAGAATGTTCGTAGGTTGATGTTTAGGACAGATCGTGTCATTGGACTTCGTAAATTTTCGCCCTTTCGCAACGACCGCCTTGGTGATTATCTCTCTATATTCTCCCATTTTCGAGCGAACCTCCTCATTCATATTCAATTCATCCTATGCGGGATATTAGACTAGTGTGCGATTATTTTCATGAATGTAGGCAAATGTATTGGCATGATTTATAATATGCCTTCTTCGGGCTTTTGTTCCGTAAATGGGCATTGGTCCACTATAAAATGAACACCTATTAAATGTTTAAAAATGTGCGTTTTTCATAATGAAAATGCACAGACAGCTTGGCTATATCCCTAATATGATGTAGTAATTAAAAGGAGGTGAACGAAAATGTCAGATCAAGATCGTTCAAATTTTAAGTTCACTTTTAATGGTGAGGAAATTCCTGAAGTAGATGCAAAGAAATTCACTGAAGAACTCACTGGAAATGTGATGAATTCATTTAGTACACTATTTAACGGCCTTTCTAAAAATATGAACTTTCAAGGCACGGACGTTGCTCAAGGGTTTAGTAAATTAGAAAATTTCGCTAAACGCTTGGAGGATTTCACTAAAGATGAACAAGCAGTTAGAGAATCCATCGAGAAATACATCCCTGTTTTTGAAGCATCTGAAGATAGAAACAAAATCAAATGTACAGTAAACGGGACAACATTATTTGATATTGATGTCGATAAATTCAGATCAAATAATCCTAACTAAATGTCTTCTTTGATCAACACCTATTGTTAAGGAGGTGAATATCATGCTAACAAAGTACAAATGTGGAAATGGCCAAAATGGCGGGAGTGGTAGTGGCAATGGAAGCAACAACGCTGGTGTAAGTACTGGTGATGAATTTGAAGCATTCACGTTTGCAGCTCAAGCAAACCTTCCTCAAACAGCACTTAACGGGCAATTACCTATTTCATTTGGTGGTGCTGGAGTGAACGCTTCCCTAATTAATATCCCAATCTTCTCTGCTCAATTGAATATTGCGCAAGGTGGTAACTCACACGCAATCGCTGTTAACGGAATCACACAAACACAAGCAAACGAAGCTTAATTTCTTACTGTCATTTTGGCGTCCATGATAGAAAGGGGGAGAAGGAATGTTGAATTCAGAGACTAAATATACTGTGCCAATGAGCATGGATGTACTCAAAGAGTACGGAATACCAAAAGAATTATTAGATCTCGCAGCTGAAGCTGGCATTCCATCGATCGAGAATAAGGCAAATGGTGGTGAAGGTGGACGTGCCATCAGTCTAACATATGTGGATAATTATTCCACCCTCCTGCTAGTCTACACTTTTCTCCTTAACTATTTGGATCGGCAATCAGATGACAGTGAAAGCACTAAGCTATTAAACCAATCCTTGTTAACAACACTTCAGCAAGGACTAGTAGAACAACAAGAATACCGCAAAGAATTTCTTAAAGCTGTAGAATTGCTTAAAAGATCAGAAAAATAGTTTGCTTCCTTAAATAGATCATTAAAAAGAAAAGCGAAAGGCTCTTGCCTTTCGCTTTTCTTTTTAGCTAGCTATATCACCTTCATAACCTATTCACCGCAAGATGCCAGATTTCAAACAGCTCTTTCGTATCTTGAAGTGTCATGCCAACAATGCCAAATGATGTGGTGTTCTTGTTAGCACAGTTCTGTTACATCGTGATGTAACTTTCTATTAATGAGAACATTCTTCTTTGTTTTGAATTTGTGACCCAGTTTTTCCAGATAATAAGTCTCCACCTGTTGATCTAATGACTTCATCTGTCACAGTGTTAGAGATTGCTGAAGCAACAATTTGTAATAAATCGTTCACATCGATTTGAGATTGCTTAAATTCTTGCACAACTGGAATTTCATCTAATTGCTCTTCTAAAGAGGCAATTTTATCTTCTGTCTTTTTTAGCATTTCTGGTTTACCAAAATGCTGCAGGTTGACCGCTTGTTTTTGCAAACCTTTAATTTGACTAATGATTTTCGTTACTTTCTCGTTGGCATTGATTTGCTCTTCTGCTTGCTTGAAGAATTCAACCTCTTCTGTTTCAGCAATCATTTTTGCTAAATCTTTTGCACGCGAAACAATCTCTTCTTTTGTATACTTAGTCATGTTAATTCACCTCTGCCATTTGTTCTTCTTCAACCATTTCTCCGTTTAATGACCATGTTTTTGCATTTGTAATCTTTACTTTCACTATTTTTCCGATTGCTGATTTAGGACCTTTAAAGTTTACTAATTTACTTTTAGACGTATAGCCAGCAAGAATATCAGGATTGTTCTTGCTTTCACCTTCGACAAGTACTTCAACAGTTTCGTCTTGGTACTTTTTCATCGCATCAGCTGATAGCTCGTTTACAAGTGCATTTAAGCGCTGTAAACGATCCTTCTTTTCTTCCATCGAAACATTATCCTCCATTTTCGCTGCAGGTGTTCCTTCTCTTGGTGAGTAGATGAATGTATATGCACCTTCAAATCCTACTTCACGATAGAGTGACAGCGTTTCCTGGAATTGCTCTTCTGTTTCATTTGGGTAACCGACAATGATGTCCGTTGTAAACGAAGCATTCGGGATCGCTGTTTTAATTTTACGAACAAGCTCTAAGAATTGTTCACGCGTGTACTTCCGTGCCATGATTTTAAGAACGTCGGTAGAACCAGATTGAACTGGAAGATGAATATGGTCCATCAAGTTTCCACCTTTTGCTAACACTTCGATTAAGTGATCATCAAAGTCACGCGGATGGCTTGTAGTAAAACGAACACGAGGAATGTCAATCTTGCGAATTTCATCCATTAAATCGCCAAGGCGATAAGTGATGTCATCGAAGTCTTTTCCATATGCGTTTACGTTCTGGCCTAAAAGAGTGATTTCTTGATAGCCAGAAGCAGCAAGCTGTCTTACTTCTTGGATGATCTCTTCAGGGCGGCGACTACGCTCTTTTCCACGTGTATATGGAACGATACAGTACGTACAGAATTTATCACATCCATACATAATGTTCACCCATGCCTTAATATCACCACGCCTAACTTTTGGAAGGTTTTCAATAATGTCCCCTTCCTTCGACCATACTTCAACAACCATTTCTTTTGACATATATGCTTCTTTTAAGATGTTTGGCAAACGGTGTATATTATGCGTACCAAAAATCATATCAACTTGCGTATATGTTTTTAAGATTTTGTTCACAACAGACTCTTCTTGTGACATGCATCCACATACACCAAGAAGTAAGTCAGGATTGTTTTTCTTCAGATGCTTTAAGTGTCCTAATTCACCAAATACTTTGTTTTCAGCATTTTCACGAATGGCACAAGTATTTAAAAGAATAACATTCGCATCATCAATTGTTTCAGTAGGCTCATATCCTAGCTCTAAGAAAATACCAGCCATTACTTCAGTGTCGTGTTCATTCATTTGGCAACCATATGTACGAATAAAGAACTTTCTGCCTTTACCCATTTGAAGGAATTCTTCAGGGATATCAAAATCATTATGATAATTGATTTGCTCTTTCCCTCTTTTTTTCGCTTCTTTTAAGGAAGGTGGTGTATACACAGATTCAAAATATTTACTATAATCCTTTTCGGATTTTTTGTCCGATGGATTAGCCGTTTTCACTTGTTGACTCTCTAATCGTTGCTTTTCATTCATTGTATTCGTCTCCTTTCAATGACGACTTTACTATATACACATTACTATAGTATAAAGCCTTCCAACCTTGAAAACAATAGTAGAACTAAAACCGACAATAGACTGTCACTAGTCAGGAAGACAAAGAGAAAGGAAGAACTAATCGAATAGCTCTTCCCCATTTTGATTACATAAATTCAGATACTAACTTATCGAATTTTGCTTGATCTAGCTTTAAGTCAGCATGTGCAAGTGGCTCTTTAGAGAAACCTGTTAATAGCTCTTGGTATGATTTACGTTCTTTATCTTGATAAATTAGTCCAGTAACTAAACCATCATGCTTCATTAATGTTTGCATTGCCAATTCTTTGTTAGAAGAATCATAGCCTTCAACATCAGCAAGCTTCGTTAAGTTTTCTTTAAACCAATCATATGTGTTTATTTTATTGTAAGTCACACAAGGACTAAACACGTTAATCAATGAGAATCCATCATGGTTAATGCCTGCCTCAATTAAAGCCGTTAAGTCTTTTAAGTCCGTTGAAAAGCTTTGTGCCACAAAAGTAGCTCCAGCTGTTAACGCCATTTCCATTGGAGAAATAGCTTGCTCAATCGAACCTGCAGGCGTGGATTTGGTTTTAAATCCAGTTGCCGAACGTGGGGACGTTTGACCTTTCGTTAAGCCATAAATTTGGTTATCCATTACTATGTACGTAATGTTTACATTACGACGGATTGCATGAATCGTATGCCCCATCCCAATCGCAAATCCATCCCCGTCACCACCAGATGCAATGACTGTTAAGTCTCTATTCGCCATTTTCACACCTTGAGCGATTGGAAGTGAACGCCCATGAATTCCATGAAAACCGTATGAATTAATATAGCCTGAAATACGACCAGAACAGCCAATTCCCGAAATCACTGCTAATTTTTCTGGCTCAAGTCCAACATTAGCTGCAGCACGTTGTATTGCTGCTTGTACGGAGAAGTCTCCACAGCCAGGGCACCAGTTTGGTTTTACATTATTACGAAAATCTTTAAATGTCGCCATTTAGAACAACTCCTTGCATTTAGTATGAACTTCATTCGGCAAGAAAGGATTTCCGTCGTACTTCAATACTTTATGAATCTTTTGTGCATGACCGACATTCATTTTCATAATATTGGCTAATTGACCTGTCGCATTGTTTTCGATAACGACGACTTTCTGTGCTGATTGAACAAGTGGTAAGACTTCATCTGTTGGGAATGGGTGAATCAAACGAATTTGTGCATGGTTTACTTTCAGCCCATCTGCCTCTAAGCGTCCGATAGCTTCTTCAATAACACCACGTGTTGAGTTAAAGCCAACCAGTAATATATCTGCTTCTTCATGAGGAGCATATTTATAGACTGGTGTATTAAAACGGATATTCTCAACTTTTCTAAAGCGCTTGTTCATTTGATCATTACGATTTTGAGCAGACTCAGATGGCTTCCCTGTTTCATCATGCTCAACACCAGTTACATGGTGAATACCATGTTTCATTCCTGGTATGACACGAGGTGAAACACCATCTTCAGTTACTTCATACCTTTTGTAATACTCTTTACTATCAATTTCTGGCAAGTCACCAGATTGTAACTTTCCACGACGAATTTCAACTTGTTCTAAACTTAATGGTTCTACAGTTTGCTTTCCTAAAGATAGCTGTAGGTCAGATAAAATAATGACCGGGCATTGGTATTCTTCAGCTAAGTTAAACGCCTCAGCTGTATCATAAAATGCTTCTTGAACCGTACTTGGTGCCATGACAATCTTAGGGATTTCTCCATGTGTTCCATAGATCATCGCCATTAAATCCGATTGCTCTTGTTTTGTTGGTAAACCTGTAGAAGGGCCACCACGCTGAGTATCAATGATGACTAATGGTGTTTCAGTAATACCCGAAAGCCCAATAGCTTCCATCTTTAAGGATAACCCAGGACCTGCAGAAGCTGTGAAAGCTCGAACTCCCCCATAATTGGCACCAATCGCCATCGTTACTGCTGCGATCTCATCCTCTGTTTGAATAACTGTACCACCAAAATCAGGAAGTTTTTTAATTAAGTATTCCATAATTTCTGAAGCTGGTGTTATTGGATATGCTGCCATAAAACGTGATCCAGCAGCAAGAGCTCCTAAAGCAATGGCATCGTTTCCAATCATAAACATACGCTTATTACCATCTGCTTTCTCTAATTCCATTAATCCTGCTTTTCCTTCAATCGCCTCAGTTGTATAATCATAGCCAGCTTTAATTGCGGCCATATTATTATCAACAACCGCTTGTCCTTTACGACCAAAGATTTCTTGTACAACCTCTTCAAATAAGCGCATATCTAAATTCAAGATTGAGCATGTTGAACCAATTGCTACCATGTTCTTCATTAGTGAAGTCCCAAGGTCTGTAGCGATTTGTGTAAATGGAACAGAAATCAATCTTGCATTTGTATCTTCTGGTTTCGTCGGATTGAATTTTGCATCTGCGATAATGACACCGTTATCATGAAGCTCTTTGTAGTTTAAATCAATAGTTTCTTGGTCGAATGCAACCAAAATATCTAAATCATCTGAGATGGAACGTATTTGAGTTGTGCTAACACGAATCTTGTTGTTTGTATGACCGCCTTTAATTCGTGATGAGAAGTGGCGGTAACCATACAAATAATAGCCTTGGCGATTTAATGCGATTGAAAAGATTTCTCCTGTACTTTCAATCCCTTCCCCTTGCTGTCCGCCAACTTTCCATGAAAGTTGATTGATCATTTCCTACACCCCTTTAAACACATCAAAATTATGTATTTTTAAAATTCCTTAAAGATTGAGAAAAGTATCTACTTTTTAAATAAAAAAGTGAGGTACTAAACGCTTTCAATTCTAGACCTAACATGTGAAAATTGCAACCCTTTCACCTCAAATAATGTTCCGATTGTCAATATTTTCGGATTATTCACACAACCATAGTGAAAACCCCTTCATTACCTTCTCGGGTAGCGATTCACGAAATTTTTATACATAAATCTCTTTACTTGTTCTTCAGAATAATGCTTTAACAGCGCATCATATAAAAGTGGATATCTGCCTGCTGTCTCCAATCCTGTTACAGCATTTGTTGTCCCATCAAAGTCTGATCCAAATGCAACATGGTTTTCACCCCCAAGTGAACACACATGTTCTAAATGTAACAAAATGTCTTTTATACTTGCATCAGCTCGTCCAGTAAGAAATTCAGTCACAAAGGTCAGACCCATGACACTATCCTTTTTAATAAGCGCTTTAATTTGTTCATTTGTCAGATTACGGGGATGATCACAAAGTTTCTTGGCATTTGAGTGAGAGGCGATTGGATAATGACTATACTCCATTACGTCCCAGAAAGCCTTTTCTGATAAATGTGATACATCACACCATGTATTCGTTTCGTTTAACAAATTGACAACTTCCTTACCGAAAGCTGTCAAACCTGCGCCTCTTTCCTCTAGTGCACCATCCGCTACCTCGTTTGCATGATTCCATGTAAGCCCGACCAATGATACTCCTAATCGGAATAAGGTTCTTAACTTTATTAAATCAGTTCCTATTGCTTCACAGCCTTCTAATGTTAAAATAGCGCCAATTTCGTCCTCTTTGAGACTAGTTATGTCATTCTTTGATGTGATTAGTTTTAATTGAGGATTTGGAGTAAGAATTTTTTCATGAAAGATTTCTACCATATGTAGAGCAGCTTGAAAACGTAAATCAGGATGTAGCTCCGTTGGGATGTAGATTGCAAAACATTGGAATTTCACATTCCCTTGATTTATTTCTTTTAAATTTGCCTGTAGCTTTTCACTGCTTTGAAAGAGAATTTGTGGATTCAAAAACATTTTATATAAAACATCGCAGTGAGCATCAAAAATCTTCATTCGGTGGCTCCTTTTTGAAAGTTCTGAATATAACTTTATTATACATGAAGATTGACGTAGCTTACTCTTTTTTATCTTGATGTAAACAGCTATTTTCCTATGAAAAAACAAAAAACTGTAAACAAAATCGGTATGTCCAATTTTGTTTACAGCCCATTCTGTCATGAATTATCTTGGCTCAACAATCAGCTTGATGGCAGTTCTTTCTTCTCCGTCGATTAAGATGTCTGTAAATGCAGGTATACAGATTAAATCGACTCCACTAGGTGCTACAAATCCTCTTGCGATTGCTACTGCCTTTACCGCTTGATTTAATGCACCCGCACCAATTGCCTGGATCTCTGCTGCCCCTCGCTCCCTTAGGACACCAGCAAGCGCACCAGCTACAGAATTAGGATTAGATTTTGCTGAAACTTTTAATATTTCCATACCTAGCTCCTCCTTGTTTTTCCCCCTTGCAATTTATCATTCCATTGCTACTATATTCAGTAGAAAAATAACATATTCCAGCTTGGACAAAAAAAGGAGCTAGGTTTCAAATTATCTTCTAATTTCAAAGGATAATTAAGAATAAAACGGGTGATCCTCATTAATTCGAATTGGTTCGATTTTTACAGCTTTGCCTGTTTTTAAATCACAATCAATAAGAACGGCACTTAGTTGTGTTCTTCCTGTCTTTGGTACTTCAAATCTTGCAGGTAACCCTGTTAAAAAGCGCTTTAGGACGATTTCACGATCCATTCCTAATATCCCATCATATGGTCCTGTCATCCCCACATCAGCCATAAATGCCGTACCTTCAGGAAGAATACGGTGATCCGCCGTTTGCACATGTGTATGAGTTCCGATCACCGCTGTAACTCTTCCGTCTAGATACCAAGCCATCGCTTGTTTCTCGCTTGTTGCCTCTGCATGAAAGTCTACAAAAATAATCGATGCACGTTCTTTCGCTTCTGCAATTAACTCATCTGCCTTTTGGAAGGGGCATTCATTCGGCACCATAAAAGTTCTTCCTTGCAAACTAATGATCGCTATTTCTTCTTGGTTGTATTTAGAGAAAATCATTCCACGTCCCGGGTTATTTTCAGGAAAATTCGCAGGTCGAACAAGATTTTTTGCACCATCGATGAAATCAAATATTTCTTTATTGTCCCAAGTATGATTCCCTAGTGTGACTGCTTGTGCTCCAGCAGCTAAGAAGGAACGGTATATTTTTTCAGTTATCCCTTTACCGCCCGCAGCATTCTCACCATTGATTATTGTTAGCTGTGGCTTATATTTATCTTTAAGTTTTGGAACATATTCTTGAATCATATCCCTTCCCATTGATCCAACAACATCTCCAACAAATAAAATTCTCATATCATAACTCCTTCTGAAGTTTAAAATGAATATAGACAAAGTCATATATCGACTTTGTCTATACACATCGCATTATTTCGCGTATTCAACCGCTCTTGTTTCTCGAATCACGGTTACTTTAATATGACCAGGGTAATCCAATTCTTCTTCGATTTTTTTGCGAATATCTCTAGCCAATCGATGCGCTTCTAAATCATCAATTTGATCTGGCTTTACTAGAATACGAATTTCTCTTCCAGCTTGTATAGCAAATGATTTCTCTACACCTTCATAGGATTCTGAAATCTCTTCTAGCTTTTCTAAACGACGAATGTAATTTTCTAACGTTTCTCGTCTAGCTCCCGGTCTAGCGGCAGATAATGCATCTGCTGCAGCGACTAAGACAGCAATAATCGAAGTTGGTTCAGAGTCCCCATGATGGGATGCAATACTATTGATGACAATTGGATGCTCCTTGTATTTCGATGCTAATTCAACACCGATTTCTACATGGCTACCTTCCACTTCATGGTCAATTGCCTTACCGATATCATGCAGTAGACCAGCTCTTCTTGCAATTGTTTCATCTTGACCTAACTCAGCTGCTAACATTCCAGCTAATTGAGCCACTTCAATTGAGTGCTTTAGAACATTTTGTCCATAGCTTGTTCTGAACTTCAGACGACCTAAGATTTTGATTAAGTCAGGGTGTAAACCGTGAACACCAACCTCAAATGTCGTTTGTTCCCCAATTTCGCGAATATGCTCATCTACTTCTCTTCGAGCCTTATCAACCATTTCTTCAATACGGGCTGGATGAATTCGTCCATCTTGTACAAGTTTATCTAGAGCTAATCGAGCAGTTTCACGACGAATCGGATCAAAGCCAGATAAAATTACTGCTTCTGGAGTATCATCGATGATTAAGTCAATTCCCGTTAATGTTTCTAGCGTACGGATGTTTCGACCTTCTCTTCCGATAATACGACCCTTCATCTCGTCGTTCGGGAGGTTCACAACTGATACGGTTGTTTCAGCTACGTGATCTGCTGCACAACGTTGAATCGCAAGTGATAAAATCTCTTTTGCCTTCTTGTCAGCATCTTCCTTCGCTCTTGTTTCGCTCTCTTTGACCATGATTGCTACATCATGAGCAACTTCTTGTTCCGTTCTCTCTAAAATGATGGATTTTGCCTCTTCACGAGTTAAGCTTGAGATTCGCTCTAGCTCCGCTTGCTGCAATTGAACCATCTTGTCCACTTTGCTTTCCATCTCTTCAATATGCTGTTGTTTTTTATTTAGAGAATCGTCCCTCTTTTCTAAAATAGATTCACGTTTATCTAACGACTCATCTTTACGATCTAGATTCTCTTCTTTTTGTAGTAAACGATTTTCTTGTTTTTGTAGTTCATTTCTACGTTCGCGAATTTCACGTTCAGCTTCTGTTCGTTGCTTGTGAATCTCATCTTTTGCCTCTAATAACGCTTCCTTTTTAGAAGCATCTGCTTCACGCTTGGCATCTTCTAAAATTTGCTCTGCAGCATCTTTAGCTCCAGCAATCTTAGTTTCAGAAATTGTTTTACGTCCAAAATATCCAACAATAGCACCGACGATAAGGATAAGCAAACCGGAGATGATTAAAATTAATATGTCCATCATTTCACCTCCTCTTGCTATGAAATTGTTTTCGTAGTACGTTTCCAAAGTGTTACATGTACATTATCATGAATATACATCCTTTTAGCTTCTAAAAAACGTTTTAATACTTATAAAAAATTGTAAAATATACAAGTTTAATTGTAAGGCTGTGAAAATTCATTGTCAAGGGGTTGACATACCAGCATTTTCTTAGAAATCATACAGTTATGCTCTTGACAACTCTTTTATCATCTACTTTACAGTTATACAGTTTATCCAATTTAGAAAAGGTTTAGACTTTTGCTTTACATATAGTAATTTATCATATACCTTTTATTCGGTATTTACATAGAGAAAAACTGCACCCCACAATGCAGAAATCGCCTTACAATCGGGGTGCAGCTACATATAGTTTGCTTAATCTAGTAAATCCATTTCTTCCTGCTCTTCATCTGGATTCACAAAATGATCGCCATCAAGTCCGAAATGGTTTCGGATCTTTTGCTGAATCTCATTGCGAAGTTCGATGTTTTCTTTTAAGAATAACTTCGCATTTTCACGTCCTTGTCCAAGACGCTCATCATTGTATGAATACCAAGAACCACTCTTCTGAATAATATCATGCTCTGAACCTAGGTCGATGATTTCTCCCTCTCTTGAGATTCCTTCCCCATACATGATATCCACTTCTGCTACACGGAAAGGTGGTGCTACTTTATTCTTTACAACTTTAATTTTCGTTTTGTTTCCAACGATGTCATTGCCCTGCTTTAACGCTTCTGCACGACGAACTTCTAGACGAATCGTTGAGTAGAATTTAAGTGCACGTCCACCAGGAGTAGTCTCTGGGTTTCCAAACATAACACCGACTTTTTCACGGATTTGGTTTATAAAAATTGCGATTGTTTTTGATTTGTTGATCGCACCAGAAAGCTTACGTAATGCCTGTGACATTAATCGCGCTTGTAAACCAACGTGTGAATCACCCATTTCTCCTTCAATCTCCGCTTTCGGTACAAGTGCAGCAACAGAGTCAATAACTAAAATATCGACCGCTCCACTTCGCACAAGCGCTTCAGCAATCTCTAGCGCTTGCTCACCTGTATCAGGCTGAGATAGTAATAGCTCATCAATATTAACACCTAATTTTTGAGCATATACGGGGTCAAGTGCGTGCTCTGCATCAATAAATGCCGCTTGTCCACCTGCTGCTTGCACCTCTGCAATCGCATGTAGTGCAACTGTTGTTTTACCCGAGCTCTCTGGTCCATAGGTTTCAATAATACGCCCACGAGGATAGCCACCTATTCCAAGTGCTGTATCAAGTGTTATTGAACCACTTGGAATTGAAGAAACCTTCTGTTCTGCCTGCTCTCCCAATTTCATGATTGAACCTTTACCAAATTGCTTTTCTATTTGCTTTAACGCCATTTCTAATGCGGCTTGACGATCACTCACTATTATTTCCTCCCTCAAAAAACTCTTAACTTTTCTCTTAAAATCTATCTTTACTATAAACGTTTTCACATCGTTTGTCGAGCAAAAAGTCGAACATTTATTCGTTTTTTATCAAACCGTAATCTTTTTTCAAAATCGCATAATTACAGTTGCTTCTTTTATTTTTCAGTAAATACTCATTAGAAATTAAAAAAACAGGAAGAGTTCAGAAAAATACATCTACCAGACAAAAAAAGATAATCCTAGATTATCTCAGACTGTCGACAAACGCATGCATACGTCGTTGTTTGTCAAGTTCATCCCTTCATGAACCGGGTGTTCTACTCGGGTCTTCACTTTACTGTACGCCTAGTCTGACAAGCGTTTACAAGACAGTCTGGGGGTTTCACCTATTATTAAAAAGTCCTCTAAAAACATGTAGACAAAGTCGGAAATCGACTTTGTCTACAATCTCAAAGATAATCCTAGATTATCTATTTAAAACGAATTTTATTGTTTACCTTTTTAAATACTTCATCAAATGGTGACAGCCGAATTTCACTGTACGCTTTCGAATCGCAGCACGCGAACCTGGTAAGCTTAATTCCACACTGACTGGCTTTAAGCCTTTTTTATATAATCCGATGTAGACTGTTCCTGGAACTTTACCTTCCAATGGCTCCGGTCCAGCAACACCTGTAAAGCTTATCCCAATATCTGCTCCCATTAATTCAGCAACATTCTTGGCAAGCTCTTTTGCGCAAGCAGCACTTACAACTCCATGTTGGTCGACCGTTTCTTTTGCAACATGTAAAACATTCATCTTCACTTCTGTTGCATAGCAAATGACACCGCCAACTAATAATTCCCCTGCACCTGGAATTGAAGTTAACTCCTGTTGAAACATGCCACCTGTTAAACTCTCAGCTACTGCAATGTTTAAGTCCTGATCTTTTAAAAGCTTAGTTAGTTCATTCATAAGAGAAGAATCGTCGTAACCATAAACGAATTCCGGAAAGCGACGGCAAATCTCTTGATCCATATTATCAATTAAACGCAGCGCTTCTTTTCGATCACTGTGTTTTGCTGTAATCCTAATTGTTACTTCTCCATCCGACGCTAATGGGGCAATTGTTGGATTCGTTTGAGCATCAATTAAATCTTCTAATTCTGATTCTAGTTGAGCTTCACCAATCCCAAAAAATCTCACAACTCTTGATAAAATCATCTCATCTTGACCGAATAAACGATTTAATGTGGCACGTGCATATTTGCTAAACATCGGTTCCATTTCACTTGGCGGGCCAGGAAGGAGCATATATAGCTTACTCCCCTTTTGATAAACCATTCCAGGAGCCATACCGTGGTCATTCTTCAGCACATACGCCCCGTTCAAAACAAGCGCTTGCTTCTTATTATTATCTGTCATTTTTCGATTGACACGTTTAAAGTATTCAGTGATTGAATTCATTGCCTCGTCATCCATGACAAGTTTCTCCTGCAAGTGGTTTGAGATCGTTTCTTTCGTTAAATCATCTTTTGTTGGACCTAATCCCCCAGTAAAGATTAACATATCTGAACGACTCTCAGCGATTTCAATAGCTTGTTTTAATCGATGTGGATTATCTCCAACGACAGTATGTGTGTATACATCAATACCCATTTCTGCAAGCTCTCTCGAAATATAACGTGCATTTGTGTTTACGATTTGACCTAGTAAAAGTTCAGAGCCTACCGCAATAATTTCTGCATTCATCCTATTCACGCTCTCTATTTAGAATTCTTAAACGCTTGCCAATTTTTCGCAAAATAGTCCCATCCAGACCAAACAGTAAAGAAGGTCGCAACCCATAGTGCTATTTGATCAAATGGAAGACCTATTAAGGCAAAGATTGCATTGTTTAAGAGCAAGGCAGAAATCGCGATAATTTGCGTCCAAGTTTTAATCTTTCCAAGCATATTCGCAGCTACAACTTCTCCAGTACCTGCTAAGATAAGACGTAACCCTGTTACTGCAAACTCTCGACTAATGATGATGATGACAATCCAAGCTGCGGCGTAATTAAGCTCAACAAGTACAATAAGCGCAGCTGATACAAGTAATTTATCTGCAAGTGGATCTAAAAACTTACCAAGGTTTGTAACTTGGTTGTATTTTCTAGCAAAATAACCATCAATCCAATCTGTTGTTGAAGCAATGATAAAAATCATTGCACCTACAAAATGGGCTATTGGCAACTCCGCTCCTAATAAGCGCATTTCTCCCCAAGAAAAGGGATCTAGCATAATAATGATAAAAAGTGGTATAAGCAAAATTCGTGAGACTGTAATCTTATTAGGCAGATTCATATGTTTACCTCCAAAAATATCCTTATTTGTTAATCTCGGTGACTGTTATATTCTTTCATTCATTTCACAGGAAAATAGTCACCTATTACAGATGACTATTTCCCATGTTAACACTACTCTTCGTCTTGAACGAATCGGATCAATATATTCTGAGTAACAACGTCACTAGGCGTAAGTTCATATTCAATAAGCTCATCATTTACATAGATTTCTGTATCTAATGAACGGCCAATGACTAGAGAAGCGACTTCTTCACCTTCACTAAGATAGTCGATTACATGCTCTACCTTGCCGTCAACATTTAGCTCACCTTGGTATAAAGAGGCATTCGCACTATTCTTCATATTTACCCAAGTTCTTCCTGTTGAAACCAATTTTACTTGAAAAGCATCCGCATTTCGAACTTCGTAGACAGTATTATTTCCATTTGTCTCAACAACTTCTACTTGCTGTTGTGGCACTTCAGGCTCCTGTTCTACAGGATCTTCTTCCACGTTTGGTTGTTCCTCTTCAGACTCATCCTCAGGGTCAGGATCTGGTATATTCGATTCTACATTCACTCCAGGTGTATTAGAATCATCACTAATAGTATTTTGATTGTTCATTGCGTGTTTTTCATAAAAATAATAGATCACTGCGACGATTCCAATAATAAACACGGCTATTAGGATTTTCGGTAAAATATCAAAAAACTTAGAAGTTACTCCAGATATATTTTTTCGTGATTGAACACGTGATAGTTTTTCTGGAATGTCCTCATTATGTGTTGAAGGAACGTCGTTCTTAAATTGATCAAAAACTTGATCAGGATCTAAATCCACTGCTTCAGCATATTGTTTTATAAACGCACGAACATAGAATTTCCCAGGCATCACACTATAATTGCCTTCTTCAATTCCAATTAAATATCGCTTTTGAATTTTTGTAATCGCCTGTAAATCATCTAAGCTTAATCCTTTTTCTTCACGGGCTTCTTTTAAGTAATTCCCTAATTCAGTCATTTTCAACACCTTCCAGCTTACTAAAAATCAAAATCGCCAAATGCTGACTCACTGAATAAATTGTTCTTTTCAACAATATCATATTTAATCTCTTCATCAGCATCATGTCGCAATTCAATTATGTAATCAAAATCATTCATTGTATATTCCGTATTTTGAACGAATATATCAGGATGCTCAATGACTTTCACCGCAGGCAATCTCATGATCTCCCTAACTAACTGCCAGTGTCGCTCATTGGCACGACGAGTAGAAACAATTCCATCGATAATAAATAGATTATTCTCGTTGTATTCATCCTCGATTAATTGGTTTCGAATCGTCTGTTTCAACAGTGTTGAAGAAACGAATAGCCATCGCTTATTTGCACATACGCTGGAAGCTACAATAGATTCAGTCTTTCCTACACGTGGCATTCCGCGAATACCAATCAGCTTATGGCCATCTTGTTTGAATAACTCAGCCATGAAATCAACTAATAGGCCGAGCTCGTCCCTCTCAAAACGGAACGTTTTCTTGTCGTCTGCATCCCTTTGGATATAACGACCGTGGCGAACTGCTAAGCGATCACGTAGCTTTGGCTCTCTGATCTTTATCACTCTAATTGTATCCATTGTATGCAAAATAGATTCAAGACGCTGTATCTGCTTGTCTTCCTTTGCAAGGATCAGCAAGCCGCGCCTTCCTTCATCTACACCGTTAATTGTTACGATATTTATTGATAGCATACCTAGCAAAGAGGATATATCCCCTAATAGACCAGGTCTGTTTTTCATAATTTCATATTCGAGGTACCATTCTTTTTTTTCCATATATGAAGGCCTCCTTTTTTGAAGGAATCACCCTTCAAGTTCTATATGTTCAATTATTATTTTTCCATACTAAAACCATCAATTCATCTAGATTCTATCATATATGATTTCCAATAAAGATGAAAGGAAAAACACGTACGATCTAGTAGGAAAATGAAAAAAAGATAGCTGTTACCATAAATCCTTTATTGAATCAGTTTTCAGTTATGTAAAAATCGTAAATTTGAATAGAAAAAGGGTTTTGGAACACATGATTCCGAAACCCTTTTTCATACTTTATAAAGATTTTCCTTTATTTTTGAACAAGTTTAACCATCATGTTCGCAATTGCGTGTTGCTCTTCTTCATTAGCTACTGACCATAAATCTGCAAGGATTTTCTCTTGATCATTTTTAGGCTCCACTGACTTCGATAAATAATCCCCGATTTCAAATGCAAGATTATTAATGGTAGAATGATCCAATCCTTGTTCTTCACCATGGTGTAACCTCTCACCTAAAAAGTCCTTCCATTGTTGCCAATTGTCTAATACGGACATCTGAACAGCCTCCTTTTTCATAGTACATCTATATTTTGGAGCGAAGAATCATTAATTATGCACAAATGCCGCTGTTTATTTTTAACTATTATGTATACCAACCACCATTAACTGCGATCACCTGGCCGGTAATATAAGATGCTTGATTAGATAATAGAAAATGGGCAACGTCTGCTATTTCAGTAGCTTTTCCAAACTTCCCCATTGGAATCTCAGCTAATAATAGATCCACATCTTCTGTATCAAAATCTCGCATCATCGAAGTATCTATAGCACCTGGAGCAATGGCGTTAACACGAATACCATTTAAGGCCGTCTCCTTACTCAAAGCTTTTACGAAGGCAATTTGTGCACCCTTCGCAGCAGAATAGACAGCTTCACATGCTCCGCCAGTTTGACCCCATATGGAAGAGATTATGACGATTGCACTTTTGTGATTTTTATATAGCTTTGGCAATAGCTCTTTTGTTAACTTAATCGGAGACACGGCATGCAGTACCATTTGCTCATCAATATCAGCATCAGTATGATCAATAAGCAGACCATACTTTGCCGATCCGCTATTATGTACAATTCCATATAAAGAATATACTTCACTTGCAATTTTTTTTGCTGCTTCAGGTTTGGAAAGATCTGCTTGTATAGGGATATACTCTCCACCAAACGACGACAAGTCGTTAACTATTGATCTGATTGCGTCTTTGTTTTGATTGTAATGCAAATATAATGAATATCCTGCTTCAGCAAGCCTGAAAGCAACTGCTTGCCCAATTCCCCCACTAGCACCTGTTATTAACACAAATTTATGCTTTGACATTTTCTTCTCCCTTTTCTTACGGTAACTTGGAAAGGCTGAACCATATGGAACAGCCCACACCGACCGATTTATGACTTAGGGACTACTTGACATACCGTGAAGCGTTCCTCAGCAATTAGCTCAGCCGAAAGTCTCTTAACATCCTCTAATTTAATCGTTTCAAGCATTGGCACGACATGAAATAAATCCATATCATTAAATGCATACCTTGTGAATTGATTTGCAATATATTCAGGCGAATTGACGGCTCTTAAAAATGCACCAATCTTCTTCTTTTTTGCTCGTTCAATTGCCTCTTCAGTAAATTTCCCTTCTTTACCATCTGTTAATAAAATCTCTTTGATCGCATCTGCAAGCGCATCAGCATCTGATGTGTCTCCCCCAATTGCAGCAAAGCCAAAACCGCTTTCCTGGGTATAATCATAGGAAAATGTTTGATCAATTAATCCTTTTTCATATAAATCACTATAATGCTGTGAGCTTTTCCCTAATAAGACATCAAGCATAATATTAATGGAAAGCTCTGTTCTTAGCATTTCCTCTCCTGATAAATGTGGAGCATGCGATTTTATACCGACCATACATTTTGATGATTGAACATTCATCTCAAGTACTTCTTTTTTCTTAGCAACCTCATTTGGTTCACTTTCAAACATGCGCTTTACTTCTGGTTGTTCTTTGAATTCTCTTTTTTCTTGATTGTCACGTACAAGTTTCATTGTTTCGTTCGGGTCAACTGGTCCAACGATAAAGAAGAGCATATTACTCGGGTGATAAAAAGTGTGATAGCATTCATATAGCATATCCTTTGTGATCTTACCGATCGAATCAATTGTACCTGCAATATCGATTTTGACTGGATGGTGATGATACATGTTCGCAATTAACCCGAAATATAAACGCCAATCCGCATTATCATCATACATTGTAATTTCTTGTCCGATGATTCCTTTTTCCTTTTCAACCGTTTCCTCTGTGAAGTAAGGTTCTTGGACAAAATCCAATAATGTCTCTAAATTTTTCTCGACATCGGAAGTACTTGAAAACAAATATGCGGTTCTTGTAAACGAGGTAAATGCATTAGCTGATGCACCTTGCTTGCTGAACTTTTGAAAAACATCTCCATCCTCTTTTTCAAATAATTTATGTTCAAGGAAATGTGCAATACCATCAGGAACTTTAACGTATTCGTCTTTTCCTAGAGGAAGGAAATGATTGTCGACCGATCCATACTTCGTTGTAAATGTTGCAAACGTCTTGTTGAAACCTTTTTTTGGCAAAATGTATACATCAAGCCCATTAGGTAGCTTTTCATAATAAAGTTCTTCTTGAAGTTGTGAAAATTGTATTCTTTCCATTATCTTTCCTCCTTTCTTGTTAGGAAATAGATTGTATCGAGTTCGACTTGCTTAGCGGCATTTATGACTTCCTCTTTCGTTACTTTTTCCATGTTTTCGAGCCATTCATTCATGGGTACGGAGGAATCTGACACAACGCTATGATAGAGAACTTCAGCAGTTCCTCTAGCTGTATCAATTGTTTCAAGCATCTGGTTGCGGATTACAGCTTTAGTTTGATCCATCTGATCATCTGTAAAATTACCATTTCTCATCTCTTGTAATTGCTCTTCAATAATCTTAACTGCTTGATCATATGCATTATTGTCTATACCTGACATAACCATCATTAACCCTTTATGACTCTCTAAACGACTTGCGACATAGTAGGCAAGGCTCGCTTTTTCTCGGACATTTATGAATAGCTTCGAATGAGAAAATCCACCAAAAATACCATTCATCAATTGCAATGCATAGTAGCCTTCATCCCCATAGTAAATATTAGTTCGATATCCTATATTCAGCTTCCCTTGTTTTAAATCTTGCTCTTCACGTACAATATGTGGAGTTTCTTTCTTTTTCAGATAGGATGTTGCCTTTTCTCTCTTTTTCACTTCATTCCTAAAGATGAACAACTCTTTCGCATATTCTTCCACTTCTTTTACATCCACGTCTCCAATGACGTAAAAGTCAATCTGGTCGTTAGCTAAGGAATCTTCGTAATAGGAGAATAGATCCTCTGTAGTAATACCATCCACCTCATCGAAATTTCCATTAACGTGTAATGCATATTCTTCTCCTTGACACATTTCTTCAACGAGGCGAAAGTTTGCATATCGCATTTTGTCATCTTGCAACGCTTGAATTTTTTGCTTTAACGTTCTCTTTTCTTTTAAAACGGTTTCTTCGTTAAATGCTCCATTTGCTGCATTTGGATTTAACATAATTTCAGATAAAAATGAAAATGCTCGCTTTAAAAGCGGTGTTGTATCAGACAAGTATTTTTCATTTGCGATTTCTACACTTGCTGATAAAATATGTTCTTCACCTTTTTTTGAAAGGTCAGTGAAAAAAGATGCACCATAGCATTCATCTAAGTATGATCGTAATGAGGCTGTAGTCGGATACTTTAAACTATTTGCTTGTAATACCTGTGTTAATAATGCTCGCTTTGTCACATTTTCGTGATTTAAAGGGGCGCGCATTTTCCATACCAATAAGTTGGTTTTATACTTCTTCGTATCAATTACATGTAGAGTTAGTCCATTCGCTTCTATAATTGTTTCATTCAACAATGACATCTGCCATCCTCCTTTTCATCCTTCCGTATTATTATATGAAATAACGGTCATCCTTATTTTTCACATGTTCAATTCATTTCAATCATATGCTAGCCATTCCCAGCAATCAAGCAAATAGTTTTTTGGAAAATTGATTATGATTCTCTTGTAAACAATATGTAAAAGCAATTCAACTACCTTTGATATTTTCAGTTGTTACTGTCTGAATAGAATTCAACAATACATAGATTAATAACCTATAAAATAACTCTTTGACCATTCCACAACTATACTATGGACTCTTGTCGATTAAAAAAGACCTTAGACGGTTTGTCTAAGGTCTTTCAAAAATTAACGGCTTCCTTTAATGTATGGTACACCGGATGCTTTTGGAGCATCTGCTCGTCCGATAAAGCCTGTCAATGCGATGATTGTTAACGCATATGGTGCAATGTGCAAATACACATTCGGAATATTTTGTAAGAAAGGCAATCCCGAACCGATTATACTTAGACATTGAGCAAATCCAAAGAATAACGCTGCTCCCATAGCTCCAAGTGGATGCCATTTACCAAAAATCATTGCTGCTAAAGCCATAAAACCTGAGCCGCTGATCGTTGAATGTCCAAAGAAGGAAGAAATCGCTTGTGCGTAAATTCCGCCACCAATTCCACCAAGAGCTCCAGAAATGATAACAGCTATATAGCGCATTTTCGTTACATTTATTCCCATCGTGTCAGCAGCCATAGGATGCTCTCCGACAGCCCTTAAACGAAGTCCAAATGGCGTTTTGAAAATCACATACCATGCAACAAACGCTACAGCAATCGCAAAGAATGATGTATAATACGTGTTCGAGAAGAACATTGGTCCTATAATTGGAATGTCACTTAAAAATGGCACATCAACTTTTCTAAAGCTATATTGAATGTTGTCTGTTTGGCCTTTACCGAAAATTAATTTAACTAAAAACATTGCTAAACCGACAGATAAAAGGTTAATTACAACACCTGATACCGTTTGATCTGCCCGGAATGTAATCGCTGCAACAGCATGAATTAGTGAGAAAAGTGCACCGACAACCATTGCTGCAAGTAAGGCAACCCAAGGGGTCATACTTCCAAAAGTACTTGCAAAGAAGAGGTTAAACACGATTGCTGTAAATGCGCCGATTACCATTAATCCTTCTAATCCAATATTAACGACACCTGATCGTTCAGAGAAGGTACCACCTAAAGCTGTCAGTATAAGTGGAGCTGCCCAAAGTAAAGTGGCTGGTACAATTAAGTATAAAACTTCCAAGAAGCCCACTTACTTCACCCCTTTCTTGCTAATGCGCTGAATAAAGAGACGAATCATATAACTTGCTGCAACGAAGAATACGATAAGTGCAATAATGATATCAACTAGTTCATTTGGAACACCCGCATGTAATGGCATATTTAACGCCCCTACTTTTAAGCTTCCAAAAAGAATCGCTGCCAATACAATTCCGATTGGTGCATTTGCACCTAGTAAGGCGACGGCAATCCCATCAAACCCTATTCCAGTAAATCCACCTTTGACAGCTGCATACCCGAAGGTTCCAAGACCTTCCATAGCACCAGCTAATCCCGCGAAACTACCAGCAATCACCATTGATAAGACAATATTTTTCTTAACATTCATACCTGCATATTGAGAAGCATGTTGATTGAATCCGACCGCTTTCAACTCAAAACCACGTGTCGTTTTCTCCAATAGGAACCACATAATAAATACACAGATAATGGCAATGAGAATTCCCCAGTGCAATCTTGAATAATCTGTTATGCTCTCTAAAAATGGAGAGCGAAGTGAAGCCGTTTCTTCAATCCGACCAGTACGATCGCTTCGATCAGAAAGAACTGTTCGGATCAAGTAATTTGTTAAATGCAATGCAATATAATTCATCATGATGGTTACAATTACTTCGTGCACTCGAAACTTCGCTTTTAAAATACCAGGAATAAATGCCCAAAATGCTCCAGCAAGTGCAGCCGCTAAAACAGCCATCGGCAGGTGAATAAGCTTCGGTAAATCGTCAAAAGCTACACCAACCCATACAGCAGCTAACCACCCAACAATTAGCTGACCCTCAACACCAATGTTAAAGAGGCCTGTACGAAATGCAAATGCCACAGATAGCCCTGCTAAAATATATGGGGTAATCTGACGAATGGTTTCACCAGTGAAATACGAATCTCCAAATGCTCCATCCCATAAGGCAGAGAATGCAGCTATTGGATTATATCCTGTTACAAGCATAATAATCGTTCCTGCGACCATCCCAAGGACAACAGCAATGAGCGGTATTAGTATATTGGTTAATCGATTAGACATGTTCTTTTTCACCTTCCTTATGTGTCGAACCAGCCATAAGTAGCCCTAATTCTTGTTCTGTAGTTTCTTTAGGATTAACGATCGCTACGATTTGTCCTTCATAGATCACGGCAATTCTGTCACTTATATTCATAATTTCATCTAATTCAAACGATACGAGCAGAACAGCTTTCCCTTTGTCTCGTTGTTCAATTAAACGTCTATGAATAAATTCAATTGCTCCTACATCCAATCCACGAGTAGGCTGTGCTGCTATTAAAAGGTCCGGATCACGGTCAACTTCCCGCCCAATAATTGCCTTTTGCTGGTTTCCACCTGAAAGTGCACGTGCCTTTGTGAATTCACTTGGTGTACGTACATCAAACTCTTTAATTAAGCTTCTAGCTTTCTCATAAATTTCTTTGTAATTTAATATTCCTGACTTAGCAAATGGTTTTTGATAATAAGTCTGCAGAACCATATTTTCAGCCATTGGATAATCCAATACAAGTCCATGTTTGTGTCGATCCTGAGGAATATGACCTACCCCTGACTCTGTAACTTTTCTCGGAGAAAGGTGAGTAATTTTTTTACCATTCATTTGGATAGATCCACTTTCCACTTTACGTAGACCTGTAATAGCTTCAATTAATTCCGATTGACCATTGCCATCTACCCCTGCAATTCCGACAATCTCACCAGCTCTAACATCTAAATTTAAGTCGTTTACAGCTGTTACACCACGAGAGTCCTTTACATTTAAACCTTTAACAGAAAGTACTTCTCCTTGAGGTGTTGCATCTTTTTTCTCTGTTTTGAAGAGGACTTCGCGTCCAACCATTAGGCTCGCAAGTTCATTTGGATTCGTTTCTGGAACATTCACCGTCCCAATACCAACACCCTTGCGAATGACTGTAACGCGGTCACATACTTCCATGATTTCTTTCAATTTATGTGTGATCAAAATAATCGATTTTCCCTCTTTGATCAATGTGCGCATAATTTGGATTAACTCTTTGATTTCTTGCGGAGTTAATACAGCCGTCGGCTCATCAAAGATTAGTATTTCAGCACCACGATATAACGTTTTTAAGATTTCTACCCTTTGTTGCATCCCAACTGATATGTCTGCTATCTTTGCCTGAGGATCGACTTTCAAGCCATATCGTTCAGAAATTTCACGAACATCTTGCTCCGCTTTTTTTAAATCAATCTTTCCTTTAGATGTCGTTTCTTTTCCTAGAATAATATTTTCAGTCACAGTAAATTTCTCTACTAACATAAAGTGCTGATGGACCATTCCAATACCCAGATCATTGGCAACATTCGGGTCAGTAATATGAACCTTTTGGCCATTAACTTTAATCTCTCCTTGCTCTGGCTGGTAAAGACCAAAAAGAACGTTCATTAAAGTAGATTTTCCAGCACCGTTTTCACCTAAAAGCGCATGGATTTCACCCTTTTTTAACTGCAACGTAATATTATCATTTGCAACAATGCCCGGGAATTCTTTACGAATATTTAGCATTTCAATTACATAATCCATCTCTACACTCCTCCATCCATCGATTAGGGGATCATTCTTATAGGTAGTAAGAGGTCAGACCTCTACTACTCTTATAAAAGCTCGGTATTCACCAAGCTGAAGTTTCTTTTAAATTTAAACTTCTACTAAAAGAGCAAATGCTTTTCTTTGCACCTTTAGTAGGAGTTTAAGATTTCTTCAAATATTAACGAATCATCAAGTAGCTTTAATACACCCTTGTCTTTAAAAAAAGAATAAGGGGTTAATAGCACACCCCCTTATTCCTTTGTAATATTACTCAGCTGAGAAAGTTTCAAGTTCTGCAAGAGTTCCAGGTGGTTCTAAACCGCCTTTGATCTTTTCAATCCACTCATTTACAGCTGTTTCGATGTCTGCTTTGTTACTAACTTGATCGTTGATTGGTGCAAGGCCTACACCTTCATCATTCAATGTATAAACGATCGTTTCGCCACCAGGGAAGTCGCCGTTTAATGCTCTAGTTGAAATATCGATTACTGCATTGTCAACACGCTTTAATGCAGAAGTTAACACTACATTATATTCTCCGATTACACCTTCATCTGTTTGATCAGAGTCAACACCAATTGCCCAGATGTTTTGGTCAGGATTCATTTCCTTACGGTCTTTTGCTTCTTTAAATAATCCGCCACCAGTACCACCTGATGCATGGAAGATTACGTCAATTCCTCTTTGGTACATTACGTTTGCAATTGCTTGTCCAGCAGCTTCGTCTTCAAAAGATCCAGCATATTGTACATCAACTTCAATTGAATCATCGATAGCTGCTACACCTGCTAAGAAACCTGCTTCAAAACGCTCGATTACTGGAATTTCCATTCCACCAAGGAAACCTATTTTCTTAGACTCACTAGCTAATGCTGCTGCTACACCTGCTAAAAATGCAGCTTCTTGCTCTTTGAAAAGAACGCTTGCAACGTTATCCTCTTCAACAACTCCATCAATAAGTGCATAGTTTGTATCTGGTTGTTGTTGTGCAATTTCTTGGATTGATTCTTCCATTAAGAAACCTACACCAAATACTAAGTCAAAGTTTTGACGAGTTAAGTTGTTCAAGTTTGTAGCATAATCTGCATCAGATTGAGATTGTAAGTAATGGTATCCACCTACACCTTGGTCTAAACCATTGTCTTTTCCAAATGCTTGAATTCCTTCCCAAGCAGATTGGTTGAATGATTTATCGTCAATTCCACCAACATCAGTTACCATCGCAACAGAGAATTCTGCAGATTCATTGCTGCCTTCATCTCCGCCACCGTTGTCTGTGCTGTTATTATCATTTGATCCACATGCACTTAAAAACGTACCAGCTGCTAGCATTAAAGATAATGCTAAACCAAATTTGCGCTTTTTCAAGGTATTAACCCCCTAAAGTTTTTGTTTGCTAACACTTAGTAGGTTAAGCGTTAACAAATGATTGAATGCATACATCAAAAATATCTATACTCTTTTACGCAATACATGGAAGCTGAACTTATCCGCACGAAAGTAATTTACTGAGTAAAGAATCGGTTCATCCATCTCATCGAAATGCATTTGCTTTAAAACGAGGAGCGCTGTTTCAGGATCACATTGTAAGATTGGTGACACTTTTTCGTGATAACCAATCGGTTCAATTTGAGCAACAGCATATGTAATTTTTCTCCCCGCTGTCTCACTTAGCAAATCGAGTAACGATTCTTTATCTCTTGAAAAGCTTTCTGGCAAATAGCTTTCAGGAACTTTATCAACACAGTATACAACAGGCTCACCATTTGCTGTTCTTACACGTTCGATCACGGCAAATTCTTCTTCCACATCACATGAAAACCGCCTGCTGTCATCTTCAGTTGGTCCTTGCGTAAAAGAACTCAAGAAAATTGTACCGGGCTGCATTCCAGCTTGTTGAATCATGCTAGTCACACTATTCAACTGCTCAATGCCAGAAGTAAATAACGGCTTTGCATTTACAAACGTCCCTACGCCGTGCCGACGAATGATGATATTCTCTTCTTCAAGAATTCTCAATGCCTCACGTAAAGTAGCTCTGCTTACACCAAGCAATTTCGCAAGATCGAATTCTGAAGGAAGTTTTTCTTTTTCTTTATAAACTCCTGCTTCAATATCTTGCTTCAAGTGATCGATGACTTGTAAATATAAGTGCCGATTATCTGACTTAATGGACATTATGTGTTCCCCCAACCCGTTATTCAAGAGATCAGACCTCTGATGTTCAATCATTCCTACTAATCGAAAATACTATAACACTTTTTACCCAATTTTGAAATAGGATTTAGATAAAATGTCGAAAAAAGATATTTTTAACATAATTATCTGAATCATCCATTGGGCATAAAGTGAAATAATGTAATTTATTTATAATGAAAGCGTTTTCTATATCATTCACCCAATTAAAGCGTTAATTTTCCGAATGAAAACGTTTTTAATTGTATAACACATTTCATTTAAGCAGTTTTCTTTGAATTAAAGGAGTAATCTTCACTGAAGAAGGAGTGAAACATTATCGATTTCACTCCTTCTGAGTCTTTCGTGCTTCAGCTCTTAGTATCCGCAACCGTAGATTCACTCTAATAATTTATTTCATAAGAATAAATGTATCCAACTTATCGATTTCAACCTTCTTACTCTCCATACCTCAAAAAATGCTGACCGATTATCGGTCAGCATTTATGCTTAATTCATTATGATGTTTGTTCATCTGTTGCATTTTTCCCAACGAGTACAGCACGTGGTTTACTTCCTTCATAAGGGCCTACTACACCACGAGCCTCCATTTCGTCAATGAGACGAGCTGCTCGTGTATAGCCAACTCTAAAACGGCGCTGAAGCATTGATACAGATGCTGTTTGCATTTCAATAACTAACTCAACCGCGTCATCATATAATTCGTCTTCGACTTTTTCTGTTATTTCTGGAATATCATCTGGAATCATCTCTTCCTGATATTGTGCCTTTTGTTGCCCAATGACAAAGTTCACAATTTCCTCAACCTCATCATCCGATAAAAACGCACCTTGTACACGTATAGGCTTAGAAGCTCCAACAGGAAGGAATAACATATCCCCACGTCCTAATAGCTTTTCTGCTCCACCCATATCAAGAATAGTTCGTGAATCAGTCATTGAGGAGACAGAGAATGCAATTCTGGAAGGAATATTTGCCTTAATGACTCCTGTAATTACATCGACTGATGGACGCTGTGTGGCAATAATTAAATGGATTCCTGCCGCACGAGCCATTTGAGCTAGGCGCATGATCGCATCCTCAACATCAGATGATGCAACCATCATAAGGTCAGCAAGCTCGTCCACAATTACAACAATATATGGGAGCAAGGGCTGTTGTGCTTCACTTTCAGCGTTTTGTCGCTTTATAAATTCATTGTACCCTTCGATATTACGAGTTCCGGTATGTGAGAAAAGCTCATATCGTCTTTCCATTTCACTAACAACTTTTTTCAATGCTTGTGATGCTTTCTTTGCGTCGGTTACAACAGGTGCTAATAAATGGGGCACTCCATTGTATACATTTAGCTCGACCATTTTTGGGTCAATCATCATTAATTTTACTTCATGAGGCTTCGCTCGCATTAAAATACTTGTAATGATCCCATTTATACACACACTTTTTCCACTCCCGGTTGCACCTGCAACCAAAAGATGGGGCATTTTATTAAGCTCAGCTAAAACCGCTTCACCGGTAATATCACGTCCTAATCCTATAAGCAACTTTGTGTCCGGACGATTATTCGCTTTTGCCTCAAGCACCTCTCTTAAAGAAACCATTGCAATTTCTGTATTCGGGACTTCGATTCCAATTGCTGACTTCCCAGGAATTGGCGCTTCTATTCGAATATCTTTTGCCGCTAGTGCAAGCGCAAGGTCATCACTCAAACTTACAATCTTTGAGACCTTTACTCCAACATCTGGATGCACTTCATATTTAGTAACAGCTGGCCCCAAGTGTACTTGAGTAACCTTCGCTTTCACCCCGAAGCTTTGGAACGTTCTTTCAAGCTTAGCTGCATTCGCATGGATCAGCTCATACTCACCGCTTTGATCCGTCTGAAAAGGTACTTTAAGAAGCTTAATTGGTGGGAGTTTATAATCTTTATTCTCAACTTCCGTAAATGTGATTGGCGGTACAGGCTCATCCTCTCCCACATTTTTTTCTGAGTCATTTACTTTTTGTTTCTCTGGAAATTCCTGTCGATCTTCCAAATAAACTCTTTCTGTAAAGCTTGAAATAATCGGTTCCCTTTGATCGTCAGGTTCAATAACCTCAGGTTGATTATGTATTGGAACGATCGTGTCTTGTTCTTGATTTTGCAGCTTCTCTTTTTCTTTTTCATTTTTGCGTTCTTTGCGACGATCGTTTTGGCCAATTAGCCATTGTTTCATATCAGAAAGAAAAGCTTTCCATTGCCCTTTAACAAACTTTCCAATCGATGCTAACATTTTACCTGCTGTTTCACCAAACGTCTTACCTGTCATAAGAACAACTCCGACAATGACAAGCACGAATGCAACTATTGGTGTTCCAAGCTCTCCAAATAAAAAGTAGAATAAAGCGAAGAGAACCGCACCAATCATTCCGCCACCTAATTGATTAGTCGTTGTCTCTCCTCTCGCTTCCATCCAAAACATTTGCCATGTATTCAATACAACACTTGGATCACTAACTGCGTCTTTGGCAACGAGGTTTTCAAAGATTGTAATATGACTAAATAACAGCAATGCTGAAACGATAAAATAAAGACCAATCATTGGTCGATAAAATAAATACGGTGTTTCACGCTTCCACATCAAATAAACTGCAAATGCAAACAATCCAATCAAGCAAAGAATATGCCATTCTCCCATAAAGAAACGGAAAAAAGACACTGTTGCCTCCCCGACTGCACCTAAACGTGCCATAGACAAGACAGAGAGCGTAATCAATGTTAAGGCTATCAATTCATATTTTAACGTTTTTTTCATCGATTCTTTTGATCGTTTTTTTCTTCTTTTCCTTTTCACCATTACTATCACCTAATTAATTTAAAAATAGATCAACTTGAACGAAGAAAGCAGCCGTATTGGCTGCCTAAACTACGTTACCGTTTATTATAACATAATCCACATCTGGTAAGTCATGCTAGAGGAATTTTTGTTCCTGGTGGAAAACGATTGTCTAAGAAGTGTGCTGGATCGGTACTTATCACGCGCTGGACAGTCCATTCTTGACGCGACTGTCTCTCCACTAATAATGGCACTCCTTCATGTACAATAACCTGCTGAGTCTCTTCATAGCTCTTATCATATGGAAAAACCAGCTCTTCAGGCATCATCGTATAAATAATCATTGAACTAAACCTTCTTTGTCATTCTTATTTACCTCAATTAATTCATTTAGTTTCTTCATTGCTTGTCCAATACCACCAACTGCGTCAATTAAACCATATTGTACCGCATCTGATCCAACAACATTTGTTCCAATATCACGAGTTAAATTACCTTTAGCAAACATTAAATCTTTAAATTTCTCTTCACTTATATGTGAATGCTTTGTAACAAAGTTTATTACTCTTTCTTGCATCTTATCTAAGTATTCGAATGTTTGTGGTACCCCGATTACAAGCCCTGTCAAACGAATTGGGTGGATTGTCATCGTTGCTGTTTCTGCCACAAAGGAATAATCACAAGAAACTGCAATTGGTACTCCAATAGAATGTCCACCACCTAAAACTATCGAAACTGTAGGCTTTGAAAGAGATGCTAGCATTTCAGAAATAGCCAAACCTGCCTCAACATCGCCACCAACTGTGTTTAAGATAACGAGTAGTCCCTCAATCTTTGGATTCTGCTCAATCGCCACTATTTGAGGAATCATATGCTCATATTTCGTTGTTTTATTTTGGGGTGGAAGTTGCAAATGCCCTTCAACTTGCCCGACAATAGTTAAACAATGTATTTTCGAATCTTGAGAAAGCTGCGGAACATTCGTTTGTCCAAGTTGCTGAATCTTTTCCATGAGAGGTGACGGTTTATCATCCTTCGGCATTTCTTGAGGTTGCTCATTGCTTTCTAAATGTTCCATAAGTAATCCCCCTATTTAAAAAATCTCTATAGGTAGTATTAACAGTGTATGGCTTTTCATTCAAAACAGCTCTACAAATCCCAAAACAAAAAACGATGAGGATAGAAGAATATCCGCATCGTTTGATTTTTAAGCTTCCATGATGATTGGTAAAATCATCGGTCTACGCTTTGTTTGTTCATAAACAAATTGATTTAAGCTTTCACGCATATCTTGTTTAATTGATGACCAATCAAATGAATCCTTTTCTAGGTTTTTTTGAACAACGTCTCTGACGATATTCACAGCGCGATCGAGAAGTTCTTCTGACTCGCGCACGTAAACAAAACCTCTCGTAATGATTTCTGGTCCTGCAGAGATCTTCCTCTCCTTTTTACTCAATGTTACAACGACAAGTAGGACCCCGTCTTGTGATAAAAGCTTTCGATCTCGTAATACAATATTTCCGACATCTCCGACACCACTACCATCAATTAGAACATTACCTGCAGGGACTTTCCCAGCTGGTCGTAATCTACCTTCAACGAGCTCGATCGTTTCACCCTTGTCGGGGATATGGATGCTTTCATCAGGTAAACCACAGCTTTTGGCTAATTTCGCATGAGATTTAAGCATGCGGTATTCACCATGGATAGGCATAAAGAATCTCGGATTCATTAAATTGATCATAAACTTTAACTCTTCTTGTGAACCGTGGCTTGAAACATTAAACTTCCCTTTGCCTGAAATCACAGTAGCTCCTGCCCTATAAAGCATATCAACTGTTTTTCCAACAAACACTTCGCTACCGCGTATTGGTGAAGTAGTCAGAAGAACTGTATCGCCTTGTTGTATATTCACTTGACGATGCGTTCCTTTCGCCATTTTTTGTAGTGCTTCGATCGGTTCACCTTGTGAGCCAGTAGCTAAAATGACCACCTCGTCATTAGCAAAGTTTTCAATTTCTTTTATTTGAATGATAAGATCCTCATATACTTCAAGATATCCTAATTGGACGGCAATATGGTATACCTGTTGCAAACTTTTTCCAACAACAGCAATCTTCTTCTTCGTATTTTTTGCAGCATCAAAAATATGTTGTAATCGAATTAAATCCGATGCAAAAGAAGCAGCTATAATTCGCCCTTTAGCAGTATAGAAAACTTTGTTTAGCTCTTGGGAAACCAATGCTTCTGATTGAGTATATCCTGGCTTCTCAGCTTCTGTACTATCTGATAACAGACATAGGACGCCTTCCTCACCAATTGCTGCCATCTTACCAATGTCAGCCTTGTATAGTTTACTTGCTGCTTGATCAAACTTAAAGTCTCCTGTAAAAACAATGTTTCCTTCAGTCGTATGTATACAAATACCCACACTATCAGGTATGCTATGATTCGTACGGAAAAATGAGAGCGTGACATCGCCAAATTCTAATCTTGTATCAGAATCAACTTCTACTAAGCTTGTCTTCTTTAATATTCCTTCTTCCTTTAATCTCACTTCAGCTAAAGCTAGAGTAAGCTTCATACCATACACCGGTACATTTAGATCCTTTAAAATATATGGAAGTGCTCCGATATGATCCTCATGCCCATGAGTTAAAAAGATGCCTTGTATCCGTTCTTTATTCTGTAGTAAATAGGTGATTTCAGGGATTACGATATCAATCCCCAGCATTTCATCTTCTGGGAACATTAGTCCCGCGTCGATGATAAAAAGATCTCCGTTCACTTCTACTACATGCATGTTTTTACCAAGTTCTCCTACTCCCCCAAGTGCGGTTAACTTGATATTTTCATTCTGTCTGTTCAATGTATGTTTCCTCCTAAGTATCGTTCAGCCGATCAAGATCAGTTATCCATATTATACTTGAACAATGAAATCAATGACAACCAAATTTATGCAAAGCTTTTCGAAATGAAACATTGGTTGTGTATCAATTTTCATTATGAAGCTTTGCATATTAAAAAAATGACTGGAAAATGTATTCCAAGTCATTTTTTCTATTTATGAAAGTCCAAGTAAGGTTGAAAGCTCCAGGCGTTCATTTTCAGTTAGCGGCACCATTGGTAGACGAATGCTTCCAACATCTAATCCTTTTAATTGTAAAGCAGTTTTTACAGGCACTGGACTTGGCGCTTTAAACAGACCTTCCATGACCGGCAGAATCTCTTGGTGAAGCTTTGCTGCCTTCTCACGGTCTCCTTTTAAGTATGCCTCGATCATCTCTTGCATTTCATCACCGATAATATGTGATGCTACAGACACAATACCAGTACCTCCAATTGCCATGACCGGAAGTGTTAGTCCATCATCCCCACTGTAAACATCAAAATTATTATCCGTTCCTGCAATAATTTTAGTCATCGCACTTAAATCTCCACTTGCTTCTTTTGCTGCGACAACATTAGGGATCTCAGCTAAACGAATTATCGTTTCAGGTTGAATGTTTACTACTGAGCGTCCAGGAATATTATACACCATTACAGGCAGCTTTGTGCTTTCAGCAATTGCTTTGAAGTGAAGGTACAATCCTTCTTGATTTGGTTTGTTATAATATGGCGCAACAATCATAATTGCGTCTACACCAATTTGCTCTGCCTTCTTCGTTAATTCTATTGAAGCATACGTATCATTTGAGCCTGTTCCAGCTATCACGGGAACGCGCTTATCTACAACCTTTACCACATGCTGAAACAATGCAAGCTTTTCTTCTTTTGATAATGTAGGAGATTCGCCCGTTGTTCCTGCAACAACTAATGAATCCGTACCATGTTCGATTAAATGGTTAATTAATTGTGTTGTTTTTACAAAGTCAATATGTCCTTTGCGATCAAATGGTGTAACCATTGCTGTTGAAACTCGGCCAAAATGTGCCATTCTTCCACTCCTCCACACTATAGTCCTTTGCGATCAAATTCAATACTTTCTTTTTCTAAATGAAATGCATCATGTAGTGCATTTACCGCTTTTTGTAGATCCTCTTGCTTCACTAAAACCCAGATTGTCGTATGACTATCTGCCGATTGTAAAATTCGTATGCCTTCTTCTGATAATGCTGTAACAATTTTTGAGGCAACTCCTGGCACTCCTTGCATCCCTGCTCCGACAACCGAAACTTTTGCACAGCCCTTTTCAATAATAGGCTCATGGCCTAAGTCACGTAATATTTCTACAGCTTTTTCAGTCATTTCTTCAGTGACTGTATAGTTGACTCCATTAGGATAAATATTGATAAAATCTACACTAATGCCATCGTTAGCCATAGCTTTAAACACTTCTGCTTGTAAGTTGTATTGATCTTTCTTAGCAAGCACTTTAATTTGGGTTACATTCGGAACATGTGCAATTCCTGTTACCGGTCTTTCTTTAATATCGACTCCACGACTATCTTTATTAAGCGTTGTCACTAACGTACCAAGTCCATCACTATACGTTGAGCGAATTCGGATGGGAATCTTCGATTGCATTGCAATTTCCACCGCACGTGGATGAATCACTTTCGCACCTTGGTAGGCCATATTGCATACTTCTGTGTATGTGACGACTGACAGAGGACGAGCATTTTCAGCAATGCGAGGATCGGCAGTCATGATCCCCTCAACGTCTGTAAAAATATCAATCCATTCAGCATTCAAAGCTGAACCAAGTGCTGCTGCTGATGTGTCACTTCCACCTCGTCCTATTGTGGTCATATCCCCATTTTTAGCCGCTCCTTGAAAACCAGCAACAACAACCACATCATGGTATTGAAGCTCTTTTAAAAGACGATCACATTTCATTTCAACAATTTTTGCATTCGTATGATCATAATTTGTTTTGAACCCAGCTTGGGCACCTGTTAACGATGTAGCGGAGATATTATTTTCTAGTAGCATATTCGTGAATACGACACTCGATATAATCTCTCCAACAGATAATAGTAGATCTGTTTCTCTTTTATTAATTTTACTTTTTGTATGATTGATCAGCGAGAGGAGTGTATCCGTTGCATAGGGGTCACCTTTTCTTCCCATTGCTGATACGACAACAACTACCTTGTAGCCTTCATGTACCGCTTTTTGAATGTGCTTAAAAGCGTGCAAACGGCTTTCTTCATCTTTTACTGAAGTTCCACCGAATTTTTGTACGACGATTTTCATGAAAACACCTCAAATACTCTCTTGAAATTCTAGGAGGTTACCTACGTTTGTTCTAGGAATCATTTTACAAGTCCAAGCTTGATTAAACTTTCAGCAATTTGTACAGAATTCCATGCAGCACCTTTTAGAAGGTTATCAGAAACAACCCACATATGGAAGCCTTTAGGTTCATCCAAATCCTGTCTAATTCGACCGACAAAAACATCATTTTTACCGACACAATCAGCCGGCATAGGGTAAATTTGTTGTTCTGGTATATCCTGTAGAACAACACCTGGAGCAGATTTTAGCAATGCTTGAATGTCAGATACGCTTGCACCTAATTGTCCGATTTCGATGTAGAGCGATTCTGAATGCCCGGTTGCTACAGGTAAACGAACACAAGTTGCAGCTACCTTTAGTGATTCGTCATGCATAATTTTCTTCGTTTCATTGATCATTTTCATCTCTTCAAATGTATAACCGTTTTCTGTGAACAAGTCAATTTGAGGAATCGCATTAAAGGCAATTTGATAATGTTTTTTGTCCCCTTTAACCGGCAAAAGTGCTGGTGTAAAGTCTGCTTCTTCGACAATTGCCTTGGTTTGAGCATATAATTCTTCAACAGCTTGTGCTCCTGATCCAGAAACTGCTTGATATGTGGATACAACAATTTTCTCTAATCCATACTTTTCTTTAATCGGCTCGAGAGCGACAACCATTTGGATTGTTGAACAATTTGGGTTAGCAATAATACCGTTATGTGTAAGTAAATCTGCTTCATTAACTTCTGGTACAACTAATGGAACATTTTCATCCATTCTAAATGCACTTGTATTGTCAACAACAATTGCACCGCGCTTGACTGCTTCAGGTGCTAATTGCTTTGATACACTTCCTCCAGCGCTAAACAACGCAATGTCTACACCTTCAAATTTGTCAGGAGTAGCCTCCATTACAGTATATTCAGTGCCATTAAACTTGACTGTTGATCCAGCGGAACGAGCTGAAGATAATAATGTTAATTGTGAAATTGGGAACTGTCTAGACTCCAATGTTTTTAACATTTGCTGTCCAACTGCGCCTGTTGCTCCAACGACTGCTACGTGAAATGCTTTCTTCTGATCCATTCTTCATTCCCCTTTTCAAAAATAAAACTCTAGCAAAAGATTTCTTTAATTTTTATTCATTCACATGGAATCGCTCATCGAATTTATCATCCGATGAGCCATTTTTTCAGTTTACCTTCTAAATCATTCCTGTAAGTAAAGGATCCATAAGTAGTGATATATTTCCACGTTTAAAAATCTTCCTCTATTTTATCATATCCTCGACAATTTAAACTAACCTTTTGCTAGAATTAATCTACCTGGATTAATCTTTGTACTTTTCTACTAGAACAGGTTGCAATTGTTTTCCTAGTATTGCTTGTTCAACCGTATCCGATAAAAGACTCATTTTTGCGACCAATGAATTCGGCTTTTTAAATGGATCGTCTTGACCGTATGGAATGAAGTATATATTTTTTGTAGCCATTAACCGCATTAAATTAACTCCGTTTAAGCCTAGTGCATCATTAGTAGAAATCCCTAACACAACTGGCCTTCCATTTCTTAATGTTGCTTTTGCTGCCATCAGCACTGGCGAATCTGTCAATGCGTTCGCAAACTTTGACATTGAATTTCCAGTTAAGGGAGCAATAATCATACAGTCAAGCGGCAACTTCGGACCTAATGGCTCAGCTCCAACAATTGAATCAATTGATTTATAGCCTGTCAAATCTTCAATTCTCTTTATCCAATCTTCCCCTTTTCCGAATCGAGTTGTCGTATTCTTCACCGTAAAAGTAACGACAGGTCGAACCTCAGCTCCTGCATTTACAAGCTTTTCAATCTCAGGAAACACTTCATCATACGTACAATGAGAGCCCGTTAAACCAAAGCCAATTCGTTTTCCGTTTAAATTCATGATGTTTTCCCCTTTCTTAATGTAACATCATCTTGAATAAGCTGTGAAAGAACATTTGCAAGAATTTTACCTGCTGTTTTTGGTGCAACAATTCCAGGTAACCCAGGGGCTAACAATGCCTTCACACCCCTTTTTTCTGCATAACGGAAGTCTGTTCCTCCAGGCTTTGTCGCGAGGTCGATGATGAGTGTATGAACGGGCATTTTTGAAATGACTGAAGCTGTCAACACTAAATGAGGAATCGTATTAATGCAAATATCTGTTTGTTCCACTGCTTTTTCAATATCATTCAAATGAAACGGTGTGAGTCCCATTTCTGTAATTCTTGCTAGATGTTCACTTCTTCTTGCACCAACATTTACTTTTGCACCTAAAGCGTTAAAGGCTCTCGCTGTACTCATTCCTGTTCTCCCTAAACCTAACACCGTAACTTTTGATCCATGGATTGTATAATCTGTATGTTGGATCGCCATCATAATCGCACCTTCAATTGTCGGAATCGAATTGTAGATGGCGACATCATCACGTTCAAATAGTTTTACTAGCTTTCTACCCGTATTCTCAGATAATTGATTTAAATAGTCATTTGAAATTCCAGAATAGATTACACAATGAGGTGGAGTCTTCATCACATCTTCTTCTCTTAAAAACACTTTTTCATTTGAAAAAATTGTCTCAACTTGACCTTCTAAACTTAGACCTGGTACAGGAAGAATAATAACATCTATAACGCTAAAGTCCACTTCATCCATTTTTTCCTTTGAAGCCCCCGAAAAGGCATGATCTAATTGCTCAAAACCAATTAAAGAAAGCTTAGCATCCAACTCTGTCAGCTTTTTAATGATTTCTAGCTGCCGTGCATCTCCGCCGATTACTGCTATTTGTATTTCCGTCAGCATGCAACACTCACCTTCTTTTTATGAACCAAGAAAATGGTTCTTGAACTTGAACTACTTCAACATTCTATGTAAACATTCTGAGATCGGTGAGTTTTCCAAGTGGATTTACCGTCTTAAATAAAAAGAAGAATGTCTAATCATCGATTGACCTTTTTGAAGGACACTTTCACTCTAATCGATTCATTATTTGACAAAATGAATCAAGGAGTGCCCGACACGCTCTAAATAAGCTTCATTTTAAAACAACAAGGTATTCTAGAGGATTTCTATTGGAAGGGAGGTAAATGACATCGTTCATTCTCTCTTAACAAAATGGGCTATTAATGCATAAAGCATAGATTGATTAATACAATGGGCGAAGGCTTCTTGAAAATGCTCTATGCATTTCTTGTGTAATATTTTTTTGCCGATGAATTCCTTCTATTGCTTGAAAGCGTGGAATTACGAGGCTGATGCCTCGAGTTAACGTGGCTCAGCCCATGCCTAAAGGGTTAATATCTTTCCTTCAAATTTAATCGATAAAAGACCGTATACAAACTAAATTAATGGTTTGTATACGGCCTGACCCTCTATTCAAAATAGGTGTTCTTTTAATCCTCTATTTGCAGTTCTTCATAATTACTATAATCCTCAGGTATGTCGACCATGATCATATCGTTGCCGATGGTGTGTATATATTGCCATAGAATAGTCGTTTCCACAGTTTTTTTTCTCAGCCCAAACCATTTTGTTGTTGGTAAATGGATCGCATGCACTTTACCTGACCTCGGATCAAATTCAATATCGGCTTCATCTAATACCCCAATTCGCTCGGCCCTTTTCATATCGACAATTTCTTTTCCAGTCAATTCACTTATACGCATAGAACGATCCTCCCCTTCTCTTAGAGAAAAGGCTCAGCAGATAATCTGCTAAGCCCTTTCTACTTCACTAACAATTTTTTGGTAATTCTCCTGTAGGGCTAATAAGTGAAACCGAATAGTGATCTGTAAAGATTCTTTTTGCCATTTCATCGACGCCTTGTTTGTTCACTGCATCAATTTCTTCGACAATTTCATCTAATGAGCGATGACGGCGTAATAATAATTCATTTTTTCCATTACGACTCATTCGACTATTCGTGCTTTCTAAGCTCAACATTAAGCTTCCCTTTAATTGTTCTCTGCTATTCTTTATTTCCTTCTCCGTAACGCCATCACGTTTTAAGTTTGTTAATGTGTTTTGGATCGTATCATATAATACATCAAGTTGCTTTGCTCCAGTGCCTGCATATAAGGTGACAATTCCACTATCTTGATAAGAGGAATGGTAGGAGAACACTGAATATGCAAGTCCCTTATCTTCACGAACGTCCTGGAATAGTCTACTGCTCATACTGCCGCCCAAGATGTTGTTTAAAATAATTAATTCATAAATATCTTTATGTCCTACCTGTAATCCTTCAAAGCCAATACATAAGTGAGCTTGCTCTGTTTCCTTTTTTCGTGCTAATTGATTTGCATGAAATATAGGTTTTTCAGTTCCTTTAACCTCTTTGCTTGCTTCATATGAGCCGAAAAGCGCTTCAACTTCTTTCATGAAGATATCTTCAACGTTCCCAGCTATTGAGATGACTACGTTCTCAGGAGTATATGCCTCATGCATATATTGCTTTAATGTGTCCCCATTAAATTTCGACAAAGTTTTTTCTGTCCCTAAAATTGGATAGCCAAGTGGATGTTTTTCATATACTGCTTCGCTTAAAAGGTCATGAACAATATCATCCGGTGTATCTTCATACATTTTTATTTCTTCGTATACAACATTCTTCTCTTTTAAAAGTTCTTCATCATCAAATGTTGAGTGAAAAAACATATCGCTTAGCACTTCTAAAGCATAGCTAGCATGAGTGTCTAACACTTTTGCATAATAGCAAGTGTATTCCTTTGAAGTAAAAGCATTGACCTGACCCCCAATGCTATCAAAGGACTCAGCGATTTCTCTCGCTGTTCTTGTTTTTGTTCCTTTAAAGAACATATGCTCAAGAAAATGTGAAATACCATTATTTACTGAATTTTCATTTCGTGAGCCTGTACCAATCCATACGCCAATCGCTACAGATCGAACAGTTGGAATGTTTTCTAGGACGATTCTTACTCCGTTTTGACAAGTATATTGATTAATCAATGATTAGCCTCCTGTTCTACAAAAAGATGCCTTTTACCACTGTAACGAATTCTTCACATTTTAGCAAAAATTTTACTCCATCTCACAGTTTATCCTATTCTGAATGTTTTTCCAAACCTTTGTTGCTATTTTTTGTTCTTTCTTCACTCACGAGCTCTGAAACTGTACCAACGACCAATCCTTTTTCATCCAAACTCGTTAGCAAGGAGTCCATCGCCTTCATTGTTGATTCTGTAGGATGCATTAAAATAATCGCTCCGTTATGCACTTTAGAAAGAACCCGGTTCAATAGCACTTCTGGTGTTGGCTTTTGCCAATCAATCGTATCTACTGTCCACATTACTGTTTTTAAGTTATTTTCTGCTGCAATCTTTACCGTTTCATCACGAAAACTTCCACTTGGAGGTGCAAACCATTCAACCTTCTTTTCAGTTATTGCTTCAATCACTTCATTTGTCTCTCTAATTTCGGATATCGTCTTTTGTGTTGAGATCGATTTCATATCCGGGTGTGAATAGGAATGGTTACCGATTTCATGGCCAGCAGAAGCAATCATTGCGGAAAGCTTTGGGTTATTACGCGCCCATCTGCCTTCTAAAAAAAAGCTTGCGGAAACACGATGATTTTTTAAAGTAGCTAGAATGTTAGGTAAATACTCATTTCCCCAGGCAACATTAATAACAAACGCGACCATTTCTTTATCCGGATGCCCTCTATATACAGGCAAAGGTGGCAAATCATCTAGATGAACCTCCGGCTTAACCTCATCATACGCTAGTTTTTCCTCATTAAATTGCTTTTCTTCCTTCATGTTCTCAAACGATTTCTCTATATTCACCTTTCGTCCATTCAAACCAGGCATCGCTTTCCAAACCCTATCATTCTTCGCATCCATAGGTGGTATGTAATATTGATTTGCTTTATCAGTAATTTCTTTATACAAAGGATCTATTTTTTGAGCGACTGACACAGAATCATTCTTTAACACATTAATATAATGATTCGTAAATGGATTTGAGATGACAATCACGGCGAGCAAAAAAGTGAATAGCAATGGTATGATTTTTTTCATACTAAAACATGCCCCCTTCTTAGTAAAAAATATGTTTTAAAAGGACATGCTAGAACGTCGATAATCGAATTTTAAAAATCAAAATTCATACTTTGCATGGATTTTTCACGACTAGGTTAATGTAGTTAAAATAATCTTGTTTTAAATTTTAAGGGAAAGGAGGTGACTCCGTCTCAGAAAAGTTATAAAACAGTCAAACGGTATCCTCATGATCTAAGTGAACTAGAGAGAAAAACACTTTGATAATAAAAAAAGCGTAGAGAAGGTGAGATCACCATTTTCTACGCTTTTTTCGTTTAAACTTTTTTTACTTTTGAGCACTTTCTTGTTGTTGGCGTTGCTCTTTTATTACGGCTTTTCTTGATAGATTTACTCGACCCTGCTTATCGATCTCAGTAACTTTTACCAATAGCTCGTCCCCAAGTTTCACAACATCTTCCACTTTACCAACACGCTCTTCCGCAAGTTCAGAAATATGAACAAGACCATCTTTTCCATTGAATATTTCAACAAATGCACCGAACTTTTCAATTCGTTTTACTTTACCTAAATACATTTGTCCTACTTCAACTTCACGTACGATGTCTTCAATGATTTGTTTTGCTTTTTGGTTCATCTCTTCATTGGTAGAAGAGATAAAGACTGTTCCATCTTGCTCAATATCAATTTTCACACCAGTTTCTTCAATAATCTTATTGATTTGTTTCCCGCTTGGTCCAATTACATCACGGATTTTATCTGGGTTGATTGACATCATTAAGATCTTAGGAGCATATTGAGAAAGTTCTTTATTTGGCTCAGAAATTGTAGCCAGCATAGATTCTAAAATCTGCATGCGTCCTACTTTTGCCTGCTGCAATGCTTCTTCCAAGATTTCTCTTGAAAGACCCTCAATTTTAATATCCATTTGTAACGCTGTAATACCTTTTGCAGTTCCTGCCACCTTAAAGTCCATATCTCCTAAGTGGTCTTCCATTCCTTGAATATCAGTAAGAATAGAATAATGTTCTCCTGTTTTAATTAAGCCCATTGCAATTCCAGCTACAGGAGCTTTAATTGGAACACCTGCGTGCATCATTGCTAATGTACCAGCACAAATACTTGCTTGTGATGAAGAGCCATTTGATTCTAATACTTCTGATACAAGACGCACTGTGTATGGGAAATCCTTTTCAGAAGGAATAATTGGATCTAAGGCGCGCTCTCCAAGAGCTCCATGTCCGATTTCACGACGACCTGGTCCACGAATCGGGCCCGTTTCACCTACACTAAAGTTAGGGAAATTGTAATGATGCATGAAGCGCTTTTCTTCTTCAATGCCTAAGCCATCAAGAATTTGAACATCTCCTAATGCACCAAGTGTACAAATGCTCAATGCTTGTGTTTGTCCACGTGTAAATAGTCCTGAACCATGTGTACGTGGAAGTATTCCAACTTCTGATGACAGTGGACGAATTGCTTCTAAACCACGACCATCTGGACGTACTTTATCTTCAGTAATTAAACGGCGAACTTCACCTTTAACAATTTTATCTAAAACTTGTTTCACTTGTTTTAAAAGATCATCATCTGCTTCTTGCTCTTCATAATGGGCAAGCACTTTATCTTTTACGACTTTAATTGCCGCTTCACGCGCATGCTTCTCTTGAACTTGGATTGCTGGAATCATATCTGCTTCACATTGCTTACGAACTTCAGCTTCTAGTTCTTGGTCGATTTGATAAAGAACGATATCCATCTTGTCTTTACCAATTTCACTTGCAATTTGTTCTTGGAATGCAATTAAACGTTTAATTTCTTCATGTGCAAACATAATTGCTTCTAACATTGTTTCTTCAGGTACTTCATTAGCCCCTGCTTCAACCATGTTAATTGCATCTTTTGTTCCTGCTACAACTAAATCCATATCACTTTTCTCTGCCTGTTCAACAGAAGGATTAATAACAAAGTTGCCATCAATACGACCAACCGTTACACCAGCAATTGGACCTTCGAATGGAATATCGGATACTGATAACGCAAGTGATGAACCAAACATTGCTGCCATTTCTGACGAACAGTCTTGATCGACACTCATCACCATACTTACTACTTGTACATCATTTCTGAATCCATCAGCAAATAGAGGACGTATTGGACGGTCAATTAAGCGGCTCGCTAAGATTGCTCGTTCACTTGGACGTCCCTCTCGCTTGATAAATCCTCCTGGAATCTTACCAACTGCATATAAACGTTCTTCATAGTTTACTGTTAATGGAAAGAAATCTAAATTCTTTGGTTCTTTTGATGCTGTTGCAGTACTTAAAACTGCTGTATCACCATAACGAACGAGTACTGAACCGTTTGCTTGTTTTGCAAGTTGACCAAGTTCAACTGTTAGCGTGCGACCAGCCCATTCTATACTGTAGACATGTTTATCTTGTCCCATTATTTGTTTACCCCTCTCTGCCATTTCACTTTTAAAGTGGCATCGTTTCATGCTTGTATGATGAATAAAAGCCAAATGCTGAATATTTTAGAATTGATAATACTAGTATGTACACGTTTTCTATGTTATAAAAATAAAATCATTATGTAAATGATATCATTGCACATTATTTTACTCACATAATCTATTTGTATCTGCTTTTTGCGTTTACAATAGGTGAATTCGATGACTGAATTCTTCAATATGAATGTTGAATCAGGGTTCAATTTACACTTTCTGATGCATTAAAAAAGCGGGAAAAATCCCGCTTTCTCTTCTTATCGACGTAAACCAAGTTTGTTGATTAACTCACGGTAACGTTGAACATCTTTGTTACGTAAGTAAGTTAATAGGTTACGACGCTTACCTACCATTTTCAAAAGACCGCGACGTGAGTGGTGATCTTTCTTATGAGTACGTAAATGACCATTCAAATTGTTGATTTCTTCCGTAAGGACAGCGATTTGAACTTCTGGAGATCCAGTGTCGCTTTCATGAGTTTTGAACTCATTGATTAGCTCATTTTTACGTTCTTTTGTGATTGCCATCCGATTCACCTCCTAATCATATATCCCCTGCCACTGAGCAAGCGTCGGTGAAGTCGCATTGCCAAGCGAAGGTTCTTTTTAGTACGTTAATAAGAATACAACTTTTCATTAGAAATTGCAAGGAATAAAGCGTGAATTTTCTAGTTTGACTCGATGAACGTTTCAAAATAATTTATTGTTTCATCCTTGTCGATGCTTATTTGTTTAGTTAAAGCATCAATTCCTGAAAATTTCTTCTCGTTACGTATACGTTTATGCCATTCAATTACAACAGTTTGTCCATATATATCGGCATCGAAATCGAAGATATGAACTTCAACACTCGGCTTTTCCTTCTTTGCCTGAAATGTCGGCTTATATCCAATGTTACACACACCGTTATGCCACTCATTGTTTACATTTATTCTTACAGCATAGACGCCGACTGGTGGTACAATATAACCGTCCTCAACATCGGTATTCGCCGTCGGAAAACCAATCGTTCTCCCTCTTTTATCTCCGTGGACAATCACACCACTTGTTGTATAAAATCGACCGAGTACCGGGGGAATTTTGACAACTTCTCCATTGCGGATATACGCGCGGATATTTGTTGAGCTAATCTTCTCATCTCCACTTTCTAATTTTGGGATGATGCTTTGAGTAAATTTTCCTCTAGAGTGGAATGGCATAGTTTCCATTGTTCCTCTGCCCATTCTTCCATATGAATAATCAAAGCCTGCTGTCACATGCTTTACATGGAGATTGATTAAATAGGAATCAACAAACTCTTGTGGAAGAAGACTAGCAAACTCTTTCGTAAAGTGAACGATGAATACGTAATCGACATTCAACGTTTTCAACTGCTCAATTTTTTGTTCAATTGGTGTAATATACTGAACTTCATTTGCTTTTGAGCTAAGTACAACAGATGGATGCGGATCAAAGGTCATTACCGCACTTTTTAAACCTTTTTCATTTGCCGCTTCAATTGCACCATTGATTACCTTTTGATGCCCTAAGTGGACACCATCAAAAAAACCAAGTGCAAGTGAAAGTGCTGGTAAGTCTTCTTTATGTAAGCGATGAGGATGCTCGATCTTAATTACTTTCATGTTGAATCACCTTTTTCTCTAAACAAGTTCATTCATTACGCAAAACTTTTTTCGGCTTCATCATCCCAGACTTATCAGGATGGTGCTGATAAATCGCTAATGCTTGTTCATTATAATAAACTGCAATTGGATTTGTTTCAGTTTGTAAAAATGCTGGAATAGTTAAGATTGAGCCGTTTTTCACTTTCTCTGCTAATGTATCATTTATTTCATATTTCGGCAAATAGGATATCCCGTATTCTAGTGGATACAATGCGTTTTCAAGTGTTAATTCGTCCATTCTCTTTTCCACTTCATCTAATGTTAAACATTCAGCTTCAGTGAAGGAGGCAGATTGGACTCTAGTTAGTTCAGACATGTGAGCTGGATATCCTAAAGATTCTCCGATCATTACTGCGAGTGTTCGAATATATGTACCTTTCCCACATTCAACATGGAATCGGAACGAAATGGCTTCTCCAAAAAAATCTTCACGATCATCAAGTAATTCGATGTTGTATATCTCAACATTTCTTGTCGGTCTTTCGACTTCAATACCTTTTCTTGCGTATTCATATAAGCGCTTTCCATTCACCTTTACAGCTGAATACATAGGAGGTGTTTGCTGAATTACACCAACAAAACGATTCAACACTTCAATAATTTGTTCACGCGTAAAATGTTCAGTTACTATTTTTTTAGCTATGACCTCTCCTGAGGCGTCTTCCGTTGTTGTTGCAGTGCCAATCGTAACTTCTGCCTCGTACGCCTTCCCAGCATCAGTAATATATTCAGCTACCTTTGTTGCTCTACCTAAACAAATAGGTAAGACCCCATCAACATCCGGATCTAGTGTGCCTGTATGACCAATCCTTTTCATACGGATTATTTTTCGGAGTTTAAATACACAATCATGTGAAGTGACTCCTTTTGGCTTCCATAATGGCAAAATTCCTTCCACAAATCTCACTCCATTTCTTCTTAATAAGCTCTTTTTGCAGAAAAAATGGATAGACATTTGTCTATCCATTATCCTTATCTGTAGAGCGATCTTTTTCATGAATTTGGCTTAGTAATGATTCAATTCTGTTTCCGTAATCAATAGATTCGTCAAACTCGAATAGCAGCTCTGGTGTTTTACGCAAGCGAATACGTTGGCCAATCTCAGAACGGATAAACCCTTTTGCCTTTGCAAGGCCTTTTAACGTATTTTCACGTTGCTCTTCATCACCAAGAACAGAAATGTATACTGTTGCTTGTTGAAGATCACCTGTTAATTGCACATCCGTAACCGTTACAAATCCAATACGTGGATCTTTAATTTTTCGGCCGATGATTTCACCGAGCTCTTTCTTCATTTGCTCACCGATTCGATTAGCTCTTAAGGTCATTTATTGTCACCTCTTTATTACGTAACCCGAGTTGTTTCTACAATCGATTTATAGAAATTCAATCGTTGTTTTTGTGCGCTCGATTTCTGGAAAGGAATCGAGGAAAGATAATGTTTGTTGCAATGTTTGCTCAACTGGAATTTTTGCTGAACCGACTGAGACAATTGCAAGTTCAGTTCTTTGCCATAAATCCTGTGCACCAACTTCTGCGATCGAAACATTAAATTTCTGCTTCATTCTAGTAAGCACCCTTTGAAGAACAGATCGTTTGTCCTTCAAAGAGTGTGCATCATAGATGAAGCATTCACATGAAACAAACCCGATAATCATTTACGTTCTATTTCCTGCATAACGTATGCTTCGATAACGTCGCCTTCTTTTACATCATTGAAGTTTCTAATTGTAATTCCACATTCATAGCCTTGTGCAACTTCTTTCGCATCGTCTTTAAAACGTCTAAGAGCATCAACTTCTCCTTCGAAAATAACAACTCCATCACGAATTAGACGAACACCACTATCGCGAGTGATTTTTCCATCAGTTACATAAGAACCTGCAATTGTTCCTACTTTAGAAACTTTGAATGTTTGACGAACTTCCGCTTGACCAATAATTTTTTCTTCAAATTCTGGATCAAGCATTCCTTTCATCGCCAACTCAATCTCTTCGATTACATTGTAAATAATACGGTGTAATCGAATATCAACATCTTCCGCTTCAGCTGCACGCTTTGCGTTCACATCCGGTCTTACGTTAAATCCGACAACGATTGCATTAAAAGCTGCAGCTAACGTAATATCCGATTCGTTGATTGCACCAGCACCCGAGTGAAGTATTCTGACGTTAACACCTTCAACATCAATTTTTTGAAGTGCAGCTGTCAACGCTTCAGCAGAACCTTGAACATCTGCTTTCACAACAACGTTAATATCTTTCATTTCACCTTGCTTCATTTGTTCAAATAAGTTATCAAGGCTAACACGTGTTTTTTCACTACGCTGAGCTTGTAACGCTTGTGTTGCTCTTGCTTCACCGATTTGACGAGCTGTTTTCTCGTCTTCTAAAACTGCGAAGCGATCCCCAGCTTGTGGTACTTCATTTAGACCAGTGATTTCAACAGGTGTAGATGGGCCAGCTGTTTTAACGCGACGCCCTAAATCATTCACCATTGCACGTACACGTCCAAATGTATTACCAACAACGATTGGATCACCTACATTTAGTGTTCCGTTTTGGACTAGAAGCGTTGCAACAGATCCACGGCCTTTGTCAAGCTGTGCTTCAATTACAGTTCCTACGGCATTACGGTCTGGGTTTGCTTTATATTCTTCTACCTCACCTACAAGAAGAATCATTTCAAGCAATTCGTCAATTCCATCACCTTTAATCGCTGAGATTGGTACGAAAATTGTATCTCCACCCCACGCCTCAGGAACTAAGTTATGCTCAGTTAATTCTTGCATAACACGGTCCGGGTTTGCCGCTTCTTTATCCATTTTATTCACAGCTACGATAATCGGTACTTCTGCTGCCTTAGCATGGTTAATCGCCTCAACTGTTTGTGGCATAACACCATCATCTGCTGCAACAACTAAGATCGTAATATCAGTGATACTTGCTCCTCGTGCTCGCATTGTTGTGAAAGCTGCATGTCCTGGAGTATCCAGGAAGGTAATCTTTTTACCGTTATTTTCGATTTGATACGCACCGATATGTTGTGTGATTCCGCCTGCCTCACCAGCGGTCACTTTCGTGTTACGGATGGAATCAAGCAATGTTGTTTTACCGTGGTCAACATGCCCCATGATTGTAACAACAGATGGACGTTCAACTAATTTTGTTTCATCTTCTTCTGCAAAATAAACTTCTAGGTCTGTCGTATCAATCTTAATTTCCTCTTCTACTTCCACACCATATTCTGCAGCGATTAACTCGATCGAATCCTTATCAAGCTCTTGGTTAATTGTTGCCATAACGCCAAGCATGAAAAGTTTCTTGATGATTTCTGAAGGCTCACGGTGTAACTTCTTCCCTAGTTCTGCAACTGTTAAAGATTCAGTGAACGTGATTTTCTCAGGAAGTTCCTTCACTTTTTTAGGGGCTGGTGGAGTTGATTGTTGCTTGCCTCTATTTTGATTTTGTTTGTTATTTTTATTCTTGTTTTTGTTAAAAGGCTTATTACCTTTTTGATTATTTTGGTTAAAGCCACCTTGTTGCTTAGGAGCATTTGTGTTGCTTTGACCCTTCGGTTTTGCACCTTCCGCCTTTTTTGCAGATGGCGCATTTTGAACTTGAGGTTTCTGCCCTCGATCGTTTTGTTGTGGCGCAGTTGGCTTCGCTGCTTGAGCCTTTTCGGATTTATTGTATAATCCATCAAGCTTAGCAACAGCTGATTCTTCGATTGTTGTCATATGGTTTGAAACCTCGATTTTCATTTCTTTTAATTTCGCAATTACGTCTTTGCTTGAAACATTTTGTTTTTTTGCATATTCGTATACGCGCATTTTACTCATGTTTTCACCCCCGCTAGAATTAATCGAGCAACGTCAACAGCTTCCGAGCAAATCCATTGTCTAAAACGGCGACTACAACACGAGCCTCTTTGCCAATTGCTTGACCTAATAGCTCGCGATTATCGACGATTTTACATGGAACGTTATAAAACTTACATTTATCTGTAATTTTCTTTGCCGTATTATCAGATGCATCATTTGATAATAAGACTAACTTTGCTTTGCCATTTCTTATTTCTTTTACAGTGAGCTCTTCACCCGAAATCACTTTCCGTGCCCGATTGGCTAAGCCAAGCAATGACATCCATTTGTTTGTATTCATTTGGATGACCGTTTCTCCTTCTCTATTAGAGCTAGTAGCTCGTCATAGACTGTTTCTTCTATTTTAACTTCTAAGTGGCTTTCAAGAGATTTCTTCTTTTTTGCCAATTCAATAGTTTCAACTTCTTTGGATAAGTATGCGCCTCTACCCGACATTTTACCAGTAGGGTCAACAGATACTTCTCCTTCTTTTGAGCGAACGATGCGAACGAGTTCTTTTTTCGGCCTCATTTCACCGGTAACAACACACTTTCGCATTGGAACTTTTTTGCGGTTCATCACCATTCACCTCTTCTTACTCATCTTTAAAATCATACGCATCTTCATCGTATTGATCGTCATCATTAAATTGCAGCAGTGATTCTTCACGTGGGTATATATCAGCAGCGCGAGCATCTGTTTCAGATTTAATGTCAATCTTCCAACCTGTAAGCTTAGCTGCAAGTCTTGCATTTTGTCCACGCTTCCCAATAGCAAGTGATAATTGATAGTCAGGTACAACGACTGTCGTTGCCTTTTCTGCTTCGTTAACGATTACATCTAGTACCTTCGATGGGCTAAGTGCGTTCGCAACGAATACAACTGGATCTTGTGACCATTTCACTATGTCAATTTTTTCACCTTTAAGTTCGTTTACAACCGCTTGTACACGGGTTCCTTTAGGACCAACGCATGAGCCAACTGGATCAACATCCTCTTGTTCAGAGTGAACAGAGATCTTCGAACGGTCTCCCGCTTCACGTGCAACAGATTTGAGTTCAACTGTACCATCATAAATCTCAGGAACTTCAATTTCAAATAATCGCTTTAATAATCCTGGGTGAGTTCTAGAAACGTAGATTTGAGGACCCTTCGTTGTTTTTTCTACCTTTGTGATGAATACTTTAATTCGATCATGTGGTTTGTATTGTTCATTTGGCATTTGCTCGTTAGCTGGCAAGATCGCTTCAATCTTTCCAAGGCTTACATAAATAAATTTTGAGTCTTGGCGTTGAACAATACCTGTCATGATATCTTCTTCACGGTCAATAAACTCAGAATAGATAATGCCGCGTTCAGCTTCACGTACTCGTTGCGTAACGACTTGTTTCGCAGTTTGAGCTGCAATACGACCAAAGTCTTTAGGTGTAACTTCAAGTTCTACGATATCTTCGACTTGATAGTTTGAATGGATTTTCTGTGCATCTTCAACAGAAATTTCAAGTCTTGGGTCAAAAACCTCATCGACTACTTCTTTTCTTGCAAATACTCTCATTGTTCCAGTACCTAAATTCAAATCAATACGCACATTTTGCGCTTGATTAAAGTTCCTGCGATATGCGGACACCAACGCTGCTTCAATCGCTTCAATAATAACATCGCGAGAAATTCCTTTTTCTTTTTCAAGCAATGTTAGAGCATCTAAAAGTTCACTGCTCATGAGTAATTAATCCCCCTTTTTTAAAAGTAAAGCAACCCGCACTAAACAATGCGATCCTAAAAGCTTCTTTCTAAAAATCAATAAAGAAATGGCTCCTATTTGCTTGTTTATGAAAATACAATGGCCAGACGAGCACTTGCGACCTTATCATAAGGTAGTTTGAACGTCTTTTTACGTGTTTTAATTTTCACTTCAATTTCTACTGTTTCACCATCAAATCCTACAAGTAATCCTTCAAATGTTTTCTCTCCATCAATTGGCTCATATGTTTTCATAAACACATTCTTTCCAATTGCTTTATGGAAATCTTCACTCTTTTTTAACGGTCTTTCTGCACCAGGTGAAGAAACTTCAAGAAAATAGTTATATGGAATAGGATCAACTTCATCAAGCTTCTCACTTAAACGTTCACTTACAATTCCACATTCTTCAATATCTACGCCACTGTCTTTATCGATAAAGACTCGTAAAAACCAGTCACGGCCCTCTTTCACATACTCAATTTCAACCAATTCTAACTGTAAATCCTCTAGTATAGGGACAACCAGCTGTTCAACCTGTTCTGTAACCTTGCTCATCTAATCCCTCCTTTAATGAGCATTCTTAGAAAAAATGTCCAATTAAGAATACGAAAAAAACGCAGACAATAACGAAAGAGTGGGTTTCCCCACTCTTGTTTGCGAAGTTATCTGTTAGTATTTCCAATAAAATAATACCATAACCAAAATTTTAATGCAAACACGAAAAGCGGATGGCACCTGTCTTTCGGCGACAAGCACAAGAGGAGAGACCAGATGGTTGTTCTTTAACCCTCTGAGCGGATTCACTTATGACCTCGAGCCGATGGTGCATGAAGCTAGACAACACGAAAAGCGGAGGTGGCTTGTACAGCGTCGTATGGCCTGGAGAGTTTTTTCTGAGATATAGGAAACACGATGAACGACAGTGAATCGATGTTGACTTATCGTAGAGAAAAAATCGAAGGGCACTAGACGCTAGTCACCGCAGCTAGACAACACGAAAAGCCGAGGGCACCTGCCTATCGGCGACAAGCACAAGAGGAGACGACCAGATGGTTGTTCTTTAATCTTCTGAGCGGATTCACTTGTGACCTCGAGCCGATGGTGCATGAAGCTAGACAACACGAAAAGCGGAGGTGGCTTATACAGCGTCGTATGGCCTGGAGAGTTTTTTCTGAAATAAAGGAAACACGATGAACGACAGTGAATCGATGTTGACTTATCATAGAGAAAAAATCGAAGGACACTAGACGCTAGTCACCGCAGCTAGACGACGCGAATAGCTAATGGCGTCTGAAACTATCCAAGTACTTAAGGTTATCAATCCTTCTTCGAATAGATCATCATTTTACAATATATCTATTCATTATCACCTCGGTACTGACACCCCTAAATACAACTATCTCTACAAAAAGTGCAGTGACCCAAAGTAGATTTGTATTAGAAATAACTACAACGATTAGATATTGAAAAAAAGCAGGAGATTTCCCCCTGCTTTTTCTATTTAAAACAAGCTTAATTGATTTTGGTCTGGTAAGCCTTCTAGGCATCCGTGGTTATCAAGATATTCAATGATTGTTTTTGATACTTTCCCTCGTTGTTGCAAGTCTTCCTTCGAGAGGAACTCTCCGTCTTCTCTTGCTTTTACGATATTAAGAGCCGCGTTTGTTCCTAGACCTGGAATTGAATTGAATGGTGGGATTAGCGTATCTCCTTCAATTTTAAATTCCTTTGCATCCGATTTATAAAGATCGACTTTTTTAAATTGAAATCCTCTTTCATTCATTTCTAATGAAAGCTCTAATACGGTTAAGAGATTCTTCTCTTTCGTCGAAGCATCCAAACCTTTCTTGTTGATGTCATCAATGACTGCGCGAATGGCTTGTGAGCCTTTTACCATTGCATCGATATCAAAATCTTCCGCACGGACTGTAAAGTAGGCCGCGTAATAGAATAATGGATGATGTACCTTGAAGTATGCAATACGCACTGCCATTAATACGTATGCGGCAGCATGGGCTTTTGGGAACATGTACTTGATCTTCTTACACGAATCAATATACCATTCCGGCACTTCGTTTTTGCGCATTTCTTCTTCCATTTCATCTGTAAGACCTTTCCCTTTACGTACAGATTCCATAATTTTAAATGCAAACGCTGGGTCTAGTCCTTGATAAATTAAATAAACCATAATGTCATCACGACAACCAATTACTTCACTTAAGGTACAGATATTATTGTGGATCAATTCTTGCGCATTTCCTAACCATACGTCTGTACCATGCGATAATCCAGAGATTTGCACAAGCTCTGAAAACGTTGTTGGCTTTGTATCTTCGAGCATTTGACGAACAAATCGTGTACCGAACTCCGGAATTCCAAGTGTTCCTGTTTTACACATAATCTGTTCCTCTGTCACTCCTAATGATTCCGTACCACTGAAAATCTTCATAACCTCAGCATCATCGGTTGGAATGGTCTTCGGGTCGATGCCGCTTAAATCTTGAAGCATCCGAATGACTGTCGGGTCATCATGTCCAAGTATATCTAATTTCAACAAGTTATCATGGATTGAATGGAAGTCAAAATGAGTTGTTTTCCACTCTGAATTGCGATCATCCGCTGGGAACTGGATCGGCGTAAAATCATAAATGTCCATATAATCCGGTACTACAATGATTCCACCAGGATGCTGACCAGAAGTACGCTTTACCCCAGTACATCCAGAAGCCAATCGGTCTATCTCCGCCCCACGCATTTGTAAATTGTTGTCCTGCTGATACGCCTTTACATAACCGAACGCCGTTTTATCAGCAACCGTACCAATTGTACCTGCTCGATACACATACTCTTCTCCGAATAACACTTTTGTATAGTTATGCGCTCGTGGTTGGTATTCTCCTGAGAAGTTCAAGTCAATATCGGGAACCTTGTCCCCTTTAAATCCAAGGAATGTTTCGAACGGAATATCATGACCATCCTTTTTATAAGCGATTCCGCAATCCGGACAGTCTTTATCAGGTAAATCAAAACCAGATCCAACTGATCCATCATCAAAGAACTCAGATTTCTTACATGTTGGACAAACATAATGGGGAGGCAATGGATTCACCTCTGTAATTTCCGTCATCGTCGCAACAAATGACGAACCAACCGATCCACGCGAACCAACAAGATAGCCATCATCTAACGACTTCTTAACGAGCTTGTGGGAAATTAAATAAATAACAGCAAATCCGTGACCGATGATACTTTTTAATTCTTTTTCTAAACGAGCCTCAACGATTTCTGGCAATTCTTCGCCATAGATTCTTCTTGCCATACCATAACTCATTTCACGCATTTCATCGTCAGCGCCTTCAATCTTTGGCGTATATAAATCATCTTTGATCGGCTTAATTACATCAATCATGTCGGCAATTTTATTCGTGTTCGTTACAACGATTTCCTTCGCCTTTTCATCATCTAAAAATGAAAATGACTTTAGCATTTCATCCGTCGAACGGAAATGAACATCAGGTAAATTATGACGATTTAATGGATTCGCACCACCTTGAGAATTCACTAAAATCTTTCGATAGATTTTATCATTTGGATTTAAATAATGCACATTCCCAGTTGCAACAACTGGGATCTCGAGCTTATCCCCTAAAGCGACTACCCTAGAAATAATCTCTTTCAATGCTGTTTGATCTCGTACAAGCTCGAGCTCTAATAAATGAGAGTAAACCTCTTTTGGAAGAACCTCAATATAATCATAAAATCGAGCTGTATCTTCTACTTCCTCGGGAGATTTTTGCATCATCCCCTCGAATACTTCTCCCTTGTCGCACCCTGAACCAACTAAAATTCCTTTGCGATGCTTCTGCAGAACTGAGCGAGGAATCCTCGGAACACGATAGAAATAATCAATATGTGAGATCGAAACAAGTTTAAATAAATTCTTCAAACCTTCTTCCGTTTGCGCAAGGAGTGTGCAGTGGTAAGGACGTGCGCGCTGATAAGCGTTGCTGCTTCCCATATGATCATTAAACTGATCGTGGTATTCAATCTCCTTACCTAGTGCGTCTTTTAACATTTTTATTAACAAATAACCAGTTGCCTCAGCATCAAAAATGGCACGGTGATGCTGCGTCAGTTCAACATCGAACTTTTTTGCTAATGTATTCAATCGGTGGTTTTTCATCTCAGGATACAAAAACCTAGCCAGCTCTAACGTATCAATGACAGGGTTCTCTGCTTTTCCAATACCAAATTTCTTATAACCGACATTAATGAAGCCCATATCGAAGGAAGCGTTATGAGCGACAAGAATTGCGTCTGCTGCCCAAGCTTTAAAATCTTTTAATACTTCTTCAACCTCAGGAGCATTTTCAACTAAATCATCAGTAATTCCGGTCAAATTAATCGTCGTAGCAGAGAGTTTATGATGAGGGTTAGCAAATGATTCAAACCGATCAATGATTTCTCCGTTATGAATTTTTACTGCCGCAAGCTCAATGATCGTATCATAGTATGCTGATAACCCTGTCGTCTCAACATCAAATACAACATATGTATCATCTGTGAGTTTCCGGTGAGCGTCGTTATATACAATTGGTACGCCATCATCGACTAAGTTTACTTCAACACCATATAAAATCTTTACATCATTTTTCTTTCCAGCGCTAAACGCCTCTGGAAACGACTGAACAACGGCATGGTCTGTAATGGCAATCGCCTTATGACCCCATTTTTTCGCTTGTGCTACGAGTGAACTTACTGAGCTAACAGCGTCCATTTGGCTCATCGGGGAGTGTAAATGCAGCTCCACACGCTTTTCGCCTTCTGGTGCATGATCCTGTCTCTCTACCGGCTTGATTTCATTAATATCATTTCCGATCATAACAAGGTCGCGAACGAAAGTATCATTCTGCACACTTCCTCGCACCTTGACCCACATTCCCTTACTCACTAAACCGAATAGGGCAGCATCTTCTTTATCACGTGAAAACATTTTCACCATGATTGAGCTTGTGTAGTCCGTAATCTTAAAGGTTAATAATGTACGACCACTGCGGAGCTCCTTTGTTTCAGCTGAGAAAATATATCCTTCAATGGCAACACGTCGCTCTTCATCAACGATATCATTAAGTCTACGAAATTCATTATCATCCTTAATTGTCAATCCAATCGTAAGTGGACCTTTTGGTAAATCTGGGCCACCAGCTTCGGCTTCAGCTTCCTTCTTCTGCATTTCAATTGCAGCTTGAAGCCCGCGCTCATGATCCTCTTTTCGTTTCGCCTCTAAAAATCTTTCATACTCATCATTTGTTTTGTCAACCGTTGAAGTCGTATCAATCGTTAACGCTGGAAAACCAAAGGATTGATAAATATGATTGATCATCTGTGCATATTTATTTTTTATTGTTAACCCTTCCATGTCATTACGAACTGTTAAAACGAGTTTATTTCCTTGTATAGAAGGTGTTTGTTCGTTTAATAATTTTAAGAGTGGAGGAGCAATCCCTTGCATTTCTTTTATGCAATGATGCCAATAGTCCAATATAAGCTTTTCATCAAATTGCTGATTTCGCACCTCTAATGCAAACGAAACTGTCGCAATGTGAGAAAATGTCTTTTGAAGCTGTTCAGCAAATCTTGTAAATACGGTACATGGGAGAATATTGTCAAAAACGAGTTCAAAATGCCAACGTCGTTCTTTTTTCTCCAATAGTACTTTCTTTATTTCTGCATTTATAAAATATGCTTGCAAAGCATCTTCTGTTAATTGCAATTGCTGAAGCAAGACTTGGAATCTTTCTCTATTTCCATTGTAATCACTCATGCTTCATCCCCCTAACTTTTTCACTCGATCACTTAATCTGCAAGTCCTAATTATATCATAATGGGCATGATCGTTTCAGTGTAATAATTGGTTTTATAGCTTCAAAGATCACTCTTTATCAAATCATAGAGGAAATCAATATTTCCTCGTTCCTATAGAAAAAACTCTCGAGAAGTGACTTACTCGAGAGTTTGGCTATTTATAAGCTTTTCATTAAAGTAGTGATCACATTACTTAGTTCTGACACATGAACGTCTTGTTGGTCACCTGATTGTCGAACTTTCACTTCAACAATACCTTCAGCAGCTTTCTTTCCAACTGTGACTCGGATTGGCAAACCGATTAAATCTGCATCCGCAAACTTAACCCCCGCCCTCTCAGCACGATCATCAAATAACACACCATACCGCTCTTGTTTTAATTGATTATAGATTTCTTCTCCTAATGAAGCTTGCGTGTCGTCCTTCATATTCAAGGAAATGACATGAAGATCGTAAGGTGCTGCCGTTGTTGGCCAAATGAGTCCGTTATCGTCATTGAATTGCTCTGCAAGCGCTGCAAGTAAACGCGATACCCCAATTCCATAGCACCCCATAATCATTGGTTGAGTTCTTCCATTCTCATCTAAGTAAACAGCATTCATCGCTTCACTGTAGCGAGTTCCTAGTTTAAAGATATGTCCAGCCTCTATTCCTTTTGCAAACACAATTTTGCCTATTCCATCAGGAGATGGATCGCCTTCTTGGATCATACGAATGTCTGCATATTGAGAAATAGAAAAATCGCGATCAGGATTTACTCCTTTAAGATGATGGTTTTCTTCATTCGCTCCACAAACCGCATTGACCATCGCTGCTACTGCATGATCGGCAATTACTGTCACATCATTTAAACCAATCGGCCCAACATAGCCCACTTCAGTTCCAGTGACTTCTTTTATTTCATTAGATGTAGCCAATTCAACAGAAGCTGCATCCAATAGATTTTTCACTTTAATATCATTTACTTCATGGTCACCGCGGACGAGAACTGCTACAAACTGATCATCAACTTTGAATAGTAGCGTTTTTATACACTCTTCTTTTGAAACTGATAAATAATTTGCAACCTCTTCAATTGTCTTCTGATTAACCGTTTCTACCTTTTCTAGCAATTGTTCTTCTTCGTCTTTTTTTGTATATGACACTACAACTGGAGCCATTTCAACATTTGCAGCAAAATCAGATTGATCGGAATAAGCGATCGTATCTTCACCAACCTCAGATAAGATCATAAACTCATGTGTATCTTTCCCACCCATTGCACCTGAATCTGCAATAACTGCACGATAATTTAACTTTAAGCGAGAAAAAATGTTAGAGTAGGCTGTATAAAACTTATCATACATTTCATCTAAGCTTTCTTGACTTGAATGGAACGAATAAGCATCTTTCATAATAAATTCACGACCTCGTAAAACACCAAATCGCGGTCTCTTCTCATCACGGAACTTCGTTTGGATCTGATATAATGCTAACGGCAATCGCTTATAAGATTTTACTTCATCTCTTACCAGGCTTGTAATGACTTCCTCATGTGTTGCTCCTAGAGCAAAGTCGCGATCATGTCGATCTTTCATTCGCATTAATTCAGGTCCGTATGAATACCAACGTCCTGATTCTTGCCATAATTCAGCCGGAGCCATTGCAGGCATTAATAATTCTGCCGCGCCAGCCGCCTCTAATTCTTCACGAATAATTTGCTCAATTTTTTTCAAGACTTTGTTCGCGAGCGGCATATAGCTATATATCCCACTTGCGTTTTGTCGTATAAAGCCAGCTCTTAATAAGAGCTGATGGCTCTTTATTTCCGCATCAGCAGGAACTTGTTTCATAGTAGGAATAAGCGTCATAGTTTGCTTCATATCATGTACACCTTTCTATTCATCATCAATTTTTATTAAGTGAATCAAGTCCAACATTCAATCATTCTTGTCAAAGAACGAACATTAACTGTTTTTATACAAATAATCTTCAAGTATTGTTTCAGACGACGCTTTCCAAGGAGTAGCCGTCTTTCACTGTAATCTATAATCATTCGACTCTCATAGAGTGAAATCTATTTATGAAATGACTCAAGTAAAAATAGAATCGCTCAGGAAAAGTTTTGCCTATTCCTGAGCGATGCGATTCGTTCTTATAGGAATATTCGTTGAATATCGTTCCATGTTACAACAAGCATTAATAACATTAACAGAGCGAAACCAATGAAATGGACCATTCCTTCTTTATGTCGATCGACTGGCTTTCCACGTACAGCTTCAATCGCGAAGAACAGCAATCGTCCACCATCTAGCGCTGGAATAGGAAGCAAGTTCATAATTCCAAGATTAATACTCAAGATTCCAGCCCACTTCATTAGATTATAAATACCAGTTTGAGCTACAACATCTATGGATTCATATATCCCAACAGGACCAGCAAGAGCATCAATCGTAAAGGATCCAGTTAGTAATTGACCTAAAATGACAAAGATTTGTTTTGTCCAAAAATAGGTTTCTGTTGCTCCATACACAATCGATTGAACAGGTGACTTCTCCATCGGAGCGTAAACACCAATCATTCCCCGTTGTCCATTTTCATCTTCATGTAAATCTGGCGTTACAGGAATCTCCATTGTCTGTCCATCACGATTAACAACAAACTCTAGCTCAGTGTTCGGGTTTTCACGAATGATTTCAACAACATCTTCCCAGCTAGAGATTTCTGCACCTTCAATTGAAAGGACTGTATCCCCTTCCTGTAAACCAGCTTCCATCGCAGATCCGTCTTCGGTTAGTTGACCAAGTTCTGGATCATTTGTTGGAATTCCTTGCATTAAAGCAATAATGACGAAAACGACAAAAGCGAGTACAAAGTTCATCATTGGACCAGCAATAATTGCCATTGCACGCCGTGGCAATGTTTTTGATGCAAACTGACGGTCATATGGTGCGATCAATGTTTCTTGTCCATCCTGTACTAATACCGCTCTACGATCAACAACAAAACGCTGAATTTCTTCTTCTTCTCCTTCAACATATCCTTGAACAAATAGATCACGCTCTAAGTCAATACTCTCAACTTCGATGATACGTGCATTAGAATATTTATCTTTATTATTTAAGACGATTTTTTCAACTACGTCATCTTTATTTAAGATGAGGCCAAGTCGATAACCTGGCTTGATTTCCACCATTTCAGGATCTTCCCCAGCCATACGAACAAAACCACCAATAGGCAATAAGCGAATTGTATAGACCGTATCGTTTTTAACAAAGGAAAATACTTTGGGCCCGAAGCCAATTGCGAATTCGCGGCATAGAATTCCAGCTCTTTTAGCAAAAATCAAATGCCCTAATTCGTGAAAAAAGACAAGTGCCCCAAAAATGACAATAAAGGATATAACTGTCTCCAAAGATTCAACCACCTTTTCTATACAATATAAATGAAGAGTCAATCACTCTCCTCAAATCAATGTTGATACATAGTTTCTTGTTTCTCGATCGATCGTTTTAATCGCATCCAAACTAGGATGAATTACTTTTTCATGATGAGATAGCGCTTTTTCTATGCATTCTTCGATTTGCAAGAAAGATATTTTTTCTCCTAGGAACAAGGCAACTGCCGCTTCATTTGCAGCATTCAACACAGTCGGAACACTTCCACCTTGTTTCCCTGCTTCATACGCTAGTGCCAAACAACGAAACCGATCAAAATTCATTTCTCTAAAATGAAGCTTTCCAATTTCAGCTAGATTTAATCGCTTCGCATTGGTTAATGGCGCTCGATCTGGAAAAGTTAATGCATATTGAATAGGTACTCTCATATCCGGTGTTCCAAGCTGCGCCATGATGCTGCTATCATGAAATTCAATCATTGAATGGATGATGCTTTCTTTATGTAGTAACACATCAATCTTTTCATAAGGCATATTAAATAGCCAATGTGCCTCAATAACTTCTAAGCCTTTATTCATCATTGATGCAGAATCAATCGTAATCTTTGCACCCATTGACCAGTTTGGGTGATTTAATGCTTGTTTGACAGTTACATTTTGTAAGTCCGCTCTTGTCAAATCGCGAAAACTTCCACCTGATGCTGTTAAAATGAGCTTTTCAATATTTTTTTCTTTCTCACCTTGTAACGCTTGAAAGATTGCCGAATGTTCACTATCCACTGGTAATAGTGCAACTTGATGTTGTTTAGCAGCCTCCATTACAAGGTGACCTGCTGTTACAAGTGTCTCTTTATTCGCAATGGCGATTGTCTTTCCTTCAGCGATTGCTTGCAATGTCGGTTCAAGCCCTACACTACCTAGAACAGCATTAACGAGTACATCTGCTTTCGCGTAAACAGCAACTTCAGTTAAGCCAACGTGTCCATATGTAAATTGTATGCTAGGAAATTCGGCTTTAAGAACTTCCATATCTGTTTTTTCTACAACCGATACAAGCTCAGGTTGATGTGCAGTTATAATCTTTCTTCCTAAAGTTATATTTCTTCCAATGGACATGGCAACGAGCTTAAATTGATCTTGATTGCCATGGATGACATCAAGTGTTTGAATACCTATTGACCCAGTCGCCCCCATTAAACTTATGTGCTTCAAGTAAGTCAACTCCTAATCATTAAGAAAAGCATTTAGCACATGCCTATTGGCGTGCTGGTTATATCACAATTGCTAATAAAAAATGCAAGATTGGCCAAACGAATAATAAACTATCAAAACGGTCAAGTACCCCACCGTGTCCAGGTAGCAGTTTACCTGAATCTTTCACACCATAGTGGCGCTTAAAAGCTGATTCAGCTAAATCTCCAACTTGTCCAAAAATAGATAATACTACCGTGATTAAAATAAGTTGAATGGCCGTCGCTGGTATATCTGTAAAAACTAAGAATCCAATTGCAACGATAACAGCACAAACAATCCCACCGATTGAACCTTCAATAGTTTTGTTCGGACTAATTTCCGGCCATAATTTACGCTTTCCTGTTGCTTTTCCAATAAAGTAGGCACCTGAATCAGTAGCCCAAATGATAAACATGGAATAGAAAAGGAATAAAAGGCCTTCATCCATAAAGCGAATTTCTAAAAAATAGTGAAAACCTAATCCTATATACAGCACGGATAGCATTGAAAATGCTGCATGGTCAAACGTGTATTCATTTTTAGTCACTACTGTATAGGTTAATAGCAATAACGCAAAGACCAATGCCCATTCTAATTTAGTTAATGGGATTGTTTCTAGAAAAGGTACATATTCTTTTGGCCATAAAAACAACCAAAGTAATAATAAAGAAAGTATACCAGATATTGAAGCAAGGCGCATATTTCGCATACGGTATAATTCAAACAAACCAACCGTTGCTAAAAAATATGCTAGGATCATGATCGGAGCGCCGCCTAGGAAAACTGCACCAATTAACACAATCGCAAAGATGGCACCAGTAATAATTCGTTCTTTCATAAAGTTAGTCAACACCTTTAACGCTTACATTTTATAAGCTTATTCTATTTTTATTCATTAATTTATTTTTCTATAAAACATTGCAGTGGGGGAAATGTCACTGAATTATGATTTTAAACTCCACCGTATCTTCTTTGACGGTTTTGAAATACTTCAATTGCTTCAACCAAATGTTCTTCTTTAAAATCTGGCCAAAGTACATCCGTAAACCAAAACTCTGAGTAGGCGATCTGCCAAAGCATGAAATTGCTTAATCGAATCTCACCACTTGTTCGAATTAACAAATCAGGATCTTTTAAGCTTCCCGTCATTAAATATTGTGAGAACAGCTCTTCCGTAATATGTTGACTGCTGATCTTACCGTTTTGTTGGTCAAGAACGATACGCTTCGTCGCTTCTACAATTTCTGTTCTACCGCCATAATTCATCGCAAAATTCAATATAAGTCCATCATTGTTAATCGTTTCAATCATCGCTTTTTCAATCGAATACAATGTATGCTTAGGCAGGAGATGCTTATCTCCCATCATTGTCACTTTTACATTTTCTGAAACTAGCTCAGGTAAAAATGAGCCTAGGAATTCTTCCGGAAGTTTCATTAAGAAATCAACTTCTGTTTTCGGTCTTTTCCAGTTTTCAGTTGAGAATGCATATAAAGTTAGTGCTTTTACACCTAATTCATTCGCCATTTTCGTTATTTTTCTTACACATTTCATCCCTTCATGATGACCAGCGATTCTTGGTAAGGAGCGTTTTTTCGCCCATCTCCCATTTCCATCCATGATAATCGCTATATGCTCAGGAATCTCGTGTTTTTTTATATGAACAATACGCTCATTTAAACCTAATTGAGCGTTTGAGTTTTTCCAAATTTTCATTTTATCAAACATACGTTTACTCCTTTAAAATAGGATCTGTTTGTACATAAGTGCACACGCAAATCTGCTATTACAATAAGTAGTAGGAAGTTTATCTTCTTGCTGTTCTAATCATACCAAAAAATCCGGAAGATATCTCTATAAAACATAACGAGTGATTAGTTGTTCCATCACCTATTTGATCCTGTAGATTTAGATAGTTAAAAGAACTCTCTACTTCAATAGAGAGTTCTACAGACTGCCCGCAAACGCTCGCATACGTCGTTGTTTGTCTCACTCGTCCCCTCAATTCGGGTCTTAATTCAACTGCACACTTAGTCTGACAAGCTTTTTAAAGACAGTCTGATGGTTTATCTTATTTTTAAAATCTCTCTAAAAACATGTAGACAAAGTCGACTTTAGACTTTGTCTACATTCTCAAGAACTCTCTTCTTCAATAGAGAGTTCTAAATAAGGTTTTTTATTAAACCTCCATTATTTCTTGCTCTTTATCCTTTGTAATGGAGTCAATCTTTTGAATGTACTCATCTGTAATTTTTTGAATATCATCAGCGTAACCACGAAGATCATCTTCAGTGATTTCACCATTTTTCTCAAGCTTTTTAAGATCATCATTCGCGTCACGACGAATATTACGTACTGCCACCTTAGCCTCTTCAGATTCCTTCTTCACTAACTTCGCAAGCTCTTTACGTCTTTCTTCTGTTAACTGAGGAATCGCAAGACGAATTAAATTCCCATCATTTGTTGGAGTTAATCCGATATCTGACTTTAGAATCGCTTTTTCAATCTCACCTAATACTGACTTATCATATGGTTGGATAACAAGTAAACGCGCTTCAGGAACTGTAATTCCTGCTAATTGGTTAACAGGTGTTGGTGCTCCGTAATAGTCAACCGTGATTCGGTCTAGCAATGAAGCGTTAGCTTTACCTGCACGAATGCTTGCTAATTCTCTCGTATATGATTGAATCGCTTTAGTCATACGTTCTTTTGTTGTTGAAATTACTTGTTTTGGCATGTTTATTTCCCCCTTACAATTGTTCCAATTGGTTCTCCCATTACGGCACGGTTAATATTACCCTCTTCCATAATCGAGAACACAATTAGTGGAATATTATTGTCCATACATAATGATGATGCTGTTGAATCCATGACTGCTAAACCTTCTTTTAATACATCTAGATATGAAAGTTCATCATACTTTTTCGCATTCTTATCTTTTAGAGGATCTGCTGAGTAAACCCCATCAACATTGTTCTTCGCCATTAATATAACTTCTGCCTCAATCTCTGCTGCTCTTAATGCCGCGGTTGTGTCAGTAGAGAAGTAAGGGTTCCCAGTACCAGCTGCAAAAATGACGACTCTCTTCTTTTCTAAATGACGGATGGCACGTCTACGAATATATGGCTCTGCCACTTGACGCATTTCAATTGATGTTTGCACTCTTGTTTCAATTCCAAGTTGTTCAAGGCTATCTTGAAGAGCTAATGAATTCATTACTGTAGCAAGCATTCCCATATAGTCTGCATTTGCGCGATCCATGCCCATCTCTTCTCCGATTTTACCTCTCCATATGTTGCCGCCACCTACTACTACAGCAACCTCAACTCCAAGCCCAGCTAGATCTTTCACTTGCTCAGCAACTGATTTAATTACTGATGGATTGATACCGAAGCCTTGTTCTCCAGCTAATGCTTCTCCACTTAATTTTAAAACAACGCGTTTATATTTTGGGCTGCTCATTGGAACCTCCATATGTAATATAGAAAAATTCGATAGTTTTCGCAATGAAATTACTGTGAATTTAGATATTTTCTTATCTTGAAAAATAGGGAACACAATGAGTGTCCCCTATTTTATATCTGCTCTAAAAGAACAGTTCATTATTTTTTCACTTGGCTCATAACTTCTTCAGCAAAGTTGTCTTCGCGTTTTTCAATTCCTTCGCCTACTTCAAAGCGAACAAACTCACGGATTTTTCCGCCTTTAGATTCAACATATTTCCCAACTTTGAAGTCAGGGTTTTTAACGAAAGCTTGATCATTTACACAAACATCTTCGAAATATTTGCTTAATCGACCTTCTACCATTTTTGCAACGATGTTTTCTGGTTTACCTTCGTTTAATGCTTGTTGAGTTAAGACTTGACGCTCACGCTCAACCTCTTCAGCAGATACTTCATCACGAGAAACATACTTAGGATTTAATGCAGCAATGTGCATAGAAACATCTTTCGCAGCTTCTTCATCCGTAGTACCTTCTAATACTGTTAATACTCCAATGCGTCCACCCATGTGTAGGTATGCACCGAATGCATCTGCATCTGTTTTTGTAACAACTGCAAAACGACGAAGAGACAATTTCTCACCGATTTTTGCAATAGCGCTGTTAATATGTGATTCAACAGTAGCACCGTTAGACATTGTTTGAGTAGCAGCTTCTTCAGCAGAGGCAGGCTTGTTCGCTAAAACATGCTCAGCTAATTCTTTGACAAGTAATTGGAAACCTTCGTTTTTTGCAACGAAATCTGTTTCAGAGTTTACTTCAAGAATTACAGCTTCGTTCCCTTCAACTTTAACAGCAGTTAATCCTTCAGCAGCAATACGATCACCTTTTTTCGCAGCTTTCGCAATTCCTTTTTCACGTAGGAAGTCAACCGCTTGATCCATATCACCATTAGTTTCTTGAAGCGCTTTTTTACAATCCATCATACCAGCGCCAGTTTTTTCACGTAATTCCTTAACCATTTGAGCAGTAATTGCCATGGGAATTTCCTCCTTAGAATCAAGTATGTACATTCTATCTTTACCATAAAAGGTTGTTTAAAAAACGTAAAAAGCTGTTCTTTTCTTGAAAAAAGGTGATAAAAGAGTAGTCCCTCTTATCACCTTTCTAATACATTCAATAAAGTGTAAGCACCTAAGTGTCTACTCAGTTTTGCTTTTATTCAGCGTCCGCAGCTACAGGTGCAACTTCCTCGCCTTGTTTAGCTTCAAGGATTGCATCTGCCATTTTACCAGTTAGTAATTTTACTGCACGGATTGCATCATCGTTTGCAGGAATAACTACATCGATTTCGTCTGGATCACAGTTCGTATCAACGATTCCTACGATAGGAATGTGTAACTTATGCGCTTCAGCTACTGCAATGCGCTCTTTGCGTGGGTCGATGATAAATAATGCATCTGGTAAACCTTTCATATCTTTAATTCCGCCTAAGAATTTCTCTAAACGCTCTTGTTCTTTTTTAAGTTGAACAACTTCTTTCTTAGGAAGAACTTCGAAAGTACCGTCTTCAGACATTCTTTCGATATCTTTTAAACGTGCGATACGTTTTTGGATTGTTTCAAAGTTAGTTAATGTACCACCTAACCAACGTTGGTTTACATAGTACATACCAGAACGAATTGCTTCTTCTTTAACAGAATCTTGCGCTTGCTTCTTAGTACCTACGAAAAGGATTGTTCCACCGTTACCAGCTAATTCTTTAACGAATTTGTAAGCTTCTTCAACCTTTTTCACAGTTTTTTGTAGATCGATAATGTAGATGCCGTTACGCTCAGTGAAGATGTATCTCTTCATTTTTGGGTTCCAACGACGAGTTTGGTGTCCGAAGTGTACACCAGCTTCAAGTAATTGTTTCATTGAAATTACTGACATTTGTTCTTCCTCCTAATGGTTTGATTTCCTCCGCCTACATCATTTTTAACGAGAAACTGAACAATTCAGCACCAACTCGATAAATTAATAGACGTGTGTAATAACACCATGAACAAATATAGCATATAGAAAGCTCATGTTCAAGGTTTTTCTTGAGAATTTTGTTGAAATTTTAGTAGTAACTGTATTTCGGTTTTGCCTTTGCCTAGTTTTTTTGCTATAGCAGCCACAGATAATCCTTCTCTATGAAGGAGCTGGATTTGTTCTAATTCACTAAGCTCAATTTTTTTTGTTTCGTTGGATGGCTCAGTATTTACTTGTCCACCTTCGCTGTTGATTGCTTTTTTATATTGACTAGACATATTCTTATACGCATTTGCAGCTTTTGTAACCGTTTTCGTTTGAATCCGAAATATCGCCTCTTCTGCCTGTTTGCTCTCTTCAAGTTGAACAGTTTTGTTCGGTTCAGATGCTTCTGGCTTGATCTCCTGATGCTCAGTTGCTTCAATCTTGCTGAGCCTGTCAATAAACTGATCATTTTCTTCCTTCATTTGAGTGAGGTATGCAGCAATTACATCCTCCATTTCTTGAAGGGTGCCTTTCATGCTTTTTTCTGCCTCAACTAAACGATTCTGTCTCAAAAACAATAGGATAATCGCTAAAATCGCGATTATATTTAATAAAATGCTTATAAACATTAAATACTCCACAATTTTTTACCCTCTATCCACTAAAATCAATATGATTGCCCTTGTAAGGATGATCGATCTTTTCAATTGTCGATTCTTGTTTTTTTGCTTGATGATGATTCTCGTTGTCCTTTTCGTTTTGTTCTTGCTGTTCTTTTTTAAAATTGGTTTTTTCAGTTTCTTCGTTTTTCATGACTGATGTACGTTTCTTCTCTTGCTCATTCTGAGTTGATTGGGCAGCAAAGTCTGATATGTTTTGTCCTCGTTGTTGTATTTGTTCTTGAATTTTCCCTGCATCCTGTGTCCTTGGTATAGCCACTTGAAGCTCAATTGTTTTTAAGCTCATGGCGTTACACTTCCTTTCAATTATGACACTGGTATTTTTAGGTATTACGCCGGTTCAAAAGTGATTTCATTTTTCTTTGTATAGAACTTAACATTTTTATGTGGTTTTTTCAGCACCCTTGCATATTTACCGAAAGTAAGACGTGTGTTCGGATGTGCATTTGCAAAGATTGTAATGGCTGCATTCCTTTCATCATGAACAACTTGTTCTATTTCTACAAGCTCACCTTCCACTTCTGAAAGCCTAGCCTTTATATGCTCCATTGTCTTTTTTTGCTTTAATAATGTCGTTCTCTGTGAAATTGTTAGCTCATCAGGACGTTTCACCGATTGCAAAATTCGAACCTGGAGCATCTCCAGTTTAGCAAAAGTATCCTTCAATTGCTTTAACTCTGCTTTAAGCTCTTTTTCTTGATTGACAACTTCACCATTATAAGCGGCATACAATTCCGTCTTAACGAATAAATCATTGCCAGCTTCTTTTAAGTAAATACTTTTTCCCGCTTGGATTTTTCCACCGATTGCCAAACCGTTCGCACAATAAATCGATGCCTTCGTCCATACTTGACTATGTAAAATAGATTTCTTAACATGAATGTCTTCACCAGCTTCAACGTTTGCTTGATTCATAAAATTCACATGAACCTCGCCCTTTGCCTTTACATAACCTTTGTTTGCTCCAGTTATACCACCACTTATTAACACATTGCCTTCTGAAATGATTGTTGAAGCTTCAACTAAACCATGAATCTGAATATCGCCTCCCGCTTTGATTTCATATCCAGGTGGTACGTTTCCATGAATGACTATATTCCCAGCAAAATCGATGTTTCCTACCTTTAAATCAACATCGCCTCTAACCTCAAATACGGGATTTACTGCGATTTGCTTCTTAGTTAAACTTACCTGTCCGTCAATAAGCGAGAAGAATTGATTTCCGTTTTGAAGAACATTTTTTCCAGTTCTAACCGACAAAGACTTTCCATCTCTTCCCTTTATTTTATTGCCTAAAATGTCGTTTCCATCTGTACTTGGAGTAGGAGGAATGATAGTAGCTAGGAGGTTGCCACAAGTTACATTGGGGATGTTCAGAACATGCCTAAAGTTTAGTTTCTCTCTCATTGGCTGTTCTTCAGTTTTTATTTCACTTAACAAATAAGCATCTGTGCCATCTTTTGCTGCACGGCCAATCGCAATTGTTTGAGGATACGGGAGTGCAAATGGATTCTCACAAATGCGATCAATCAGTTCATATTGTATGCCATAGGTAATCTTATGTTTTTCAAGTAGCTCATTTAAATCTTCTCTTATTTGATCTAGGTTCTCTTTAACGTCCGAAGATTCTAATAATTCGACTTGGGCTGATAATCGATCATCAGCAATTTGTAAGTAAAAACGATTAGCCATTTCGCTACGCCTTCTTTCACTTAACTTTCAACAATGTTTACATAATTTTTTCAAGCGATTTTCTTAATTTAAAGATGGCTTTCGAATGAATCTGTGAAATTCTCGAAGTCGACAGACTCATAATTTCACCAATTTCAGTTAATGTTAGCTCTTCTTTATAGAACAAGCTAAGAACCAGCTGCTCATTCGCATTTAAAGTTTCTATCAGCGAAGTCATTTCCTCAATCAATTCATCTTTTATGACTTTTTGTTCAGGTATCAATGCTTTTTCATCACGTATGACAACAGAATGGCCTTCATGCTCCTCGTCGTTCAACTGTTCATCGATCGATAATAGATTGGAGAAAAAATGTTCATTCATCGATGAGTGAACTTCACGGGTAGAAAGACCTAGTTCAATCGCTACTTCAGAAACAGTTACATTTCGCATATGCTTTTGTTCAAGCTGCTCTATCACAGCTTCTATTCGCTTCGTCTTTTCTCTTGTACTACGGGGAAGCCAATCCTCTTTTCTAAGACCATCAATAATAGAGCCTCTTATTCTAAAAGAAGCATATGTATCAAATTTCAAATCCCTTTTAGGATCAAACTTTTGAAGGGCATCGTATAGGCCCATAAGTCCTAAACTTTTAAGATCATCTCTATTAACACTTTTCGGTAAGTTAACAGCTATTCTCTGGACATGATAGTGAACAAGCGGCATATATTTACTCACTAAAAAATCTCCTGCTGCAGAATCACGCGAACTTACCCAATGATGCCAATTCAATTGCTCTTCGGTTACTTGTTGTGCCATCACGATCCCCCCTTAAACCTAGTAATCTATTATTCTCAATTCTTTAAATTCATTATAGCAAAGATATACTCTCGCCTAAACAGATCAAGGTGTTGTTCTTATCCTACTTTTGGTCTATTTATATTTCTATTAGTTCTTAATGCTTATTATATTATTTGCTCCCCACAATTCACCGTTCGAATCTTCAACTGTGAATTTTCAGGAGTAAATTCTATGGTTCTTCCATTGCTTCCACCGACATCCTCACTAAGAATTGGAATGTTCAATAATTGCAATTGCTGACGAACAGCTTCCACATTTCTTGGTCCAATTCTCATTAAGTCACTTGTAGAAGAAAATTGAAACATTTGAGCGCCGCCAGCTATTTTTGCATGTAAACCACTTTTTCTTGCCCCTTCTTTTAAGATAAGAGAAACGAGATCGCCTATAGCAGTATCTGCGTATTTTGCTCGATTCAGTTTCACAGCACGAGCTAAGGATGATTCGGGTAACATGACATGTGCTAAACCAGCGATTTTTTTAAGTTCATCAAATATTACGACCCCTACACAAGAGCCAAGGCCCGAAGTACGTATCGAACCTGGTGCTTTAACTATATTCAAATCAGCAATGCCTACTTTAACAATTTCAATCGTTTCATTCATTTGCAGATACACCTAATGCTTTAAATAGAGTTGTAAAAGATGGCGGATCTGGCAGCAAAAAGAAGTGCCCATTTAAACATGATTTCATTGCATCCTTCTCTTCTGTTAATACAGCATCTACAACAATTGCATCATCACTGACTTGCGATAGTTCTATTAAACCGTAATTAAGCATTGCTCCAACCATATCGATTGATAGTGCGGGTACAGTAGGCATAATCTTTAAGTTCGTAAAATCTGAAAGTGCGGATAAGTATGTGCCAGAAATAATATTGCCTAACTCTTGCAAAGCAGACTTCGCCAAATCATTATTCATCCAATCATCGATCGTCGATAGTTTAGCATCAATCATATCTTCAACAAATGACCTTGCCTGCTTTAACGGTAATAGGAAATACATGCTGCCAGTTAAATCACCTTCAAAACGTAAAAACACGCCAGCTACAATCGTTTCTGGCCCCCCTGCTAAGTTTCTCATTTCATCAAACGATACAACTTTCACAAGGGGCACTTGCATATGAATTGTTTTATTCAAAAGGGTCGAAAGTGCCGTAGCAGCATTTCCCGCTCCAATATTCCCAACTTCTGATAATAAATCAAGATGGTCAGCTGTAATTTGCAGGAACTGATTCATTCCCCATCCCTCTCTCTTATTCGGTCTCTTTCCCATCTTCAACTAGGACTTTTTCCATATCGATTAAGATTAACAACCTCTTGTCTATCTTTGTAACACCTTTAATATACTCTGCATGAATTGAGCCAACAATTTCTGGCGGTGGTTCAATTTGCGATTCTGATATATCGATAACATCATTGGCTGAATCAACAATAAGACCAACTTCCTTATCTCCGATTGCAATGATAATCACTCTTGAATGTTCTGTGTAATCACTTTTCTCGATTCCAAAACGGCTTCGCAAGTCTATAATCGGTGTAACAATTCCTCTTAAATTGATTACACCTTTAACATATTCTGACGTTCCTGGTACCCTTGTAATATGAAGGACTTTTTCTATTGAAAGCACTTCGCTAACAGGAATCGCATACTCATTATCTTTTAATTGGAAGACGATTAACTTAAGATTAGCTACTTCCATATCGTTCATATAGCCACACAATCCTTTCATTAAAAAATCGATCTATTTAATTAATGCATTACAGTCAACAATTAAGGCAACTTGTCCATCGCCTAAAATTGTCGCACCGGAAATGGCAAACACGTCTGTTAAGTAGCTACCTAAAGATTTTAAAACAATTTCTTGCTGCCCAATAAACGAATCGACAACTAACCCTGCCATTTTATCCCCTTTACGCACAATAACGACCGATAATTGTTCATGCTTTTCCTCAATTGATGGAACTTCGAAAATATCCTTAAGGAAGAGTAATGGAACCACTTTGCCTCTAAAATCAATCACTTTTTGATTATGTGCATTAAAAATATCACCTGTCTCAATCATCGCTGTTTCAATGATTGATGAAAGCGGAATCGCATACTTTTCCTTCTCAATCTCAACAAGCATTACTGAAATAATCGAAAGTGTTAATGGTAATTGAATGGAGAAGATAGAACCCTTCCCTAAAGTTGAATCAATTGTTATGGATCCACCTAATGATTCAATTGTACTTTTTACAACATCAAGACCTACCCCACGCCCGGAAACATCTGAAATGACTTCTGCAGTTGAAAAGCCTGAGTGGAAAATAAGATCATAGATTTGCTTATCGGATAATGCTTGCGCTGTTTGTTCTGTAATAAGGCCTTTACCAAGAGCTTTCTTCAAGACTTTGTCTTTATTTATACCTGCTCCATCATCTTCAATTTCGATGAATACATGATTGCCGCTATGATACGCTTTAAGAAGGACTGTTCCTTCCTCATTTTTCCCAGCTTTTTTACGATCCTCTGGTTTTTCGATTCCATGATCAAGTGCATTTCGCAATAAATGAACGAGAGGGTCCCCAATCTCGTCAATCACTGTACGATCAAGCTCGGTTTCGGCACCAGAAATTTGCAAATCAATTTTTTTATTCAAGTCTTTAGCTAATTGGCGCACCATACGCGGGAAGCGGTTGAAAACAGTTTCTACTGGCACCATTCGCATGTTTAAGATGATATTTTGTAAGTCGCCAGAAATTCTTGACATATGTTCAACTGTTTCTTGTAGCTCTGGGTTGCTCATTTCACGGGAAATTTGCTCTAATCTACCTCTATCAATCACAAGCTCCTCAAATAAGTTCATGAGAATATCCAAACGTTCAATATTGACCCTGATCGTTTTGTTATTATTTTGTTTTTGCTGTCCTGATGCAGGCTTCTTGTTATCCTGTTCTCCTGAATTTGGAGTGGATGGTAAGCTAACTACTGTCGCTTGGAGCTCTTGTTTTCCTTCTTCACTTTCTTTTAATTGATCTAACTGTAGCTGAATAACCTCAACAACTTCTACTTCAGAAACCTTTTTTAAAGTTGATTGAATTTCATCAATTGGATTTTTTGAAACAAATGAAATCTTAAACGAAGAATCAAATTTTTCTTCCTCCAATTGGTCAACTGATGGATTTGACTTGATAACCTCACCCATCTTTTCAAGTGCTTCAAAAACCATATAAACTCTTGCTGCTTTTAATAAACAGTCTTCTCTTAAACTCACCTTAATTTCATATACTGAAAATCCTTGTTCTGTTGATTGCTCAATCACTGTACGTTCGAATTCGTCGTAAGTTGTCGCTTCCATCGAACTTTGAGTTGCTTCAACTGCGACTGCAACCTCTGAAAAACTAGCAGACAGGACTGGACTTTCACCCTTTTCAATCAATGCTAATTGAGCAACTACTTGCTTAACATCTCTTTTACCATCGCCACCAGCTGAAATCGATTCTACCATTGCTTCCAAATCATCAACAGCTTGGAAAACAACATCAAATAGATCAGATGTTACAATGATTTTTTCATTACGAATTGCATCTAAGACATTTTCCATTTGATGTGTAAGACTCGCTAAGTCTTCATATCCCATCGTTGCAGACATTCCTTTTAACGTATGGGCCGAGCGAAAAATCTCGTTTACGATTTTCAGGTCCTGCGGGTTTTGCTCAAGTTGCAACAAATGCTCGTTGCATGCTTGCAAGTGCTCTTTGCTTTCTTCAATGAAAACTTCTAAATATTGGTTCATTTCCATGCACATGCACACCTTTCATACTAGACATATTTCATGATTGTTTTCCAAATTTCTTGCAACGGACGAATTTCATCCACTAATTTAGTTGCGACTGCTGATTTTGGCATTCCATAAACAATAGAGGTTTCTTCTGATTCAGCAATCGCAAACACATTGCGCTCTTTTTTTAAAGCAATCAGTCCGTTCGTACCATCTGAACCCATACCAGTTAAGATCACAGGGAGCTTCTTCTTGATATTCAGTTGACTAATTGATTCGAATAAACGATCCACACATGGTCTATGACCCTTAATCGGATCTAATTGATCTAGTTTACTTACTAGCTTTGTTCCTTCATGCACAACGGTAAGGTGATAGCCACCTGGCGCAATATAGGCACAACCATGCTGTAATTCCTCACCATCTTCAGCTTCCTTCACTTCAATTGATGATAAATGATTTAGGCGATCTGCCAATGAACGTGTAAATCCAGGTGGCATATGTTGAACAATCACAATCGCTGCATCTATATCATGAGGCAATTCAGGTATAACTGCCTGTAACGCCCGTGGTCCACCAGTTGAAGTACCAATACAAATAATTTGCTTTTGGAGTGTTCCAACCATCTTCCGTGACTTCTGATCCACATCATACCTTGGTTCTATTTTACTATAATTTACTCGTGACGAAACTACTAATTTGTCATTCTTCGACAATTCTTTCAGTTGCTTTACTCGAACTTTACTTACATTAACAACCTTTTCAATTAACTGTTCCTTGATTTTATGAAGATCAAGAGAGATAGCTCCTGATGGTTTAGCAATAAAATCAATCGCTCCATTCGCAATAGCATCTATCGTTGTATCTGCACCTTCTCTTGTTGTACTAGATAACATAATGACGCGGGTTGGACTACGTTCCATAATGAGCTTCAATGCTTCAATCCCGTTCATAATTGGCATCTCCACATCTAACGTAATTACATCTGGTTTTAATTCAAGAGCTTTTTCTACCGCTATTGCTCCATTTCGAGCTGTACCAATAATCTCGATACGTGGATCTGATGAAAGAAAATCGGTAATTAGCTTTCTCATAAACGCTGAATCATCGACAACGAGGACTTTAATTTTCTTCATCCATTACACTACCTTTCAAAAAGAAATTTCCTTAGCTTTGTAACAAAAGGAGAAAGTAGGTTAGATTCACGTTCATTTCCTTCTTGCAAAAATTCATTTCTAATCCTCTCTATAGCAATTGCTGGCTTGCTTTTCGGATTGATTAAGGTAAAGGGTTCTTGCCTTTTTACAGCCTTCTTGACTATGGGATCATCTGGTACGTACCCTAGAAAGCGTGCATCCCGTTTTAAGAAACGGTTCAAAGCGTCATTCAATCGCTTGTAAGTACGAAAACCTTCCTGCTCATGCTCCACTCGGTTTAGTACTAGTGAAAATGGAATAGCCTCATCCAATAAATGAACATGTTTGATTGCAGCATACGAATCTGTAATCGAAGTTGGTTCCGGTGTTGTGACTACAATAATTTCATTTACAGAAAGGATGAAGTTTGCCGATTCAGGATTAATTCCAGCTCCCATATCAAAAATACAATAGTCATATTGATCCAGCATCTCTTCTAGTTGAGTCAAAAAGTGTTGAATACTTCCATAATCCATAGAAACAAACTGATTTAGTCCTGTTCCTCCAGCAATATAATGCAATTGTTCAGGACCAACCATTATCGTTTCCTTTAATGGTTTTCTTCCTTGGAAAAAGTCAGCAATGGAAACTCCTGAAGCTGTTCCCATTAAAATCTCAATATTGCCCATTCCAATATCCAAATCAAAAAGCAGTACCCTGAATCCTTTTTTTCTTAAGGAAATCGAAAAGTTCAATGCAATATTTGACTTCCCGACTCCCCCTTTTCCACTCATAATAGCTATTGTTTTTACGAGCTTTTTATTTTCTGACTCATGATTTAAACGTTGTCTTAGTCTTTCTGCTTGATCAAACATAGCGTCGATCTCCTAGTAGCAGTTCTATTGCCTCGTTAGGACTAACCGTTTTAATATCATCGGGTACATCCTGTCCAAATGTAATATAGGATGCACCCTTTTGAAAGGTGTCCACCATATTGAATAAGGCACCGTAGGTGGACGTTTCATCTGCTTTAGTAAAAATAAACTGATCAATTTGAATGAGTGAGAATTGTTCGTATATATCTTTCATGTCTCTCTCTTTCGATGTTAAAGCAAGCACAAGGAAAGTTTGCATATCTTTTGTGAAATCAATAGATTCCTTTAAGTCTTCCACGTACTTTTGATTGCGAAAATTCCTGCCAGCTGTATCGATAAAAATTGTGTCGTATACCGCAAACTCCTCACAGCTTTTTTTGAAATCATCTACAGAATAGCAGACTGCAATCGGTACATTTAATATTTTTGCATATGTTTTAAGTTGATCAATTGCAGCAATTCTGTACGTATCTGTTGTAATAAAAGCAACTTTCTTCTGGTGCGTAATCACAGCCTCAGCAGCTAGCTTTGCAAGTGTTGTCGTCTTACCTACGCCAGTTGGACCAACAACATTCATATACTTCTTACTAAAGTCCATCGCATCAAAAGTAATTGGTCTCAGCCTTTGTAATAAACTTTGTTTGACCCATTCTTTTATCTGGTTTTCAGATTGCTCGGTTATGTCATTCTTATACCATTTTTCTAATAACCTTTCTTTGATAAACAATCGAATTGACTCAGATACCTCTTGATTTAATAGAACATGATCCCAATATGTAATTGGCGCAGGAAGCAATACATCTTGCTGTTTGGATTCCAACCTATTAATAAGTTGCTTCATTTCATTTACTTGCTTTATTAGTTGATCATTTGATTGATCGATTGCAGACGGTTGTATAATACTATTCGGTACGATCTCCTGAACTAATTTTTTCTTCGGCGAAGCCTGAACCGGTTTTTGATTAGGTTGTGGATCGATTGCAGCAAGCACCTCAATCGACTTCTTCTTAAATAACCCTAAGAATCCACCTGATTCTACTTCTTTTGAGTTTAGTATGACCGCATCATCACCTAAATCTTCTCGTATTCGCTTCATTGCATCAGCCATCGTTTGTGCTGTATATTTTTTTACCCTCATTCAATATTCACCACACCTACACTTTGAACTTCGGCATTAGCCTCTAGCTCATTATATGATAAGATTGGAACTTGCGGAAAATATCTTTCAGTCATTTGTCTAACATACATTCTTACCGCTGGTGAACAGAGAACGATCGGTGTTTGTTCCATTAAAGAAAGCTGCTCAACTTGAGATGCAATCGATTCTAATATCTTTTGAGAAACCGTTGGATCAATAGATAAGAAATTCCCATGCTCCGTTTGCTGAATACTATCAGCAATTTGTTTTTCAACTCTTCCTGAAACGGTCACAACCTTTAATGAATCTCCTTGTTGATAATACTGATTCGTAATCTGTCTAGCCAATGCTTGCCTTACATATTCTGTTAAAACATCTGTATCACTTGTTGTCTTTCCAAAATCAGCCAACGTTTCAAAGATAATCGGTAAATTTCGAATCGAGATATTTTCTTTAAGCAATTTTGCTAAAACCTTTTGTATTTCACCAACTGATAATGGAGTAGGGGTTACTTCTTCTACTAGGATTGGATAACTCTCTTTCAAATGATCGATTAATTGCTTTGTTTCTTGTCTACCAAGCAATTCATGTGCATTATTTTTGATTAGCTCCGTTATATGAGTTGAAACCACAGATGGTGGATCGACGACTGTATATCCAAAGATTTCAGCTTGCTCCTTGACTGCTTCTGTAATCCACTTAGCAGGTAGTCCGAAAGATGGCTCTACCGTATCAATTCCTTCAATTGAGTCATCCTCAATCCCAGGACTCATTGCTAAATAATGATCCAATAGTAACTCTCCTCTAGCCATCTCATTTCCTTTTATTTTCAAGCGATATTCATTCGGCTGTAGCTGTATATTATCGCGGATACGCACGACCGGAATGACTAGACCAAGCTCGATTGCCAATTGTCTTCGTATCATTACAATTCGGTCTAATAAATCCCCACCTTGATTAGCGTCAGCTAATGGGATCAGCCCATATCCAAATTCAAATTCAATTGGATCTACATTTAACAGATTCACAACATTCTCAGGACTTTTCATCTCATCTGTATGTATTTCTTCTTCGAGCTGAATCTGGTCTTCCTCGGATTGTTCCGGTATTTTAGAAATCATATATCCACCAATCCCTAATAATACTGCAATTGGCAAAGTTAATACTAAACCGATTGGAGTGAAAATTCCTAATAACAACAAAGTGCCAGCAGTAACATATAGAAGTGTAGGGAATTGAAGCAGTTGCTTTGTAATATCGTTACCTAAACTTCCATCCGATGCAGCTCTTGTCACAACAATTCCAGTTGCTGTTGAAATAAGAAGTGCCGGTATTTGACTGACTAGACCATCCCCAATTGTTAGCATTGAGAACTTTTGTGCTGATTCAGCAATCGTTAATCCATGCTGCATGACACCGATAATCATTCCAAAAATCAAGTTTATTAAAGTTATAATGATGCTAGCAATTGCATCCCCTTTTACAAATTTACTCGCACCATCCATTGAACCGTAAAAATCAGCTTCACGGCTAATTTTTTCACGGCGCTCTCTCGCGTCTTTCTCAGAAATCATCCCGGCATTTAAATCCGCATCAATACTCATTTGCTTACCAGGCATTGCATCAAGTGTAAAACGGGCTGCTACCTCAGAAACACGCTCCGCACCCTTTGTAATAACAATGAATTGAATAATAACAAGGATTAAAAATACTACTAAACCGACTAAAATATTTCCACCGGTCACAAATGATCCAAACGTATCAACAACTCTTCCGGCGTCACCTTGGCCTAAGATCGCTCTCATTGTGGAAACATTCAGCCCAACTCGGAATAACGTTAAAAGAAGGATGAGTGAAGGGAAGATTGAAAACTCAAGCGCTTCTTTCATATTCATCGCTGTTAATAATACAAGTAGAGCCAACGCCATATTGATGATAATTAAAATACTCAATAACCATGTAGGAAATGGAATGACGAGCATCGCAACGATTAAGATGACTCCAAATAGAACGGATAAATTCTTCCACTGCATAGTATTTTTCTCTCCTAACTTTGCATAACAAAAACCGGCTCCATTAGCTGTTGCATTTTTATTTAAACTTTATTTTTCACTTTATATACATACGCAATAATTTCTGCCACTGCTTTAAAGAATTCCTCAGGGATCGCTTGACCAATTTCAGCTTGATCATAAAGAGCACGTGCTAATGGGCGATTTTCTACCATTACTACTTCGTTCTCCTTTGCAATCATTTTGATCTTTTGCGCAACGAAGTCGACTCCCTTTCCAATCACAATTGGTGCATCAGATTTACTTTCATCATATTTGAGGGCAATTGCGTAATGTGTTGGATTCGTTATAACTACATCGGCTTGAGGAATTTCCTGCATCATCCTTCTCATTGCCATTTCACGTTGTCGTTGCTTAATTTTTGACTTAATAAGAGGATCTCCCTCCATGTTTTTATACTCATCTTTTATGTCTTGTTTCGACATGCGAATGTTTTTCTCAAAATCATATCTTTGATAAAGATAATCAAGAATCGATAAAAACATGAGAGCAATTGCTGCAAACAAGCCCATTTGCAACGTCAGGTTGACGATCGTTAACATCGCTGCGCCAACTGTTTTTTGTGACAAATAGAGAATTTCATCAATTCGCACCCATAATACAGTAAATGCAACAGCTCCAACAAATGAAATTTTTAATACTGATTTGAGCAATTCTACAAGTGCTCTTACTGAAAAGATTCTCTTAAATCCTTTGATAGGATCAATCTTCTCTAGCTTTGGTTTAATACTTTCACCGGAGAGCAAAAAACCAACTTGTAAATAGTTCGCAGCAACCCCTGCGATCATTGCAATACCCATTATAGGTGCCAGCAAGTACACTATCTCTTGTAACATCGTTAAAAAAATGACGTAAATATTCTCTTCTGTGAATGAAATGAATATATACTCTTGAAAGGAGTGCTTCATCAAATTCAAGGTGATGTTAATAAAATATGTACTAGCAAAGAACATGAGTAAAAATACCCCGAATAGCACAAATGCTGTATTTACATCCTGACTCTTCGCAACTTGACCTTTCTTTCGTGAATCAAGGCGTTTTTTCGGTGTTGCTTTTTCTGATTTTTCACCTGCAAACATCTGCAAGTTCAATGCAAGTAGCTTCACCTTATCCGCCTCCCATCAACTGCATTAACCCTCTCATCGTTGTTGCCATCAATGTAAATAGTTGAGAAACGACAAGCATCATCACACCCATTACAATGACTAGAATGATAAAGCTAACCCCAATTTTTAATGGTAGACCTACAACAAACACATTCAATTGTGGCACTGTTCGAGCGACTATACCTAGCGCAACATCAACTAGAAAGAGGCTACCAACAACTGGAATCGCCATTTGAAAGGCAACAAGAAACATCGTATTAAATGTGCGTAAAACATACTCTGCTAAATTCGAATCTCCAAACGGTATAAATGCATGATCAAGTGGTATAAATTGATAGCTATAAAAGATTCCATCAAGCAGTAAATGATGTGCATTGACTGCTAGCATAAATAAAAGCGCAATGATGTATAAATACTGTCCAATAATTGGGCTTTGTGCACCTGTTTGCGGATCGATTACATTTGCCATTGCAAAGCCCATCTGAAAATCAATAAAGCCTCCTGCCACTTGAATTGCAGCCATAATGATATAGGCAATGATGCCAACCATAATGCCAACAAGCGCCTCTTTAATAACTAGAAGTAAGAACGTTCCATCAATCGGAATTTCAGGCACGTCAATTGTAAAAATCATAATATATGCCAAGAAAAAACCTAAACCAAGCTTCGCTTGCGTAGGGATCGTCCGATATGAGAATAGTGGCAACGTCAAAAAGAAGGAAGTAACCCGGACAAAGACGAGCATAAAAGCAGGTATGGCTGGAATTATTTCTAACATTCTCCTACCCTACATATCTTGTTAAATTTGAAAAAATGTCACTCGCATATGATATCAAATGACTTAACATCCACGGTGCAAAGAAAACAACACCGACTAAAACTGCCACAATTTTAGGAATAAACGCAAGTGTTTGTTCTTGGATTTGAGTTGTCGCTTGGAAGATACTCACAATTAATCCGACAATAAGTGCTAATGCAAGCAGTGGACCTGCTATTAATAAAATGGTAATAATGCCTCTTTCAGCAATTTCAATTACGGCGTCTGCTGTCATTTTTATTCACCTGCTTAAAAACTTTGTAATAACGATTTCACTACTAAATACCAGCCATCTACTAACACAAACAATAAAATCTTAAAAGGTAGCGAGATCATAACTGGAGGAAGCATCATCATCCCCATCGACATGAGCACTGATGCGACAATCATATCAATCACTAGAAACGGAATAAAAATCATAAATCCAATTTGAAATGCTGTTTTTATTTCACTTATTGCGAACGCAGGAACGAGCGCTGTTAACGGTATGTCTTCAATCGTTGCTGGAGGTTCTGCTTGTGAATAGTTTAAAAATAGCTCCAAGTCTTTTTGCCTTGTATGTGCACTCATGAATTCTTTAAATGGGATAACCGCTTGATCATATGCTTCTTCCAGAGTTATTTCTTCATTGAATAATGGTGTCAATGCTTGCTGATTCACTTCATGAAACGTTGGTGCCATAATAAAAAAAGTCATAAACAGTGCAATTCCTATAATGACTTGGTTAGGTGGCATTGACTGTGTGGCAAGCGCCGTTCTGACAAAGGAGAGAACGATTACGATTCTCGTAAAACACGTCATTAAAATGAGAATACTCGGAGCGATCGATAATACAGTCAAAAGGAGAACTAATTTGACAGATGTCGAAACATTTTCTGGTGAGCTTGTATTAAAAAACTCCATAAATTCATTCATCGATCGTTTGGTCCTTTCTTCTCAAATTGATTAAATGCTTTGCTTCGATCCTTTTTCATCTCCTCCAATTGTGCGTTTAGCGTCGATTGAAATGAGCTTTTATTGTCGTCCTTTTTCCTGTTCTTTACTGAATCGATTGCCTTTGTCACAATATCGCTTGGTTGCATTAATTGATCCTGCTTATCGTTATAGAGCTTTAATAGTTTTTCAACTTCTCTATCATCGTCAATTTCCTTTAATACTTGGACATTTTCCCCTACCCCAACAACGAGCAATTTCCCCCCAACTTTAATCACTTGGATTGAACGATTATTTCCTAATGAAGTTCCTCCAAGGTTTTCGATGAGTTGAGTGCTTTGGTAAGTACGAGCACGCTTATTTACCAATTTCAAAATGAGGTATAAAAGACCTATAACAAACACCGTAGCAATAATCATTTTTATAACATCCCATACCGTAAGCCCTACAGGACTTCCAGAGAAGTTGGCATTTGAATTTGCTATTTCTTCATTCAAGTCGGTGTTACCTTCAACAGATTCCTCTGCTTTAGGATCGATCCCATTGCTTTCCTCTTCATCATTGCTTTCATTTTCCTCAGGTTGTAAATGTTCCAAGACTGACTTATTGTCATCTGCAGAGGCCATATTCATCAACCCCTGCAGAGGAAATAACGTAAACAGAAGAACTAGTACAACGGCTGTAAGTACTTTTTTATACACTGCCTGCACCCTCTAGTTTTAAAAATTCTAGCTTAACGTTTTAGATATAGCTTCAATTACTCGATCTGCTTGAAATGGTTTTACGATGAAATCTTTTGCTCCTGCTTGAATCGCATCGATAACCATCGCTTGTTGTCCCATTGCTGAACACATAATAATCTTTGAATTAGGATTAATACTTTTAATCTCTTTTAAAGCAGTGATTCCGTCCATCTCCGGCATTGTAATATCCATCGTTACAAGATCGGGCTGCAATTCTTTGTACTTTTCTACTGCCTGAACTCCATTTTCTGCCTCTCCAACTACATCAAAACCGTTTTTTGATAAAATATCCTTAATCATCATTCGCATGAAAGCTGCATCATCTACAACTAAAATTTTATGTGACATTGTGTTGAACCTCCTGTGTTATCTCAATTTTTTTATACGATCGCTCTGACTAATAATATCTGTTACTCGCACTCCAAAGTTTTCATCAATAACAACAACCTCACCTTGGGCAATTAAGCGATTATTTACAAGAATATCAACAGGTTCCCCAGCTAATTTATCCAGTTCAATAATCGATCCTGATGCAAGCTCTAGAATTTCTTTTACAGAACGGCTCGTTCTGCCAAGCTCTACGGTAACTTGAAGCGGTATATCTAATAGCATATTTAAATTTTTTGTATCCGTAGCTTGTGTTTCAAACGAATCAAAGCTTTGGAACATTGCCGGCTGTACATTTGGTGGCTCCTGCTGTATTGACTGTCTATGACCACCTAAATGCTGTGGTGCAGCAGCATGAGTTTGCTGAGGTGCACTTTGCTGATGGGTTACTTGCTGTTGCGCTACCCCCACTTCTTGCTGCCCATATGCGGAAGCAGAAGCTGTATTCATTTGAACAGGTGTCTCATTGATCACTTGCTTTTCGATTGGTGGTGCTTCCTCCATTACGGTTGCAGCTGTCGGATTTAACAATTCTTGAACAAGCTTTTGCCCGAACGATAATGGCAATAATTGCATAATAGAAGAGTCAATTAAATCACCAATCTTTAATCGAAACGAGATTTTTACTAATTTATCATCATTCGGAATCGTTTCTACCCCTTCACCAGAAGGAAGATTCAATAGATCGATGCTCGGTGGAGAAATATCAACTTTCTTTCCGAAAATAGTCGACATAGATGTTGCTGCCGAACCCATCATTTGATTCATCGCTTCTTGAACTGCACTTAAGCGAATTTCATCTAGCATTTCAGTGATGTTTTTACCATCACCACCAAGCATTAGGTCTGCTATTACCGAAGCGTCTGCCTGGTTAATTACTAACAAATTGCTTCCTAAAAACCCTTCTGTATAATGAACCTGTATAGCCACATACGGGTGTGGAAACTCCTCTTTCACTGAATCTCGCATAATAACGGATACAGTAGGTGTTGTTATTTCAACTTTTTGGTTTAACAAAGCCGATAATGCAGTTGCTGAGCTTCCAAATGATATGTTGCCAATTTCGCCAAGAGCATCTTGTTCCATTGGTGAAAGCAACTCCTCTAAGTTTATTTGGGCATCGACCATGACATCCTCTTCTTCATCATCGTCACCACGTAATAGAGCATCAATCTCATCTTGTGAAAGCATGTCTTCACTCATCATCGTTCTCTCCCCCTTTCACAATATCCATGATTTGTATTGCATTTTTCTTACTAGACTTTCCAGGTTGTCCGGTGAATTTTGGAATTCCACCAACTTTAACAACAAGTGGTTCTTGAATTCGCTTATTTAATTCAATAACATCCCCAAGATCTAATGACAAGAAATCTTGAATAGAAATATCAGATTCCCCTAATTCTGCCACAACTGGTATTCTAGCCTTTTGAATATTTTTCTCTAGTTTTTCGATGACTTCTGGCTCGCTAGCCTTTTTCTCTGTTTGCATCCAATAATGGACAGAAAGTCTCGGGATGATTGGCTCTAGTACAACATGTGGAATGCAAATATTAATCATTCCTGTTGTCTCACCAATCGTAGTATTTAGTGAAATAACTACGACTGTTTCATTCGGCGAAACCATTTGCAAAAACTGTGGATTCACTTCAAATTCTGCTAGTACTGGATCAATATCTACAATCGTACTCCACGCTTCTTGTAATGATTCAAAAGCTTTCTCAAAAGTGTTTGACATGATCTTTGTTTCTATTTCTGTTAAGCTATCAATCTTATTAACGCTTGAACCGCGTCCACCCATCATTCGATCCAATAATGAATAAGCAATATTTGGATTCACTTCAATTAAAATTCGTCCGTCTAATGGTTCTACTTCAAACACATTTAGGATTGTCATTTTTGGTATGGAGCGAATAAATTCCTCATAAGGAATTTGGTCAGCGGAAGCTACCGAAATATTTACATAGGTGCGTAGCTGAGCCGAAAAAAACGTTGTTAACAATCTAGCAAAGTTTTCATGTATTCTCGTTAAACTTCGGATTTGATCTTTTGAGAAACGTAGAGCTCGTTTAAAATCGTACACCTTGACTTTCTTTTCACTTTGCTCCTTTTTCAACTCCTCTGCATCCATTTCACCTGTAGATATTGCAGATAACAGAGCATCAATCTCGTTTTGTGATAATATTTCTCCTGACAACTTTCCTCACCTCCATGACAAGGTATCTACAATTTCATTTTCTATTGGAGGAGAGACTCTGTAATATATACGCGCTCTACCTGTCCAGACTGCATCAATTCATTAAGCTTTGCCTTTAATGTTTCTTGAAATGCAACCTGATTTGCTTTCCCTTGTATTTCGGTTGATTCCATTTCAGCTAATTCTTGAATGATTACGTTTTGCACTTGGAAACTTCTTTTCTCAAGCTCTTCTTTTGCTTTCTTATCGCTTGTTTGAATCGTAAAAGAAATCCTTATGTATTCATTGTTTTTTAGATTAGTTGTAATTTGAGGAATCTCAACAGACGCTTCAAGAATTTCATCAATGCTCATTTCTGCACTCGCTTTAGCTGGTTCATTTAATTTTAAAATCGTAATATAGGCAATGGCTCCAATTAATAAAATTGCTAGAAGCATAAAAGACATGATGGCAATTAGCTTATTATTCTTCATCTTCATCCCTCCCTACATGTTGTAGTCCCACTAGACCAATGGATTGATAAAATTCACTGATACGATTATGTATTTGATCTTCTGATTCCTTCACTACATACTTCCTGCCATTTGTCAGTGTAATCGTTGTATCTGGAAACGACTCAACCGTTTCAATCATTAGTGCATTAATCATAAATTCTTTGCCATTTAATCTAGAAACTTTAATCAAGGTTTTCCAAGGCTAGCGAGAATTACCCTCACTAACCTTGTCCCTCCTTCACTTATCGTTTTAAGTTCACAAGCTCTTGTAAAATCTCATCTGAAGTAGAGATAATTCTAGTATTCGCTTGGAATCCACGTTGTGCAACGATCATCTCAGTAAATTCCTCAGATAAATCCACATTGGACATTTCTAATGAACCAGAAGCGATTGTCCCACGACCTTCGCCTGCCATATTAACATTCGCAGTACCAGAGTTTACAGACTCTTGGAATAGATTGTTTCCAGCCTTTACCAAACCAGACGTGTTACTGAACTTAGCCAATGCTAATGTACCAAGGCTACCAATCTGGCCGTTTGAGTATACTCCAAAAATCTCACCTGTCGGCCCGATACTAAAGCTCTCTAGAATACCAGCCATATTACCATTAGTATTTCCCATTGCAGTAATAGACCCAGGCTGGTTCGTTAACCCAGTAAAATCAACAGTTAATGGTGTCGGAGCAGGTGTACCTGGCAAAGCTAGATTGGCAGGTGCTGTAGCATTTCCGTTTGGTCCAAACGTAATAGCTTGTGCAGTCGTCTCAACGGCTGGATCTACATTTCGATCAATCACTTGAACAGTCCAAGCTGTTCCGTTAGTCGTAGCAAATTTTAAGTCTAACACCTTCGCTTCACCATCTGCACCAACAACTTTAATTTGTTGTGTTACTTCATTGGCACCAGTTGCATCGGACGGTAAGTTCCCTACAAATGTAATCGAGTTTGTTTGTGTTGCTGGCTGTACTGCATTAACATTGACCGTAATGTCACGTAGGACACCATTGTCGTATTGCTGTACTTTTAGTCCATCTGAGTTGACAAGCGTCCCGTTGTCATCTAAGTAGAAGTTACCAGCACGTGTGTAAAATAAGCTATTTCCTTGGGAGACTACGAAGTAGCCATCGCCATCGATTCCTAAGTCAAGTGCACGGTTTGTTGTTTGTAAACTTGATCCTGTATGAATTGTATCAATGGTTGCAAGTGTTGAGCCTAATCCAACTTGCATTGGATTTGTTCCACCACGAGCGTCTGTCGCAGCACTTGCACCCGCAACCATTTGGTTCATTGTATCTTTAAATGTTACACGACCTTTTTTGAAGCCATAAGTGTTAACATTAGCAATATTATTACCAATAACATCTAATTTCGTTTGAAAGTTTTTCATCCCACTAATACCTGAGTACATTGAACGTAGCATGTTTTCTTAACTCCCTTCTGTATGTCCCATACCTCAATCATTCGGTATGGGATTTGGCCTCCTTATAAGGTCCAGCCAATTTATTGATCAAGTATGATCGTTCCGTTTATATTTGTGAAAATTTGTGAACCTGCCTCTTGTCGATTCATAGCTGTTATCACAATGCTGTTTTTGGCACTGACGATTAAAGCTGCGTCCTCAAGCAAAACCAACGATTCTTTAACACCCATTCTTTTTGCTTCTGACAGTTTTGACTCTAAACTTTTCCAAGTCTGTTCATCAATGGTGATTCCTCGTTCATTCATTCGCTCCTTTGCATGCTTGCTTATTGTGAGCGGCTGTTTTGTTTGAATTGCTGTATGTAAATGCTCTGCAAACGGCTGTGACGGCTTTAACGAGCGAACCTTCTGTTGATTCGATTGAACATTTGAATGGGATTGAATCGGATTATAATAATATGTACTCATCCGAACCCTCCATTTACTGAACTTTGATGATTTGCGAAGACTGAATGCTACCATCCAAACCTTCTAGGTGAAACATTGCCTTGCCATCTTTAAACGTTACAGATTCGATTTTTGCTGATTGCTCTTTCTTGTTTTCATCAAGAAAAGTAACCATTTTTCCAATCATCAAACTCGCTTGAATCATGTAATTCTCATCTTTAACTTGGTTCACTTGCGAGATATTTGCTGGTGTTAATTCTGTACCATCCTCAAGAGTAAAGACGACTGTATCACCTTTGTACTGAACTGACTTCACAATACCTTTTCCTTCTTCAATCACTGGTGAGCTGCTCTCATTTGATGAAGATGAAAGTTTATGCCATACAACCTCTTGCCCAACAAATTGATGGTAAGAGATAATTTGACTCTCTCTTTCAAGACTAAGAAGTGATTCCATTGTTTTTCCAATGTTTTGCATTTGCTCCAAGCTAGAGAATTGTGCCATTTGTGCGATAAAATCCTTATCGTCCATTGGACTTAATGGATCTTGGTTTTGAATTTGTGCCATTAAAATCTTCAAAAAATCATCTTTTCCGAGAATATCAGACCCTTTTTTTTGGTTTTGAAGTTGATAGTCTGAAAGATAAAGGGATGTATCGATTGAATTCGTCATTATTGCACCTCCTAAGCTTCAGTATTTACAATCGCTTCTTCAAGCTTTTGTGAGAAGCTTTCTTGCTCATTCTCTTCGTCTAGATGCTGTTTCTCTGCCTGTTGCTGTTTTTGCTGACCAGCTTGCTCTTCACGACCAAAGAACCGATCTTGCTGCTGTGTCATTTGCTGAGAAATTTCAATTTTTTCTACTTGTACTTGTTGAGTTTGAAACGCTTGCTTCAAACTATTCAACTGTTGATCTAACGCCTCACGTGCTGCTGCTGTTGATGTCAAAATTCTTGCGGTTAACATCGAATCCCTTTGTATAAGCTCAATTCGTAAACTTCCTAAGTGTTCAGGGTTTAACCTTAAAAATAACTTTTGTGTTCCACCAGCTTTTGAAAATTGACTTCTAGCTAAAATACTTTCAAATTGCTTCATTAATTCATCTGTAGATACATTACTGCCTAACTGTAGAACTGGTGCTCCTTGTGGTTTCACCATCTGATGAAACTGAATTGCTTGATTAACTGCCATTCCATCAGTCTTAAACGTTGTCTCAAGTATTGGAGACGTCGTTTGGGCTTTTGCCTTACCTTGTTCAATATATTGAACAAAAGAGCGTAAAGGATCATCAGTTTGGCGCGTACCAGGTCGCAAATCCACCAGTTTCTGTTGCAATGCCTCACTTAACTTCTCAATTAAGCCTTTTACATTTACCTGCTGTTGAAATGAATCTCGATGACTTCCTACTAGTTCATACATTTTTAGTACTTGTATAAGCTGCAAATGCTCAGATTTTAGTGGTTGTTGAACGATCTGATTACTGTTTGATTGTACAATTTGTTGAATCAACTGCATCAATTGTCGATCAGCTTCTATTAAATCGTCTTGAGAATGTATAATGGGTAGTTCTAATATATTCATATCTTCACCGATCTCTTTTTGTAAAAGTTCAATAATCTGAGAGAAAGGCAAGTCTAATTCTTTTGAAATCAACTGAATAATTGTCACATCTTCATTCCCAATTGCCTGATCGAACAAATAGATTCCATTGTCTAATTGAAAAACGTCTTCCATTTCAAGTAGTGCCAAGGTATTTTTCAATTCGTCTAATGTAAACGGCAGTGTAGCATCTCGTTCAACATTATTGCTAGGTAATGTTTCTAGACTAGATAGCATTGCTCCAAAACCAGTAGTGGTTTCCGCTTGGATGCTGTTAGAAACTTGAGTATTATTTACTTGTGCGATTAATTGGACTGCCGGAATATTCACTTATTCACCCCCTTTCAATTTTCACTAGGACTCATTTTCCTTTGCTGCTGTTAGAAGTCTTGTAAAATTAGCCGCATTTTCAGGATCCATTTTTTCTAATATCCCAGCTAAAATATCTGGTTTCACATTTGCTAGAATCCTTACCGCTTCTTGTTCATCCATTTCTACCAATATTGGTGCAGCACGTTTTGCTGAAATCGTTTCGAAGGTTTTCACAATGTCTCTAAAAGCTCGTTTGTTTTCATCTCTTATCGCAATTAATTCATCAATTTCATTTTGAAGACGTTCTTTTTCTAATCGTGAACGATCCATTTCCAAGTCTTTTGATTCCAATTGTGATTCAAGTTGTGTTACCTTCGCTTCACGATCTTTAATTTCAGCTTCTAAACCTAAAACTGTTGACTCAAATTCTTCTAGAGTTTGTCGATCCCCTTCTGTGAAAAGCCCAGAAACTATAGGGATTTTCTGTCCATATTCCTTCGTCAATGTGAATACATTATGACCAAGTAACGTTGCGACAATTAAAAAGACGGCAATAGCGAATAGAAGAGGGATGACGCCAAAGTATAGGGTTTTCCGCACAATTCCTAATTTTTTCTTTTCCTCAGCTTCAAGTTTGTTTGCCATTCGATCACCTAACTTCCTCGATTCACATATTGCTGAATAGAGATCTCATCCATTCGTTTGCTTTCAGAGTGCTTCAATTCATCTAAAAATACCATCTTGCTTTTTTCTTTCATTTTTTCATATTTTTTTACTTCAATGTTTTTGTCCATTAACCGCTCTTGAAAATAATTCATTTGATTTCTCGCATTCATCACGACTTTCTGATAATGCTCAATTGATTGATCCAAGTGTGCAACAAAATGCTGATGATGGCGGATTTCTTGAACGGGCAAGCCTACAGCTAATCGGTCAAACTGATGAGACTCTAAATCTTCCTTTTTCTTTAAAAGGTCATATAACTTCGTAGCAGCTTCTTCAAAACGCTTTACTGATTGATTATAGATCGAAAGGGCTTCATCTTTCTCACGCTCTTTCACATTCATGATTTTCTGAAACTTATATTGATACACCATAAAAGTTAGTCACCTTTCTTCGCAAGATGATTTAAAGCTTGTACACTGTCAACCATTGAGATTTTTTCATCAGTGCGCTGTTTTAAATAAGTAATGATTGATGGGTGGCTAGAAATAGCTAAATCTATTTCTTTAGAAGACCCTTTCTTATAAGCACCAATATTGATTAAATCTTCTGAATTAATATAAGTACTTAAAAGCTCCCGTATTTTCTCAGCTGATTGCACATGTCCCGGTTCAGCGATTTGATTCATCACTCGACTAACACTTTTCAACACATTGACAGCCGGATATTGTCCTTGATTGGCTAGTGCACGGTCTAAAACAAAGTGTCCATCCAAGATTCCTCTTACAGTATCCGCAATAGGCTCATTCATATCATCCCCATCGACTAACACCGTGTAAAACGCTGTAATTGATCCGTTCTGATTCGTTCCTGTACGTTCCAATAGCTTAGGCAAAGTTGCAAACACAGAAGGTGTGTACCCTTTAGTAGTTGGCGGCTCACCAATGGCTAACCCTACTTCACGTTGTGCCATTGCTACCCTTGTGACAGAATCCATCATCAACATGACATTCATCCCTTTATCACGGAAGTATTCTGCAATCGCGGTAGCTGTATATGCTCCTTTAATCCTCATCAACGCTGGTTGATCTGATGTTGCGACAACAACAATGGAGCGTTTCAAGCCTTCTTCACCAAGGTCTTTTTCGATAAATTCACGAACCTCCCTGCCTCGCTCACCTATGAGTGCGATGACATTGAGATCTGCTTTCGTATTCCTTGCAATCATTCCGAGAAGTGTACTTTTCCCGACTCCACTTCCTGCAAAAATTCCGACCCTTTGTCCATTCCCCACTGTTAAAAGTCCATCAATGAGGCGAACCCCTATTTCTATTGGTTCATGAATTGGTGGTCGACTTAACGGATTCGGGGGAGATTGCTCCGTTAAAACCGGAACCAACCCTTTAGGGAGTGGCGCCCCATTTAACGGGATGCCAAGTGAATCAATTACCGAACCAATTAATGAAGGACCAACTTTAACTTCTAACGCTCTAGAGCAAGCTTCCACCAAGCATCCTGGTGAAATTTCCTTTACTTCTGTATAAGGCATAAGGACTACATTCTCTTCTTTAAAGCCAACGACTTCTGCCATGATTTTTCTTTTTCTTGATTTGCCGATGTGAATATAGCAAACATCACCAATTGAGCTTTCAGGCCCCTTTGATTCAATCATGAGTCCAACTACACGATTGACTCTTCCGAACCTTTTAAAGCTATCTATTTCTTCAATCTCATTTAATAGATTCGTAACATTCACGCTTGTCCACTCTCCAAAAACTCATGCAGCTTATTTTTCAATTCCAAAAGTTGACTATCAATACTCACATCAATTCTGCCGTTTTCTGATTCAATCCAACAAGTCGTTTCAGCCACATCATCATTTGGGTAGATGTACAACCTTGATTCTTTCGGAAAAACCATCATCAATTCTTCTTTATGTGAGAGTAGCATGTCGTAATAGCTTGGATGAATATGAATTTGTACCTCTAGTTGATCCTTTGCTTCTTTAATGCCTCGTTTTACAAAGGAAACATACGCTTCTTCTTCATCAAGCTTCAAGCGTAAGATTTTTTCTGCAACCTTCATTGAGATTAAAAGGATTTCGGTATCAGCTGTTTCGATTGTTCTTTTAAAGTCTTCTTTGGCGGATTCAACAACACTTTGCGCTGCTTTTATTTGTTCTTGATAAGAGGCTTTACCAGCCTCTTCACCACGAATAAAACCTATATCAAATCCTTCCTTTTGCGCACGTTCAAAAACCTCAACCTTCTCATCCTCAAGATATTTTCGTTCCATCTCCAATTGATCATAAGTTTGTTTAGCCTCTGTCTTCGCTTTAGTGAGAATTTGTTCAGCTTCTAGTCTAGCTGCTTCAAGCACTTCATTCGCTTTTCGATTCAGCGCTTCTACCATTGGCCCTTCATCTAGCTGCTCCTCTACTGGGTTTGCACGATTAAAAGGCTTTATTTCAATGATCTTTTCGTTTGATTTCGATTGCGATTGTGAGGCTTTAAATAATCTAGACAATGATGTCATCTCCTCCACCACGCGCGATGATGATTTCACCAGTTTCTTCTAAGCGTCTAATAATGGCAACAATCCTTGATTGCGCTTCTTCCACTTCACGCAATCGAACTGGACCCATATACTCCATTTCTTCTTTGAAAGTCTCAACCATACGGCTAGACATATTTTTAAAGACAATCTCTTTAACTTCCTCACTAGATACTTTAAGTGAAAGCATAAGATCTTCTGTTTCACAATCACGGATAACACGTTGAATTGCTCGATTATCAAGGGTAACAATATCTTCAAATACAAACATTCTCTTTTTAATTTCTTCTGCTAGTTCAGGATCTTGTATTTCTAATGAGTCAAGTATGGTTCTTTCAGTCGCTCGGTCAACTCCATTCAATACTTCGACGACCGCTTCAATTCCACCAGTTTGCGTATAATCCTGTGTAACTGTGGCAGATAACTTTCTTTCTAACACTTGCTCAACCTCATTAATAATCTCAGGTGATGTGCTATCCATCACCGCAATCCTACGTGCAATATCTGCCTGCACTTCTTGTGGAAGTTCAGATAATATTTGCCCAGCTTGCGCAGAATCTAAATATGAAAGAATTAGCGCAATTGTTTGCGGATGTTCATTTTGAATAAAGTTTAAAATTTGTCCTGGGTCTGCTTTACGAGCAAAATCAAAAGGACGAACTTGCAACGATGAAGTTAACCGATTAATTATAGTGGCTGCCTGCTCAGAGCCAAGCGCTTTTTCTAGCACTTGCTTTGCATAACCAATTCCACCTTGAGAAATATAATCTTGTGCCAATGCGATTTGATGAAACTCATCCATTACTTCCTCTTTTTTAGAAGAATCCACCTTCTTCATCCCTGAGATCTCTAGTGTTAGCCGTTCAATCTCCTCTTCACTTAAATGCTTATATACAGAAGAGGCAACATCTGGCCCAAGGGAAATAAGTAAAATTGCTGCTTTTTCTTTCCCTGATAGTTCTAGTTCACTTTTCTTTGCCAATTTTTCTCCTCCTAGTCTTCAGCAATCCAAGTCCTTAGGAGCTTTGCAAAATCCTCAGGCTTTTCTTTCGCCATTTTTTCCAATTGCTTTCTTCTTAACGTTCCTTCTGTTTCCTTCTCTTCGTTTACATCTGGAACATCAAATGTTTGTGGTGCTACAACATCTTCTTCCATTACATTATTCTTACGACGAGAGCGAATAAATAAAATGAGTAGCAATGCAATGATTAATAGCAACACGCCACCTATTACATAAGCCCACCATGGAATTTGTGTCGTTCCAGTTTGAGCAATCGACTCTTTACCGTTAAATTGTGCTACTGATACTACAATTTTATCTTGTAAATCTTCCGTTGAGATTTCTCCACCAACTGAATCTTTATTAATCGTTGTTCTCACAATTGTTCCAAGAATCTGTGTAATATCATTTACTCTTTCTTGTGGAAGTGACAACGGATCCTCTGCTACTGGTGGTTCAACCATTACTTGAATCCCTAGGTCACGAATTTTATACGGACTTTCTACAATCTCTCTTCGAATTCGATTTACTTCATTATTAATAGTTTCTTCGATTCGCTCATAATCACCATTTGCATTATTTCCTTCTAAGTAGGTACTGCCTAATGCATCAGCAGGATCCTCGCCTTGTGGAATACCACCTACTTGATCTCCATTTCCAGTAAAGGTTTCGGTTAATTTCTGGGCACTAATTGTGATTCCTTCCATATTTTCTGGATCAACTGGCTCAACTAGGTTTTCTTCCCGGTTTTCTTGGGTAAAGTCAATATCAGCAGACACTGAAACTACGACTTTGTCTTGTCCCATAATTGTGCCTAGCATTCTTTGTACTTGTCTTTGAACATCCTTTTCAATTTCTCGTTTGATTTGTTGCTGAGATGCAAATTGTGTTGCTGGGTTACTATTATTTTGATTTTCTAAGTCAAAATACTCTAAGAACTGATTTGTAATGACTATATTTTCTGTTGGTAAGTTCGGTATGCTTTTTGAAACAAGTTGGTACAATGCTAAAATTTGATTTTCTTGAAATTGATAACCTGCCTGTTGATCAATTCGGATTGCTGCACTGGCTTCTTCATTTACATCATTGACGAAAATCCCTTTTTCAGGAAGTTTAATCATTACCGATGCATCTTGTACTCCATCAATCCCTTTGATCAAATTGGCTAGCTCTGTTTGCATAGCATCCAGTTCCATTACATTAAATTCATTCTCAGTCATACCTATACCAGCATTTTGACTAAAGAATGAATAATCGATGCTGCCCGTCTGTGGGATTCCTTCTGCTGCTAATTCAACCTTAAGTGCATCGATTCTTTCTTCTGGAACGCTAATGGTTGTACCACCATTAGAAACTTCAGATTTTATCCCTCTCCCATCAAGGCTTTCTTTAATAACGCCTGTTTCTGATGGGGATAAATTACTATAAAGTGGCACAAGCGTAGTTCTTGTCGATAAAAATGAAACAACAACAATCAACACAACAAACAGTAGGGAGGACCCAATATAAACAAGCTTTTGTGTCTTCGTTCTTGAATTCCAAAACTCTTTAATTTTGTTCATATAATTTTGAAAAGATTCCTTCATCTCATGTCCCCCGATGATTTTTCACTTCACTTTTTAAAAAGAGCACGAGTTATGCTCTTTTAGTTATGTATCCCAATTTATTAAACTTGCATTCTCATTATTTCTTGATACGCTTCAACTGCTTTATTCCTCACTTCAATTGTTGCATTCATTGTGACACTCGCTTTTTGCGATGCAATCATGACTTGATGAAGATCGACCTGTGCTCCTGAAGCAAACTTTTCTGTCAAAAGATCAGATTGAACTTGAGCTTCATTAACAGAATAAATGGTCTCTTTTAAAACAGCCGCGAAACTTTTATGAGCTTCATCTGGTGTAACAGATTGCTTCACTTGGCTTGGTTCAGGCCGTAAAACATTTGATATTGGTGAAAAACTAATTTGATTCATACTAAAATCACTCCATTACTTTCCGATTTCTAAAGCTTTCATCATCATGCCTTTAGTTGCATTAAATACCGTAACATTCGCCTCATAGCTTCTAGTGGCACTAATTAAATCAACCATTTCTCTTAACGGATCAACATTTGGCATTTCAACAAATCCATCTTCATTGCTATCAGGATGTGTGGGATCATATACAAGTTTAAAAGGTGTTTGATCTTCTACAATTCTTGTTACCTTTACGCCATTTCCTACCTCTTTATTATCACTACGGTTCATTGCAACATTTAAAAAGTTCGAAAATTGCCCTTCTTTCGGTTCTAACACAACAGATTTGCGTCTGTATGCCTCTCCACCGTTAACTGATCGAGTAGAGTCCACATTCGCCATATTCGATGAAATGACGTCCATCCTTAATCGCTGTGCTGTTAATGCAGAAGCAGTAGTGTTCATACTATGGAAGATTGACAACTCTAACGGCCTCCTTTAATTACATTGTTCAGGCTAGAAAACTTCCCATTCATACGGTCGATCATTGTGTAATAATAGATTTGATTTGTTGCTTGGTCAGACATCTCTTTATCAATATCTACACTGTTTCCTGTATGTTGGTAAGATACTTCCCTGTTATATACACCTGGAGTACTTACCGGTTTCTCTTTGAAGTTAAAGTGGCGCACGTCTGTTTTATGTGCCATGATTTGTTGATTCATTGCGCTCTCTAAACTTTGCTTAAAGCTAACATCTTTCGCTTTATAGCCAGGCGTGTCGACATTTGCAATATTTTGTGAAATCACCTTTTGCTTCAATGATGAGTAATCTAATGCATTTTCTAGTGTTGTAATAGTGTTAGAGAATAATTTCATAAGTTTCCACCTCTTTTTTGATAAAAACCATCTGTCGTTCTATGTAAAACATTGGCAAAACATGTCATAGTCTCATATCTTAGTATTTATTGTAATGAAAGTGAAATAATAAGTCTATGTAGATCATCAGAATTTCATTAATCCATTTGTCCTATTTTCATTGAATTGACAATTCCATCTGCAAAACATAGGACTTATTGCGCCGATAAACCTAAGTGATTTTTAACAGACAAAAAGACAATAGACATTCACTTAATAATCTTAATAGGACTTTATTCCTGTTTTTTAGCATTGCAAAGGCTTTACAACGATGACAATTCTTATTACATTTTTACACAAATAGAAAACGTCTACCTACGGTTCACTTACAAGTATCACAACACTAGGGTATTATTGACTTCTCTCACACCATGTGAGCCTCAAGTTTATAAATGAAGACCTCAGTAAATTCTGTATTTTGCAAGCTTTAAGTTTATGTTCGCACCTTCGACGCACTGATTGGACTAGTGTCAGTATTTCTAACAGGCTTTATCGAAATTTAGTCGGTGGCACCAAAGTCAACTATTGGCTAGAAAATGATTAAGGTCGCTATCTTCAAGAACTGAATTCTTCATCTTTTCATGTCAATATTTATTGCTTCTGGGACCACAAAAAGAAACCTGAATCAATAGATTCAGGTTTCTTTTTGTTAAAGATGATATTAGTTTGATTTAAGTTTTTCTAATTCTAACAAGAACTTATCATTAAGTACTTTGATGTAAGTTCCTTTCATTCCTAATGAACGGGATTCGATTACTCCAGCACTTTCTAATTTACGAAGTGCATTTACAATTACCGAACGCGTAATTCCTACACGATCAGCGATTTTTGAAGCAACTAATAATCCTTCATGTCCATTTAACTCTTCGAAAATATGTTCAATCGCTTCTAACTCACTGTATGATAATGAGCTAATCGCCATTTGTACAACCGCTTTGCTTCTTGCTTCTTCTTCGATCTCTTCAGCTTTTTCACGAAGAATTTCCATTCCGACAACTGTTGCACCGTATTCACCAAGAATTAAATCATCGTCATGGAATTGCTCTAGTACACGAGCTAGGATTAAAGTTCCTAAACGCTCCCCTCCACCGATAATTGGTACAATTGTTGTTAAACCATTTTTGAATAAGTCACGGTTTTCAATTGGGAATGCAGAGTATGCACTTTCAACATCTAGGTTTGAAGACGTTTCCTGAACATTGAATAGACCTTTTGTGTATTCCTCAGGGAACTGACGATCTTCTAACATTTTTTTCATACGCTCATTCTCGATTTGTTGGTTCGCTGCGTATCCTAATAGCTTCCCTCTACGGCTAACAACATAAATGTTTGCCTCAATCACTTCACTTAAAGTTTCTGCCATTTCCTTGAAATTAACTGGCTTTCCTGCTGCTTTTTGTAGCATTGCGTTAATCTTTCTAGTTTTTGATAATAAATCCATGTTCCTTCCTCCTATTTATGACAACGATTATTGCCTTGTTTATTAGTTGATCTTTTTTAGTCATTTTATTATCCGGTTTAAAAATCCAGAATATCACAGTATAAATTGACTCAAGTCTTTATTCTTGGAGATCACCCCAAGCTTCTCTTCGACATAATGCGGTGTTATTTTAACAACTTCCATTGTAATATCTGGTGCTTCAAAAGATAAATCCTCAAGCAGCTTTTCCATAATTGTATGGAGCCTTCTTGCACCAATATTGTCTGTATCTTGATTCACCTCGTATGCGAATTGAGCGATTCTACGAATAGCATCGTCTGAAAATTCAATTTGTATACCTTCTGTTTCTAATAATGCTTCATATTGTTTAATTAATGCATGATCCGGCTCGATTAGAATCTTATAAAAGTCATCGACCGTTAGTTTCCCCAATTCAACTCGGATAGGAAAACGCCCTTGTAATTCAGGTATTAAATCAGATGGCTTTGCGATATGAAAGGCACCAGCAGCGATAAAAAGAATATGGTCGGTCTTCACCTGACCATGCTTTGTCACTACAGTCGAACCTTCAACAACTGGTAAAATATCACGCTGAACTCCTTCTCTCGAGACATCAGCCGATGAACCACCGCTATTCTTACTAGCAATTTTATCAATTTCATCGATGAAAATGATACCTGTCTGCTCAGCTCTGAAAACCGCTTCCTGGCTTACTTCATCCATGTCGATAAGCTTGAAGGCTTCTTCGTTTGTTAACACTTTTCGAGCTTCTTTGACGGCTAGCTTGCGTTTTTTCTTTTTCTTCGGCATCAATCCACTTAAAGCATCTTGCATATTCATACCCATCTGTTCCATACCAGAACCTTGTAACATATCAAACATTGACGGTTGTTGCTCTTCAACCTGTACTGTGACGAACTCATCCTCGAGCTCTCCTGCAGCAAGCTTTGTTTGAACAACACGCCGCTTCTCCTTGAGCGTTAAGTCCTCTTGGTTTGTGTCCTCTTGGTTCTGTGATTGATCACCACCACCGAACAGCATCTCCAATGGATTATTATAATTGGATGTTTTCTTATTGCTCGGTACGAGCAGCTCAACAAGTCTGCGATTAGCATTTTCTTCTGCTAGCCCCATCACATTGATCATTTTTTCTTCTTTCACAAGCCTAACTGATGTTTCCACTAAGTCCCTAACCATTGATTCAACATCTCTACCTACATACCCTACTTCTGTAAACTTAGTCGCTTCTACTTTAATAAAAGGAGCGCTTACTAGCTTCGCCATTCTTCTCGCGATTTCAGTTTTCCCAACTCCAGTAGGTCCAATCATTAGGATGTTTTTAGGCGTAATCTCATCACGAATTTTCTCAGAAAGAAGACTTCGACGATAACGGTTTCTAAGTGCAATGGCAACTGCTTTCTTTGCATCCTTTTGACCGATAATATATTGATCAAGGCGCTCAACGATTTGACGCGGAGTTAAATTTGTTCCAGTACCCATTATTAGTTCACCCCTTCGTTAAATTTCTTCCACAATAATTTCATGATTCGTATATACACATATTTCTGCAGCAATTTCTAATGATGCCTTCGCAATTTCCTTAGCGGAAAGATGATCCCCAGCATACCTCTTTAATGATCTTCCAGCAGAAAGTGCATAATTCCCACCTGAACCGATTGCTAAAACACCATCATCAGGTTCGATAACTTCCCCAGTGCCTGCTATTAAGAGCATGCTATCATGGTTCATCACAATTAACATTGCTTCTAATTTCCTTAAAACTTTATCGCTTCTCCAAAGCTTTGCTAGTTCAACTGCCGCTCGCTGAATATTCCCGTTATATTCTTGGAGCTTCCCTTCAAACATTTCAAACAATGTAAATGCATCAGCTACACTGCCAGCAAAACCAGCAAGCACTTTACCGTTAAATAACTTTCTTATTTTCCTTGCTGTATGTTTCATGACGACAGCATTTCCCATTGTAACCTGACCATCGCCAGCCATTGCAAATTCACCTTTATGGCTAACAGCAAAAATCGTGGTAGCATGAAATTGTAACATGATCCGTCCTCCTTTTATCGCGTTTCGAACATTCTTTGGCCTCATTTCATTCATAGCCATTTTTATTAATTTTATGCGTCTTCTTTCCTTAATTGACTCATACAACTACGTTCTACGCTCGCGGGTGGTGAGACATGTATGTTTTTCTTAAGTATTCATTCGTAACATGTGTGTATAGTTGGGTTGAGGATAAAAAGCTGTGTCCCAATAATTCCTGCACTGTTCGCATATCTGCGCCGTTTCCTAATAGATGTGTAGCAAACGTATGGCGTAACATATGCGGGTGAATGGTTCCAGTCAATGATGATTGTTCGATTAGCTTATTTAGGATTTTACGCACACCACGATCAGATAGTGTGTTACCTCGGTAGTTTAAAAACAAGTATTCGTTTTTATCAGCGTTTACGGATAACTTTTTCCTACCATTCTGTATGTAAGTCTCTAACGCAGTTTGCGCGAAGTGTCCGAATGGAATATAGCGATCCTTTCCGCCCTTACCTTTAACTAAAACTGTTGCTAATCCCAAATCAAGATCTGAAAGTTTAATATTGACACATTCTCCAACACGAATGCCTGTTGCATAGAGTAGCTCCAATAAAGCGTAATTCCTTTGACCTAAAGGTGTTTCTTGCTCACATGCTTCAAATAATAGTTTTAGTTCTTGTTCATAAAAAAACTGAGGCAATCTTTTTTCTGACTTCGGAATGGAAACAAGTGAAAATGGATTTTCCTTTACCATCTTTTCTCTTAAAAGAAACTTGTAAAAACTCCGAAGACATGAGATTTTTCGCGCCACAGATTTTCTTGAAAGCTTACGATCATATAAGTTTGTTAAAAAGATTCGAACATCAGCATAAGAAACATCATCTAAAGATGATATCCCTTGTTCAGTCATGAACATAAAGTATTCACTAATATCATAGTGGTAATGTTCAATTGTATATTGTGAATAGTTTTTCTCTATTTGTAAATATTCAATAAATAAATGTAACGAAATATTCACATTTTCAGCCATATTTTGTCACCTCACAAGAGCTACTAAATCGTATCATATGTTCAGTAGCCCTTGCAAGAATATTTACATATTTTTCACAAAGTTCTGAATTGTTTCTAACGCTCGGTTTGCATGCTGTTCGTTTCTTTCTTTCTTTCCTTTGATCTTAGTTGGCAAGTCTGGGAATAACCCAAAGTTTGCATTCATCGGTTGAAAGTTTTTTGCGTTTGTTGTTGTAATATATCGAGCCATACTTCCAATTGCCGTATCATGTGGAAACTCAAGCGGTTCCTTCCCTTGAACAAGTCTTGCAGCATTAATACCAGCAACTAACCCGCTTGCAGCAGATTCAACGTATCCTTCAACACCAGTCATTTGACCAGCAAAGAATAGATCTTCTCGATTTTTAAACTGGTAAGTTGCACGCAGTACATTCGGTGAATTAATAAATGTATTACGATGCATTACACCATAGCGAACAATCTCCGCATTCTCTAGGCCTGGAATTAAGCGAAGCACTTCTTTTTGTGGTCCCCATTTCAAGTGCGTTTGGAAACCAACTAAGTTATAAAGTGTTCCTGCTGCATCATCTTGACGTAATTGAACGACTGCATATGGACGTTTACCAGTGCGAGGGTCTTCTAAACCAACTGGTTTCATAGGTCCAAACAACATTGTTTTTCTTCCACGATTCGCCATTACTTCAATCGGCATGCACCCTTCAAAGAAAACCTCTTTCTCAAATTCTTTTAACGGGACTGTCTCTGCAGCAATTAAAGCTTCATAAAAAGTATTAAATTCCTCTTCAGACATTGGACAATTTAAATAAGCCGCTTCACCTTTATCATAGCGAGATTTCAAATATACTTTGTCCATATCTATGGAATCTTTTTCGATGATTGGAGCAGCAGCATCATAGAAGTACAAATATTCTTCCCCTGTAAGCTCTTTTAATTGCTCTGATAATGCTTGACTAGTAAGGGGACCAGTTGCAATGATTGTTGGTCCTTCAGGAATTTTTGTCATTTCCTCATTTACGACTGTCACATTCGGATGGTTTTTTACTCTATCTGTCACTTTACCAGCAAAGTCATGTCGGTCGACAGCAAGAGCTCCACCAGCTGGCACAGCACTATCATCGGCAGATTGAATGATGACTGAATTTAGAGCACGCATTTCTTCTTTTAATACACCGACAGCATTTGTTAAGTTGTTCGCACGAAGAGAGTTGCTACATACTAACTCCGCAAACTTATCTGTATGATGAGCAGGGGTTTGTTTGACTGGACGCATTTCATATAGACGTACTTTTATGTCTCTGCTTGCTAATTGCCAAGCTGCTTCACTACCAGCAAGACCGGCCCCTATGACGTTTACTACCATCTCATTCATCTATAATCCTCCTATATGTATCAAAAGTATGAGCATAAGAAATCCGCTTCTATATTTACACAATTGACATAACTTTCTATTGATATACAATATACAGACTTTGAAAGAGGTTAGACCTCTTTTGAAACTTCCATTCTGCATTGTACAATACTGAGCAAAAAAAATAAAGCATAATGCTGTCGTTTGCTGTCGATTTATTTAATTCGCAATAATCTTTACGATTATGTAAGAAAGCGAGTGGTGAAGTTTCAAATGAAACTTCACCACTCGCTTTAATTTAGCCTTGCTGTTCTTCCTTATAATCACATTCCACACACTGAACCTGCACACCCTTTTTCAACTTCTTCTCAACTAAAAGGTGTTCGCATTTTGGACAGCTTCTTGCAATTGGTTTATCCCATGAGATGAATTCGCATTGTGGGAATTGGTCACATCCATAGAATATTCGGCGCTTTTTGCTTTTTCGCTCGATGATATTCCCCGTTTTACATGTCGGACATTTTACACCGATCTCCTTAACAATTGCCTTTGTGTTACGGCAATCTGGGAAATTGCTGCATGCCATAAACTTCCCATATCGCCCCATTTTATAAACCATTGGGTGGCCACATTGATCACAATCTTCACCAGCTGGTTCATCTTTGATTTCAACTTCTTGCATTTCTTTCTCTGCTTTTTCTAGGTTGATGACAAAATCCTGATAAAATTCGTCTATGACTTGTACCCAGTTTTCATTGCCATCTTCAATGCTATCAAGGTCTTTCTCCATCTTCGCTGTAAATTCTACATCGAGAATTTCAGGGAAAAATTCTAGGATAAGCTCCAACACGATCTCACCTAGCTCTGTCGGTACAAAGCGTTTATTATCGAGCATTACATAGCCACGTTTTTGAATCGTATCCAAAGTAGGTGCAAAAGTAGACGGTCTACCTATGCCTAATTCTTCGAGGGTACGAACTAGTCTTGCTTCTGTGTATCGCGGTGGCGGTTGAGTATAGTGCTGCTTTGGATCGATTTCTTTTTGCAACACTTCATCACCTTCTTCAAGGTTTGGAAGCATTTTATTTTTTTCTTCAGATTGATCATCAGAACCTTCAACATATACCTTCATGAACCCTTGAAACTTTACTTTAGATCCAGTTGCTCTGAATGTTACCGGGCCATTTTCAAGGTCTACACTCATTGTATCCATAATCGCTGGAGCCATTTGACTTGCTATGAATCTTTCCCAAATGAGTCTGTACAGTCTTAATTGATCACGAGAAAGAGCAGATTTAAGACTTGATGGTTCCTTCATAGAGCTTGTCGGGCGAATCGCTTCATGAGCATCTTGAGCTTTTGCGTTCTTTTTTTCTTTCTTCTTTTCTGAAGGTAAAAATTCCTTGCCATACTGTTGCTCTATATACTGTGCGGCTTCTGTCTGTGCAACTTCTGAAACTCGAGTTGAGTCAGTTCTCATATATGTAATCAAACCGACAGTTCCTTCTTTTCCTAAGTCTATTCCTTCGTAAAGCTGCTGAGCAAGCATCATTGTCTTTTTAGCACGGAAATTTAACTTTCTTGCTGCTTCTTGTTGTAAAGATGATGTTGTGAATGGAACGGCAGGATTTCTTTTTCGTTCCTTCTTTGACACTGATGATACTTTAAATTTATTCGATTTCATTTTCTTTAAAACATCATTTACTTCTGCTTCAGATTTCAGCTCTAATTTCTCACCATCTAAAGAGTGAAAGCTAGCTTCAAATGCATTGGTACCTTTTAAAAATTCCCCATCGATGGACCAGTACTCTTCTGGCTCAAATGCATTGATCTCTTTTTCACGATCAATTATGAGCCTAACAGCAACCGATTGTACCCGACCTGCACTTAATCCTTTCTTAACTTTTTTCCATAATAATGGACTAATGTTATACCCGACAAGGCGATCGAGCAGCCTCCTTGCTTGTTGAGCATCTACTAAATCCATATTAATTGGCCTTGGATGTTTAAACGATTCTTTAATCGCATCTTTTGTAATTTCGTTAAACACAACACGGCAATCGGATTGGATATCCACATCAAGACTATGCGCTAAATGCCACGCAATTGCTTCTCCTTCACGATCTGGATCGGCTGCGAGAAAAATTCGCTTTGCTTTTTTAGCTGCTGTCTTCAATTCTTTTAATACCGGACCTTTACCACGAATGGTAATATATTTTGGATTATAATGATCTTCTACATCAATTCCCATTTGGCTTTTCGGGAGATCCCGTACATGTCCCATAGAAGCTTTTACTTTATATTTTTTTCCTAAATAGCGTTCAATCGTTTTCGCTTTTGCAGGTGATTCTACTATCACTAAGAAATCCGACATTAATGGTCCTCCTATAAGAGGGAATTCAATTCAGTTGTTCCACTCTTTTTTATCTCTAGTTCATCTATTCTAAAATCACGCATCTTCTCTATCATATATCTGCGTGTAGAACTCTTGTTTAGTTACTCTTATCTTCAAAAAAACGGACTGTCTACTTTTGCCGAAAATTCGAAAAGGTAGCAAAAGAAGCATTCCGCCTCTTATTTACAATAATCTTTTCTCGTCGCTTCATGAATGCTGTCATTCATTCTATGCATAAATATACGTGTACTTACCTCAAACAATAAAGTTTCCACCATTATTAATCAATCGAAACGTTTTTGTCAAATTAAAATATCACTTCAATTATGGAACGTCTTCTCTAAATCTATACGTTCACCTGTTGCAAAATGTATAACAGTTTTTATAGAAATTCAACCTTTTTCACATAAATTCCTTCATTTTAATCACATTTGTTGGTTTTTCTCCCATTTTTACCCCTATTTATCGATAACTCATCTAAAATGTCTTTAGCATCCATTACGAGCTTAGCACCCTGTTTAATCAATTCATTTGCCCCAACACTACGTTGATCAAAAATCCCTCTAGGTACAGCAAAAACTTCCCTCCCCTCATCAACTGCCATTTGAGCAGTGATTAAGGAGCCACTTCGTCGTTTCGCTTCTATGATTAGTGTTCCAGAAGACATGCCACTAATAATTCTATTTCGCATTGGAAATTGCCATTTTTGAGGTTTCATATAAGGTGGGTATTCTGAGAGTAGGAGATGGTTTTTGATGATTTCTTGAGCAAGAGGTTGATTGGAGGCAGGGTAAATATGATTAAATCCGCCAGCTATAACTGCAATCGTTTTCCCATTATTTGCAATTGTATATTGATGGGCCAATGTATCAATTCCTATAGCTAGCCCACTGACTATTACGACCTTTTCTTCAATTAAAGGAGGAAACAGCGTTTTAATGACATTCACACCATAAGATGATGCATCCCTCGCTCCAACCACAGCAAGTAGCGGAGAGTATTGGGCTAACTTCACATCTCCAAGCGTATAAAGGACCCAAGGAGGCTGATAAATCTGTTTTAGTAGTGGAGGGTATTCATCTTCAAACAAAGTGATTACGCGGATGCCAGATCGTTCATATGATTGAATGAGATTTTTGATTTTATCTGAGTGAAGATCTTGAATGGCCATTTCTAATGCCTTTGGTGAAGGGAAAAACCGGGTTAGAGATTCGAAGAGGAATTGTGGAGGACGCTCAAAAAACGATAATTTTCGATCTTCTTTCAATAAATGGTAAATGATCTTCCACCCTATACCACGGCAATGAAGTAAGTGGACAATGCGAGATTTTAGTATTTCCATATAAATCACCCCTAATTGTTTAATAGCTTAAAAAACAGTCCCCCAAAGCATCGGGGGACTCTAAATTGTATTAATGAGTTTTACACTTGTCGTATAAACCTTTTTCTTTAATTACTTTAATTAAAGTTTCTCCCATAACGGATGGAGTATCTGCTACTTCAATGCCACACTCATTCATAACGCGGATTTTTTCATCTGCAGTTCCTTTTCCTCCTGAGATAATTGCACCAGCATGTCCCATTCTTTTTCCTGGAGGTGCAGTACGCCCACCGATGAAGCCTACGACTGGTTTAGTCATGTTCGCTTTCACCCATTCAGCCGCTTCTTCCTCTGCAGTACCACCAATCTCACCAATCATGATAACTGCATACGTATCTTCATCTTCGTTAAATGCTTTAAGGACGTCGATGAAGTTAGTTCCGTTAACTGGGTCTCCACCGATTCCAACAGCTGTAGACTGACCAATTCCTTCTTGAGATAATTGGTGTACAGCTTCATAAGTCAATGTTCCAGAGCGAGAAACAACTCCTACATGACCTTTAGTATGGATATATCCTGGCATGATTCCAATTTTACACTCGCCTGGAGTAATAACTCCTGGGCAGTTAGGTCCTACAAGGCGAGTATTCTTGCCTTCCATGTAACGCTTAACTTTAACCATATCAAGTACTGGGATATGCTCAGTAATACAGATTGCAAGATCAAGCTCTGCATCAACAGCTTCCATGATAGCATCTGCTGCAAATGGAGCTGGTACATAGATTACAGAAGCATTTGCTCCTGTTGCTTTAACTGCTTCGATCACAGTATTGAATACAGGCACACCCTCAACTTCTGTGCCACCTTTTCCTGGAGTAACACCACCGACGATTTGCGTACCATATTCAAGCATTTGTTTTGTATGAAAAAGGGCAGTAGAACCTGTGATCCCTTGGACAATTACTTTTGTATCTTTATTGATAAAAACGCTCACTTTTATTCTCCTTCCTGATATTGCACCGTATCATTCGTTACGGTTGCCATAATTGTTCTTTTTCGATTAGCCAACTAATGAAACGATTTTTTCTGCACCATCTGCCATAGAATCTGCAGCAATGATATCAATATCTGACTCAGCTAGAATCTTCTTACCTAAGTCAACATTTGTCCCTTCAAGTCTTACGACTAAAGGCACTGATAGTCCAACTTGCTTCGCTGCTTCCACAACACCTGTAGCAATGATGTCACATTTCATAATTCCACCGAAAATGTTTACAAAGATACCTTTTACATTTGAATCAGAAAGGATGATTTTGAAAGCTTCTGTTACTTTTTCAGCAGTGGCACCGCCCCCAACATCAAGGAAGTTTGCCGGATCTCCGCCATAATGCTTGACGATATCCATTGTTGCCATCGCAAGTCCTGCTCCGTTAACCATACATCCGATGTTTCCATCTAAAGAAATATAGCTTAAGTCATATTTAGAAGCTTCGACTTCTTTTGCATCTTCCTCTTCAAGGTCACGCATATCTACGATGTCCTTTTGACGATAAAGTGCATTTGAATCAAAGTTTAATTTTGCATCTAGTGCGATAACTTTTCCATCACCAGTTACAACTAATGGGTTGATCTCGGCGATTGAAGCATCTTTCTCAACGAAAGCTGTGTATAAGCCCATCATGAACTTAACCGCTTGTCCTACTAGTTTAGCTGGAATATTAATGTTAAACGCAATACGACGAGCTTGATAGCCAGTTAAACCAACAACCGGATCAATCACTTCTTTAAAGATTTTTTCAGGTGTTGCTTCTGCTACTTCTTCAATCTCAGTTCCACCCTCTTCAGATGCCATTAATACGACACGAGAAGTTGCGCGGTCTAATACTAATCCGATATAATACTCTTTTTGGATGTCACAGCCCTCTTCAATTAACAGACGCTTAACTTCTTTTCCCTCTGGGCCTGTTTGATGTGTGACTAATGTTTTTCCTAAAATTTCTGACGCATATGTACGGACTTCATCAAGGTTTTTAGCAACCTTAACTCCACCAGCTTTACCCCTTCCGCCAGCATGGATTTGCGCTTTTACGACACAAACTTCCGTGCCAAGTTCTTTCGCAGCTTCTACAGCCTCTTCAACTGTAAATGCAACTTTTCCGTTTGGAACAGATACCCCGTATTGTCTGAGGACTTCTTTTCCCTGATACTCATGTATATTCATTACCCATCCTCCTATCAAATGCTTCAAAAAATAAACTGCGCTTTCATTTTATAAAATGGGAGAATCATTGTCTAGCATTATAGATGAAATATTTAAATTCTTTATAATTTTAGTAGATAAAAGTATTTTTTCTTGTCATTACAGGAGATTAATGGTAGACAAAAAAGAGAATTACTTTTCTACAATAGCGTAATTCTCTAGTTCTTTTTCTTATTTTCATTTTTAAGCCGCTGGTCAGCCTGATAAATAAATGCAAAGACTTCTGCAACCGCTTGATATAACTCGTCAGGAATCTTTTCATTTATTTCAAGATTTCCTAACAACCCAACTAAAGAAGCATCCTCTTGAATCGGAACATGATGCTCCTCTGCTTTTTTTATGATGTTTTCCGCAATATACCCTTTTCCTTTAGCAGATACTTTCGGAACATCAACCTGTTGATCGTAAGTGAGTGCGATCGCCTGTTTTCTTCCTTTTGGTTGATTTGCATTCATATGCGAAAATCAACCCCATTTGTATTTAGGTCTTCTTTTGGTACACTTGCTTCTTTTTTCTCCTCAACGTAAGAAGATGTAAACTTTACACTAGATAAACGATAGTCCATTTCTGCTAATTTCTTCTTTAGTGGTTCAATGAAAGGGTGCGCAATTTCATCTAGCCTTTCTGTATCATTAATGACAGTCACGTTTATAATTCGATTTTGCACATGCAAGTCTATTACTGTTTCCTTCAAAGAATCTAACTCTAAATAAAACAATACCCGGCAATGATTCGGATCAATCTCCCCATCTTCTCGTTTTCTACCACTCCACTGCATCGTTACTTCATATGTTTTTTCCCACATTGAAACAGGGATTTGAAATGCATATTGTTGTATCGGGCCGACTTCCTGTGACAAGAGCTGAAAGCCTGTTATTTGATGAAGGAGCTTCTCGGCAACCGCACGCCCTTGAAACTGAGTTTGCTCTTTTAATAGTGCGATTAAAAGGGGTTTAATAGATTCTACGTTCCTCACCTCATCCGTAAACCCTTGCTTCGCTGCAGTGAACACATCTTTTTCATGAGATAGCCCTAATAATTTCACGATTTCTTTCATTTGTGCTGGTAGTTGATTCACTTGATGCTGAATTTGTCTTTCCTGCGACTCAGATGCCAATGCCTGTCTAACGACTTCATTTTTTAGCACTTCTGTTTGCTGTAGAGGCGGGAGTTCTTTTCCTAACAACATATTCAGTGGTCGTTCTTGGATCACGACCTTCGCTACTTCTTTCATCAATGGAAGCAACCGTTCCTCAGCTAGCGGGAAGGATAACCTTCCGTCTCTTAGCTCACTTGTCATTTGAGTTGCCATCTGTTGTATTTGAGGCGCATTCGTAACTGAAGATGCACTTTTAACTTTCATTAAAGAAAGAATCATTTGCTCAATTGTAACGGATTGATTGGACGAAATGACCGTTTGGCTTGCTTGTAGCAATGTCTGCACCTGCGGTGGCAACTTCGATTGTGAATGCACTTGTCCAAAGAACTGCGATAGCCCATTTAATTCACCTTTTGTTGGAGAGAGAATCCCAAGCTGGGTAAGTGCAGTATATAGTGAAGTAGAGCTTTGTCCTCTTGCAGAAAGCCACTCTGTTAAAATGGTTCTAATACTTTGTTCCTTTGACTTATCACCATTCGATTGAACTACGTTTATAATCTGTGCATGCAAACGTGAAGCAAGATCCGACGGGTTGTTTTCAAGCTGAGGAACGAGTTTCATCATTAACTGCATACTCGATTCCTTTCCCTGTATTGCTAGCATTGCTTGAAAAACAGCGTTCGTGAACGGAAGCTGCCGCGTATGTATTTCTTTTATCGTCTCAAGTCCAGTTGCAGTCGAAGGGAGATTCCCAAGCAATTGAGCAGCCATCTTTAGCAATTCATTAGTAAGAGGAAGCTTTTCCTTCAAGAAATATTGAATCATCTGTACATTCTCTCGGGTTGATTCAAGCCCTAGTTTCTGAAGCAAGTTTTGAATCGATGCACTAGATCCAACCTCATTCATTGCTCCTTGAAGAACCTTCAGCTTAATTGAACCTTCTTCACTATGTCCGACTTGAAACCAATGTCGTTCCAGAGCGGGCAATTGTGTCTCGATTTGAGCAACAACCTTTTGACCACCTACCTGTACCTCAGCCATTTTGTTAGGCAAATGCTTAATTACTTTTCCCGTTACGATTTGCCCTGGTCTTAAGGACAATGCTTCGCCTTGGGGATATTCACGATTCGCTTGCATATGATTCAAGCTATTGAGAGTTTGCATCTTTAGATCACCTATATTATTTTTGGACGTATTCTTTTACTGGAGAAAATGTTTTCCGGTGAATCGGCGTTATTCCATGCTGCTCTATTCCATGTAAATGCTCTTTTGTACCATAACCCATGTTTTTCGAAAATCCATAATTCGGATATTGTTCATGAGCTTCTTTCATCATTTGATCACGGGTTACTTTTGCAATAATAGAAGCGGCAGCAATCGAAATGCTTTTTTCGTCCCCTTTAATTATTGCCTCCTGAGCAGTGACAACTTCGATTTCCATTGCATCAACTAATAAGTAGTCAGGCTGTATAGAACATTGTGCAACTGCTTCCTTCATCGCTAGCTTCGTAGCTTGATAGATATTCACTTCATCTATTACTTGTGCTGACATTACACCGATGCCAACTGCAATGGCTTTTTCCAAAATCTGCTCATAATAGCGTTGCTTTTTCTCTTCAGTAAGTTTTTTAGAATCATCGATTCCTAGCAACAAAAAATCATCAGGAAGGATTACAGCAGCAGCGACGACCGGTCCTGCTAAAGGTCCTCTTCCCACTTCATCCACACCAGCTATGCTCGTGAATCCTTTAAGCTTAGATCTTTGTTCATAAGATTTCATCGATTCGAATTTATTCAGTTGAGCCATTTTTAAAGCTTGTTTCTTCTCCCAACTTTCTCGTAATCGAATGACTCCAATGCGTGTATCCTGTTTAATCTCAATAATGAAAGGATCTTCCCCAGAGTCAATTGTAGCTAATTTTTCTTTAATTTCCTTTATCGTCCACTTCATGTCTACACACCTGCATGCTTTCTATCAATATCGGGTTTTTCCTAGCATTCTTAAGCTAAAAAATAAAAGCCTTCTTAAGTAGAAGACCTTTATATCTTTTATATGTTTAAGAACGAGATTCTCCTTCAAGCTCATCCTTCTGTTCAATTTCCCGCGGTGATTCTAAAGTAATTCGACCAAATCTTTCAGAACGATAATCACGTATGATTAAGTCCGTCACTTTATCATAGTCTGTTTCACCTCGACCCGCTTTACAGCCTCTCCGAGCACCGATGTCATCAAACAAGCCGACGATGTCTTCATTTATGGAATCTAAGCCATAACGACTCTTTAATCGTTCTGGATAATGCTCTGTTAAAAACTTTAACGCATATACAGCAACATCTTGTAAGTTTAAGATCGTGTCTTTGATTGCACCAGTTAATGCTAGCTTTAGCCCAACCTGCTGATCTTCAAACTTTGGCCACAAAATACCTGGAGTATCAAGCAACTCCATCTCTTTCCCAACCTTTATCCATTGCTGTGCTTTTGTTACACCAGGCGTATTTCCTGTACGTGCGATATTCTTCTTTGCTAAGCGATTTATTAAAGTTGATTTACCGGCATTCGGAATTCCTACAATCATCGCTCGGATCGCACGAGGCTTTACACCCTTTGCTTTTAAGCGCTCGAACTTCTCATCTAGCAACTCTTTTGCTGCAGCAACAATTTCCTTCATTCCTTGTCCAGCCTGAGAGTTGATTGCGATCGCTTTTACACCTTTCCCTCGGAAATATGCAATCCATTCCTTAGTTAAACGCTCATCTGCCATATCCGCTTTATTTAGGAGCACAACTCTCGGCTTATGTTGTACGATTTCGTCAATCATAGGGTTTCTAGAAGACTGAGGAATTCTTGCATCAACTAATTCAAAGATAATGTCTACAAGCTTTAACTTTTCCGTAACTTGCCTTCTCGCTTTGGCCATATGACCCGGGAACCATTGGATCGTCAAGACATATCACCTCTTTCTCTGTTCATTCTTTATGTTAATTCACGATGCGAATGTCTCCAATTGGCCAATAAATAATACCTGCACTTCCTAATACTTCTTCCATCGGAACTGCGCCAATATGGCGACTATCTTTACTATAACGTCTGTTATCTCCCATCACAAAGAGATGACCATCAGGAACAACTTGGTGCCCTATTTTCTCCTCTAATGTAAAAGGCTCTGTTAGCGGCCCATCAATCAACCTTTCCTTGTACTCGTCCAAGTAAGGTTCATCATATGCCTCGCCATTTACGTACAATGTATCATCTTTGTATTCAATCTCATCTCCAGGAAGGCCGATGACACGCTTTATGTAATCTTTATTTTCAGGGGCATGAAAAACAATGATATCGAATCGCTTCGGTTCAAATACCTTATAATTGATTTTATTTACAATCATTCGGTCTTGATCCTCTAAAGTAGGGGTCATGGATAAACCATCTACAACAATTGGAGCAAAGAAAAACGTTCTAATAACTACAGCTAAGATGACCGCAATTAAGAGAGCCTTCGTCCATTCCCATAATTCATTCTTCTTTTTAGCCATTAGTTCCACCACTCTTTAATAAATATTGCAATGCAATTTTTTCATTCACATTCTATTGTTTCCAATTTTATTATACATTAAATGATTTATACGATGTTAATTTCTATGTTCTATCATACTCTATAATCAAAAGCATAGAAAAGCAAAAAGAGTGGAAAAAAGAGAGCTTGAAGATCAAGCTCTCTCTTACAATTATCGAATTTCTTTGATACGAGCTTTTTTACCACGTAGGTTACGTAGGTAGTAAAGTTTCGCACGACGGACTTTACCGCGACGAATTACTTCAAGCTTCGCAATCTTTGGTGTGTGAACAGGGAATGTACGCTCAACGCCTACACCGTAAGAGATCTTACGAACTGTGAAAGTTTCGCTAACTCCACCACCACGACGCTTAATCACAACTCCTTCGTATACTTGGATACGCTCACGAGTTCCCTCTACGATAGATACGTGTACACGTACAGTATCACCAGGACGGAATTCAGGAAGATCCGTACGAAGTTGTTCTTTTGTGATTTCTTGGATTAATTTATGCATCGTTTTCAACTCCTCTCGGACAAATGCTCATGCACAACATTTCTATTTGCAGCGGAACATCGGAATAAGACTCATACTAATTTACATCAGCGTAAGTCACAAAAAATATCATATCATACATTCTACTGTAGTTCAATGTCCATCTACTTCTTTTTTTACTTGTTCGAGCAATTTCTTTTCTGTATCTGATATTTGCAGTGAATTGAATAAGTCTGGCCTTCTAGACCATGTCCGCCTTAATGACTCTTTAAGTCGCCATTCTTCAATTAATTGGTGGTTACCACCTGTAAGCACGTCTGGCACCTTCAATCCCCTAAAATCAGCAGGTCTTGTATAATGCGGGTGTTCTAACATTCCTGTTGAAAATGAATCCTTTAAGTGAGACTCTTCACTCCCTAGAACACCAGGTAGCAATCTTACAACACTGTCAATGACGACCATTGCCCCTAGCTCTCCACCTGTCAAAACATAATCTCCTATGGAGATTTCATCAGTTACGACATGTTCACGAATCCGCTCATCATACCCTTCATAATGGCCACAAATGAAAATAAGATGATCACAAGCTGCTAGCTCTTCTGCTTTTTTTTGTGTATAGCGTTCACCTTGTGGGCATAGGAGGATTACTCTGCTTTTATTCTCAGCTTTTTTCGTTAAATCTTCTACTGCATCAAAAATTGGTTGAGGCTTCAAGACCATGCCAGCACCCCCACCATACGGGTAATCGTCAACTGTCTTATGCTTATTATCAGCATAATCTCGAAAGTTGACAACATGATAATCAACAGCTTTAGCTTCTTCTGCCTTCTTTAAAATTGACTGACCGAAAACTCCAGAAAACATTTCAGGAAATAATGTAAGTACATCGATTTTCATTATGATAACAATCCTTCAATTGGATCAATCATTACAAGCTTTTCCTCAATATTAACGGATTTCACAACGTCCTCAATATATGGGATCAAGATTTCTTTCCCATTAGTACCCTTGATCACCCATACATCATTTGCTCCTGGAGAGAGAATTTCTTTAATCGTTCCTAACTCTTCTCCTGAAATCGTTTTGACAGTGCATCCGATGATTTCAAAGTAATAGTATTCATCGTTCTCAAGTTCACTTAATTGCTTCTCAGTTACTTTCAAAAGGCTACCCTTAAACTTTTCAATATCATTGATGTTTTCGTATCCTTCAAAAATAAGCAAATCAAAGTTTTTATGTTTTCTATGCGATTTAACTGTCAGTTCAATCGGCGTCTTCGAATTCGGCTGAAATAAATACAAGGTTTGCCCTTTAGCATAACGCTCTTCAGCAAAATCTGTCTTTGAGATGACACGTGCTTCACCTTTAAGTCCATGTGTATTTACAATCTTTCCTACATTGAGCCACTTTTCCATATTTTCACCTCTAGCGTATTTCCTCGATAACCCCGTCTTTTATAACAATTGTTCTTCCGCGATCAATTTCATCCCAACGATCGCCTTCATTAATTTCGATCAGGGCCTCTACTTCTTTCTCTTTCATTTCACTACCTATTGGTAGCTTATGTATTTGCTCTATTTGTAAATCAATGAGTTTGCATTTTTCTATGCGCGAATTGATTTCTTTATCAAAGTTTTGTTTTAACCGATTTAGATCGTATTTTTTCGTTCGTTCTAGCTTTTTCAATTCAAACTTAAGCTGTTCGCATTCTTTTTGAAGTTGTATCTGAATTTGCATTTGCTTTTCCAATAATCCCGCTTTGCTTTTTTCCGTTAACACTTGCTTTACTGTTACTTTTTGGATTAGTTTCATATCATTTGCAACCTCCCGATTTACACCCTTCACTTGCACGAAAAAATGATCTTTCTAAGAAAAGCGCCAGACGCTTGACCACCCACGAGCATACAACAACGCTACAGCAAGTGCGTAAACCACGACTATTGGTACTATACACAGTTGATGGACGTATTAAGTAATCCTGTATCTTACCGGGCTTAGATATAACCTCGAACAGATAAAAACTGTAGCCATACAACTAATAAGTTCGTAGACTTTCAAACAAATACATCATTTTTGAATTCTCGAAAAACCCCTACACATTCTTATTTTCCATGTGAAAAAAGGAGGGGCTATTTCCCCTCCTTTCTTCTAACATTATTCGCAAATCTCTAAGAAGATTTTTCTCTTGTCTGATGAACCTGCTGCATAGACAACAGTACGAATTGCTTTCGCAACGCGACCCTGCTTTCCGATTACTTTTCCCATGTCCATCTTGTTGACAGAAAGCTGATACGTTACTTTCGTTTCTTCTTCCACCATCATAACCTGAACTTCATCCGGATAATCGACTAAGGGTTTTACAATCGTTTCAATCAGCTCTTTCATCATCATCGATCTCTACTTATTTGCTGTTCTTTGCGTTATGGAATTTCTCCATAATGCCTTGATTTGAGAATAAGTTACGTACTGTATCAGATGGTTTCGCACCAGTTTGTAACCACTTAAGAGCTAGCTCTTCATTGATATCAACGATTGCTGGCTCAGCAACTGGATTGTAAGTTCCAACTGTTTCAATGAAACGTCCATCACGAGGAGAACGAGAATCTGCTACTACAATACGGTAAAAAGGAGATTTTTTAGCTCCCATACGTTTTAATCTAATTTTAACTGCCATTTTAAATAGCACCTCCAAAAAAGTATTACACAAGATAGTATATTATCAATTCTTACATCGTTTGTAAAGGTTTTTTTCTTTACAAGTAAAAAAAGTGTATGTGGCTTGCTCAGACCCGACAAGCATAAGACAAAAAATCGCAGGAAGTCCTGACTTCTGAAGAGTTTTGACTTATGACCTCGAGGGGCTAGCCACTGAAACTAGATTAACAAAAAAAGTGTATGTGGCTTGCTCAGACCCGACAAGCATAAGGCAAAAAATCGCAGGAAGTCCTGACTTCTGAAGAGTTTTGACTTATGACCTCGAGGGGCTAGCCACTGAAACTAGATTAACAAAAAAAGTGTATGTGGCTTGCTTTGTCGCCAATTTTTTTTACAAAAAACGATGCATTAAAAGGGGTTAAATGGTAGCTTAAATCCACCTTTTTTCTTCCCTTTTCCTTGCATGCCTGTCATCTGTTTCATCATTTTCTTCATGTCTTCAAATTGCTTAAGCAATCGATTCACTTCAGGTACACTACGCCCGCTTCCCTTCGCAATTCGCTTTTTGCGGCTTGCGTTAATGATTTCAGGGTGTTCCTTCTCGTCAGCTGTCATCGATTGAATAATCGCTTCGATATGCTTGATTTGTTTTTCTTCAATTTGCATATTGTTTAAGCCCTTAATTTTGTTCGCACCTGGCATCATCTTCAAAATCTCGTCAAGAGGACCCATGTTACGAACTTGACCAAGCTGCTCTAAGAAGTCATCAAGAGTGATTGAAGCTGTACGCAACTTCTTCTCCATCTCCTTGGCCTTCTCTTCGTCAACATTAGCTTGAGCTTTTTCAATTAGCGACAGGACATCTCCCATTCCCAGAATACGAGAAGCCATACGTTCTGGATGGAACGCTTCTAAAGCGTCTAATTTCTCACCCATCCCAATAAACTTAATCGGTGTATTCGTTACAGAGCGAATAGATAGCGCTGCTCCACCACGTGTATCACCATCAAGCTTAGTCAAGACAACTCCTGTTAATCCAAGCTGTGCATTAAAGCTATCTGCAACATTTACCGCATCTTGTCCGGTCATCGCATCAACAACTAGGAAGATTTCATCAGGTTTCGATAATTCTTTTATGTCAGATAGCTCACCCATCAATTGTTCATCGACGTGAAGTCTACCAGCCGTATCGATAATCACATAATCATGATGCTCTTCTTTTGCCTTTACAAGCGCTTGTTTTGCAATTTCAACAGGACTTACTTGATCCCCTAGTGAGAACACAGGCATATTAAGCTGTGTACCTAAAGTTTCAAGCTGCTTGATTGCAGCAGGACGATAAATATCAGCTGCTACTAGCATCGGGTTACGATTATACTTCTTTCGTAGTAAGTTCGCTAACTTACCTGTCGTTGTTGTTTTACCTGCACCTTGAAGACCAACCATCATAATAACTGTCGGCGGTCGGTTTGATACTGCGATTTTACTTTGTTCGCCACCCATTAATTCAGTTAACTCTTCTTTAACGACCTTAATAACCTGTTGACCTGGAGTCAAACTTTTCATGACCTCTTGTCCAACAGCACGTTCACTTACTTTTTTAACGAACTGCTTTACTACCTTGAAATTCACGTCTGCGTCAAGCAAGGCTAAACGGACATCTCGCATCATTTCTTTTACATCTGACTCACTAATCTTCCCTTTGCCACGAATCTTCTGAATCGTATTTTGCAGTCGGTCGGCTAATCCTTCAAATGCCATTTATGCCGCCTCCTAATCTAATTTCTCAAGCTCAGCAATAATTTTAAAAACGTCTTCCGTGTCCGGGATCTCTTTTTCAACTATACCTTTAAGCGAAACCATCAACTTTAAGCGTTCTTGAAACTTTTGAAGTAAGAGTAACTTTTCCTCATACTCTTCAAGCATTGCTTCTGTACGCTTTATATTATCATAAACCGCTTGGCGGCTTACTTCAAATTCTTCAGCAATCTCTCCAAGTGAAAAGTCGTCTAAATAGTATAGGGACATATAGCTTCTTTGCTTCGGTGTAAGCAACGACTGGTAAAAATCATAAAGATAATTCATTCTCGTTGTCTTTTCAAGCACTATGATCCCCCCTTGTTAAGTGAAAAGCCTTTACAACGTAAAGTTTACAGACAAAAGGCTTCTATGTCAAGGAAGAACAGCAAAGCGACTAACCTGAAGTAAACCTATAATAGAACAAGAAAAACATCTTGTATAAGGTAAGTGTTCAGGTTTTAAAACGCTATATTTTCGTTTGAGATTACGAAATCTAATTTAAGATTAAAAGAACCTTCACCTACTTTATCTTTCTGTGGCTCGGAACAAAAACAACCCCGCCAACAACTCACACTGCTGGCGGGTTGTTTTACTCTGCTTCGTTTTCCACTAAGTCAGCAAACAATCCATATACATATTGTTCGGCATTAAATTCTTGTAAGTCATCCATCTTTTCACCAAGACCAACAAATTTAACGGGAATTTTTAATTCATTGCGGATCGCAAGTACGATTCCACCCTTGGCTGTACCGTCTAGCTTCGTTAAGACGATGCCTGTTACATCTGTTGCTTCTTGGAAAGTTTTCGCTTGAACCATGGCATTTTGCCCTGTTGTTGCATCAAGAGCAAGCAATACTTCATGGGGTGCACCTGGAACCTCACGCTCAATCACTCGCTTTACTTTTTCGAGCTCTTTCATTAAATTAACTTTGTTTTGAAGTCGACCTGCCGTGTCACAAATAAGTACATCTACATTACGAGACTTTGCAGCACGAACAGCATCGTACATAACTGCGGCTGGGTCAGACCCTGCGCTTTGTTTTACAACATCAACACCTACACGTTCGCCCCATACTTCTAATTGCTCGATTGCTCCTGCACGAAATGTATCTCCAGCTGCAAGTAGAACGTTTTTGCCTTCACTTTTAAATTTATGTGCTAGCTTACCAATCGTCGTTGTTTTTCCAACACCATTTACCCCGACGAATAAAATGACCGAAAGCCCGTCCTGTGTCAAATTCAATTCGGAAGATGCATTTCCACCCTTTTCATAAATTTCAACAAGCTTCTCAGAAATAACAGCTTGTACATCAGCAGGGTTCTGGATATTTTTACGCTTTACCTCAAGTTTCAACTCATCAACGAGTGTCATTACGGTGTCGAAGCCAACATCTGCTTGAATAAGAATCTCTTCTAACTCCTCAAAGAAGTCCTCATCGACTTTGCGATATCGTGCAACAAGGTCATTTACTTTTCCAGAAAAATTATCACGTGTTTTCGTCAAGCCATCTTTAAACTTTTCAGTAACAGTATCCGTCTGCATCGTGATTTTTTCTTTTAACTTTTTAAAAAAACTCACTTCATCACTTCCCTTTTTATGTATGAGAATGCACAAGCATCCTTTGGTTTATACTTGTGCGACAAGCTCCTCTGATTCCTCTAAGCGAACGGAAACAAGCTTGGAAACACCTGATTCTTGCATCGTTACACCGTAAAGCACATCCGCTAATTCCATTGTTCCTTTACGATGGGTAATGACGATGAACTGCGTATCACCACTATATCGTTTTAAATATTGAGCATAACGATGTACATTCGCTTCATCTAACGCTGCTTCTACCTCATCCAGTATACAGAAAGGTACGGGACGAACCTTCAAAATCGAGAACAACAATGCAATAGCAGTTAAAGCTCGCTCTCCACCAGATAATAGTGCAAGGTTTTGAAGCTTTTTCCCTGGCGGCTGCGCGACAATATCGATGCCCGTATTGAGTAAATCATCCTCATTTGTCATGCGTAAATCAGCGCGACCTCCTCCGAATAACGCTTGGAAAACAGACTCAAAATGGTGACGAATTTGTTTAAATGTTTCTTCAAAGCGACGCTTCATTTCTACATCCATTTCATCAATTACTTGGAACAATGTATCTTTTGCCTCTTGAAGATCATTTCTTTGCTCGACTAAAAATTCATAGCGTTCAGAAACTCGTTCATACTCATCAATTGCTCCTAAATTGACTGTACCAAGCTCTTCTATTCCCATCTTAATGAGCTTCACCTGTCTTCGTGCATCTTCAGCAGGGACGGTTAACGGATAAGCTTCTTTAGCCGCTTCGAACGAGAATAAATATTCCTCACGCAAACGATCTAATCGAGTTTCTAACTCAACATCCAATCGGTTCAGCTTAACTTCTGCATCCTTCATGCTCTCTGTTAAACCTTTATGCTGTCTTCGCAACTCTTTAGTCTCAACCTCTAAGTTTTCTAAATTTGCTTGGAGATTTAACCGCTCACTTCTTCGTGAACCAATCAATTCGATTGTCGCATTTTTATCTTTTAGCTTTTGTTCAGAAAGCTGCTCTAGCTGCTCTTCTCCAGAAGTATTAGAAGTCATATCGGATGTTAACAAACTCAAATCACTCTTGAACAATTCTAAGCGGTCCTTGTTGTCATTAAGCTGTGCAACAAGCGCTACTAAGCGATCGACTGCATGATTCAATTGCTCGCGTTTTGCTGCATAAGTAACTTTAAGTTCATTAATCTGCACTTGAACTTCCTCTTTAGAAGATTGATCAGTTGCTTTTCTTTCTGTTAACTTTTGAATGTCTTCGTTCAGTGAAACAATCGTTTGTGAATACTCATTTAGCTCTTGGGCTAGTTTTTGCTGTCTATGCTCCATCTTTAAGCGCTCTTCATTGATTTGGGCTTGATCAAAATCATAAATGGTTAACCGCTCATTAATGGATTTTTCTTCATACTCAACATCCTTCAACTGCGAATTTGCGAATTGCTCATCCGAACGAAGCGCTTCCCCTTTTGCCTTTAGTGCCTCAACATCGTCTTGTTTTTCTGAAACTTCAACCTTTAAACGCTTTACATCTTCCTCTAATGAAATCGTTTTACGCTCCATTTCATCAATTTTCACCTTTAAGTCTTCGAGCTCACCTTTTCTGGATAATAGCGAATTGTTCTTCTGCTTATTCGCTCCACCAGTCATTGATCCTCCAGGGTTTACGACATCCCCTTCTAACGTCACGATACGTACCCGATGTTGAACAAGTCGTGCTATATCATTCGCGCCCTTTAAATCATGTGCAATAAGGACATTTCCTAGTAAATGATCAACGACGGATTTAAAGGAAGGATCATATTCTACGAGTGATGTTGCAACACCAATAAACGCGGGGTGGGACTCGACATGCCTTAACATTTGATCTTGGATAAAGCGTCCTTTCACAACACTTAAAGGTAAAAAGGTCGCTCTTCCAAATCCATTTTTCTTTAAGTATTGAATCGCACCGCGAGCGTCTTCCTCACCTTCAACAACAATATGCTGCATCGCTGCACCTAATGCAATTTCAATAGCTGTACTATATTCTTTTTGCACAGAAACAATCTCCGCGACAGCTCCGCGAATACCAGGTAATCTTGAATCTCTTGCTTTTAATATTTCCTTTACACCTTGGTAAAACCCTGCAAAATCGTCCTCAAGCTCTTCTAGCATCTCTTTTCTAGCCTTTGTTTGCTGAACGAATTGATAAGCTTGATATAAAGTCTTCTCTTGTTTAAGATAAGCATCCTTTAAGGCTTCTAGCTTTCTTTCTTCCTCCCTAAAGGCAGGAATAAGGGCTTCAATCGCCTTCTTTATATCGTCGCATTTTTGAATTGCCTCATTTTTACGCTTTTCAATTCTTTGACGATCTTTAATATATTTTTGATTGTCATCATCTAAACGGGCACGCTTCGAAAGCTGCTGTTCCAATTGACGCTCAATCATTTGCTTCTCATTTTTTGCTGCTGCCTGCTGATTTAATACGTCTATGTAATCTGTCTTAAGGGATTCAATTAGCTGCTCCACGTCTTCAGTATAAATCGTTAGCTCATTTTCTTTCTCTGCTAATTTTACTTTTAGCTCATTTGCTTCTAGAGACAAAGTTTGCTTTACATGATCTTGATCATTTTTTTCCTTTTCTAATTGTTCAACTTTCACTGAAAGCTCTTGAATATTCTTTTCTAGCTGTCCCTTATTTTGGGCAGCATTCTTCTTCCGTTCTTTTAAAACTTCCTTTCGACCTTCAATTTTTTCCAATTCTTCACTAGCTTGCAGCAGGAGTGCTTGAAGATCGTTGATTGATTCATCCAATGCAGTTGATTGATCACGTAATTGAACAATCTTAGACTCTTTTTGCTGAAGGGCGGTTGAAAGTTGTAACTCAGCTTCCGAATGTTTCTCAAGCTCTTTTTTTAAGGATTCCCATCTTCCATGCAGTTCTTCAACTTCATAAACAAGCAGGGCAACTTCAATTTTCTCTAATTCCTCTTTTTTTTCTAAGTAATCCTTCGCAATTGAGGCTTGAATCTTCAAAGGCTCCACTTGTACTTCTAATTCATGGAGGATATCCTTGACACGATTTAAATTTTCTTCCGTTTCGAACAGCTTACCTTCAGCTTTTTTCTTTCTAGTTTTGTACTTTAAAACTCCAGCTGCCTCTTCAAAAATCGTTCTCCGGTCTTCAGGCTTGCTGTTTAATATTTCTTCTACACGCCCTTGGCTAATGATGGAAAATGCTTCTTTACCTAATCCAGAGTCCATAAACAAATCAACAATATCCTTTAAACGACATGATTGTTTATTTATAAGAAACTCACTATCCCCAGAACGAAATACTCGTCTTGTTACACTGACTTCGTTGTAGTCCACAGGTAAAAATTGATCATCATTTGAGAGAGTTAACGTAACTTCTGCAAAATTTAATGGCTTTCTACTATCACTTCCTGAGAAGATGATATCTTCCATTTTAGTTCCTCTCAATGATTTAGCCGATTGTTCGCCTAAGACCCAACGTATAGCATCAGTAATATTGCTTTTTCCACTACCATTTGGACCAACAACCGCTGTGACCCCAGAGACGAAATCCACAGAGATCCTTTCAGCGAATGACTTAAATCCAATTATATCAAGCTGCTTTAATAACACGAACCGTTCCTCCCACAAAAAATCTCTATGCTCTGTCCATTATTGAATATGGTTTTTCAGAACCTCTAATGCCATTTGAGCAGCATGCTGTTCAGCCTCTTTTTTCGAACGTCCTGTACCCGTTCCAAGCTCTTCTCCATTCAACGATACCGTCGATACAAACTCTCGATTATGTGCTGGCCCTTTTTCGAGCAAGATTTTATATGCTAATAGACCTGTACCTTCACGTTGAATGAGCTCTTGAAGCTGGCTTTTAAAATCCATCACGTGAGAAAATGCCCCACTATCAATCTTTGGAAAAATAACCTTCTCTAGAAACTCTACCACAGGCTCAATGCCTCTATCTAAATACAATGCTCCGATATACGCTTCAAAAACATCGGCTAATAAAGCTGGTCTAGAACGACCACCAGTCATCTCTTCTCCTTTTCCTAATAGGACATATTGTCCAAAGGAAAGTTCATTAGCAAATGAGACAAGTGAAGGCTCGCATACTACTGCTGCTCTAAGCTTCGTTAGCTCCCCTTCACTCATCATAGGGTATTTAATATACAGGAACTTCGAAACCGTTAATTCTAATACTGCATCACCTAAAAATTCTAATCGCTCATTGTCTTCGTGAGGACGTCTTCGATGTTCATTTACATAAGAAGAATGTGTAAATGCTTGAATTAATAGTTTCTCATTATGGAATTGAACACCGACATTACTCTGGAAGTCCTTGAACTTTTGTAAAATTGCGCGTGTGCTTCTTTTTTCCTTATCTTTATTATAGTAGCGCATAATTGCCTCCATCATCTAATCAATTAATTGATCGATCTATTCTGTTTGTATTTGTTAATTGTTTTTAATGTTTAAACCATTTATTTAAAAGCGCAAGAAACTTGGAAAGATGCCCTCTTCCCAAGTTAAGTGATACCACTACGATTAAAATGTTATCATTTTTCCAAGCTATTATACAATAGCGTGTTTACTTTACACTATCACTTTTTTAAAAAGGAACAGTGTACAGTATACACACTATTAATCATTAAATATGTAGGGAGTTGCTGGTACTAAAAAAGCTCGGGACATATACCGATTGGTTATGACCGCAAGCTAATGCCTACTGTAGACTGGACAATAAGGAAGATCATAGATTCTCGTTAGAAAATAAAAAATCTTCAATTCATCGTTTTGCAATCTAAATAATAAACCAGTGGGGAAGTTTTCCCCACTGTTATTAGCTGTTCAATCATTATTGGAGCGCTTTTATGTAATTTACAGCGTCACCAACTGTTGAGATTTTTTCAGCATCTTCATCAGAAATTTCCATATCGAATTCATCTTCTAATTCCATTACGAGTTCAACAACATCTAGGGAATCAGCGCCAAGATCTTCTTTGAAAGAAGCTTCTAATGTAACCTCAGACTCTTCCACACCAAGACGATCGACGATAATTTTCGTTACACGTTCTAAAATATCTGCCATGCTTGCTCACCTCCCCTCAAGCCATTATAGTCGATTCCCGTTTAAGAATAAAGGAAATCGTAAATTATTGCCTACATCACCATACCACCATCAACATGTATAGTTTGCCCAGTAATATAGCGGCTATCGCTTGAAGCCAAGAATGTGACAACGTTTGCAATATCAGAAGGCTCACCCAATCGAGCAAGTGGGATCTGCTTCAACATCGCTTCCTTCATTTCTGGAGTCAATTTGTCCGTCATGTCTGTTGTAATAAAACCTGGGGCAATCGCATTGACTGTAATCCCTCTTGTAGCCAGTTCTTTAGCCGTCGTTTTTGTTAAACCAATGACACCTGATTTTGCAGCGACATAGTTCGCTTGCCCAGGGTTTCCACTGACACCAACAATTGAAGAAATATTAATGATTCTGCCATTGCGTTGTTTCATCATTTGTCGTGTTACTGCTTTCGTACAAAGGAAAACACCTTTAAGGTTCGTATTGATGACCGCATCCCACTCATCTTCCTTCATACGCATCAAAAGATTGTCGCGTGTGATTCCCGCATTATTCACAAGGATATCGAGCTTGCCAAACTTCTCAATCACATGCTTTACCATGTTTGCAACCGAATCTTGATTTGCTACATCCGCTTGAATAGCAATGGCTTCTTGACCTAATGCTTGAATTTCTTGGACGACTTCATTCGCTCTTTGCTCACTGCCAGAAAAGTTTACAGCAACAGAAGCGCCTTCTTTTGCTAATGACAGTGCAATTTCCCTTCCTATGCCACGTGAAGCACCTGTTACCAATGCTACTTGCCCTTGTAATTTCATTCGTTTGCCTCCTTTAAAGCATCAATCACCGCATCAAATGATGAAGCGTCGGATACCGAATATGTCTTTACAGTACGATTGACTTTTCGAATCAACCCTGAAAGTACCTTACCTGATCCAATCTCGATGAATGTGTCTACACCTAATGCAATCATTTTCTGGACTGAATCCTCCCATAATACAGGAGAATACAGCTGCTCGATTAATTTTTCATTAATCTCTGCCTTATCTCTTAGTTCATCCGCAGTCACATTTGCAATAACTGGGATTTGGGCATCTCTTAGATCAACTGAATCTATAACACCCTTAAATTTTTCCGCAGCAGGCTTCATTAGTTCAGAATGGAAAGGACCGCTAACATCAAGTGGGAGCACCCGTTTCGCTCCCTTTGCTTTCGCTTCAATACCTGCAAGCTCTATTCCACGCTTTGAGCCTGAAATAACGATTTGTCCAGGACAATTGATATTTGCAAGTTGAACGGGATCACCAGCTTCACTCACATGCTTAGTCACTGATTGAAGAACATCTCGATCAAGCCCTAAAACAGCAGCCATTGTTCCTTCGCCGTTCGGGACAGCCTCTTCCATCAGTTCTCCTCGACGTCGAACAGTATAGACAGCATCTTCAAAAGAAATTGCATCTGCGGCAACTAAAGCTGAATATTCACCTAGGCTATGCCCAGCCACATAGTCCGCTTTAATTCCAGCTTGCTTAAAAAGCTCAAGGGTTGCAATACTTGTTGTTAACAACGCAGGTTGCGCATTCATTGTTAACGTTAACTCCTCTTGCGGACCTTCAAATATCAATTGAGATAAGGAGAATCCTAGTTTTTCGTCCGCCTGTTTGAATATAGACAGTACTTCTTTTTTCTCGGTAGCGAGCGCTTGCCCCATGCCAACTACTTGTGAACCTTGACCTGGAAAAACAAATGCTATTTTACCCAACCCGATCACCTCTCTACCCTATACATTTATGAATGCTTTTGTTCAATAAATTGCTTAATCGTTTCCGACACTCGGTGCTCTACCATCGTTCTTGTTTGGCGTACAGCATTAAATAGAGCATTTGCATTAGAAGAGCCATGTGCCTTAACAACTGGTGCTTTTAATCCAAATAGGGCTGCTCCACCGTATTCTGTATAATCCATCTTATCTTTTAAAACCTTTAAGTCTGGTTTTAAAACAGCCGCTGCCATTTTTGATTTGAAACTAGAAGTAAGTGCGCCTTTTAACATTTTAAAAACAGACATCGCTGTTCCTTCCACAGTCTTTAAAACCATGTTTCCAGTAAACCCATCCGTAACAACAACATCAGCAACACCATTCAATAAATCTCTCGCTTCTACATTTCCAATGAAATGGATACCTTTTTGCTCACTTAATAGTTTAAAAGCTTCTTTTGTAAGCTCGTTTCCTTTCTTATCCTCTTCACCAATATTTAACAAACCGACACGAGGATTCTTGACCCCACGAACATTTTCTGCATATATAGACCCCATCACACCGTATTGAAGCAAATGCTCTGGCTTCGCATCTACATTAGCACCAACATCTAACAGGATAAATCCATCCCCTTCAATCGTTGGCAAAGTTGGTGACAAGGCCGGGCGTTCTATCCCTTCTATTCGACCAACAACAAACAACCCCGCTGCCATTAAAGCCCCTGTATTTCCTGCTGAAATACAGGCATCCGCTTTTTGATCTGCTACTAATTGTGCTGCTAAAACCATTGATGCTGTCTTCTTTCTTCTTACAGCACGAACTGGCTCGTCTGTTGGCAAAATGACTTCATCCGTATGAACAATTTCAATTCTTTCAGCAGATGTTACATGTTCTTTTATTTTTTTTTCGTCTCCGACTAAAATAATTTCCATATCTTTATAGGTCTCTATAGCTTTCATGGCACCAAGAACGATTTCCTTAGGTGCATGATCTCCGCCCATTGCATCTATCGCGATCTTCATTCCATTCATCCTTTGTCTATTATAATCATTTACTGTTAGTAGCAATTTGGTACTATTTAAACATTCTGTTTATCAGAACGAAACATAAAGAAATCACCTTTAAAAACCAATTCATTGTTTACATAACTATTTACTTCGACAAGTGTACGGTTCTGATCGTCATGCTGAACAACCTTCGCCTTTGCTATGACTCTTTCATTCATTTTAACTGACTGCGTAAAATGAATATTGGCTCTTGCTGTTAAAGCAAGCTCATCATTAATCACCGCGACGGCTAATGAGTTTGCTTGGGCGAATAAATGATGTCCACGCGCAATTTTATTTCGTTTAAATACATGCTCTTCCTGAATGTCGAGAATTGAAATCGCCGTTTCATCCAATTGGATATCAATGATTTCACCAATCACTTCGTCAATTGGCAACGCTTTTACCTCTTCGTCAAAGCGTTTCTCTGCTACATGCTTAATACGTTCACGCAACTCAGGAATTGATAGTTCAAGGCGATCTAATCGAATCGTTTGTACACTAACCGAGAACTTATCCGCAAGCTCTTCGTCTGTTACAAATGGATTTTCTTTAATCGTTTCCTCTAACATTGATTGCCGTTCTTTTTTGTTTCTCTTCATAATTTTTTCACACCGTCCAAGATATTATGACTAGGTACTAAAAGTAGTATATAATTATAACGATTCTATTGCAAGAGAAATCTTGCTCCTCTTAACAATTCCGATTTAATCGAGCTTTTCTCCTTCAAGTACACCGCTTTTCATTAATTGATCCCTTAGTTGCTTATATTGCTGTTCAGTCCAGAATGCCTTTGACTGCACAAGCTTTTCTGCATCCTGTCTTGCTGTTTCAAGTGCACGATAATCGTGAACCATATCAGCCATTTTAAATTCAGGCAATCCACTTTGTTTCTTCCCAAAGAAATCCCCTGGTCCACGAAGCTCCAGATCTTTTTCCGATAAGACAAAACCGTTGTTTGTTTCGGTCATGACACGCATTCTTTCTTTGCCTTCCTCTGTCTTTGGATTGGCAAGCAATATACAAAATGATTGATCTTCTCCTCGGCCAACTCGACCTCTTAATTGATGGAGCTGCGCTAACCCAAAGCGTTCAGCGTCATAAATGACCATGATTGTTGCATTTGGGACGTTCACACCAACTTCCACAACCGTTGTTGAGACCAATACTTGTACATCATTATTAGCGAACTTCTCCATGACTTCTTCTTTCTCATCAGGGTGAAGCCTTCCGTGCATGAGTCCTACATTGGCTCGACTACCAAAGAATTGTGTCAGAATCATGTGAACATCCAATGCGTTTTGCACATCCAACTTTTCCGACTCTTCAATAAGCGGACAGATGACGTACGCTTGATGGCCATTGCGTAATTCTTTATCGATAAAATGGAGAACACGATCAAGCATATCCGGCTTAGCCCAATATGTTTCGATTTCTTTTCGACCTTTTGGCATTTCATCAATTGTTGAAACATCCATTTCTCCAAATGCAGTAATCGCTAGTGTACGAGGAATGGGCGTAGCCGTCATAAATAGTACATCTGGGCTTTCTCCCTTTTCGCGTAAAATCCGACGCTGATTTACGCCAAATCGATGCTGTTCATCCGTGATAACAAGCCCGAGCCGGTGAAACTCCACCTCTTCTTGAATTAAGGAGTGTGTACCGATTAACAAATCAAGCTCGCCACTTTTTAATCTTTGAAGAATTTCACGACGTTTTTTCGCTTTAATTGAACTTGTTAACAGCTCAATTTCTAGTCCAAATTTAGCAAACATCGTTTTGAAGGATTGAACATGCTGCTCCGCTAAAATTTCTGTAGGAACCATTAACGCTCCTTGATAGCCTGCTGTTACACATCCATATAGGGCTATTGCAGCAACCGCTGTTTTCCCAGAACCTACATCTCCTTGAAGCAAGCGATTCATTCGGTAAGGAGAGATCATATCCGCTAAGATTTCATTTACAACCCTTTTTTGCGCTTCCGTTAATTCAAACGGCAGTGAGTAGATCAATTGATTGATTTTCTCATCATTGTACTGTATAGACATTCCATTTGATTGTTCTCGTTGGATTTTACGCAATGATTGCATTTTTAATTGAAAGTATAAAAATTCCTCATATACTATGCGTCGGCGTGCTTGTTTAAGCTGCTCACCATCTTTAGGGAAATGGACAGCTTCTACTGCATCAAATTTACCCATTAACCGATAACCTTTTATTAAGCTTTCTGGTAAATCTTCAATTAGTTCATGACCGTATTGTGTAAAAGCTGAATTGATCAGCTTCCTTATCCCTTTTACTGTGACTTTCCCTTTCACTGTATAAACCGGTTCATAATCTTTTTGATGAGAAAATGGTCCGACATGAAGTTCACTCACTGTGATTACTTGGCGGTGCTGATCCCACTTACCCGTAATGGTGACCGTTTCTTGAAGAATCAACTTACTTTTTAAATAAGGTTGATTAAATAGTACAGCTTGAACAAGAACCCTTCCTACTAAAACCCTAATCGTGAGCCTTGAGCGCTTTCTCCCATAGTATTGCAGAACCGGTTCACTATGAATAACACCTTCTACAGTAACGCGCTCTTCATGTTTCACTTCCTCTAATTCCTTCATCCGATAATCTTCATATCGATATGGAAAGTAAAGCAGTAAATCTTCAACCGTATGTATGTTCATATCATTTAATAATTGCGCGGTTTCTTCCCCAACGCCTTTAACAGCTGTTACCGGCTGGTTCAATGGTTCATTCACTCTATTTGCAAAGAACTTTCCGTAAAGTTCTTTCCTCTCCTCCCTTCTTAGCAAAATGAAAATGTCCTATTCTACATCATATGAATCTTCTACTGAAGTTTCCTTAGGCTCTATACGATTCATTACCTAATTATGCTACTTTCTATAATTATAAAAAAAGCGGCGGCCATGTGAGCCCCCGCTTTCATATTTATTCAATCGCAAAAATAAAAGCATATAACGGTTGCTTGCCGTCGTGAACTTCTACTTCAACGTCAGGGTATGTGTCTTCAACAAATGAAACAAGCTCATTTAATGTTTCATCCGCCGCATCCTCACCCTTGAAAACTGTTAAAATCTCTGCATCTTCATCCACCATTTTCTCTAATAGGTCCTTTGCCGCTTGAACAAGGTCTTTATGTTTAACGATGATTTTCCCTTCATCAATTCCCATAAAGTCTCCTTCTTCAATTTCAAGACCATCAATAGATGTATCACGAACTGCATATGTGATTTGCCCTGTTTTAACATGCTTCATTGCATCAACCATCACAGATTCATTATCAGTAAGAGATGCACCTGGGTTAAATGACAACAGAGCTGACATTCCTTGAGGAACAGTCTTTGAAGGAATGACAATGACTTCTTCCTCAGCAACCTCAGCAGCTTGTTCAGCTGCCATAATGATATTTTTATTATTAGGAAGAAGGATGATCTTCTTCGCATTAACATCTTTTATAGCTTTAAGGATATCCTCTGTGCTTGGGTTCATCGTTTGTCCACCTTCGATGACCTCATTCGCTCCAATGGAACGGAATAATTCAGCAATCCCACTTCCCATCGATACAGTAACAATTCCATACTCCTGCTTTTCAGTTGATTTCGGCTTTGATTGCTTCTCTTTGTCTTCATCGTCTAAAAGGCTCGTATGTTGCTCACGCATATTTTCAATCTTCATATTAATTAAGCTACCGTATTTTTGACCATAGCTTAAGCAATTGCCCGGTTGTTCAGAGTGAATATGAACTTTCACAACATCCTCATCTGCAATTACTAATAAAGAATCTCCAAACTTGCTTAAGTCCTGGCGGAATTTCTCTTCTGAGAAGGGTTGTTCAGAAAGTTTCTCACTCTCAAATTTCACCATAAACTCCGTACAATAACCGAAGACGATATCCTCAGTATTCATATGGCTTTGGACACTTTTATGATGCTCAGCATTTACTAGATCATTCATATTTGGCATGTTCATTGGTTCAGGAAGACTTTCACCCTTTAGCTCAGCAAGAAAACCTTCATATACAAATACAAGCCCTTGGCCACCACTATCAACAACCCCAACCTCTTTTAGAACAGGCAATAGATCTGGCGTACGTTTAAGGGAAGCTTTTGCTTCCTTTACGACAGCTTCCATGATAACAATAATGTCCTGAGTTGTATCAGACACTTCAACTGCTTTTTTCCCTGCATCTTTAGCAACTGTTAGAATTGTCCCTTCAACAGGTTTCATGACTGCCTTATAAGCCGTTTCAACACCGCTTGCAAAAGCACTAGCGAATTCTGTAGAGTTGATTGTTTCTTTTGCTTCGATTGCTTTAGAAAAACCACGGAATAATTGTGATAAGATAACACCGGAATTTCCACGAGCGCCCATTAATAGACCTTTTGAAAGAGCTATCCCTACCTTACCAATATGTGGTTGTGTATTATTTTTTACTTCCTTTGCACCGGAAGTCATTGACAAATTCATATTTGTCCCAGTATCTCCATCAGGCACAGGAAAAACGTTTAGCGCATCTACTAGCTTTGCATTGCTAGACAAGTGATTTGCACCCTGCAATATCATTTTTGCAAACTTTTTCCCGTCTAAAACTTGAATTGACACAAATCTTTCCTCCTCACTACGGGTTCGTAACACGGACACCCTGAACATAAATGTTGACTGAATCAGCACTTAAACCAACTGTCTTGTCCAGAATGTATTTCACTTTCGATTGTACATTATGAGCTACTTCAGAGATTTTTGTACCATAGCTTACGATAATGTACATATCAATATGTACTTCATCCTCTTCTTGGCGAACGACAACACCACGTGTGAAATTCTCTTTACGCAATATTTCTGTTAGTCCATCTTTAATTTGGTTTTTTGATGCCATACCCACTATACCATAACAGTCAACTGCTGCCCCGCCTGCAATTGTAGCGATTACATCGTTTGAAATATCAATTTGTCCAAATTTCGTTTTTAATTCGATCGACATGAATCTTTCCTCCTTTAGAATAATTGTAGGAAAGCGTTGGACGCTTTTTTTATGCTTCATCTAACTCCTATGATGCTTATTAAGTCTGTAAGAAGTAGTTATTTTCAATAAGGATGACACAAGCAACTATATGCCGACAATCAAAGTGAAGCATATCATTCACTGAACATAAAAAGTAGTTATGAACAATTACACATTTTCTATCCTACAGTTTTTACAGAGTAGTTGTAAACAGTTGAATTGAATTTAACTGATTTGTGCAGACTCCACCGATTATGTTTATTTTACTATATGAGCGTTTTTTTTGAAAGCTATAGTTATTATGGCTTTAATTTCCGACTAGTATGTCAAGGTTTTTTTCTTGAAAGCGAATCTCAGCTATTGCAATAGCAAAACATCTATGATAAATTATTAAAGTATCTTTTAATGGTCGTAAAACAGAATTACTGTTTTCTCATTAAGTCAGATGAACTCATGAATTGCAAATGAATGCATAAAACAATAGTTTTAGCTCATGTTTTTGTAAGGAGGGGAATTTTATGCCACGCAAATGTGTTGTCACTGGTAAGAAAACTAGCTCAGGTAACGCACGCTCACACGCGATGAACGCTAACAAGCGTACATGGGGTGCAAACCTTCAAAAAGTACGTATCCTTGTTGACGGAAAGCCAAAACGTGTTTGGGTTTCTGCACGAGCTCTTAAATCAGGTAAAGTTGAGCGCGTTTAATATGCGTATAGGACATCCTAAATTGGGATGTCCTATTTTATTTATTATATGATAAGTATTTAGCCCCACATATTGGCGAGCAAACAATTACGCCATACCGTGTGGAATTGTTGGTATTACTTACCTTCTGTGTGCAAAAAAGCTTATTGCCATTCTTTCGGCAATAAGCTTTTTTATAGTATTAAACTTTGAATTTCGTTACCGCATTTTGAAGCTCTAAAGCAAGGTCGCTTAAGTTTCGAGCAGAAGATGACATTTCTTCAATGGCTGCTAATTGTTCCTCTGATCCTGCTGCGACTTCTTGTGTGCTTAATGTCGTTGTCTTTGTTATGTTCGAGATTTCATTAAAGGAAGCAGAAACCTCTTCTGCTGATGATGACATTTCCTCTGAAGTTGCAGACATTTCCGTAATACGGTCAGCGGCATCCTGAGTTAGCTCTAAGATTTCCACAAAGAGTTCTTTCGTATCTTTTGCAATGGTAACTCCATTCTTCACCTCATTAATCACACTTTTCATCGATTTACTTGACTGTTCAATATCGAATTGTATTTCTGTAATAATGGTGGAAATCTCTTTTGAAGAACGCTGTGATTCTTCCGCTAGCTTACGAACTTCGTCTGCCACAACTGCAAAACCTTTTCCTTGCTCGCCAGCACGCGCTGCTTCGATTGCTGCATTAAGAGCGAGTAAGTTTGTTTGATCTGCTATTGCTGTAATTGCATTTAGTATTTGGGTAATATCCTGCGAACGTACGATAAGCGATTGAGTTAATTGATCTGATTCAATCACGGATTCATGAATCGCATTCATTTGTTCAATCGTTTTATCTACTGATCCGCTTCCAACACCTGCTTTATCTAAGGTTTCATTTGACTTCTCAGAGATTACTGAAGAAGTTTCGGCCATCAATTGTATGCCATGTGTTACTTCATCTAGTGCCTTGACACTTTCAGAAACCATCTCCGCCTGATTCGAGGCATCCTCAGCAACAGACTGCATAGATTTTGCGATCATCATACTTGTTGAATTAGACTGATCTGCACTAGCCGCAAGCTCTGCAGAGGTTGAGGAAGTTTGCTCAGAGCCCTCTTTTACTTGTAGTATTAACGTATGCAAATTCCTTTTCATGACATTTATATTTTTTGCTAGAACACCAAGCTCATCTTTCGAGTGGATGATCAAATCTTCTCCAGTTAAATCACCTGCTGCAATCATTTCTACTCGCCCAGTTAATTGTTTTATTGGCTTGCCGATGCTATTTGCTATCCATATAGCTGAGACAGTAATTAAAAAGACTGATGCTATACTAACGAAACTAGCTATATTTCTAATACTATTCGTAACAGTCAATATACTATCTAACGGTGTAATTAAGTAGATACCAAATTCCCCTTCAAGCAGAGGGGCATATGATACTAACATATCTTCCCCATTGATCCGAATGGTTTGTATACCGCTTGCTGTCTGTCCCTCTTGTAAAACCTTTTTCAAATCATCAGAAACTGATACTTGTTCTAACGGTTTTCCAATTAATTCTGAATCAGGATGATGTTGAATTATATTCTCATTATCCATTAATACTGAAAATCTACCATTACTTGCTGCTTCTTCATCCTCTAAAAAATAATTCACTAGACTGTCAAAATTGACAGATGCTGAAAGTACTCCTATTGCATCCCCCTGCTCAGATGTAATTGGAGTGGCAACAACCATAATGCGATTTCCTGTTGAGTTTGAAACCAACACATCGGAAATTGATTGTTCGCCCTTCATGCCGTTTATAAAATAATCTCGACCGGATAGATCTAATGTTCCTATATTGCTCTCGGTTGTATGAGCAACTACTATTCCATCCTTCCCAGACACTACTACAGTTTCGTATATTGGATCCTGTTCCTTCACGACATTAATAATCTGGCTGCGTTCTTCCAAATCTCCATTTATAATAGCATTTGATTTCGAAATAATCGTTATTTCATCTAATCGTTTTAAGATCCATTCTTCCATGCTTGAAACATAATTTTCTGTTTCTACTCCTAATCTCTCTTGTTCGTTTGATAGAATCTCCTTACTACTCGCGTTGTAGATAATGTAAGAAGATACCATGAGCGGAATCAATCCTATCAATAAAAAATAAATAATAAATTTGGTGCGGATCTTTGATACACCTGATGATAATTTCCTCATAGAAAGATTCCCCTTTAAGTTTTCTAAGCAGTAGCTTACTTTTCATATCGGTGGAGTTTTAAATTAATTCACTAACTTGAACCGGTTGGCGGAAAATTTTATTTAAAAATACTCTATCCCGATAAAAAATATTATATAAGTATAATTAACACCTATCACTGTAATGCTATAATAACTCTCCTGAAGCAAATTTGGGCGTTCCAGGGGAATTATTGCTCAATAGTCTACTACATTAGAAAAATGATTGAATTTTTTAGCTTGATACTGAAGAAGGAGTAAAGATATCACACCTGTCATTTAGAAAGTTGAAGACCATTCATTAGGATTAGTCCAAGCAATCCCAGTAAGCAAAGAGGACGTTGCTGAATCCAAAAAACAGCTTTCTTAATAGGAGACATTAATGCTTAAACACAAAGCTTTGCCAAAACGGCAGAAGAGGTTCTGCCTTTAGGTCTTTAAAATATAAGATAAATTGCCGATTATCTTGTACTTTCCAGTGCTTAATCTCTAATGGCCCGATCTACACAATAAATGGCAAAGAAAGGCTGTCCAATTTTCAAACAAATGACTAATTGGACAGCCTTTCTTTCACTTCTACCTCAAGCATCAGCAAGACATTATTTAGTTTTTACATAATTTATTAAGTCAAATGCATTTTCCATCCGACAGTATTTGAAACAAAGTAAGCTAATTTCAGACTTGAAAAGTAGTTAATTTCATAGTGCTCTACTTTTATCAAAATTTTGTCATTATATTAAGATGTTTCTATTTGTCATGTGTGGACATAACGTACTTAGGTTTAAAACAAAACTGTAGACAAAATCAAATCTACATTGAGTTTGTCTACAGTGAGAGCATCTTAAAAAGATGCCGCTTGGGAAGACAAGTACGTTACCCTTTTTTGAAAGCTCCTAACATTGCACGTACAATCCCACCTAAAAACTTTGGTAACTTAATTGTATAAAACCTCATTTCTTAAGTCCCTCCTCATGAGTCTACCATGTCAATTCATAGGATATTGCAAAAAAATCCTATTCATAAAATGAATGATTCGTACTTAAATTGAATCTCGGCTCCTTACCACCATTAATATGCCTTCTTCGAAGGAAAAAGTACCAGTTTCATTCACAATTTCATTACTTATACATAGTGTAGACCCGATCGGAATATTCCTATCTTTTAAAGGATATTTCACTCCATCGATGGATAATTTACGTACTTCGAAAGTAAGTGGAAGAAAGGAAAGGTATTTATATTCCTCACTTTTTCTTACAGTATATTCTCCCTTTGCACGTACGTAAAGCAAGTTTTGACGATCTTTAATGCATACTTTGATGCTTTTATTTTTTTGTAGTGCTTTAATTAAGAGCTGTGTATTAGCAAAGAGATGGTCCAACCTCCCACCTGTTGCAGCAAATAAAGTAATCGTTTGTGGCGATTGATCAAGAGCCCAATTAAGTGCTAACTCCATATCTGTTTCATCTTTCTCTGGTTTATGCACGTCTAATTCAACATCTAATGCATTGATTTCTTCCCACTCTTCTTTTGCAACTGAGTCAAAATCACCAAACGCCTTTTGCGGAATGATTCCTTCCTTTAATAATGACAAAACACCTCTGTCCGCACTAATCCAAACGACATTTTCACCTTGCTCTTTCTTTAATGATGGCACGTATTCTGCAGGACCAGCGGCAACAATGTTAATGTGCATGTATTCATCAATCCTCCTTTTTTATGATGTTCCCTGTTTACCACCCATGTTATCTTGGTGGTATTTTCCAACGAGAAAAAGGCCGAAATTAAGTTTCGACCTTTTTCTTCTGGATTGCTTCATTACCCACGAATTCTTTCAATTGCTGCTTTTCGATCTGCTTCATTATAGACGGCAGAACCAGCTACGAGTACATTCGCACCTGCTTCTATACACAATCTTGCCGTAACTTCATTCACACCACCGTCTATCTCAATCTCAAGATTCGGATTATGCTGATCAGCCAGTGCTTTTACTTCCCGTACTTTTGGTAAAACAGAATGAATAAACTTTTGACCACCAAAACCAGGATTCACAGTCATTAATAACACCATATCAACATCTTCAATTACATGCTTAATCGTATCAACAGGAGTTGCTGGATTTAATACAACACCCGCCTTCACTCCTAGTGATTTAATGTGGTGAATTGTACGATGAAGATGTTTACATGCTTCCACATGCACAGTAATATAGTCTGCACCCGCTTTTGCAAATGCCTCCACATATAAATCTGGATTTTCAATCATTAGATGAACATCTAATGGAAGCTTTGTTATCGGACGAATTGCATCAACAATTAACGGTCCAATTGTAATATTAGGAACGAAATGCCCATCCATAACGTCAACATGGATATAATCGGCTCCTCCCTTTTCTACATCTTTAATTTCATCACCTAGTTTTGAGAAATCTGCTGATAAGATCGATGGTGCAATTTTAACCATTGTTAATACCTCGGCTTTCTATCCTTAATTTCTTCAATAAATTGTAAGTAATGTTCATAGCGATAAGCTGGCAGTTCAGAAGATTCATATGCTGCTTTCACCGCACACTTCGGCTCTTTTACATGTAAACATCCTCTAAATTTGCAACCCTCACTTAATGCATATAGGTCAGGAAATGTCTGATTTACATCCTCCACTTCCATATCGATAAACTCCAATGAACTAAACCCCGGTGTATCTGCAACTAGCCCATCACCGATCTTAATCAACTCAACATGTCTTGTTGTGTGCTTTCCACGTCCTAGATGTGTCGAAATATCATTCGTCTTAAGCTCAAGCTCAGGCCGTATCACATTAAGCAATGAGGACTTACCAACGCCTGATTGACCAGCAAATACCGAGATTTTCTCCGATAAATACGGATATAGCTCTTCTATTCCTTCTTCAGTTTCTGAAGATGTTAAGATCACTTCATAGCCAATTTCACGATAATCATTTGCATATTGATTAATACGATTTGCTACCTCTTCATTCGTTAAATCCATTTTGGTAATACAAATGATGGGCTTTATATGATTGAATTCAACAAGCACAAGAAAACGATCTAAAAGTGATGTACTAAAATCTGGCTCGACTGCAGAAAAAACTAGGATCGCCTGATCAACGTTTGCTATCGGCGGTCTAACGAGTTCATTTTTTCGCTCCTTAATTTCCAACACATAGCCATCAGTTTCATTTTCAATTTGAAAAACAACCTCATCTCCGACAAGTGGGGTGATTTTATTTTTGCGAAAAACCCCTCTACCTCGGCATTGATAAACTTCATTTTCACTTATTACATAGTAAAATCCACTTAACGCTTTGATAATCTTGCCTTCAGGCATAGCAACTCTCCTTAATCATTTGGATAAGGAACCTTTTCATTAGCAAATACTGAGCCGTCTCGAACGATGCGATATCGGCCTGTAGAACCATTGGCAATTTCCAAATCAATTCGAATTGTTCGATCTTCTACAATGGTAAGCTCTTGAAAAAGGTCTGAGATCGTACGATTCATGTCTTCTATATAGACTAAAACTTGTTGAGGCATTCCTTCCTCTGCAGGTTCATACGGAATTTCCACTTCAACAGTCGCCTTTCTTGGTGGCAATTGTTCTTGACCTTTGGAAATAATCACATGTATGACATCACCCTTTTGTACCTCCGTATTAGGCGCTGGATTTTGAGAAATGACTAGTCCAGCTGCGACATTATTATGATGCTCTTCAGTAGCTTGAATCTTCAATCCTGTCGCCTCTTCATACACTTCTAGACCTTTTACATTATACCCGCTTAAATCATTTAATTTAATAGGTTCTGGTCCTCTGCTTACGTCAAACACGAGTTCAGCTTCATTTGGAACAACCGTCTCTCCAACCGCAATGCTTTGACTAATGATTTGACCAACTGGTGCACTTTCATGAAAGACTTCGTTGGATTCAATATTCTCAAACCCTTCGCGTTCAAGCAAACGCTTCACCGTCTCAAACTGCATTTCAGTATAATCTTCTAGTTCAAACTTTTCTCGACCAAGGCTTTCATACACCTCAACAGTTCCACCTTCTTTTACTGTGTTCCCTGCACGAGGTGACGTACGAATGACCTGACCTTCATCCACTTCATCATCATTGATTTTTATTGGCTCCTCAACCACAAAGCCTGCATCCTCTAAAACTTTTATCGCTTCCTCGAGCTCATAGCCAGTTACATCTGGAACCTCAATATCTTTAGGTGAAAGCAAACTCGGTAAAAACAACACAACTAATAAAGAAATCACAATAAGTGACACGAGGATTGTAGGTAAAATAATCGCCCATTTCACTTTTTTCTTTTTCTTTTTCTTGTCCTTTTTCGGCTCTTCCTCACTATTTTTATCTTTGGATTGCCCATCATGAATAATCGTTTCCTCAGAAGGTGGGAAAATTTTATCCGACGTAATCACAGGTATTGCCTTCGTAGCTTCATCATCCGTTGGAAGCATAAACTTCGGCTCATTTAACCGGTCATCATTTAACGCTCCACTTAAATCATCTTCCATTTCATTTGCAGATTCATAGCGGTGGAATGAGTCTTTTGCAGTCGCCTTTAGTACAATGTTTTCAACACTTTGTGGAATGGCTGGATTCCATCTTCGTAATGATGGTGTCTCTGATTGTAGATGCTTTAATGCAATCGAAACCGCTGACTCTCCAGAAAACGGGAGCCTTCCAGTTAATAATTCAAACATCACAATTCCTAATGAATAAATATCTGATTTGCGATTGGCCATGCCTCCACGAGCCTGTTCTGGTGAGAGATAATGGACGGACCCTAGTACTGAATTCGTTTGAGTAATACTTGTAGCACTTAGAGCCATTGCAATACCAAAATCAGTGATTTTTATGAGCCCCGAATCGTCTATTAAAATATTATGTGGTTTAATATCTCGATGAATAATATGATTGTCATGTGCATGTGAGATTGCTGAAGTCAGCTGCTTCATAATATCCATCGCTTCTTCAATATCAATGGGACTGTTTTTTTGTATGTATTGCTTTAATGTTTGTCCCTTTACATACTCCATCACAATGTAATATAGGTTGTCTTCTTCTCCAACATCGTAAATGCTCACAATATTTGGATGCGCTAAGCTTGTTGCTGATTGTGCTTCTCGATGAAAGCGACGAATAAATTCATCATTTTCAACAAAATCTAGACGGAGCATTTTTACGGCAACATCGCGGTCTAAAATCATGTCATGAGCTAAATAAACGTTTGCCATGCCACCACCGCCGATCATTTCCATGATCTTATATCGGCCGCTTATTCTTTTCCCAATCATCATTGGTCATCACCTGCTTCTAGATGCTCAAAATATTCAACGATAACCAATGTAATATTATCTTCGCCACCATAATGATTTGCTAAGTCTATTAATTGTTCCGCTTTCTTCTCTAATGATAGGTCACTTCTCAATAGGTCTGTCATTTCAGCCTCCGACAGCTTATTTGAAAGTCCGTCAGAGCAAAGGAGAAGAATATCCTCTTCTTCAAACATAATTGTCTTTACATCAATTACAACATTCTCTTCAGAACCTAATGCGCGTAAGACTACATTCTTCATTGGATGATGCTCTGCATCTTCCTTTGAAATTTCCCCTTGGCGTACAAGCTCACTCACTAATGAATGATCATCTGTGATTTGCTGAAATCCGGTTTCATTTAAAATATAACAGCGGCTATCGCCAACATTTACAATGGTAGAAAAAAGGTTCGTACAAATGGCTGCCACGCAAGTTGTACCCATTCCCTCACATTCCTTGTCAGACTTAGAATGTTCATATAAGACCGTATTAACCTCTTTAATTTGTTGTTTAAACCATTCTTCCGCTTGATCAGCTGTCTTAAATTCTGTCGATTCACTCCATCTTTTTTCCAACTCATTTAACGCTATCATGCTAGCAACATCACCAGCACGATGGCCACCCATACCGTCGACTACGACTGCAAGGCGTTGTTTGTGGGCATTCATAAAAATGCCCCCATTGTCTTCATTTAATTGACGAATTTTTCCCTTATCTGTTTTAAAAACCGCTTTCATGCGATCACCTCGTCTCTTCTTTGCGCTCCTTAGCACGAAGTTGTCCACAAGCTGCATCTATATCATGGCCTTGCTCTCGGCGAATCGTAACATTCACACCGTGAGCTTTGAGCGTCTTTTCAAATTGAAAGATTTTTTCCTTCGGTGTTCGTACATAATCTCGTTCTGGAACGTAATTCACAGGAATTAAATTAACATGGCATTTAATCCCTTTAATTAGTTTTGCAAGCTCTTCAGCATGCTCCACTTCATCGTTAACGCCACCGAATAATCCGTATTCGAAACTCACACGTCTTCCCGTCTTTTCGATATAATAACGAATCGAATCCATTAGGTCTGGTAGTTTGAATGCACGGTTGATTGGCATCAGCCTTGTACGAATTTCATTATTAGGAGCATGCAATGAAAGGGCAAAGTTAATTTGTAACTGCTCATCTGCAAATTTGTAAATCTTTGGAATAATCCCACTTGTAGAAACCGTAATATGTCTCGCTCCAATATTTAGAGCTTTATCATGATTGATGATTTTCAAGAATGAGAGCATTGCATCATAGTTTTCAAATGGTTCCCCTATTCCCATTATGACGACAGAGCTTACTCTTTCGTTAGTTTCATCAAGTGCTTGCTGTACTTTTACGACTTGCGCAACGATTTCTCCTGCTTCTAGATTCCGTTTTAATCCACCTAATGTAGATGCACAGAATGTACACCCGATTCGACAACCAACTTGAGTTGTTACACAAACCGAATTTCCGTACTCATGTCGCATAAGAACCGTTTCAATTGAATAGCCATCATGCAACTCAAATAAAAATTTAATCGTTCCATCAGACGATTGTTGCTGAATCAACGTTTTTAAAGTCGTCATTGTATAAGCATCACTTAAACGTTCACGCAACCCTTTTGACAAGTTTGTCATATCTTCAAATGACGTCACTCTTTTCGTATAAAGCCAATCAAATATTTGTTCAGCTCGGAATGCCTTTTCATTATTTTCCTTTAACCACGTTTTAAGCTCTTCTAATTGTAAGGAATAAATCGATGGCTGTTCCGGAACTGTTTGTTGTTTTCTTCCTGTTGTTTGTACCATTTTCCTACACCTTCTTTCTTAGACAGGCGATATAAAAACCATCAGAATTTAAATCCTGAGGAAAAAGCTGCAATTGATTGCCGTCCACTAATGGCCTAATGGACTCGGGCATCCTGTCTACTAATGTTTCATCTTTTTCAAATTGATTGTTCGTATTTAAAAACGATTGAATGATCGTCTCATTTTCTTCTCTATCTACAGTACACGTACTATAAACAAGCATACCACCTTTTTTAAGCAAAGGGGCAACTCTTGTTAATAATTGCATTTGAATGTCATGCAACCTTATTATATCTTCTTCACGCTTTGTATATTTCATATCTGGTTTTCTTCTCATAACACCTAGACCAGAGCACGGTGCATCAAGTAAGATGCGATCAAACGATTCTTCTTCGTGCAAATCGGATAGCTTACGAGCATCATGAGCACGAGCCTCAATATTATTTAATGCTAATCTAGAGGCGTTCTCTTTAATCAACTTAACCTTATGTTCATGTAAATCATAAGAAATAACTTTCCCGTCATTGTTTAGCTTTTCAGCGATATGTGTTGTCTTCCCACCTGGAGCGGCGCATGCATCTAGAATCTCTTCTTGACCAGTTGCACCAAGTGCATGTGCTACAAGCATGGAGCTTTCATCTTGGATGGTGAATAAACCTTGTTCAAACGCTTTTGAATTCGCAAGGTTTCCCCTTAAAGCACGGATCGCTTCAGGAATAATTGGAGACGGTTCAACGGAAAACCCTTCTGCTTCTAATTGCTTTATACAGTTTTCCCGGTCAATTTTTGTTACGTTTACTCTAGCAGTTTGTACAGGAGCGATTAAGTTTGTCTGACACATCTCTTCTGTTTTTTCGACCCCATACTGCTCGACCCATCGCTTCACTAGCCACTCTGGGTGACTAGTTGAAATAGAGATTCGTTCAACCGGATCTTTGATGACATCAAGAGCTGGTATTCCATTGCGTTGTATGTTTCGTAAAACGCCATTTACAAACCCACTGATACCTTTATGACCACGTTTTTTTGCAAGTTCCACCGCTTCATGTATGGCTGCATGATCTGGTATTTTATCTAAATAAACCATTTGGTATACCGTTAGCCTTAACAAATGAAGTACCCAAGCTTCAACTTTTGCTGGCTTTTTAACAAATGGCTTTAAAAAATAATCAAGTGTGAATTTTCGTTGCAAAGTGCCATACGTTAATTCAGTCAATAAGCCGACATCCTTTTGGTCCACTGTATTTTTCTTAATTGCATTATTTAATAGCAAATTGCTATAAGACTGATTTTTTTCTATCGTTTCAAGTAATTCCAGGACGACCTCTCTCACTTGCTTTTGTTTCTTTTTACTCATTCTTTTGCTCCTAAAAGGATGCCAGCTGATAGTTGTGCACCCGAGCCTCTTAAATAATCTTTTGCTAGCATTTTCTTCTTCCCGGAAGGTTGAACCTCTATAATTCTGATGGCCGTGTCGTTTCCTGTTTTTACAATTATACCATCGTCTTCGATATTGATTACTTCACCAGGCACGCCTGGTCTTTTGTCGATCACCTTTTCGCTCTTCCAAACTTTAAGAACAGCCCCATCTAACAATGTAAAAGCGACTGGCCAAGGGTTCATTCCACGAATTTGGTTATATAATTCTTCGCCTGTTTTCGTCCAGTCTAACCATTCTTGCTCTCGTTTAATATTATAAGCAAATGTTGCATCCTCTTCATTTTGTGGAGTTGGTTCAATTTCCCCGTTTAAAAGCCTTGGAATTGTTTCAGATAAGAGCTTTGATCCTGCAACACTTAAGCGATCATGAAGTGTGCCGACATTGTCTTCTTCCGTGATGTCTACTTCTACTTGTGTTAGCATATCGCCTGCATCAAGCTTCTCAACCATATACATGATTGTAATACCTGTCTTTGGCTTGCCTTCAATAATTGAATAATGAATTGGCGCACCACCACGTAGCTCAGGCAACAGAGATGCATGAACGTTAATGCAACCGTACTTTGGCGCTTCCAATAAACGATTTGGTAAGATCTGACCATATGCGGCTGTTACAATAAGATCTGGTTGTAAATCAATAATCGTTTGCAGCTCCTCAGATTGTCGAATCTTTTCAGGCTGATAGATCGGAATATTATGCTTTAATGCCTCTACTTTTACTGGAGGTGGAGTAAGCACTCTTTTTCTCCCTACAGGGCGATCCGGTTGTGTCACTACTCCTATGACCTCGTATCCATCTTCAATGATTGTTCGCAAAACAGGTACGGAAAAGTCTGGTGTCCCCATAAAGACTATTTTAGTCATGATTCTTCGCCCCCCTCTAAGTCTTCTTCAGTTAAATATTTTGATACTTTTGATGTAAATAAAATTCCGTGCAAATGATCAATTTCGTGCTGAATCGCTCTTGCTAAAAACCCTTCCGCCTCTAGAACATAGTCATTGCCTTTACGATCTTTTGCCTTTAATTTCACATAATTAGCTCTTGTTACTTCACCATATAAACCTGGAAAGCTTAAGCATCCTTCTGGATCTGTTTGTTCACCTGATGCTTCCAAAATCTCTGGATTTATCATTTCAATTGTCCCCAACTCATCATCAACATCAACAATCGCTACTTGCAGATCTAAGCCGATCTGTGGAGCCGCTAGACCTACACCATCAAACTCGATCATCGTATCATACATATCATCTAATAGCTTTAATAGCTTTTTATTAAATTGAGTGACTTCCTTGCATTTCGTCTCAAGAATTTCAGACGGATGCATCACAATCTTTCTAATAGTCAAAAATACTTCCTCCATTTGTAGAACCGTTATCATCATTCATTACATTAAAATTTGCGGATTTAAATCAATCGAAATATTTAAACGACCAGAAGCTAATTCTTGCTTATATTGGTCATAAACCTTTTTTAATATGAGATGAAGCTCTGGTTCCCTTTTGTATTTAATCAAACATTGGTATCGATAACGATTATTGATTCGCGCAATCGGTGATGCAACAGGTCCTAAAACAACTGCTTGATCACTTAACCTGCTTTTCACCCATGACGTAATCTTCTCAGTCACCCCAACCGTTTTCATTAGCTCCTCATGACTTACCGTTATTAAGGTTAAAAAATAATACGGTGGATACCCATGAAGTTTTCGAATATTCATCTCGGTTTGATAAAACTGTTCATAGTTTTGGATACTAGCTAGTTCAATACTATAATGCTCAGGTGAATACGTCTGAATGATTACTTCTCCTGGCAATTGATGCCTACCTGCCCTGCCACTTACTTGTGTTAGCAGTTGAAAGGTTTTTTCGGACGAACGAAAATCTGGCAAATGGAGCATCGTATCTGCAGAGAGCACGCCGACTAAAGTAATATTTGGAAAATCCAATCCTTTTGCAATCATCTGAGTGCCTAGTAATATATCAGCTTTTCCATTTTGAAACTCATTTAACAGCTTTTCATGTGAACCTTTCCGAGAGGTCGTGTCTACGTCCATTCGAATGACCTTCGCTTCAGGTAGGACCTTTACAAGCTCCTCTTCCACCTTTTGTGTTCCTGTACCAAAATAGCGGATATGCTCACTTTGACAGTCAGGACATTGTGTATGAACTCTTTCCTCATGCCCACAATAATGGCATTTCATCTTATGTTGCTGACGGTGGTATGTTAAAGATATTTCACAATGCGGGCAGTTAACAACAAACCCACAATCCCGACACATGACAAAAGATGAATGACCACGCTTGTTTAAAAACAATACGGTCTGTTCTTTTCTTAGTAATCGTTCCTGAAGTTTTTCTAATAATGCTCTTGAAAACATCGAGCGATTCCCATCACGAAGTTCTTCCCTCATATCAATGATATCAACAATCGGCAATGCTTGATTGTTCATTCGCTCTGGTAATGTAAGCTCAGTGTATACATGCTTTTTTGCACGAGCAAAAGTCTCTAATGATGGAGTTGCACTACCTAAGATCACCGCACAGTTAACATTCTTTGCCCTTTCGATTGCTACATCACGAGCATGATAGCGTGGGTGGTCCTCTTGTTTATACGTCGTCTCATGTTCTTCATCTATAATGATCATCCCTAGATTTTCAAAAGGGGCAAAAATAGCTGAGCGAGCACCAACTACAACTTTTACTTCTTTTCGTTGAATTTTCCTCCACTCATCGTATTTTTCACCGACGGATAAGCCACTGTGCATGACAGCAACCTTGTCTCCGAATCTACCTTTAAACCTCTTAACCATTTGGGGGGTCAATGAAATTTCTGGTATAAGAAAAATCGCTTCTTTTCCTTTATTCAAAACTTCTTGAATCGATTGCAAATAAACTTCTGTCTTCCCACTTCCTGTAACACCGAATAATAGAAATACTTCATGGCGGTGTTCTTCAATCGACGAAAGAATGGGTGCAATTGCCTTTTGTTGCCACATTGTTAATTGCAATGGCTCTGTACGTTCAAACTCACGATCCTCATACGGATCTCGATACACTTCTATATCCTTTTCAATGACAATTCCTTTTTGAATAAGGCTTTTCACTACACCAACGGTAATGTTTAATTGCTGTAACAATGTCTGCACTAAAATTGGGCTCGGATGCTTTAAGAAATATTCAAGTACAAGTCTTTGTTTTTTTGCTTGCTCTGTCATCCCATCCATCACCGCTTGCAATTCCTCTTCTTCGAGGGCAGGATATACATGCCTTAGCTTCTTTTTTCGGGCACGCTCCCTTACTTCATAGATGACCTCAAGTACTTCGCTTGTGATCAAATTTTGAAGTTTTTTTAATGAAGTAGATTTCTGCACATCCTCCCATTTTATCATACTTTCGGTTGCAAATAGAGAGTAGATTTCTGGTGGCAGATTTTGCTTTTCACTTTCATTTACTAAATGAAGTTTTTTTTCATACTTTGCCTTAAGTGCAGCAGGTAACATCGCTTGATAAGCAGAGATTTTATAACTCAAAGTGTGAATGCTTAGCCAATCACCTAATGCTAATAGTTCTTTGTTTAACACTGGGGTTACATCCATCACTTCTGAAATTTCTTTCAGTTTATCAAAGTCTGAGCTTTCCTTAATCTCTACAATGAACCCTAGCACCTTTCTAGGGCCAAACGGTACCTGTACACGGACTCCCGGACTGATTACACCTTGCCACTGTTCTGGAATGAAGTAATCAAAGGTGCGATCGGTTGGACCTGCTGGAACATCCACAATGACAGACGCGATCTTCATCGTGCATCATCCTTAAAAAAATATGCTGCCTCCTCAAGTAATCGTTTTGCAACATCATGCTTGTCCATCATTGGAAGCTCCACCTTGTCTCCGTCTCTTTTATAAATCGTAACAATATTCGTATCTGTCCCAAACCCTGCACCAGATTTTGTGACATCATTGGCAACGATTATATCCGCGTTTTTCTTTTCAAGCTTTTTCTTTGCGTATGCCTCAACATGATCCGTTTCTGCAGCGAATCCTACTAATACTTGATGCGCCTTTCTTCTTCCAAGCTCCATCAGGATATCTTTTGTTCTTTCTAATTCGATGATTTGATCACCATCTTGTTTTTTAATTTTATAATTGTGCTGAACCTTCGGCTTATAATCGGCTACTGCCGCAGTTTTAATTACGAGGTCAGCTTGATCGTATACATTAAGCACAGCTTCATACATGTCATCTGTGCTCTCGACGCTGATGATCTTGACCGGTAGCGCTGGTTTAATCGCCACCTCTCCCGAAACTAACGTAACATCAGCACCCATCCTTACTGCTTCTTCTGCAATGGCATATCCCATTTTACCGGATGAAAAATTTGTAATATAACGAACTGCATCAATTTTTTCTCGAGTTGGCCCAGCTGTGACGATGACTTTTTTTCCTTTTAACGGTGTTGGCTTTTCTTTAAAAAACGAGGCAATATGACCAATAATTTGTTCAGGTTCTTCTAATCTTCCTTTTCCTACATATCCGCATGCTAAGTAACCTTCACCAGGCTCAATAAAGCGATACCCGAACGAATATAATGTATTAATATTATTGATAACTGCAGGGTGATCGTACATGTTCACGTTCATCGCTGGAGCAATCCATATTTGTGACCTCGTTGCCAAAAGCGTTGTAGAAATCATATCATCCGCTATTCCATTCGCGAGTTTTCCGATCATATTCGCGGTTGCTGGTGCAACAATTGTTAAATCAGCCCAATCAGCTAGATCAATATGTGCGATATATTTAGAATCCTTTTCATCAAATGTATCTGTGTATACATCGTTTCGCGACAACGCTTGAAAAGTAAGTGGAGTTACAAACTTACTAGCGGAATCACTCATGATTACTTTCACATCTGCACCAGTTTGTGTTAGTTTACTTGTTAAAGCTGCAGCCTTATAGACAGCTATTCCTCCTGTTACACAAAGCAGAATCTTCTTCCCATTTAGCATTTTTTTACCCCCATTAAAACGAGCTCTTTTTTCTGTACTTTTATTATGCTAGAAAGACGTCAAAATTTCATCTATTTGGATCAAAATCCTATTTAGAATAAAAAGAAATCAACAGACAATAGACAAAGAAAAAACAACCGGATTGGTTGTTTTAATAGTTATTCTTCATTTTGAGTAGAGCCGATGCGATAGTGTAGTTCATTTGCATGAATTTCTTCAAGCGCTTTTCCAACATTTTTATGTGAGACATATTTTTCTAATTGTAGCGTACCATCAATTTGTAAAACACGTGCTCTTTTCGCAGCTACAGATACAAGCGAGTATTTTGAATCAATTTTTGTCATTAATGAATCAATAGATGGATATAACATAATTATTCAACCTCCAACATACGTTTATATTTCGGTTCGACTCTTTCTCTACGACAGTGCTCAGCTACAACGATTGAATTGATGCGTTCACACGCGTTTTCAATCTGATCATTTTCTACCACATAGTCGTAAAGATTCATCATTTCTAGTTCTTCTTTTGCTGCTGTCATTCGGTTACGGATTACATCTTCTGTTTCCGTTCCCCTTGTCACAATACGGTTCTTTAATTCAGAAAGGCTTGGTGGCACAAGGAAAATAAACAAACCGTCAGGAAACTTTTTGCGTACTTGCTTTGCACCTTGCACTTCTATTTCTAAGAAGACGTCTTTGCCTTCTTCTAATGTTTTCTGAACATATTCAACAGGTGTTCCATAGTAGTTTCCAACAAACTCAGCATACTCAAGCAGCTGATCTTTTGCAATCAAGTCTTCAAAGTCTTCGCGAGATTTAAAGAAATAATCAACCCCATCAACCTCCCCATCACGCGGAGATCTTGTTGTCATTGATATGGAGTATTCAAACTTCGTATTTTGTTGGGAAAAAATTTGTTTTCTAACGGTACCCTTTCCAACTCCAGAAGGTCCCGATAAAACAATTAGCAATCCTTTTTCTTTCATTTCTCCTCGTCCTAACCTTCCTCTATAATCTCATCTCGGTCATTTAAACGCGCTGCAACAGTTTCAGGCTGAACAGCTGACAGAATAACATGGTCACTGTCAGTAACAATAACCGCTCTCGTTCTACGTCCATATGTAGCATCGATGAGTGAGCCTCGATCACGTGCATCTTGAATGATTCTTTTAATTGGTGCTGATTCAGGACTAACAATGGAAATGATTCGATTTGCAGAAACGATATTCCCAAATCCTATATTGATTAATTTAATAGACATTTCTGTCCTCCATTCATCACGTATATTTTGACCTATCTTGCTACCTTCTAAACCGTTTACTCGATATTTTGCACTTGCTCTTTTAATTTTTCAAGCAAACTTTTTAACTCAACGACTTCGTAAGCAATCTTTGAATCATTTGCTTTTGAACCAATCGTGTTCACTTCTCTGTTCATTTCTTGGACGATAAAATCTAATTTTCTACCGATTGGTACACCCTCTGTTTCCAAAGTTTTTTGGAATTGATGAAGATGACTATTGAGACGAGTTATTTCCTCATTTATATCGGCTTTATCCGCAAATATTGCAACCTCAGTTACAATCCGCGCATTATCAATTTGAGCTTGTCCGTTAAGGAACTCCTCCATTCGCTTAAGCAACCGGTCTTTATAATGAAGAGAAACTTGTGGAGCGAGGCTTTGAAGAACGACAATCGTTTGCTGCATGCTTTTTAACTGAGTAAGTAGATCCTCTCTCAAGGCCATTCCCTCAGCTTTTCTCATCTCAATCAGCTGCTCACACGCTTTATGTACCGCCTGTAAAAGCAATGCATCGAACTCATGGTCGATGACATCAACTTCCTCAACTTCTAATGTTTCATCACGTACTATATGATGGACATTTATCTCATCGGATAACTGATACTTGTTCTGGATTGTTTGAATGACTTCATAATACTGATCCGCTAACTCCCAATCAACCAGTAGCTTCTTTTTATATAAGCCTTTCCCTTCGATAGAAGCGAATACTTCAATTCGACCTCTCTTTATGCTTTCACTTAACAGTTTCTTTATTTTATCTTCTAAGCGCAAAAACGGTCTCGGAATCCGCATAAAATACTCAGAGAATCGATGGTTCACTGTTTTAATTTCGATTGTAACAGTGTAATTCTTCGTTTGCTGATGACTTCTTCCATAGCCAGTCATGCTTTTAACCATCTTTCACACGTCCTTCCAAAGTGAAAGCTTAAATGATCTATGTATGATTGTGCTTTCCTTTAATCTTATCACTTAATAAGTGAAATGAATACTGGTATGAAAAGATAATCTTCTATTTCCTCATATGGCGTGCGCTTTCTATATGCACGCTTCAATTTCCTCGATAGAATAAGACTTCGTGGGCATTATTTAGCTGTTGCTTTTCCCATCGTTCTTTCATTTTATTATCCAGTTCCACTTTTTATATCTAAAAAAGAAAAGGTAATAGAGTTTCATCTCTACTACCTAATGGATTATATCATATTTTATTTCGACTTTCTTGCCAAAAATGAAAAGGCAAGCAAAAATGTTGGAATTGCCGATAACCCAATAATCATGAACCAATCTTTTAATACGATTGGGACAGTATGGAAGATTGGCTGAAGTGGAGGATAATAGATGACGACGATCATCAGTAAGAAGGATGATAGTACCGCCCACACTAGATATTTATTACCAAACGGATTTCGTGAAAGGACTGACTTTTCACTTCGACAATCAAACACATGAATTAGTTGAGCCATTACTAACGTTGCAAAAGCAACCGTTTGTGCATACGCTAAATCATTTGGGTTTGCGTTGTATGCAAAGATAAACGCGAGTAATGTAACAATTCCGATAAGGAAGCCTCGTGATACAACTTTCCAACCAAGTCCTCTTGCGAACACCCCTTCTTTCGGATGACGAGGCCCCCGTTTCATGACGTTTTCCTCTGGCTTATCTAGCCCTAAAGCCATCGCTGGGAGTCCGTCAGTTACTAAGTTCACCCATAGAATTTGGATCGGTACAAGTGGCAATGGCATTGCTAAAAGCATTGCAAACAACATGACTAGAATTTCTCCAACGTTAGAGGCTAATAAATACCTTATGAACTTACGGATGTTCTCATATATGTTTCTACCTTCTTTAATAGCAGACTTAATGGTTGCAAAGTTATCGTCTAGTAAAACGAGTGACGATGCTTCCTTCGCTACATCGGTTCCTGTAATTCCCATCGCGATGCCGATATCCGCTGCCTTGATTGCCGGAGCATCATTGATTCCATCACCTGTCATCGCGACAATATGGCCACGATTTTGAAATGCTTTAACAATTTTTAATTTATGCTCTGGTGACACTCTAGCAAATACAGCAACTTCCTCAACAACATCTTCTAGTTCCTCTACAGACATATCCGCTAATGCAGAACCTTCTATCACTCTTTGTCCAGTTGTCAGGATGCCAAGTTGCTTAGCAATGGCTTCTGCTGTTATAACATGATCTCCTGTAATCATGACCGTCTTAATACCAGCTTCTTTACATTCTTTAACTGCATCCCTTACTTCTGGACGAGGGGGATCAATCATCCCTTGCAGTCCAATGAACGTTAAGTTCTTCTCCGCTTCACTTTCACTTAACACGAAAGTGTTTCCAGATATCTCCTTAAATGCTATCGCAATCGTTCTTAGCGCATTGGATGCAAGGTTAACAATAGCATCATTTACCTTTCCTACCATGTCTTTATTCATCAATTGCCTTCTACCGTTCCAAAGGATGCCTTCACTTTGGTTAACGATGACATCAGGCGCACCCTTTGTCACTAAGAATGTTCGACCACTTCGGTCCTTAACTATGACACTCATCATTTTACGTGTTGAGTCGAAAGGAAATTCCTTAATTAATTGGAATTGCTGTGACAATCCTTCTCGGCTATATCCAGCTTTCATTCCTGCGACCAATAACGCTCCTTCGGTAGGGTCACCATCAAGCGCAAACTCACCTTTTTTCTGATGTATCTCGGCATGGTTGCAAAGCATTCCGAACATTAAAAGCTGCTGCAATGTTTTTTCTTCCTGCAAATCTATGACTCTGTCATGACGATAAAATTGACCATTGGGCGTATATCCAACACCATCTACATTCCACTCAGTTCCACCTGCCCATAAATGCGTAACGGTCATTTTGTTCTGCGTTAATGTTCCTGTTTTATCTGAACAAATTACTGAAGCGCATCCAAGTGTCTCAACTGCAGGTAGTTTCCTCACGATTGCTTTAGATTTTATCATCCGCTGAACACCTAAAGACAACGCCACGGTGACAATTGCAGGTAAGCCTTCTGGTATCGCAGCAACAGCTAAAGATACGCCTGCTAAGAACATCGTATATAAGTCTTGTCCTTGTAGCACACCTACGAATACGACAAGTACTGTTAATAATAAAGCAGTCGTAATTAAGATTTTGCCTAGCTGTTCTAACCGTCTTTGTAGTGGGGTAATCATCGTTTCCGCATTTTGAAGTAGATCTGCAATTTGACCCATTGCTGTTTTCATCCCTGTGCCAACGACAAGGCCAACACCATTGCCCCTTGTCACCATCGTACCCATAAACGCCATGTTTTCCATATCGCCAATTCCAACTTTATCACCCTTTATTGGCACAACGGATTTCTGCGCCGGCACAGACTCTCCTGTTAAGGCAGATTCTTCAATCTCCAGACTATTAGATTCAACAATACGGACGTCCGCACCAATCCTGTCCCCTGACGAGAATTTCACTAAGTCTCCAACAACGATTTCCTTAGATGGAATCTTCATCCACTCTCCATCACGCAGTACTAAAACTTGAGGAGCAGATAATTCTTTTAACGCTTCTAGCGATTTCTCCGCCTTACGCTCCTGATAGAATCCTAGACAGGCGTTAATCACTACAATCGCAATGATCGCAATCGCATCGATGTATTCTCCTAGTAAGCCAGAAATTAGCGTTGCAGCTAATAAAACAAGCACCATAAAATCTTTAAATTGACTTAAAAATATAAGCAAAGCAGATGGCTTCTCACCTTCGGCTAACTCGTTATAACCATATTGTTTTAAACGTTTTTGTGCCTCTTCATCGCTCAGCCCTTCTGCCCGATTACTGCTTAATGCACCTTCAACCTCTGCTTCATTCATTTCATGAAATTTCATCTAGGCATCACACACTTCCTCCTCATTCTCACATCTCTAATCATTAATGCTAGTCCTTCTATGAAAGCTTATTCATCCTTGTCCTAAAAAATGCTATGATTAAACAAACGGAAATCTGTTCGACTTTTATTGAAAGAAACGAAAACTTAACTATTACAAAGGATGTTTACATATGTCATTTGATGGACTTTTTACGAAAGCAATGACTTCAGAGCTTTCCGATACACTTTCAGGTGGAAGAATCAATAAAATCCACCAACCATTTAAGAACGAATTGCTTTTTGTTATTCGTGCAAACGGTAAAAACCATAAGCTATTGCTATCGGCTCATCCAAGTTACGCAAGAGCACAGCTAACAAATGAAGTCTTTGAAAACCCTGCAACTCCTCCAATGTTTTGTATGCTATTAAGAAAGCATTTAGAAGGGTTTACGATTGAGAATATTCATCAAATCGAGATGAATCGAATCATTGTTTTTGATATTAAAGGAAGAAACGAGTTAGGTGATTTATCCTATAAGCAATTAATCATCGAGATTATGGGTCGCCACAGCAATATTATTGTCGTTGATCGCGAACGCAATATGATTTTAGATTGCATTAAACATGTTTCTTACGCAGTGAATAGCCATCGCGCGATTTTACCTGGCCAACCTTACGTTCTCCCACCAGATCAAAAGAAACAAGATCCTTTTGCTGCTGATGAGGAAACAATCATCCGAAGCATCGATTTTAACAGTGGGAAGCTAGATAAGCAGCTTGTTGCAAGCTTTGCTGGGCTTTCACCGGTTGTTGCAAAGGAGGTTATTCATCTTGCGGGGCTTCCGAATCGAACAACGATTCCGAAAGCATTTATACAGTTGATAAACAAACTAAAAGCTGGAGAAGTTACTCCTACCTTAATGAAGCATAATGGGAAAGAGAGCTTCCACATATTCCCATTACAACACTTGGAGGGAGAAACAACGTCGTTTCCGACATTAAGCACGATGCTTGACCGTTTTTATTTTGGAAAAGCTGAACGAGATCGCGTCAAGCAGCAAGCAAATGATTTGGAACGGTTGATTCACAATGAAAAAGAGAAATACGAAAAGAAAATCGTGAAATTAGAGCAAACATTGAAGGAAGCAGAAAATGCAGACGCACACCAATTATTCGGGGAATTGATTACAGCAAATATGTATGCAATTACTAAAGGGATGAACGAGATTGAAGTGCAAAACTATTACGATGAAAACGGTGGATTGGTGACGATCACTTTGAACCCACAAAAAACACCATCTGAAAATGCGCAGGTGTATTTTACGAAGTACGTGAAGGCGAAGAATGCGCAGGCGATTGTAAAAGAGCAAATCACAAAGGCAAAAGAAGAAGCTACATACTTCGATTCTCTAACACAACAAATCTTATCAGCCTCACCAAAGGATGTAGAAGAAATACGTGAAGAGTTGGTCGAAGGTGGCTACTTACGCGAAAGACAGAAAAAAGGTCAGAAAAAGCCAGCCAATGCAAAGCCACAGTTAGAGACATATATCGCTACTGACGGTACTGAGATTTTCGTTGGCAAAAACAACAAGCAAAACGATTATTTAACAAATAAATTTGCGCGTAGGGATGAAATCTGGCTACATACGAAAGACATTCCAGGAAGTCATGTTGTCATCAGAAACTCTGAGCCAAAAGATGAAACAATCTTGGAAGCAGCGATACTTGCCGCCTACTTCAGCAAAGCGAGAAGCTCAAGCTCCGTCCCTGTTGACTACACCCAAATCCGCCATGTCAAAAAGCCAAGCGGAGCAAAGCCAGGCTACGTCATCTACGACCAGCAAACAACCGTCTTCGTAACTCCTGATGAAGATGTAATACTCAGATTAAAGAAATAATGAATGACAACAACCACCGGATAAGATTTTTCGGTGGTTTTTACTATTAAGATAAACGATTTAGAATTTCTTTTGCCAATCATTTCACATTGATATAATTAATCAATATTCAAAATAAACAGAACAAGGTGATTCAATGAAATACACAATAACATCAGGGTGCTTAGTATTGAACGATAAACAGGAAGTTCTACTAAAAAAAGATCCTCTTCGCGGTTGGGAATTACCAGGTGGCCACTTAGAAGAACAAGAAACGTTTCAAGAAGCAGTTATTCGGGAGGTCGAGGAGGAAACTGGATTTAAAATATCGCTCAAAAAGTTTTGCGGATTATCTCAAGATTTAGATAAGGGATTTTGTCATGTATGGTGGATTGGAAATGTAATAAGTGGAACTCCTACACTAGGGAATGAAAGCGTAGAAGTTGGTTTTTTTACTATTGAAGAAGCTTTAGAATTAATTAGTAACGAAGACTTCCAAAAGGAACTAACCTCATGCTTTGACGAATCAAAACACCCATTTATCTTAACCTTTAATTAGAAAGGATAGTTTAGCATAGTAATCATTATTAGAAATGTAGACACTTAAGTTTTCCTGAATCACTTCATGCAAAGGAGAAAGAAAGAATGATGAAAAAACTTCTTATGTTTTCACTAGCAATATTTTTGTTTATGGGATTGATAGCCTGCTCTAACGACACTGCTAATGATGAGGAAATAATTACGTTTGTCAAAGAATATAAAACCAAACACTTTACAGTAAAAGACCCTGATAATCCCCCTTCTATAGAGGAAATTGCTGAAAATATTAAACCATACGTATCGGCAGAATTATACGAGAAACATTTTCAAAACCAAACATTAAATATCCCAGCGCAAATTGCAGCTAAAACAAACCGTAGTATCGAAGTTATAGATCTTACTTTAGAAGAAACAGGAGCCGAGGGGAATTCTACTAAATATAAATATATTTTGCACTTAGAGTTTGATAATGGTGAATCTCTTGAGAAAATTGAGAGGCATGGTGAAGTAAGCATTATTAATAATGATGGTGAATTTGAGATCACTCGAGATTGGGAGAACAGATCTAATCATATTGACAACGTTGATTTTTAAAATAACATGTTAAGATTCCTCTCAATTAATCTATCGTTAGACCAAGCAAACCAATATATATAATCAGAGGTTATCGTAATAGATATACTTTCAAGTAAAATACTCAAAAAAAACTCAGAAGCTGGAAATCTCACAAGCTCTAAGAATTAGTTGAAGCGGGCGTACGAGTTATGACTAAAGGACTTCATCCAAGTTCAAATCGGATATGTCTTTCATTTCTTATAACAAGAAGCCAGTAGTATAAAATGGCCATTTACAGATTCGAATGAGTGATTGCTTGATTTATACTGATAAATGCGAAGCTAAAGGAAGAAGCCATAGAATGGGCAATGCGTATGCCTGATCCACAAGGGGAAGGTAAAGGTCAGATTGAATTAGGACAAGTATTTGCCGGGCAAGAGTAAAGTTAAAACTTTACTTAGTTGAGGATTTTTAGCTTTATTGTTATAAGTTAAAGCGAGCACCCACTGTGGATCCTCGCTTTTCCTACTATTATGCTTTTGTTAGCCAGCTTTCTGGGTTTCTTCTCCAGCGGAATAGTGCTTCTTGTTCAGATTGGCTGATGGCACCATTTGCTTCTGCTACTTGTGCAAGTGTTGTAAAGTCGCTAAGGGCAACCGCTTTTACATCAGCTTCTTCAAGCTTTTTGAACCCTTTTTCGAGTTCATATGTAAAGATTGCGACAACACCTAGCACGTGAAAGCCTGCTTCACGAAGGGCGTGTACGGCGTTGATTGAGCTTCCACCTGTCGAGATTAAATCCTCAACAACGACAACCTTTTGCCCCTCCGTAATTCTCCCTTCAATCTGCTTACCTTTGCCATGTCCTTTTGGCTTTGAGCGAACATAGCACATTGGCAAATTCATACGATCGCTCACCCAGGCAGCATGAGGGATTCCTGCCGTTGCTGTTCCGGCGATCATTTCGGTCTCTGGGAAATGCTCTTCAATAAGTGAAACAAGTCCTTCTGCAATTGAAGCTCTTACTTCAGGATGAGACATTGTTAAACGATTATCACAATAGATCGGTGATTGTAAGCCTGATGACCATGTAAATGGTTCAGATGGATTTAGGGCGACTGCTTTGATGTTTAGTAATTGCTCTGCAATTTTTTCTTTCATATTGTAACTCCCTCCCATAATGCTTTCATCTCTTTATATTTCTTTAATGGATCTGCTGCTTTTGTAATCGAACGGCCAACTACGATCGCTGACACCCCTTGTTCTAATGCGAATTGAGGTGTAGCAATCCGTTTCTGATCTGATACGTCATCTTCCTCCTGACGAATTCCTGGTGTTACTGTATAAAAGTCGCTTCCTAGCACCCCGTGAATGAATGATGATTCATGAACAGAGCAAACAACACCATCTAACCCTGCTTCCTTCGTAAGACTGGCATAATGCAATACAGACTGTTGCAGTGAAGTTGGAATACCTTGCTCGTTTTGCATTTGCTCTTCTGTCGTGCTTGTCAGCTGTGTCACTGCAATACAGATTGGCCTTTTCCCATCAATTGAACCTTCTTCAAGTCCAAGTTTTGCTGCTTTCATCATGTCAATTCCACCCGCTGCATGAACATTTACTAAGTCACAACCAAGCGAAGCGATGTTTCTCATTGCATTCTTCACCGTATTCGGAATGTCATGAAGCTTCAAGTCTAAGAAAACATCATGCCCTAATTGTTTTAGTGCAGAAATCATTTCAGGACCTTCTTTATAAAATAATTCCATCCCTACTTTTACAAATAAAGCCTCTCCTTTGAAACGATCTAAAAATGCAAACACCTCTTGTTTTGATGAAAAATCAAGCGCGATGATTAGCGAGTTCTTCATGCTTTCCCCAGCTCCTTCCGATACAGTCTGTAATATGTTCAATGCGAAGCTCATCCATGACAAGTGGAAGATCGTCAATGATAGTTGGACATACATATGGGTCAACGAAATTTGCTGTGCCTACCGCAACTGCACTTGCCCCAGCATAAAGGAATTCAATGACATCCTCTGCCGATTGTACGCCCCCCATTCCAATGATCGGAATGTTTACAGCTTGACTTACTTCATGAACCATGCGAATTGCGACCGCTTTTATCGCAGGGCCTGATAAACCACCCGTTTTATTCGCGATCACTGGTTGACCCGTTTTCAAATCAAGCCTCATTCCAAGCAGTGTGTTGATCATCGTCAAACCATCTGCTCCACCATCTTCAATCGCTTTTGCAATCTCAACAATATTTGTGACATTCGGTGAAAGCTTTACATATACAGGCACACTAGAAGCTTCTTTTACTTTCTTCGTTAATGATTTTGCAACATCAGCATTCGTACCAAAAGCGATTCCACCCGTTTTCACATTTGGACATGAAATATTTAACTCAATCGCATGAACATTTTCAGCCTGCGAAATTTCTTTTGCGACCCGAACATAGTCTTCTTCTACCGAGCCTGCTACATTCGCAATGATTGGGACATCGTATTGATTTAAAAATGGCAATTCCTCTGACATCACTTTTTCAAGCCCAGGGTTTTGCAGACCAATCGCATTTAACATCCCTGCATGCGTTTCTGCTACTCGAGGCGTTGGGTTTCCAAAGCGAGGTTCAACCGTTGTTGCCTTAATCATAATTGCCCCAAGCTTTGATAAATCATAAAATTGACTATATTCACGACCAAATCCGAAGCAACCTGATGCTGGCATAATCGGGTTTTTCAGATTCAGACCCGGTAAGTTCATTTGTAATCGGTTCATACAACAACCTCCCCAGCACGGAATACTGGACCATCAGTGCATACCTTTTTATACGTATAGCCAGTTGGATCATCTGCTGTATGACACACGCATGCGAAACATGCCCCGATGCCACAGCCCATTCTCTCTTCAAGCGAAATATATACTTCCTTACCTTGATAAGCTACTTCTAACGCACGAAGCATTGCAGTAGGTCCACATGTGTAGAGCACATCAAACTGAAGATTGTTTCGCGTAATTGCATCAGTGACAAAACCTTGCTCACCGTAAGAACCATCAGCTGTCACAATGATTGTTTCACCTAATGCCTGAAACTTTTCTTCATAGAAAACCGCATTGTCGCTCTGAAAGCCTAAAACATGAATCACATGTACGCCATTTGCTCTTAATCTTTTCGATAATTCATACAATGGTGGTACTCCGATCCCGCCGCCAACAAGCAATGCTGTCTGTTCTTTATGGCATGCTTCTACAGGAAAACCATTACCTAACGGACCTAGTACATCAACCGTTTGTCCAACCTCTACCAATGATAGTTTTTTCGTCCCTCTTCCTTGTGAACGATATATCATTGTGAACTCGCCTTTTTCAGAATCAATATTCGCGATGCTGATCGGTCTTCTTAACAAAGGATCGATTCCATGATCGACCTTTACATGGACAAATTGACCAGGAGCTTTCATGTCAGACACAAGCTCACCCTTTAAGGTGAGCTCATAAATGTGATCTGCGATTAGTTCTTGGGATACAACGATGCAGTTTTCCTTTTTTATCATACTAAGACAGCCTCCTTCACAACCTCTGCTTGTTGCATTGCATTTGTTGAGAAAGTCATTGATTCGATTACTTGTAGAATCGCATCCGCCGTATCGAGAGATGTTAAACATGGGACACCATTTTCAACCGATTCGCGACGAATTCTAAAACCATCTCTCGCAGGCTGTTTTCCTTTTGTTAGCGTATTGATGACGATTTGTGCTTTGCCGCCTCTAATCATATCAATTAAGTTTGGTCCTTCTGAACCAATTTTCTCTGTTACTTGTACGGGGATTCCAGCAGCTTGTATATATGATGCTGTTCCACTTGTCGCCATTACTCTATAACCGATTGCCACGAATCGTTTCGCTAATTGGATCGCTTCTTCCTTATCTTTATCAGCAATTGTCATTAGCACGGTTCCGTATTTATAAATCTTCATTCCAGAAGCAACTAATCCTTTATAAAGCGCTTTTTCGAGTGTTGTATCTTTCCCCATCACTTCTCCTGTTGACTTCATTTCTGGCCCAAGTGTAATATCAACTCTTCGAAGCTTTGCAAATGAGAAGACAGGAACCTTCACGTACACACCCGCCTTTTCGGAAACAAGCCCACTCTCATAGCCTTGCTCTTTTAATGACTTCCCCAAAATAACTTTCGTCGCCATATTTGCCATTGGCACTTTCGTAATTTTACTTAAAAATGGCACGGTACGACTTGAGCGTGGGTTCACCTCTAAGACGAATATCTCACCTTTAGATATGACGTATTGAATGTTTAGTAGCCCAACAATCTTAAGTCCCTTTGCCAGTCTTGTTGTATAATCAACAAGCGTCTGTTTGATCTCCGCTGATAAGTTTTGCGGAGGATAGACAGCAATCGAGTCACCAGAATGAACTCCAGCTCGTTCGATATGCTCCATTATCCCTGGTATAACAACCGTTTCCCCATCAGATATCGCATCAACTTCAATTTCTTTTCCTGTTAAGTAACGATCGATTAACACTGGGTGTTCTGGGTTTACCTTAACCGCATGTTTCATATAATGAAGCAGTTCTTCCTCTTTGTAGACGATTTCCATCGCTCGTCCACCTAGTACATACGAAGGTCTCACAAGAACCGGATATCCAATTTGAGTGGCAATCTTAACCGCTTGTTCCACTGATAACGCCGTTTTCCCTTGTGGTTGTGGGATTTTCAGGGAATTCAATGCATGCTCAAACTTATCTCGATCTTCTGCACGATCTAAATCCTCTAGCGATGTCCCAAGGATTTTCACACCGCGCTCGACTAACTTCGCTGCAAGATTGATTGCCGTTTGCCCACCGAACTGAACGACCACTCCTTCAGGATTTTCAAGGTCGATAATATGCATTACATCTTCAATCGTTAACGGTTCAAAATAGAGCTTGTCAGAGATGCTAAAGTCCGTTGACACCGTTTCAGGATTGTTGTTTATAATAATCGCCTCATATCCTGCTTCTTTAATCGCCCATACCGCATGTACTGTTGAATAGTCAAACTCGATCCCTTGCCCGATACGAATTGGACCAGAGCCTAGTACAACGACACTCTTCTTGTTCGTGATGATTGATTCGTTTTCTTCCTCATAAGTCCCGTAGTAATACGGTGTTTCTGATTCAAACTCAGCTGCACAAGTGTCGACCATTTTATAGACTGGGATTATACTTTCAGCTTTTCTCCACTCATAAATCTCTTTTTCTGTTTTATTCCAAAGTTGAGCAAGTACGTGATCTGCAAATCCCCATTCTTTAGCTTTTTGTGCGACTTCTATATGAAATGGCTTTTCTTTTATTTCTTCCTCAAACTCTACCATTTTCGCAAACTTGTAAAGGAAGAATAGATCGATTTGGCACCATTCATGCAATGTTTCTATAGTGACTCCTCTTCTTAACGCTTCCCCGATGTAAAATAAACGCTCGTCGCCAGCTTTTCTAATTCGTTTTTCCAACAAAGCATCATTAACTTCATTCGCTTCATTTAATGCTAGGTGATACACATTCGCTTCAAGTGATCGGATTGCTTTATGGAGCGACTCTTCAAATGTTCGTCCAATCGCCATAACCTCACCAGTTGCCTTCATCTGTGTACCTAATGAGCGATTTGCCGATTCAAACTTATCAAATGGCCAACGTGGGATTTTCGTTACAATGTAATCAAGCGCTGGCTCAAAGCTTGCGTATGTTTTCCCTGTTACCGGGTTCATCATTTCGTCTAAAGTTAGTCCGACTGCGATTTTTGCAGCTAGCTTCGCAATTGGATAACCAGTTGCTTTCGACGCTAGCGCCGATGAACGGCTCACACGCGGATTTACTTCGATAATATAGTATTGGAAGCTATCTGGATCTAATGCTAGTTGAACATTGCATCCACCTTCGATTTCTAAGGCACGGATAATTTTTAAAGATGTATTTCGTAACAATTGATATTCACGATCACTCAATGTTTGTGAAGGAGCAACAACAATCGAATCACCTGTATGAATGCCAACTGGATCAATGTTTTCCATATTACAAACAACGATTGCGTTGTCATTACCATCTCGCATTACTTCATATTCAATTTCCTTAAAACCGGCGATGCTTTTTTCTAATAAACATTGAGTAACAGGGCTGTTTTTCAATCCACTTGTTACAATTTCGATTAGTTCCTCCTCATCATCGCAAATCCCGCCCCCTGTACCGCCAAGCGTGAATGCTGGGCGTACAATGACCGGATATCCGACTACTTCTACGAATTGATACGCTTCCTCTAAGTTATGGATGATTTCACTTTCTGGGACTGGCTCACCTAATTCATTCATAAGTTGACGGAAAAGGTCTCGATCCTCTGCCTGCTCAATCGCTGAAAGCTTAGTCCCAAGGATTTCCACTCCACATTCTTCAAGAACTCCCGACTTTGAAAGCTCTACCGCTAAGTTAAGTCCCGTTTGTCCTCCTAATGTTGGAACGAGTGCATCAGGTCTTTCCTTACGGATGATTTTGCTTACAAATTCGAGCGTCAACGGTTCAATATATACCGCATCAGCAATTTCTGTATCTGTCATGATTGTTGCAGGATTCGAGTTTACAAGAATGACACGATAGCCTTCTTCTTTTAAGGCAATACATGCTTGGGTCCCTGCATAATCAAACTCTGCTGCTTGCCCAATTACGATTGGACCTGATCCAATAACGAGTATGCTTTTAATATCTGTTCGTTTTGTCATTGTTTCGCACCAACCTTTTCATTTGTTTCAATCATCTCCATAAATTGTTCAAACAATCCGTTTGCATCTTCTGGCCCAGGTGATGCCTCTGGGTGGTATTGAACAGTAAACGCTGGGAACTTCGTATGCCTTAATCCTTCGACAGTCTGATCGTTTAAAGCGATATGCGTAACTTCTAAAACACTTTCATCAATTGATGCCTCTTCAACAGTATAGCCATGATTCTGTGATGTGAGTGCGATTTTGCCAGTGTGTAGATCCTTTACCGGGTGATTTGAACCGCGATGACCGAATTTCATTTTCTCGGTGTTTGCACCGCATGCTAAGGCGAATAATTGATGCCCTAAGCAAATGCCGAAAAGTGGCACTTTCCCTAGGATTCCCTTGATCATCTCAATGCCTTCTGGAACATTTTTAGGATCTCCTGGCCCATTCGAAAGCATGACACCATCAGGACTCAAGTTCAGAATTTCTTGTGCGGTTGTATTGTATGGCACGACTATAACGTCACAGTCGCGATTGTTTAATTCTCTTAAAATGCCATGCTTCATTCCATAATCGACAAGAACAACTCTTCTACCTCTACCTGGGCTTGGGTATGCCGTTTTCGTTGAGACCATTTTCACCTGGTTCGTTCCAATTGTCGTTGCTCTTAGTCGTTCTAATACCTCATCTACATTTTCTTCAACGCGGCAAATTGCACCTTTTAATGTCCCATATTGACGAATGATTCTCGTTAATTTTCTCGTATCAATTCCTGCGATACCTGGAATGTCATGCATGTTAAAAAATTCATCCAGTGAACGCTCACTTCTCCAATTTGATGGATAATCGACTGCTTCTTTTACTACAAATCCATGAATACTTGGAAGAATCGATTCAAAATCATCTCGGTTGATCCCATAGTTACCAATCAATGGATAAGTTAATGTAACAATTTGACCGCAATAAGAAGGGTCTGAGAGGATTTCTTGATAGCCTGTCATCCCTGTATTAAATACGACCTCTCCATACGTATTGCGATCACTCCCAAATCCTTTTCCAATAAAAACTGTTCCATCTTCTAAAATGAGTTGTTTTTTCATGCTGTTACACTCCCTTTTTCCCATGCTACTTTCCCAGCAACAATTGTACATACTGGTTGACCTTGTACTTCCCAGCCTTTAAATGGCGTATTCTTTCCTTTTGATAAGAAGCTTTTAGGATCGATGATTGTCTGTTCATTTAAGTCTATTAACACAAGATCTGCATCTTGACCGACTGCAACCCTTCCTTTGTTATGTAAATTGAACACTTCGGAAGGCTTTTTTGTTAAGAAGTCGACAAGCTGTTGCAATGTAAACATCTCTGTCTTGACAAAATGTGTGTAAAGTAGTGAAAAAGCTGTTTCTAGTCCAACAATCCCAAATGGAGCTAAACCCATGCCCTCTGCCTTTTCATCCTCTGAGTGTGGCGCATGGTCAGTCGCAATAAAGTCGATTGTTCCGTCAAGTAAACCTTCGATTAGTGCTTCTCTGTCGCTTGCACCTCGGAGTGGTGGATTCATCTTGTAATTCGTATTCATACCAGGAATATCATCCTCACAAAGGAGTAAGTGATGAGGCGTCACTTCTGCTGTAACACGGATACCTGCTTTTTTCGCATCGCGTACAGCACGAACAGATTCTTTCGTACTAATATGGCAAACATGATAATGACAACCTGCTGCTTCTGCTAAAAGCACGTCTCTTGCAATATGAACCGATTCGCACACTGAAGGAATACCGTTTATTCCATTTTCTTGACTAAACTTTCCTTCATGTACGGCTCCTTTATTGATCAAAGTGTTTTCTTCACAATGTGCAACAATAGCCATATCAATAGCTGCTGCTTTCTTCATTGCCTCTAACATCATGCTTGCTGACTGCACACCAACTCCATCGTCTGTAAATGCGAATGCTCCAGCTTCTTTTAAGCTAGTAAAGGAAGTTAACTCTTTGCCTGCCTCACGAATCGTAATTGATGCGTATGGAAGCACATTTACAACCGCCGTTTCTTTGATGCGGTTTTGCAACCAATCAAGCTGTTCTTTCGTGTCTGGAACAGGTCTCGTGTTTGGCATGGCAGCAATAGTTGTAAATCCACCCTTTGCTGCTGCAAGACTTCCCGTGTGTATTGTTTCTTTATGTTCTCCACCTGGTTCACGTAAATGAACATGCAAATCGATAAATCCTGGAGTGAGAAGAAGACCTGATGCATCGATCGTTTCTGCTGCATCTACAAGTAAATCCGTGCCAATCTGCGCGATTTTTCCATTCTTAATGAATACATCTACAACTTGCTCTTCTCCATTACTTGATAGCAACTGCCCATTTTTGATTAACATTGTCATTTATACCGCTCCCCTTCATTTGTTCAATTGATCTTTTTAACACCGCCATACGAATATAGACACCGTTTTGCATTTGTTTAAAAATTCTTGAGCGCTCACATTCAACAAGCTCATCTGCAATTTCTACATCCCGATTAACTGGTGCTGGATGCATAATGATGCTGCCATGCTTCATTCGTTTTTCTCGGTCAACTGTTAATCCATACTGCTCATGGTATTCCTTTTTTGACATGCTTATTGCAATCGCATGACGTTCATGCTGAACCCTCAGCAGCATCACAACATCTGAAGTTTCAATCGCTTCATCAATAGGTTCAAAAGCTACTTGACTAAGCATTTCTTCGTCAAACCATTGAGGTGGACCTGAGAACACAACATTTGCTCCGAGGCGAATAAGTGCATCTGCATTAGACCGTGCTACACGACTATGGCGAATATCGCCAATAATCGCAATCTTCAATCCATCAAACTGCCCAAATTCCTGTTTAATTGTGAGGAGATCGAGCAATGATTGTGTAGGATGATGTCCGCATCCATCTCCTGCATTGATGATCGCAATTGACGTTTTTTCTTTTATTTGATCAAAGTATCGATCTTCATTATGGCGAATGACTAAGCTGTTCACTCCTATCGCCTCTAATGTTTTGACCGTATCGTATAATGTTTCCCCTTTTTGAACACTTGAGGTACTCACTTCAAATGGAATCATATCTAGTCCAAGTCGTCTTTCAGCTACTTCAAAGCTGCATTTTGTTCTCGTGCTGTTTTCAAAAAACAAGTTGGATACAAACACCTTTTCCTCTGGCTTCCACTTCCCACCATTTAGAAAAAATTCAGCATCATGTAGTATATCGTTCATTTCTTCAATGCTTAATTCTGATGTTGTTAACAAATGCTTTGCCATATGAATCCCCTCTTTCCATGAGTCTTCTTGATTTCCTTCCTATTTAAAACACCCTGACAGCGAATGTCAGGGTGCGCGAAACGAAGAGTTCAAATTTGTTTTGCCTATAGCGAACAAATTCAATCTCTTCACACCCTTCTGAGCCTCACAGGACTCTGTTTAAAAGGACTATGCTATTTCATTGTTTTCAATTTCAGCTTCGTCTATGTGCTTTTCACGACCAGGTAAGACTAAATTTAGAATAACTCCACCGATTGCGACTAATGCAAGACCTTCAAGCATAAAGTTTCCAATTTCTAAATGCGCTCCACCGATTCCTAGAACAAGAATGAAGCTTGAGATCGCTAAGTTTCGATTGATTGAGAAGTCTATCTTGCTCTCGACTAGCATACGCAAACCGCTTGAAGCGATGATTCCGAATAGCAGAATTGATACCCCACCCATTACTGGTTTTGGAATTGAACTGATTAATGCACTTACATGTCCTAAAAATCCAAACATCGTTGCTAAGATAGCTGCACCTAAGATGACATAGACGCTGTATACTCGAGTAATGGCTAGGACTCCAATGTTCTCACCATAGGTTGTTTTCGGTGGTCCTCCGATTAATGCTGAGATCATAGTTGCGGTTCCATCCCCAAGAATGGAGCGATGCAAGCCTGGTTCTTTAATATAATTGCGGTTTACAACTCTTCCTAATACAAGCTGGTGCCCAATATGCTCTGAGATCGTGACGACTACGATTGGGACCATTAAAAGGACAAGTGCTTGCGAGATGTTCACATCATAGTGTACGAACGGAATGATGAATTCTGGCATTTGGAAAAACTTCGCATCATGGAATGCTGTGAAATCCACAATTCCGATCGCTAATGAATATAGATAACCAACTATGATTCCAGCTAAGATTGAAATCATGTTTAGCATCCCTTTTGCAAAAACTGAGAAGCCGATTGCAGCTGCGAGTGTCACTAATGCTGCTGAGAAATGAAGCATGCTGTATTCTTCAGAATCTGGGTGGTTCATCGCCATTCCGACTGCTGTCGATGCTAGAGCTAATCCGATGACGATAATGATTGGTGCGACCACGATTGGCGGTAAAATATTCATAATCCATCGATAACCTGTTTTATAAATGATTAATGCGACAATTCCATATGTTAAACCTGCTAGGAAGCTTCCGATCATTGCTGCTCCCGGACCTCCGAGTGCTTGTGCGCTAATGATTGGTGCAATAAAGGCAAAGGATGAGCCTAAGTAAGCAGGTACTTGAAATTTCGTAATAAGTAAGAATGCGATTGTTCCAATTCCACTGGATAAAAGGGCGATTGCTGGATCTAAGTCAACAAGTGCTGGAACAAGCACCGTTGCACCAAACATCGCGAATAAGTGCTGGAAGCTTAACGTTAATAGTTGTAAAAACGAGGGTTTATCATGTACATCTAATACTGGTTTATTCATTCTTTCTTCCCCCTATTGGTTTTGGTCTTGTACTAGTTAATCTTTCTTTTAAGGGAGGGATGCTTGCTTTTCATAAAGCAAAAACCCTCTTTGCGCGGAGATTAAGGCACAAAGAGGGTATATTTAAACAAATGAAAGCTTCTTCATTTATTTATATCCCTTTTGCTAGCCTCTCTGGACTACATTTAAAAGGTGTACACTATTTTATTTTTCATGGATGCTGACAAGGTCTAACTCATCAACTTCCTGTAATTCAACCATTATTTTTTCTGAGCTTGACGTCGGTATGTTTTTCCCAACAAAATCAGCTCGAATCGGTAATTCACGATGACCTCGATCCACCAAGACAGCTAGTTGAATCAATGAAGGGCGACCGATATCAATCAGTGCATCAAGCGCTGCTCTTACAGTTCTACCAGTGTAGAGGACATCGTCCACTAGGATGACTTTTTTATCTTTAATTTCTACAGGAATGTCAGATCCATTAATGAGTGGTTCTTCATTCTCTGTCTTCTTCGACAGATCATCTCGGTACAATGTAATATCTAATTCACCAACAGATATTTGTTTGCCTTCAATTTGCTCGATTCTTTCAGCAAGTCGCTTTGCAATGTAAATGCCTCGTGTGCGAATCCCTACAAGAACACAATCTTCAATACCCTTGTTTTTTTCAATAATTTCATGAGCTATTCGTGTTAATGCTCTGCGGATTGCCTGTTCATCAAGCACAACTGCTTTTTGTGGCATGATCTTCACCTTCTTTGAATTATTGTCCATTTAAAAACCCTCAAGCCAATTGGCGAGAGGGTTACGATACATGCAAAAGAATAGAGGTATAATTATATACCATTATTCAAGCCGTTACCTTCTCAGCCTCACTGGACTGTTTTTAAAGGACTTATTCAACTACAAATATCTTATCCCCACACGCGAATTTTGTCAATGATTATTTCTTAACTTCGTTAAAAGCGCAGAGAAATCTTCAGGTAATTGCGCTTCAAATTCTAAATATTCATCTGTTCTTGGATGATCAAACCCTAATACGCCAGCATGTAGAACTTGTCCATTAAAATCAATCGTTTTCTTAGGGCCATACTTCGGATCTCCTGCTAACGGATAACCAATATATTTCATATGCACACGTATTTGATGTGTACGCCCTGTTTCTAATTGACATTCAACATATGTGAAATCCTTAAACCGCTCTAACACTTGAAAATGAGTGACTGCTTTTTTCCCATTATCGACGACAGCCATGCTTTGGCGATCTTGGGGGTCGCGACCAATTGGTGCATCAATCGTACCATGATCATGCGGAATCACTCCATGCACAACAGCACGATATTTTCTTGTAACCGTTTTTGCAACGAGTTGATTCACTAAGCTTTCATGACTTAAATCATTTTTAGCGACCATTAATAAGCCTGAAGTATCTTTATCTATACGATGTACAATACCAGGTCGCATTACACCATTGATTCCTGACAAATCTTTGCAGTGTGCCATTAAACCATTCACTAAAGTTCCAGTGTAATGCCCAGCTGCAGGATGAACAACCATACCTTTTGGCTTATTCACAACTAATACATCTTGATCTTCAAAGTAGATTGCTAAATCCATTTCCTCTGGTTCAACATCTAATTGCTCTGGTTCTGGAATCGTTACGATGATTTCATCATTCATTTGACATTTATAATTCGTTTTTATACTTGCTCCGTTCACCTTAACATGTCCTTCTTTAATCCAACCCTGCACTTGCGTTCGTGACCATTCAGGATTTAAAGTAGAAACCACCTTATCAATGCGGTCTCCAACTCGTTCTTCATTAATGATTTGCTTCATTTTTTCCATCTGCTTTCTCCTTCTTTGCTGCTCTTTCCTCTTGTATCATTTGAATGATAAGTAATCCAACCCCGATGCAAAGTGCGGAATCGGCTATGTTGAATATTGGAAAGTCATATCCAAAAATATAAGTATTCACAAAATCGACAACTTCTTGCCTAAAGATCCGATCAATAAAGTTTCCGATTGCTCCACCTAATATAAAACCTAAAGAAAGACCTAATAGCGGGATTTTTCTCCCCATCTTCTGCATGTAATAGACGATAGCAATTACGACAATTGTTGTGACTATATAGAAAAACCACATTTGCCCTTCTAAAATTCCCCATGCCGCACCAGTATTTCGATGTGATGTAATATATAAGAAGTTTGGAATGATTTCAATGCTTTCTCCTAAGTAAAACTTAGAAACAATGAGCCATTTAGTCCATTGGTCTAATGCAATAATAAGCAGTGCTAATATGTAATAAAACACAAAGGCAACCTCCATCAACTGATCTTATTCGTTCCCTTTGCATTTTAGCATAATCTTCATGAAAACGATAGCAACGTTTATAGCCAGACGACTTTCTTGCAAATTAATGATAAATTGGCTTTCGATAAAAGGAAGAAAGTCGATCGTAATCGTCGAGTGTTTGAATGGTAGGCATCATATTCATCACATTCTCTGGAATCCACTCTCCTGTACATTCACACTTACCAAACATGCCATTGCCACATTTTAAGAGTGCCTTTTCAATATCATATAGCTCTTCAAAAAAAATAGCCTGCACATTTGGATTTGAATCTCCATTCATTAAGCGCTCTAAAAGCTCCTGTCGAATTTGTTGAAGTTCAGTAATTAGCTGATTTCTCATCCTTTCCATAAGAAAAAACCTCCTGCTATCGTTTGTAACCTTTAGTATTTCTCTCGTTGGATGAACAACTCGAAAAAACTATTAGCAGGATGAACAACATTTAACGAAGGTGTTAAAAAACCCCTCTAATTCTAATTAGAATAGAGGGGCAACTTAATTACATCATATGGTCATAATTTTCTTTTACTACAGATGCACATCGTGTGCAAAGTGTTTCCAATTGCTCATCTTGACCAACTTCTTCAGTCACTGTCCAGCAACGTTCACATGTTTCTCCATCCGCTTTTGATACAACAATTGCGGATTTCTCAAACTTCTCTGCTTGCTCAGGTGCTTCATCATATAAGCCAGCAACTTCAAATTTAGAAACAATGAATAGTTGTTGCAAGTTCTCTTCAACAGAATCAAGTAATTCTTTTGTTTCAGGTTTAACGTATAATGTCACTTTAGCTGCTAAGGACTTACCGATTACCTTTTCATTACGTGCAAGCTCTAACGCTTTTAATACTTCATCACGAACTTTTAAGAACGCATTCCATTTCGTCTCAAGTTCTTTCGCATTAGGAATATCTGTAAACACCGGCATGTCTGTCAATTGAACGCTCTCTTCCTTCACGTTCGGAACATACTGCCATACTTCATCTGCTGTATGTGAAAGAATAGGTGCAGTTAACTTCGCTAACGCTACTAATGTTTCATAAAGAACAGTTTGAATTGCACGACGGTCTTGATGATCACTTGCTTCAATGTAAAGAATATCCTTCGCAAAATCCAAGTAGAATGAACTTAAGTCCAACGTACAGAAATTGTTAATTGCATGATAAATGTTAGAGAACTCATAGCGATCATAGGAATTAAGTGATTGCTTGATAAGATTATTTAATTTTACAAGCATAAATTGATCAACTTCACGTAAGTTCTCATAGGCAACTGCATCTTTTGTTGGATCAAAATCATCAAGGTTTCCTAATAGGAAACGGAATGTATTACGGATTTTACGGTATACTTCTGCAACTTGCTTCAAGATTGCATCGGAGACACGTACATCTGCTTGATAATCAACAGATGCTACCCATAGACGCAAAATGTCTGCGCCTAATTGGTTCATAACCTTTGCAGGAACAATTGTATTTCCAATTGATTTACTCATCTTACGACCTTCACCATCAAGCGTAAAACCGTGGCTTAAGATGCCTTTGTATGGTGCTTTTCCAGTTACAGCAACCGCCGTTGAAAGCGATGAATTAAACCATCCACGATATTGGTCAGATCCTTCTAAATAGAGATCAGCAGGTCTGTCAAGATCGTCACGCTCAAGCAACACTGCTTGGTGTGATGAGCCAGAATCAAACCAAACATCCATAATATCTGTTTCTTTCGTAAACAATCCGTTCGGACTATTTGGATGAGTAAATCCTTCTGGAAGCAGTTCTTTTGCTTCTTTTTCAAACCAAATATTTGAACCATGCTCACGGAATAACTTGGATACATGATCAATCGTTTCGTCTGTAATGATTTCTTGGCCATTCTCTGCATAGAATACCGGAATTGGTACTCCCCATGCACGTTGACGTGAAATACACCAATCTCCTCGGTCTCTTACCATATTGAAAAGTCTTGTTTCTCCCCAACTTGGAACAAATTTCGTCGCTTGAATCGCGTCAAGAAGTTGTTGTCTGAAATCTTTGATTGATGCAAACCATTGTGCTGTTGCTCTAAAGATGACAGGCTTTTTCGTTCTCCAATCATGAGGATACGAGTGTGTAATAAATGTAAGCTTTAATAAAGCGCCCGCTTCTTCTAGCTTTTGTGTGATTGGTTTATTCGCTTCATCATAGAATAGCCCTTCAAAACCAGGAGCTTCATCCGTCATTTGCCCTTTATCGTCAACTGGACACAAAACTTCGAGACCATATTTCATCCCAACTTGGTAGTCGTCTTCCCCATGACCTGGTGCAGTGTGTACACAACCAGTACCAGCATCTGTTGTTACATGCTCGCCAAGCATAACGAGTGAATCACGTTTATAGATTGGATGTGTTGCGATGATGTGCTCTAATTCTGCACCTTTCACTGTTGTAACAACTTCGTATTCTGCCCATTCAAACTCTTTAGCAACTGAATCTAAAAGTTCCTGTGCTACTACATATTTTGTACCATTAGCTGCAACAACGACATAATTCAATGTTGGATGTACAGAAATCCCTAAGTTTGCAGGAATCGTCCAAGGTGTTGTCGTCCAGATTATGAACTTTGTATCAGTTGATAAAACGCCTTTTCCATCTTTTACATCGAATGTAACATATATCGATGGAGAGCGCTTATCTTTGTATTCAATCTCTGCTTCAGCTAAAGCAGATTCAGATGAAGGCGACCAATATACTGGCTTTTTTCCTTTATAAATATAGCCTTTATTCGCCATTTCACCAAAAACTTTAATTTGTTGTGCCTCGTATTCTGGCTTAAGCGTGATATAAGGGTTTTCCCAATCTCCACGAACGCCCAAACGCTTGAACTGTTCACGTTGGCTTTCAATTTGCTCGTACGCATATTCTTCGCAAAGCTTACGAAATTCAGCAAGTGTCATTTCTTTACGCTTAACTCCTTTATTCGTCAAGGCTTGCTCAATTGGCAATCCATGCGTATCCCATCCTGGAACATAAGGCGCTTGGAACCCACTCATTGATTTATATCGTACGATAAAGTCTTTTAAGATTTTGTTTAATGCGTGACCAATATGAATATCTCCATTTGCATATGGTGGTCCATCATGCAAGATAAATAGTGGTCTTCCGCTCGTACGATCTTGTACTTTTTCATATATCGATTGTTCATTCCATTTTTGTTGGATTTCTGGCTCACGCTTTGGTAAATTCCCTCGCATTGGGAATTCTGTCTTTGGCATTAGCAATGTATCTTTAAATTCCATCTTCTCTTCCTCCTAATAAATCAATAAACGATGTTTAATGCATTGATTGTTGATTCCATACAAAAAACCCTCTCATCCCAAATAGGGACGAGAAGGTTTGAATCTCCCGCGGTACCACCCTTATAGATTGCAAGAATCATTCGCAATCCACTCAAGCATTCGTAACGTGAATGAAACGCCATCGCTTACTTATAATTGTTCAGCTAGGAACTCAAGGGTGATCTTCTATTCCTTCTCTTATACCAGGCTTCCACCATCCCTGGTTCGCTTCACGGAACATCCGTTTATAAGGTTTGAAGAAATGTACTTTCCCTATCAATGCTTCAGTATTTAAATGTTTTTGAGTCGCATAATATTTATACTTTCCAAATTATATGCGAATTATTCCTGATTCGTCAAGTTAATGAATCCTCTTCTTTTGGCAATGTAACTTCTGTTGCATCTAATTTATAATCCATTAAATGATCCCAATCATCATTGTTAAGCATGTCTAATTGTGCTTCAATAAGCATTCTGAATCGAGTTCTAAATACTTTGGACTGTTTTTTCAAATCCTCAATATCCAATGCGATTTTTCTCGCTTTAGAGAGTGCCTCATTTACAATACGATCAGAGTTTTTCTCTGCTTCTCTAATGATTAGCTTTGCTTCTTTCTGTGCATTACGCTTTACTTCCTCAGCTGCCTCTTGGGCTACGACAATCGATTTATTCAAAGTTTCCTCGATTGTGTGAAAATGCCCAACTCGATCAGTTAACTCATTTAACTTTTCTTCAAGTTCTTTTTTCTCGCGAATGATGATTTCATAATCTTTAATTACTTGATCAAGAAATTCATTCACCTCATCTTCATCATAGCCACGGAATCCTTTACTGAATTCTTTATTATGGATATCTAACGGTGTTAACGGCATCGATGCCACCTCCCAAATTTTATGTATGATTAATGAAATGACGACATAATGTCTTTTCCTTGTACAACCTTAACTATTCATCGACAATTCTTGTAAAGAGTGAATGTTCCTATGCATTTATTCGACAATTGTATTCCTGATTCCTTTAAAAAGTCGATTTATTTTTGCTTTCCAATCACTAACCTTACCTTGTCTTTTTTTGTCTTGCCTTCAATCGAGATGATCTTCATACGACCAAACCCTCTTACTGAGATAATGTCACCGGTTTCACAAGAAAAAGAGGTTTGTTCAATGATTTTCCAATTCACTTTTACAAGCTTTTGCCCGATTAACACTTGCGCCTTTTGTCTTGATATTTTATGCATGGCTGCTAAGACTACATCCAACCTTAACGAACTACAAGTTACATTCAATTCAGACCAAGCATCCTCAGCTATGACAGCTTCACTTAAGGATTGCTTTTTAAGCGAAACCGAAGCCTTTCCAATCGTCTCGATTTGCATAAGCGTGTAATCTGCAATATCTGCTGATATAAAGAATTGTACCGTATCATCTGCAAAAATGATATCCCCAAATTTTCCTCGTTTTATGCCTAAAGACATTAATGTCCCTAAAACTTGAGGATGCTCCAAAGTAACAAACTTTTTAGGATAATCAATTTCATATAGTACAACATCAAAATCTTCATTAGAAGGCTCGTAATATTCCGGATAAAATAGTGCTCTTTTTCTTTCAGAAAAAGAACTCCCTCCAAAAAAATTCACCTTTGTTTCAGCATGCTCTCCTACAATAGAATGAACGATTTCTTGCTCCCTTGGATCTAAGAAATCTGTCAGTTTAGGTGTATAAGATCTCTCGACCTGATCTCTCCATTGGAGAACTCGATCAATAAATTCTTTTTCTTCCGGTCGAAAATGCACATAAATAGACATAGTGATTAACCCTTTCAATAATGGAAAACTTGAGTTTCCAGACTGCTTACATTTGCTCTCATACTACGTTGTTTGGAGAAGAAGACCCACATGAACTTTGTTTACTATCCTGACACTAGTCTTAGTCTCACTATCGTTACCAATTCTTTTTTAGCTTTGGCTACTTTATTTGCTCTTAAAAACATGTAGACAAAGTCATAAATCGACTTTGTCTACATTCTCAATTCTCGCAGAATGCGAGTTTCTACTTAAAGCACAAATTAAATAAACATAGATTGTAAAGACTGTACACCCATTGCCGCAAAACGAAGAACGATAATTCCGACAATCGGGGAGATGTCTAACATTCCTAGCGGTGGAATGAAACGACGGAACGGCTCTAAATACGGCTCACAAATTCGCGCTAAAAACTGCCCTACCGTAGATTCTCTTGCGTTAGGAAACCACGATAATAAAATATAAACAATCAACGCCCATGAATATAAATAAATTAAGTTACCAATCATCATAAAGATAAATGCCATGCTATTTTACCACCTTGTATTTTCAAATTCCTGTTCCTGCATAAGTTGCGAAATCGTGCCTGATATTTCCACATTATCTGGAGTACAGAGGAAAATATCTGTCCCAATTTTTTGAATATCTCCACCGATGGCGTAAACCGTTCCACTTAAAAAGTCAACAATTCTCTTAGCCTGATCTCTTTCAATTCGTTGTAAGTTGACCACGACAGCTCTTCTATTTTTTAATTGATCCGCAATATCTTGTGCTTCAGCATAGACACGCGGTTCTACTAAAACAACCTTTGAAGATTTTTGTACACTTTGCAAGCTAACGATGTTTTGTTTTTGTTGAACCTGTTGCTGCTTAGGTGTTTCTTTCACAGGAGCGATTTCTTCATTATGCACTTCTTCTTCACGATCATATTCATCATCTAAAAAGAAAAACGTTTTGAATTTTGATTTCATACTCATCTTTCTTACCCTCCTTAAGATTCACCAACAAGTGCTGTTCCAATACGAACCATCGTTGCTCCTTCTTCTACAGCTATTTCATAATCATTTGACATTCCCATGGATAATTCCTCACAAGGAGCATGTATGTATTGCTGCTTTTGTATAGATTCCTGCAATTGTTTTAATGACTTGAAGCATTTACGCAAGAACGTTTCATCATCGGTATTAGGAGCCATTGTCATCAAGCCAACAATTTCGATATTCGTATAAATCTCTAATTTTTCAATAAACGGCAAGACTTCGTCAGGAGTTAAACCTTGTTTTGATTGCTCCCCTGATACATTTACTTGCACAAGGCATTTCACTTTCTTATCAGCTCTTTTGTCGATTTCCTTTGCAAGCGATTCGCGATCAAGTGAATGAATATAGTCAACATAGTCTATAATATTCTTTACTTTTCTCGTCTGAAGCGAACCAATATAATGCCATACTGGCTCTTTACCAAGTGCTTCATGCTTCTGCAACAAACCTTCATCGCGATTCTCTCCTAAATGGATAATCCCTGTAGCAATGGCCTCTTTTGTTCTCTCAATTGAAACATACTTTGTTACAGCAATCACCTTTACATCTTCAATTGAGCGTCCTGTTTTCTCACATGCTTGATGTATGAACGCCTGAATCTTTTGTAAATTCTCACTTACTTTCATCGCTGTTGAACTCCTCCTTCCAGCCGATAAAGCTCATCATTCTGCCAGTTTTCCCTCGATCGCGGCGGTGAGAGAAAAATAACGATTGATCACAGCTGGAACAATAACCTGTCACGTGAATATGCTCGGGAATAACCCCTTCATTTTCTAATACTAATTGATTTAAGCGCTTTAAGTCTAATTTGTACTGAGTATCATTCAATTTCACATACGTTTTTGTAGTTATTCCATCAACAAGTTTATTTACTGAATCTATGACTCGTTGGTCAACTTGATAACAGCTCTGGCAAATGGATGGGCCAATTACAACTTCTATCTCGTTAGAAGTGATACCTGCTTTTTCAAACTTCTTGATCATTTCAGCTGCGATTCCATTAACAGTTCCTTTCCACCCTGCATGCGCAAGACCAATTGCCCTTGTCTTACGATGAAGAAAATATAAAGGAACACAATCTGCATAGCACATAGTCAGTAAGACTCCTTGATCAAATGCAATAAATCCATCAGTATTTGGAATCGAATTTTCATACTGTAAGGACCCTAGTCCTTTATGTTCCTTAGAAATAGAAGCAATTTGAATGCCATGTGTTTGCTCCGCACCGACCCAATCATTAACAGAAAATTGGAGAGTATCTCCTAGATGCTGACGGTTTTTTTGTACAACTGATTGCTCATCGTTGACATGCAACCCTAAATTCAAAGAAGAGAAGCTTTCTTTGCTATAGCCTCCACTTTTTGTTGAAAAACCTGCGATCAACTGAGGGTTGGAGTCTGTCCAACTTTTCACTGACATGTATTCCTCTTCAATTAAAGAAAAAGGCTCCATTTACACCCCTCATTTACGAATAATAATATACAAACTTGCTTTTAGTTTACCATATTCCCACTCATGAGAACAATCGAAACTCTATTGAAACCTTTACTCATACTTATTCTGAGGACGAAATTTTACGATAATGACATCATCACCAATTGTTAAGATATCGTGCCAATGCACCACATACTCTTCCTCCCGTTTAATAAACCCCATTACTTTTTGTGTTTCTCCAATAATGAGCGCCGAAATTACCCCTTTCCTTGGATCGATGTCTACATCTGTTACATACCCTAGCCTTTTTCCGTCAGATAAATTGATAACATCCTTCCATCGAACATCAGAGACTCGAATCATATACGACCTCCTCCACTTCCTTTCACTTATTGAGATTATATGATTGATCCTGTGCAATCATAAGTGTTCACATAAAATAATACGTAAAAAGCTAGAAGGCATTTGCCTCTAGCTTTGTATATTCTTATTCATTTGTTTAATTGCGGCTTTTTCGAGTCGGGAAACTTGCGCTTGTGAGATGCCAATCTCTTCTGCTACTTCCATCTGTGTTTTCCCTTGGAAAAAACGCTTCCTTAGAATCATTTTTTCGCGCTCATTTAAACGGCGCATTCCTTCTTTTAATGCAATTTCTTCTATCCACTGAATGTCTTTATTACGTTCGTCACTAAGCTGGTCCATTACAAAGATCGGATCACCGCCGTCATTGTAAATCGGTTCAAATAAAGACACTGGATCTTGAATCGCATCAAGTGCAAAGACAATTTCCTCATGAGAGATATCCAATTCTTTTGCAATTTCCTCTGCTGTTGGTTCTCTAGATGTTTTACTCATTAATCTCTCTCTTACCTGCAAGGCTTTATAAGCAATATCTCGCAATGATCTCGAAACACGGATAGGATTATTATCTCGTAAATACCGTCTAATCTCACCAATGATCATCGGAACAGCATAAGTAGAGAACTTTACATTTTGACTTAAATCAAAATTATCGATTGATTTCATAAGACCGATACAACCAACTTGGAAAAGATCATCAACAAATTCTCCACGGTTGTTAAATCGTTGAATCACACTTAAGACTAGGCGTAAATTTCCATTTACAAGTTCTTCTCGTGCACTCATATCTCCATTATGCATTTGCTTGAATAATTCTCTCATCTTTTCATTTTTTAATACTGGAAGTTTCGATGTATCAACACCGCAAATTTCTACCTTATTCCGAGTCAATCCATTTCCCTCCTCACAGGGGATGCTGTACAAAAAACAGTATCTCCTCGGTAAGGAAAAATATGCATTGACAAATGGAAACCATCACCTAATGAAACCTTGAGAAGCTATGCAGTTATTGCTTTTTCATGAACGAAAAAATTTTTTTAAACCATTTTATTAAATTCCTTTTTTAATCGTTTTATAATTCTTTTTTCTAATCTTGAAATATAGGACTGAGAAATACCTAAAAGGTCGGCAACATCTTTTTGTGTCATCTCTTCTCCGCTACCTAGTCCAAAGCGAAGCTCCATAATTTGTTTCTCACGCTCTGTTAATTGATGCAATGCTTTTAATAATAACTTTTTATCAACATTTGCTTCTAAGTCTTTTGTAATAATGTCTTCCTCTGTACCTAAAACATCTGATAGGAGCAATTCATTTCCGTCCCAGTCAATGTTTAGCGGTTCATCAAATGAAACTTCTGAACGAATTTTGTTGTTTCTCCTTAAATACATAAGAATCTCATTTTCAATACAACGAGAAGCATATGTAGCTAGTTTTATTTTCTTCTCTGGATTGAACGTATTAACTGCCTTAATTAACCCAATTGTTCCAATGGAAATCAGATCTTCAATATTGATCCCTGTATTTTCAAATTTCCGCGCAATATAAACAACTAACCTTAAGTTTCTCTCGATTAAAATCGAGCGTGCAGCCTGATCACCTTTGGGGAGTTTTATTAACAATAGTTCTTCTTCTTCTTTGCTTAGTGGAGGAGGCAACGCTTCACTTCCGCCTATATAATGTACCTCATCCGTTTTAAGCCCTAGTTTCATTAAGATCTTATACCAATAGTAAGTTAGGCGAAGTTTTATTTTTTTCAAGTTTTGTCCTCCTTCTAAAAATTGTTTTTTTGAGTATAGTAGTAATAAGTAGAAACTCCTAAAAGCAATTATTTATCCAACCTGTTTTTGTTCAGTAGAAATCAGCATTTTTGGATGAATTATACACTGAAATACATCATCAGGAGATAACTGTTGGATTGTAAAAGAAACAAGACCCTTCTTGACAATCCACTCCTCTTTATCCTTCTCCAATCTTATTTGATCTGGTTTTAGCGCTAGTACAATCTGATGATCACTACCAACAACTTTATAAGGGATAATTCGGACACGGTCCTGCCACGAATTCGGAATGATCTGATCTGAAAGAATTGCTTCATTAGGATTTTCTGCAATTTTCCAAATAAAATCAGGCAGTTCATGCATACAATTTTTTATAGACACAAACATTATCGGCTGTTTCGAAATAGGATCATGTACTTGATTCCCGCTATCTACCATCCCTTTGAACTGATAATCCTTCTCCTGCAGTGTAATTGTTACATTCATGATCGTCTCATATTGAATCTTCGTCACTTCAAATTTTTCTACATTTGATTTCGAAAAATGCCAGGCTAAAGGAAAGCCAATTACTACAAACAGCCAACTAATTGGGTCACCAAAACCTTTAACACTTGAAATGAAAACTGAGTTTGACAAATCCATATCAAATCGTAAAAAGTAATGAGAGCCAATAATAATTCCACCTAATAAGAATGTTACAAAATAAAACGTCATTAGATGGCGTAGGAAATAGCGTAATCGATGAAATCCAAATGTTAATAAGACCATTAAAATGGAAACAAATAATTTGCTAATCGGATGAGAAGCAATCAATGAAAGCGGAGTAACCGCTAGTAATACTAAAAGTGAACCAATCAGTCCTCCCAGTGCCATCCTCCACCAAGTTATCGACCTTTTCATAATAATGGCTGTTAAAAAGAGGAGAAGTGTATCAAATAAAAAGTTCAGTGCCCATATAACATCTAAATAGACTGTCAAACCCCTTCCCACTTTCTCTTTTTTCTAAATCGAAACGAAGTTTACTAGTTGGTCTGTTAGAAGAAAGTATAGCGTATGTAAACGAATAAACCTGTCACTTCATGTAGTTGAAACAGCAGAAATTTTCACTATTTCATTCGGATTTTGTCATATCATCTGAAAAATAGATCAACTGAATTATATTGGTTAAATTTAAGATAAAAAAATCCACTAGTCTTAAAGACTAGTGGATTTCAGACTGTTGTCAAACGCTCGAATACGTCGTTGTTTGACTTAATCGTCTCCTCATAAACGGTATGTTCTTCATTCGATTTTTAAAACTTTTTTATCTTCTTCTATTTCGATTACGTAAAAAAGTAGGAATGTCTAGCGTTTCTTCTGCCTGATGTGTATTATTGCTGTTGTTCCGGGCAGGCTCCTGTTGATGCTGTTGCTCTTCCCTTGATGGTTCACGTTTCACAGCACCTAGGTTAGATGTCGGCTTCTGTTGATTAAAATTCGGTCTTGTTTGCTTCGGCTCTGGTGCATCATCATTAAAACCAGTTGCAATAACTGTTACAATAATTTCTTCTTTTAAGTTCTCATTAATTACAGAACCAAAGATCATATTCACATCTTGATCAGATGCAGAAGCAACGATATCTGCTGCTTCTTGTACTTCGTATAAACTTAAGTTTGAACCACCAGTGATGTTCATAAGTACACCTTGAGCACCATCAATGGATGTTTCTAATAATGGAGAAGAAATAGCTTTCTTCGCAGCTTCAGTTGCTCGGTTTTCACCAGATGCAACACCAATTCCCATTGAAGCTGAACCCTTGTTAGACATGATTGTTTTCACATCTGCAAAGTCTAGGTTAATTAACCCTGGTACAGCGATTAATTCAGATATCCCTTGTACACCTTGACGAAGTACATTATCTGCCTCACGGAATGCCTCTAGCATTGGCGTACTCTTATCAACAATCTCTAATAAGCGATCATTTGGAATGACAATTAATGTGTCAACTGCCTCTTTCATTGCTCCGATTCCACCAGCAGCTTGTGTAGAGCGTTTACGACCTTCAAATGTAAATGGTCGAGTAACAACTCCAACTGTTAATGCACCTAATTCACGAGCAATCTGTGCAATCACTGGAGCAGCACCTGTACCTGTTCCTCCTCCCATTCCAGCAGTAACGAATACCATGTCTGCACCTTTTAACGCCTCTTCAATTTGTTCCTTGCTTTCCTCAGCAGCCTTTTTCCCTACTTCTGGGTTAGCTCCTGCACCAAGACCTCTTGTTAATTTCCCACCAATTTGCATTTTTATTTCAGCTTTTGATAGATTAAGTGCTTGTGCATCCGTATTTACTGCAATAAAGTCTACACCTTGTACACCATGTTCAATCATTCGGTTAACTGCATTATTACCACCACCGCCAACGCCGATGACCTTAATCGTTGCTAATGAATCTAAATTTGTATCGAATTCTAACATGACAAATCCTCCTAATTCAATTCGTCGAACTTCTTCGAATTAATCTTTTTAATCAAAAAAGTAACCGAAGAATTTTTTTACTCTTGATGTGATTTTCTCTTCCGGTTGTCTTTCCGGCTTTGTATTTGACTGCTTCTGCACTCTTTTTTCTTGTGATTCGATTTGTGTCGGTCTTTTTTCTAGTTTTCTACCTTGAACCCTTGCATTTTTATATACAAATTTTATCAAGCTAACGGCTGTCGTATATTGTGGTTCTCTTACACCAATGTAGTCTGGAATAGCAATTCGAACTCGGTTGCGTAGAATCAATTGGGCTAATTCCAATAACCCCTCGGAATTAGCAACTCCTCCAGAAATAACATAGCCACCAGGTAGATCTTGCTTCGTCATTCGTTTTACTTCTTGCTGAATGAAGTCAAAGATTTCTTCTAGGCGAGCCTCAATTATATCTGAAATTTCCAATTGGTTAAATTGTTGATGTTGATCACTTCCTATAATTGGAACACTAAAGACGATGTCTTCAGATGCTTCATCATAGAACGCGTGACCATGTTTGATCTTTATCTTTTCTGCATCCTCTGTTGAAGTGCGTAAGCCGATTGATAAATCCTTTGTGATATGGTCTCCACCTACCGGAAGGACACTTGTACCCTTTAAGCGACCATTTTCAAAGATAGCTATCGTCGTTGACCCGCCCCCAATGTCAACTAATGCTACTCCAAGATTTTTCTCATCCTTAGAAAGAGCAAATGCCCCTGTTGCGAGTGGCTGAAGCGTAATATCTAATATTTCAAGTCCTGCTCGTTCTACACAGCGTAATGTGTTATGTAAAATTGTCTTTGATCCGGTAATAATTGTACCTTCCATTTCAAGACGAACACCGATCATGCCCCTAGGATCATTAATTTCATCTAAACCGTCTACAATGAATTGCTGTGGAATAACATCGATGATTTCTCTTTCAGGTGGTATGGAAACGACTTGCGCAGCATCTATTACTCTCGTAACATCTAAGTCTGTTATCTCTCTATTTTCGCCAGATACTGCTACAACCCCATGACACGGTTGAAGGCTAACATGGTTTCCTGTTACACCAACAATCACACTTTTAATTTCCATTCCAATCATTCGTTCTGCCTGCTCGATCGCTCTCCTAATTGATTGAACTGTTTCATCTATATCAACAATCGTTCCTTTTCTTAGGCCGTCCGATTTCACATTCCCAACACCAATAATATTTAAAGAGTCATTGACCATTTCCCCAATGATTACCTTTACACTGGATGTACCGATGTCAAGACTTACATAAATTTCATTGCTGTTCATATCTCTGGCACCTCCTTTTGCAGTGTTCCTTTGAACAACAAAAATGATTCTTATTACATTTTAAATATTACTAAAACTATTCGTCACAATTTATGGCATTCCCTTTTTTAAAAATCAATTTTTTTCTGTTTTTTCTCGTGATGTCCATTTCGTTATTAGGATTCTTCTAATTACCGCAATATTTTGAAACAATCGCACACCGAAAGCGAATACTGCAGCTAAATATAAGTCTACACCAAGATGTACACCTAGAAAAGCTAAACTTGCTGCCAACAAAATATTAAAAAAGAATCCTGAAACAAATACTTTCTCATCATATACGTTTTGCAGCTGAGCACGAATCCCACCAAACAATGTATCTAAAGCTGCCAAAACAGCAATGGACAGGTAGTTGGAATATTCATCGGGAATTGTCATATCGGTCATCATTCCGAAAAACACTCCAATGATTAGTCCTAAAACTGGCAGCCACATTAAGAAGAACCTCCCTCATTACTAGGCAATGGCTCCATATCACGCACACGAATGGTTCCATCAAATGCTGGAATTGTTATTTCACTACCTTCAATTGATACCTTTACTTGTAAATTATCAATGAAAAACTCTTCAATCGAACGAGAAACTTGCATCCTATTATATAGTTTTTCTGCATCTTGCTTGGATTCAGTAATAACTAGTATTTCGAATGGTAAATTCCTTAACGAGTACCCATCAATCTTAGTCTCTCCATTAATATCGCGGATGACCGTAGTATTGATAACTCTTCTCCCATCAATTGATATATGCTTTGCTCCGTACATATTCAACTCGTTTATCAGCCTCTTTAACAGGTCTGGTGAAATCGTTGCAGGAGGACCTTGTTCTACAAGTAGTTCTTTATAAAGTTGATTGATGTCCAGCTTTATTCCGTAACCTGACACTTCAGTTAATCCTGCTTCTTTCTTCAACTCATCAATCGTATCTCTTAATATTTTTTCCTTGCTTTCTGAACGGCTAATTTCATATTGTGCGATGATGTCTTCATTAGCCCTTATCTCTCGAAGCAATCTCATTTCGATTTCTTTTTCTCTTTGTAAATCCTCACGCAATTGCCATGTGTCTCTCGTATCCCTTACTGTTGGTTCCTTTACATGTTGGAATTGGACGGCTAACATAAATCCAACAATGATGGTAATGATCATAAAACCAATTTTACTTCTGTCCACTTTCAATCACCTAACCTTCACTGAATTTCTTGTAGTGGACAAATCAATCTTTAACTCTTATAGCAATGGATCCATCGTGATTTCTTGTTTTCTTTCTAGAGTGAATAAAATATTTTCTTGTACTAGTGAATCCTTCACTCCACCAACAATATTCAATGCTGATGCCATTACATCCTCATCTCCAATGGCCGTGATGACAAACGGAGCAGGATGCTGATACCCATCCACCTCAATGACTGGACCATTACAAACAATATAGGAATTATGCGTCAGCCTCTGTCCATTGATCGTAATTGCAGATGCACCGGAAATATACAATTCATTAATTACTTTAAACACATGGTGTTCATGAACTATATAGTTATTCACATTGCCATCTAAAGGATCATATTCTCCATCTTCAAGGGTAACTTGAACACCGTTTCCTTTTACTGCAATCTTCCCTAAATACATTCGGAATTTTTCCGCGTCTTCAGCAAGGTTAAAAAAAACTTGTTCTTCCTCAGCAAAAGATTTTTCAATCTCATTAATTTTTTTCTGCTTATCGTTCAATTCAAGTTGCAATGATCGATTTTTCTCTTCAAGCTGGATAATTTGATTACGTAAATTCAAATCACGTTCCCATTGTTTGCTTGATATTTCTGGCCCTTCATTTTCATCCTTCGTTAGTTGGTAGGAAAATGAGAAGATGAAGCCAAGGACTAAAAATACTAAAGAAAAAACAATTTGCTTACTCCTCGTTTTCTTCAACGACTCCCTCCTCCTCGATTTCCACTTCACCACCATCATATGATTTGAAATATGAACCGACTTCAAAATTGATGATGCCTTTTTGGTTAGGATCAAGCTGACTAACAATAGAAGGGTAATGTTCCATTTTTTCCGCAAATGTTCTAATTGTAGCATGTACTTCATAACCGTCATTCATATAAAGGGAGATGAAATTATTGTCCGTCTCCTTTGGTTGTGAATGAATCTCAGAAATCGAATTTTGAACTGCCTCAGGAAGCTTCTCTAGCTCTTCAATCATCAAGTTTAAAAGCTCTTCTTCCAAAAAACCGAATAAGATTGGTGCATTTGTCGGTAATTCATACGTATCTGAATCAGCTAATACCTTTCCGTTATCTAACACAGGTAAAAATCTCTCACCGTCCATTATGTATGCAATTCTGGAAAACTCTTTCGTATGTATGACAATTGTGTTTGGCCAACTAACTTCAACTGTAGCCTCATTCATTTGAGGTAACTCCATTACTTTACCCTCAATGCTCCCATTGTCAACCTTCCAAATATTTGTATTTAAAGAAACGCCACTTACTTCTATGATTTCATCATCCGAGTAAACCTCGTTTCCATTTACCTCTATATTTTTAATGTGACTTAATGGTGATTGGAAATAAATAACGACGACTATTAATACAAAAAACATTAACAAGATGACAATAAGCCTTCTATTTGCTTTTTTCCGTCTTTGTTCCTTTAGTTTCGGAATACGATCTTCAATCGAAACTACATTTCCATTTTCCATCATTTCACCCCTTACATGAATATTGTCTTAAGAATGCTTGTTATCCTTGTTCAAACATCCATATTTATACAGACAAATCCCACATCATGTTTAATGGTCATCTAGTAAGGCTTGTCCCTCACGGATGAAATGAACGTAAGGAAATTTCCATATGTAGAGGATATTTCCTTCCTTTTCTATCAATCAACATTAGGCCCTACAACCTAATTGAGAGATAATCGGTTAAAAAACCATTCATGCCAAGGGTTTATCACTATTATTATATCATAAGAAATACCATAATAGAGGTAGATAAACCCGTTACTTTCGACCTATTATTTCCACTTCTGTTTCAATTGTTAAGGAATATTTTTCTTTTATAGTCTTTTGAACATATGCGATCAATGCTAAAACATCCTCTGACGTTCCTTCACCTGTATTAACAATAAAATTCCCATGTAATTCAGAGATTTGAGCACCACCAATTTGATGCCCTTTTAACCCACATTCTTCCACAAGTTTCCCAGCATAATGAGGCAAAGGATTTCTAAAAATGCTGCCTGCACAAGGAGAGTCCCAAGGTTGCGTCTCTTTACGATAGTCTTTATTCTTTTGCATCTCTTTGGTGATCGCTTCCTTATTACCTTCCTTCAGCTTTAGGACAGCCTCAATCACAATTCCCGGACGTTCATTCTGTAACACTGACGTTCGATAAGAAAACTTCATGTCCTCATTAAACAGCCACTCTAAGCTTCCATCCTCAAACAACACCAGTACTTTTTCGGTTATTTTTGACATATCACTTCCATGGGCACCAGCGTTCATGTAGACAGCCCCACCTATGGAGCCTGGGATTCCACTAGCGAACTCAAGACCAGATAGCCCCTTGCGGCTGATCTGCGTTGAGAGAGCAACAATCGGATAGCCTCCACCAACAACTAGTTTTTCTCCTTCTAGCTCCATATGAGCTAACCCTTTACCTAGTTTTATGACTGCCCCATCAATACCTTTATCAGAAACCAGCAGATTTGAACCTCTCCCAATTGCTCTCCAAGGGATTTGGTGCTCATTTAATATCTTCATTGTTTGTTTCAGACCTTCAACAGATGAAGGCTCAATCAATAGGTCAGCCGGTCCGCCTATTTTCATTGTTGTATGCTTAGCAAGTGGCTCATTAACCTTTACATTGCCAATATTTGAATCTGTCAGCGTATCAATGATCTCTTTCATTCTGACCTTCCTTTCTTCCTTTCAAGTACAATATCTTATGCATATCGCGCCTAATATTCTCACTTTTGTTTTATTGTTTTATCTTTTTTTCTTACTTATAACCTCTTTAACTAGGTCATATAGCTTTTCTGAAGCATTAGGTATTCCTAATTTCTTAGATGCATTCGTCATTTTCATTAATTGATCTTTATCCATCATTATGCGATCAATTTGTTCGATTAATTTCTTTCCAGCAAGTTCATTTTCCTTTAATAATACTGCTGCTTGGTTTTTACTTAAGGCCATCGCATTTTTTTCTTGATGGTTGTTTGTTACATATGGACTTGGAATTAAAATAGCTGGAATACCAAGAGAAGTAATCTCAGCTAGGGTTGTAGCACCTGCCCGTGTTACAGCTAAGTCCACTCCAGCTAACACTTCTGGCATATTATATACAAACGGTTTTATGACCAAGTTTTTCGGATTGCCTACAAGCTCAACCTCTTTCTTAACCTCATTGTAATGTGCTTCTCCCGTTATATACAACGTTTGATACGGCTTTTCTCCAAGCTCTGCTAGCGTACGAATAACTGCATCATTTATCGGACGAGCACCTCTACTTCCACCAAATACTACAACAGCAGGAGTTTTAAGATTTAATCCAACAGAAATTCTACCTTTAAGGCCATCTTGTCCTTGAACCTCACTTGCACGTGGATTTCCAGTTAAGACAACATTCTTTTTAGGGAAAAAGGGACGAGCCTCCTCAAAACAAATGGCGATTGCATCTGTATATCTACTCAGAAACTTATTTGTTAAACCTGGAACACTGTTTTGCTCATGAATAATAGTCGGTATGCCCATTTTTGCAGCTGCAAATACAACAGGTCCACATACATAGCCACCTGTTCCAATGACAACATCAGGCTTGAATTGTTTAAGAATTTTCTTGCTATCCCGAACACCCTTCATAAATCTATAAATTGTTTTAACATTATCTAATGATAACTTTCTACGAAACCCAGTAATATGTATTGATTTAAACGGAATACCCGACTTTGGTACAATTGTACTTTCTAATCCTTTTTCCGTTCCTATATATAAAAATTCAGCATCTTTGTTCGTTTTTTGCAATTCTTTAATGAAGGCCAGAGCAGGATAAATATGCCCACCTGTTCCACCACCACTTACAACAACTTTCATTCTGTCACCTCATGTATATTTACACTATTATTATCAAAAAGAATTATAAACCACTTTTATCTATTCTACTATACTTATAGGTTTATCAAGAAACGATAACCTATAATGTCATTGAAATGTAATAAAAATGGAAAAGTCGATACTTGTTTAAAACAATCCAAAATAGTTCGATTGTTCTGTCCATCATCATAAATAGAAAAAGAAACCCCTCCAAATATGGAATGGGGTTTAGAGCTAATATCGCGAATAACGGCTAACATTTAATAATACTCCAATGGCCATTAGCATTAATGTTAATGAAGAACCTCCATAGCTTAAGAACGGTAATGTAATTCCGGTAACTGGGATTAGACCAGTTACTACCCCTATATTAATCATAACCTGAATCGCAACCATTGCAATAATCCCTACCGCTAAGAAGCTGCCATATAAGTCGGGAGCACCAAGCGCGATTCGAATTCCTCTCCATAGTAGAAGAGCAAACAATAAGATTACCAATGATCCGCCAATAAAACCGAGCTCTTCAGATAAGATAGCGAATATAAAATCAGTTTGCGGTTCAGGTAAATAAAAGAATTTTTGCCGGCTTTGACCTAACCCTAAACCTAGTAAGCCCCCTGGCCCTATCGCATATAAAGATTGAATGATTTGAAACCCACTCCCTAAAGGGTCCTGCCATGGATCAAGGAAGGAGGTAATCCTTTTAATTCGATACGGTGCTGAGATGACTAGTGCGGCAAAACCAGCTAATCCAATAAAGCCTAAGAATAGAAAATGACGAATTCTTGCACCTGCAACAAAAATCATCACGATACAAGTTCCAACCATCACCGTTCCTGTTCCGAGATCTGGCTGGATCATGATTAAACCGAAGGCAAGAAAAACAAGTCCTAATGATGGCAATAATCCCGACTTAAAAGAGGTGATAAGCTTTTGTCTTTCCGAAAGGAACTTTGCTAGAAACGCAATCATCGCTAACTTCATAAACTCTGATGGCTGAATTGAAAAGGCACCAATTCCAATCCAACTTCGTGAGCCATTCCGCACATTCCCTATACCAGGAATCAAAACGAGAATAAGCATGACGAAGCAAATGATGATGATGACCTTTGCCCAAGTTTTCCATGTCCAATAATCAACATTCATGATAAAAAACATGGCAATAATTCCAGCACCTGCAAATAACAGCTGACGCTTTGCAAAGAAAAATGAATCATCGAATTTATAGTCAGCCCAAATTGCACTAGCGCTATATACCATCGTTAACCCGATTGCTAACAATAATAACGTTACGATTATTAATACTAAATCTGGTGTTGATTTTTTTATCGGCAAGGAAAACACCTCTACAGCTAGTTTAAGGGCACTTAATGATCAAGTACGTCTCACTTTGCAAAGGTGTTTTAAGTAAATCTGCAGCGAGACAAGCCCTTACTTAAGCTTATGCACCGCTTCCATAAAAATGTCTCCTCTGACCTCAAAAGTTTTATATTGATCCCAGCTTGCACATGCAGGTGAAAGCAGAATCACATCGCCAACGTCAGATAAAGCAAAAGCAGCGGGCACAGCTTTCTCAACATTATCGACACGTTGAATTGTTTTTATTCCCGCCCCTTTGGCTGCCTGCTCGATTTTTGGTGCAGTTTCACCAAATGTCAGAATGGCTTTTACATTCTCTAATGATGGAACCAATTCATCGAACTCATTGCCACGATCTAGTCCTCCTGCTAAGAGAATGATTGGCTCATCGAAAGCAGCAACAGCATTTTCGGTTGCGAGTATATTCGTCGCTTTCGAATCATTATAGAATCTACGGCCTTCTAATTCTCCTACATATTGTAGACGGTGCTTAACACCTGCAAATGATGATAAGACTGTTTTAATTGCCTCATTCGATACACCAAATATTTTCGCTGCAGCAACTGCAGATAAGATATTTTCTAGGTTATGCGTTCCGGGCAAAACAATATCCGAGCGGTGGATGATTCTTTCGTTATTAAACGTAACCCAGCCTTCCGATACATAAATTCCATCATCTAACACGCGTTTAGATGAAAACGGAATAATAGTAGCGTCTGACTTCTCAGCTATCCTGATCGTTTCTTCTTGGTCATAATTTACGATGAAAAATTCATCTTTTGTTTGATTTTCTGTAATACGAGCTTTTGCATTCACATACTCTGACTTTGTTCCATGATAATCTAAGTGTGCATCGTATAAATTTGTTAAAATGGCAACCTTCGGATTAAATTGGTCAATCCCCATGAGTTGAAACGACGATAACTCAATCACGATAGTATCATCGAAAGAAGCTTCCTGAGCAACCTCTGATGCGACAGTTCCTATATTCCCAGCGATCAAAGGCGACTTCTGCCCAACTGTAAGCATTTCGTGAATCAATGTTGTCGTTGTTGTCTTTCCGTTTGTCCCTGTAATCGCTATAAAAGGAGCTTCACTGATTTGGTAAGCTAATTCAACTTCTGTCAAAACAGGAATGCTTCTTTCGAGTGCTCCTTCTACCATTGGATTAAAGTATGGAATTCCCGGATTTTTCACAATGAATTCAAACCCTTCATCCAAAAGTTCTAGTGGATGAGAACCACAAATCACCTTGATTCCCTGCTCTAATAACCCTTGTGCTTCAGGGTTTTCAGAGAAAGGTTTATAATCATTTACAGTCACAAATGCTCCTAGTCTATGTAAAAGGGAAGCAGCACTCACACCACTTTTAGCTAAGCCTAGCACCAATACTTTTTTATGATAATATCGACTAATTGTTTTCACCCTACATCCACACCTCTATATAGATTCCTAAAATGGCACAAAGCAATCCAACCGTCCAAAACGTAACAACAACTCTCCACTCAGACCAACCTACTAACTCAAAATGATGATGAAGAGGACTCATTTTAAAGATTCTTTTACCTGTTGTCTTAAAGGAAATGACTTGCAAGATGACCGATAATGTCTCAATAACAAATACCGCTCCTATAATTAGTAAGATAAATTCTAGTTTAGCTAATATTGCTATCGTTGCAATCGCACCACCTAATGCAAGCGAACCAGTATCACCCATAAACACTTTGGCGGGATGAGCATTAAAAACAAGAAATCCTAATACCGCTCCAACAACTGCAACTGCAAAAATGGATAGTTCAAATTGCGATTGACTCCAAGCAAGCACTGCAAATGCACCAAAGGCAATTGCTGATGTCCCTGATAGCAACCCATCTAATCCATCTGTTAGATTGACTGCATTTGAAAAGCCAACTAACCAAAATATAATAAAGAACACATAGCCCCAGCCTAAATCAAATGAGAAATCAACAAGTGGAATATGAATAACTGTTGAAAAATCATGCTGCTGGAAAACAAAATAGAAAATAACTGAGATGATGATTTGTCCTAGTAGCTTCTGCTTTGATGTTAAACCTAAATTCCTTTTTAAAACTACTTTTATAAAATCATCTAAAAATCCAAGTAAACCAAAACCTAATGTGACAAGTAATAGGAGATAGGTCGTCACAGTCGGCTCAGAAAACTTATTGGTCATCACCAGCGTTGTAATTGTAATTGAGAGAAGAATCATTATCCCACCCATTGTAGGCGTACCCGTCTTCTTCAAATGAGACTGTGGCCCTTCTTCACGTATACTTTGACCAAACTTTAATCTTCTAAGGAATGGAATAAACAGCGGTGAGAGAAGGACAGTAATAAGAAAGCCCATTAAAATTGTAAAAAAGATCACTTGTTCCATCATTATTACTCTCCTCCTCTACTCATCGTATTTTTATTACTTTCAATCATTTTTGTCATACATTTTATAATTTCATTCATCGTCTTCATATAACCTTTCTTCCTGCCAGTCTGACAATTTCTTTTTTTATACAATATCTACTCGTCAACAGTTAAAGACTTTTTTCTAAAATTGCATCTTTAGCTACAAGGCGATCATCAAAATCAAAATCTTGCTTGCCAATCGTTTGATACGTTTCATGCCCTTTACCAGCAATCAAGATCACGTCTCCTGCGTTTGCTTGTTCTATCGCATATTGGATCGCTTTTTTACGATCAATAATGGATGTAAACGATTCACCAGTAACACCGTTTTCCATATCCTTTAGAATAGCTTTAGGATCCTCGCTACGCGGGTTGTCTGAAGTAAAGATAGCATCCGTGCTATACTTACAAGCAATTTGAGCCATTAATGGACGTTTTGTTCTGTCACGGTCTCCTCCACACCCAACAATCGAAAAAATCCGACCACTTGCGAATTCTTGTACCGTTTTCAAAGCATTTTCTAGGCTATCAGGAGTATGTGAATAATCAACAATAACAGAGTAATCTTGGCCAGCATCTACCGCCTCAAAGCGACCAGCAACTCCATCGATTTTCTCTATTGTGCGCACAATTGTTTCTAAAGGTACTTGGCAAGCAATCCCTGCTGCAATAGCTGCAAGTACATTGTATACGCTAAATTTCCCTACGAGCTTCATTTCTACTTCACGCTTACCGAGTGGGCTAATCAATGTAAATGTGGTTCCTTTAGCAGTGATTCGAATGTCTTTTGCTAAAAAATCTGCTCCATTGTCAATTCCATAAGTTAATACATGAGCTGTTGTTGATTTTGCATACTGAATGGATGCATCATCATCAACATTTAGAATTGCATATTTAGGGTTTTCATGGTGAAAATCACTGCCAAGCTGTGCAAATAGCAAACCTTTTGCTCGCTTATATTCATCCATCGTATGATGATAATCAAGATGATCTTGTGTAAGATTTGTAAATACGGCTATATCAAAATCACAACCGTGGACACGGCCTTCATCCAATGCATGGGATGAGACTTCCATCATTGCTGTATGTACGTTTGATTGCACCATTTTATGAAAGATTTTCTGTAAAGCTAAGCTTTCTGGTGTTGTATTCTTTGTTTCTTGAACTTCGTCCCCAATTTTCGTATACATCGTTCCAATTAGGCCAGTTTTTTCACCAGCTGCCTTCAGAATATCATCAATTAAATGGGTAGTCGTTGTCTTTCCGTTCGTTCCAGTTACACCGATTAAGCGTAGCTTTTTTGTTGGCTGGTTGTAATATGCATCTGCAAGGACAGCCATAGCTCTTTTAGTATCTTTTACAATGACTACAGGAACATCTATCTCCAATTCTTTTTCAGCAAGAATAGCTACTGCTCCGCTTTCAACCGCTGACTTCGCAAAGTCATGGCCATCAACTGTATACCCTTTTATACAAATAAACAAGCTTCCCACTTGGACTTTTCGATTGTCATTTTCAATTGAAGTAATTTCAATTGATGATGCTTCATGCTGCTTAAAAGGTTCTATTATGTTCATCACTTTATGTAATTTCATTGAGTGTTCATTCCTCTCAATTGATAACTCTTTCCACATTATATCGATATGGATGGCGATTATTATTTTACATGAAAATGCGTCTTTACGCTATTTGTTTTCTTATTCTGAACATTGAAGACCAGATTTCTCTCTGAAATTTTCCAACATCCAGTTCATAAGACTCCCTATCGATTATCTTTAAATGGACTGAAAGTAGGCGCGTTTAATCGTCGCCTACTTCATCCTGTGCTTTGTCACCAAAATACAATCGGATCGTTGAGCCTTCTTTCAGCTTCACACCAGGTTCAGGCGTTTGTTGAACGACCGTGTCTCCTTGTCCGCTTGATTCAATCGTCAAATTCAGAAAGATTTCTCCAATCTCCCTCTTTGTAATCCCAACTAAATTCGGCATTTCAATTAATGGAACATCTGGCCACGCAAGCTCTTTTTCTATTTGACCTTTTCGTGGTGCTACGCCCATCGCCCTTAAACTGTCTCCAATAATATTCCCAACAATCGGGGCTGCTACAACACCACCAAACTGAACTGTTCCTTTCGGATTATCAACTGCTGTATAGACAACTATTTGCGGATCATCCGCTGGTGCAAAACCAATAAAGGAAACAATGTGATTATTCTCGAGGTAACGGCCACCAGCTGCTTTTTGGGCAGTACCTGTTTTTCCACCAACACGATACCCTTCTACGAATGCTTTTTTCCCTGAACCTTGGGCCACGACACTTTCAAGTGCATGTCTGATCTGATCAGATGTTTCTTTCGAAATGACACTTCTTTTTGCTGTTGGTGATTTCTTCATGATCACTTCACCTGTTGCAGGATTAATTAGCTCTTTAGCAATGTATGGTGTGTACAGAGTCCCTCCATTTATCGCTGCTGAAATGGCAGCAACTTGCTGAATCGGAGTAACAGATACACCTTGTCCAAAGGCGGTTGTTGCTTGCTCTACAGGTCCAACTCGATCCAAGTTGAATAAAATCCCTCTTCCTTCACCTTGTAAATCGATTCCTGTCTTCGCACCAAAACCAAAGTCACGGACATATTGAAATAATTTATCCTTACCTAAACGTTCCCCGAGTTCAACAAAGCCTGGGTTACAGGAATTTTGAACAACTTCTAAGTAAGATTGACTGCCATGGCCACCTTTTTTCCAACAACGCAGCTTTGCCCCTCCAACTTCAGCAAAGCCAGGATCATGAAAATGGTCGTTCTCTAAATCTACCTTTCCTTCCTCTAGCGCTGCTGCTAAGGTGATAATTTTAAACGTCGAGCCTGGCTCATACGTGCTCCAAATTGGCAAATTACGATTGTAAACATCAGGTGCAACCGATTGAAAGTCAGCCGGATCAAATGTAGGTCGACTTGACATCGCTAATATCTCTCCAGTATTTGGGTTCATCGCAATTGCGATAATGCCATCTGGATTATATAATGCTTCAGCAATATCAAGCTCCCGCTCCATAATTGTTTGCACTTTCGAATCGATTGTCAAGGCAAGGTTGTTCCCATTAATAGGTGCCTCATAGTCATCGGCTAATTCATTCATCCGATGCCCTTTTGCATCCGCATAAAATTTCACTGCACCTTTTTGTCCTTGAAGCTCTTTGTCATAGTAAAGCTCCAATCCCATTAGCCCTTGATTATCAATTCCTGCAAAACCTAATACATGGGATAGATAGCTTCCAAACGGATAATGGCGCTTCGAATCTTCTCCAATATAGACTCCAGGAATCGCCAAAGCACGAACTTCCTTTGCCTTTTCATGTGAGATTTTCCTCCCCACTTTTAGTCGAACACTACGTTCTTTAACGGTTATTTCTTTGTAAATCTTCTCTACAGAATCCCCTAATGCATTCGCTAATTTCTCAGCAGCATCTTGAGGGTTTTCCACTTGCCTCGGAATAACGTAAACTGTTGGTGCACTAATGTTCGTCGCTAAAGCTACACCATTACGATCTACTATTTCTCCTCTTTCTGGTTCAAACGTAATATTTCTACTCCAAAGATCCTTAGCGCCGTCTGTCAGCTTATTCCCAAGAAAAAACTGTACATAGCCTAATCGCACATCGATAATTAAAAAAATTAGAATACCAATGAATAAGGCGAGAGTCAACCGTTTGCGAACAGTAACATTTGATACACGCATACGTAAAAACGAACCTCCATTCCAATCATTCTCGTTTCAATATATGCTTGTACCAAAATGAATAGAACGCATCACCCCTTAGGCAATGCGTTCTATGTATCAATTAATCATACACTTCAATTTCTTCGCCTTCCTCACCTGATTCTTCATACGAACCAGAGAAATATGCTTCCGGTGAGACAAATTCCACAATCAAGTAATCACCTTCAACAATTTGCGCTCCAGCTGAAAGACTTTGCTTTACAGCATACCCTTGTCCAACCGAGTTTAATTTTACATTCGTCACTTTAGCGAACTTCATGACATCCCTCAATGACCAACCATGCATATCAGGCACAGTAATGGCTCCATCTGTTAGAATCATTACTTTTTCTCCATTTAATAGATTGCTCGTATCATTAGGAGCTTGCTGTATTACCTTGTCACCATCACCGATAATCACAGGGTTTAGGTTTAAGTTTTTCAATTGTTCTTCTGCTTCAGAAGTTAATAAACCACTCACATTCGGCATTTTATTTGTAACAGGTTTCTCCGATGTAGTCGGCTCAATATTAAGGTAGTGCAAGCTGTTTTTCATGACTGGATTAAAGATCTCTGAAACAGGCACTGCCCCATTTGTTCCTATATCAATATCTGGCTGTTGAACTGCAACATAAACGATTAACTCAGGATCATCTGCAGGTGCCATTCCTAGAAAGGAGAAAATGTAATTGTTATGCCCTTGTAAATATCCTCCACCATTCGGGTTTGGAATTTGTGCGGTTCCCGTTTTCCCTGATACTTCATATCCATCTATATGAAAACGCTGACCTGTACCATTTTCTGATGAAACGACTGTTTCTAAAATATCACGAACTTCTTTTGCGGTTTTCTCTGAAATCGGAGTACCAGTTATTTCTGTTTCATTGTTAGCAATTTCTTCACCAGTGCTTGGATCTACAACCTTTGAGATGACATGTGGCTTCTTCATCGTCCCATCACTTGCAATTGCAGTTGCAGCTTGTATTTGCTGAATCGGTGTAAATGCAGAACCTTGACCAAAACCTGTTGTCACCCTCTCCAACGGCCATTCATAAACGATCTTCCCACCAGTTTCGTTTGGGACATCTATGTTTGTTGGTCGATCTAATCCAAATTTCGTCAAGTAATCTCTAAATGAATCATAGCCTAATTGTTCTTTCACGATTTTCGCAAAAGCAACGTTCGAAGATCTTTGTACTCCTTCTAAATACGTAATCGTACCCCAACCACGACCACCATTATGGTCACGAACAGGACTAGAACGTTCGGTCACCTTATAAGAACCAGACTCAAACCAACCATTAGATTGAAATACCCCTTCTTCAATTGCCGCAGCGAGAGTAAAGATTTTCATTGTAGAGCCTGGCTCAAACGAATCCTCAACGACTAAGTTATGCCATGTTTCATTGATGCCTTCTCTTGTTTTAGGATGAAAAGTGGGGCGTTGGGACATAGCTAGAATATCGCCTGTTTTCGGATCAGCTACAACAGCAACCATCTTCTCAGGGCTATATTTCTCATCAACTTGATTCATCGCATCTTCTAATAATGTTTGGATTTTCTTTTCGATTGTTAAATACACATCAAAACCGTCTTTAGCCGGTTCAATGATTTGATCGCGATTCGGAATAAGCAAATTCCATAAATCAGCCTCATATTCAAATCGACCGTTTTTCCCAGTTAATTGTTCATTTAACGTCTTCTCTATCCCTAGCATCCCAACATCAACAGATTGCTTCGATTCTGTTTCCTGTTTATCCACATAACCGATTAAGTGTGAGGAGAAAACACCATTCGGATAAAACCTTTTTTTATCTTGTATAAAACCAAGACCTGGGAGATTCATTTCTTCAATTTGCTCTTTTTGTTCAAACGTTAAATCTCGCCCAGCACTTCCAAATTCAACTTGAAACGGATCGCCACCTGGTGTCAATATGCTATATATTTCTGACTCATCCAGATCGATCACTTGAGCGAGCTCCTTTGCTGTATAAGCTGGGTCGACAACATGTCTCGGATTCTCTTTATTTGATGTGTATTTCTCATCTAATATTGCAATGAGCTTATATGAGTTTACATCCTCCGCAATCACTTCTCCGTTACGGTCATAAATAGTTCCTCTATTCGCTTCCAAAACCTTTTCCCGATGATACAAGTTCTGTGCCTTCGCAACAACAGAATGTCCTGCAACTTCTCCAGTAATTTGTATCGAAAGGAAGCGGAACAATATGACAAAAAAGAGCAGGCTAAATGCTATAAATAATAGCGCTGCTCCAGCATTAATATTTCGTTGCTTCTTTTCCATTAATCGTGCACAACCTTCGTATTTTGATCATTTTGAATGAGTCCTTGTCTCACTGCTTCCTCACGAAGGCGTTCAGGTGTTCTCTTTTCAGAAACTTGGTTGGATAAATCCATATTTCTTACTTGTTGTGTCTCAAGATCTGTTTGCATTGACTGCATATCTTTATTAAGCATATAGATGGATGATGCATTCGATAAGACTTGAACTGCACCAAAACATAAAATCCCTGCGAATACTAATCCCAATACTTTTTCACCAGGTGAAAACCAAGCTTTTTTTTGTTTTACCTTTTTTGGCTGTGGTGCAACTGTTTGTTGCTGATGTTGCTGTTGCTGTATCTGCCTCGCTAAACTGCCCATGTTTCCCCTCCTATGTATCGTGAACGATTATTTTATTTTCTCTGCTATTCGTAATTTTGCCGACCTTGACCGGTTGTTTTGCTCTAATTCCTCTTCACTCGGACCAATCGGTTTTCGGTTAATCAGTTTAAGTGTTGGTTTGAATTCCTCTGGAATGACAGGTAGCCCTGGTGGTAAATTTGGAACTTCGCTTGCTTTCTTGAAAATGGTTTTACAAATACGGTCTTCCAATGAGTGGAAAGTGATCACACTGATTCGTCCACCTGGGTGTAATATATCTATTGCCTGTTGCAATGAGTTTTCGAAAACACCTAACTCATCATTCACTGCTATCCGGATTGCTTGAAATACCCTTTTAGCAGGATGTCCACCTTTTCTTCTTGCTGGTGCAGGAATGGCATCTTTAATCAACTCAACTAATTCTCCCGTTGATTGAATTGGTGCCTTTTCTCTTGCAGCCTCAATTTTCCTGGCAATCTGCTTTGAAAACTTCTCCTCTCCATACTTGAAGAAAATTTTCACAAGCTCACTATACTCCCATTCGTTCACAACATGATAAGCGCTTATGCTTGCTTCATTATCCATTCTCATATCCAACGGTGCATCATGGTGATAGCTAAACCCTCTCTCAGGAGTATCAAGCTGAGGAGAGGATACACCTAAATCATAAAGTACACCATCAACATTTGTAACGCCTAAATGAGCTAACTCTTCTTTTAAATGTGTGAAGTTACTTTTTATAATTGTTAATCGGTCCCCATATGCTGCAAGCTTTTCTTTCGCATTAGCGATTGCTACATCATCTTGATCGAACGCATATAATTTTCCTTCTGGTGATAACTGCGAGAGAATTAATTCACTATGACCAGCCCCACCTAAAGTACAGTCCACATAGACCCCATCAGGTCTAATATTTAGTCCGTCTACCGTTTCATTTAATAGTACTGTTGTATGTTTAAACAACGCTGCTTCATCCTTTCCAACCGCTCTTATGAGAATGATCAAATATCAAACCCAATCATATTTTCTGCAATTTCGGCAAAAGATTCCTCTGAATCTGCAAAAAATTCTTCCCATAATGGTTTACTCCAAATTTCAATTCGATTGGATACACCTAGGACGACACATTCTTTTTCCAATTTTGCATATTGCTGAAGTGGTGATACGATATTGATTCTGCCTTGTTTGTCAATTTCACACTCGGTAGCACCCGAAAAGAAAAACCGGGTAAAAGCTCGAGCATCTTTTTTTGTGAGTGGGAGTGCCTTCAATTTATCTTCAAGGATTTTCCATTCTGTCATTGGGTATCCAAATAAACATTGATCTAAGCCGCGCGTTAATACAAACGCTTCACCAAGATGATCACGAAACTTAGCAGGCACGATCAATCGGCCTTTACTATCAACGTTATGATGGTATTCACCCATAAACATACCCACTACACCCACTTTCTAACACAAATGTACCACAATCCCCCACTTTCCTCCACTTTTTTTTATTAATTCTATTTGTCAGTTTTATTTCCTGCTGAAATAATTATCTTTTTACATCATTCGTTCGTGTGATTTTAACAAGATTAGCTCCTATTTTTATCTCGTCTTGTCAAACTCCTCTTGTTTTTGTCTCATCTTGAATCATGTTCGTTATTTCCCACCCAAACATAGACAGAAACTGACTAATTTATAAATTAGTCATAAAAAAAGACCGCAGACAAACAAATAAAATAGTTTGTCTACAGTCTATAACCGAGAAAAAGGAATCTCGTCACTTATTATAATTTTATTAGCTTATGTGTTCCATCAAATGTATATGGTAAGTGGCTCAATTCTTGGAACAAATGAATGCCATATCGATTTAATAAAGGCAAAGCATTTAATGTTCTTTCTTGTGGGCCATTCATTGGGCGTAAATGGATACCAACGCGCTCGTATTTAGTAATTTTCACATGATGTTTTAATTGAATTGATTCTGTTACTTTTTTTTCAAGGAATTGAACTTGCTTTTTTATACTTGCTTCATTTTTTTCTAAAAGCGACAATACACCTTTTGCCTCTTTTAAAGTATACTGCCTAATTTCTTCATAATGTTCGTCAATCATGTTCAGCAAACTTTTAAAAAGTTCATCCTGCTCCTTGCTTTGAAGTGAATCTAGATAAGCTTGCTTTTGCTGCTCGATGCCATTGCTTAATACATCTGCAAATTCAAGATTCAACTCTTGTAAATCTGCCTCGACATTTCGTTCAACTAATGTAAGATTGAGCCTCGGAACAATTGGTGGCATCTTTACTTGTAGATAGTCAAACATTAGCTTAAGCTCTGCCCAATAAGAAATTTCTCCTGGTCCAGCTATAAAGGCAAGTGTCGGAAATAGCCTTTCTTGCATATAAGGGCGGGTAACAACATTATTACTTAATAAAGATGGTGTAGTTTTTGCTATTTGCACTAACTCAGCTTTTGTAAATGTCACCGTTCTCTCTTTATCAATAAACAAGTCGTTTTCCTTATCGTAATCGAGTAGAATGCGCTCTCCAGTTTTTGGATCACAATAAAAAAGATTAGCAGCTTTCATTGATAATTCAATTATCGGAGTCATCCCTCTTGTCTGCAATTCAGCTTGTTGTCTCTTTACCGCATCTGTAATCGGCTCAGCTTCTTCAATTAATTGAATAAACACTTCTTTTTGGAGCTCTCGAAAATGCTGATCTCCAGAATCAACAATTAATAATCCTGATTCCTTAAACATTGCCATAATAATTGAGCTAAAGAAGTCAACATAAGTCATTGATGATTCAATCGCATCTTCAATTAATTGAAGCAACTGTTTCGTATGCTCAGTTTCCTCTAATCCTTCCAACAACTCCTGCACCCATTCTCTACATACATCTTTATTCAAATGGATGTTTGAAACCATTCTTTTATCAAGTACCTTCTCAGGATACACCTTTTTTTCTAACCGGTGTTCTATTTGCAAGAAGAGGTGATTCACTTCTGCGTAATCATGGTCTTCTCCTGCAATCCAAAAAACAGGTACAACTGGTATTTGTAATTGTTCTTCTTTTTGCTTAGCTAAGACAATAATCGATAGTACTTTATGTATTGTATAGAGTGGACCTGTTAAGATACCCGCTTGCTGTCCTCCAATAATCACTGCACTATTAGACTCTTTTAGTTTATTTAAAGATTTTTCCACAGCCTTTGAAGAAGGATATTTCTGCATGTATCTTTCCACATGGTTTGCAAGTTCAACTCTATTAAATTGACGATTCGCTAATTCCCCTAATCGAATTCGATCATGATCAGTGTCATTATAGCGATAATGGAATAAATCCATCATTTTTGAAGACTGAGCAATATAATCAGTCGCAAATTGGTTTGCCGCAGGCAATGAGAGATCGATCATCTCCATTCAAGAACTTCCTTTCCTCAATACAGTTTCTACATAGTCATATTGAGTATAGCATTCTCATAAAAGAAATGAAAAAAACTTTGCTTAAACAATTTACGGCATAGAAATGAAATAGACCACGCTCCGAAATAATCCGAAAATAAATAAAAGAAAATAGACCACTGAGAACAATAAAAAGTTGATTCGTAAAAAGCCTTTCAGAACTTTTGTTAAATGGATCTCGTTTTTCTTCTTCCAATAAACCGTCGTAAAAATGACGCCAATTAGAAACACAATAACTAGGATCAACCATAACAGCGACATGCCCCAAACCTCTATAATCATAAAATGAACGGAAAAGATTAAAAGCAATGCTGTCCCTTCGATTGCCGTTTGTACTGCAAAACGATGGTTCTTTGTCCATTGCTTAACAATAACAAAGACAACGAGGTATGCGAATAAAGGAATGATAATAAACGTCGCAACAACCCCAGATAAAAGACCACTCATCCTCACTCCTCCTATTGATTCTCCTCCCCTTTAATACATAGGTATAAAGCGAGTGTAAGAGGAGATTCGATTTTTTTCTCTTTTGCTCTTTCTAATAAGTAGCCCAGAATTGCATCTATTTCTGTTTGACGTCCTTCTTCTAAATCCTTTAACATGGAAGATCGATTCGTCTTTGTTTTTTCACATACTGACACAACATGGTTGAAGGTCTCTTCTCGATTTGAGATCGATAGAATAGAACTTACTTCAGCGAAATACTCTTTCATTAATTGATGATAAAATCTATTTTCGATTAGACAACCATTCGGTGCTTTAGCAATCGCTGTTAATGGATTAATGATTGCATTCACGACTAATTTCTCTTCAAGCATCCCTAAGTATTCACTTCTAAGAAGAAATGGAAATTCTGTTTCTGTAAACTCTGTAACAAATGCCTGAAGCAACTCGTTTTCTTCGCCAGAATGCAGTGCCAATTTCGTCACGGCTACTCCGGTATGCTCAACATGGTTATCTCGTGTTTTTAGTGCACCATGTTCAACTGTTGCAACATATACTGAACGAGCCTCAAAAAATGCTAATTGTTTTAAATGACCCATTCCATTTTGTAAAAACAAGTAATTTCCTTTTTTATTTGATTGATTATTGAATTGCTGTAAACATCGTTCGATGTGATATTGTTTAACAGCAACAATAGTTAGATCCTCCGAACCTGACCATTCATCAGTATTTTTCACACGGCAATAATGATTTTTTATTACTTCGCTCTTTTTGAAAAAAAGACCTTCTTTTTTTATTGCTTCATATTGAGTATCTGAACGTACATAGAGCGTAACATCAAATTTCTTATGTAAATAGTGTGCAAAGAGCAATCCAATCGCTCCTCCACCGAAAATGGCTATTTTCTTCATGATCCATCACCTTACTTATACAGTATTATTTTATCAGAACAATTAAGAGATTGTACCTATATTCCGCAAGAAAATGTCAATCTATTTTCCTATAAAATTTCTTTATTGTTATTTTTCTTTCATTTTAATGAATCAACCACAGACAGCTTCACCAATCCATTGCATTGTTTTTTCTTAGGCAAAATCTTCTGTCGATGTCTTAACCTTCTGATTGGATTAAAACCCATAGATGTTCTTTTTTAATTATAAATAAAGGTTATCTTTCGGCTTAAAAAGCTTCAAGATAACCTTATTATTGAATATTATACCGGATAAACTGGATGTTTTCGGACGCTAAATGTCAATTCTTTCGTATCATACTGTTCAAAACGACGGATTAAAGAACTACGAAGATCCTCAGGTGCAACAATATCATCAACAATCATCTCAGATGCTAAACGGTAAATATCAATTGTTTCTTTGTATTCATTTTGCTTTTGCTGAACATAGGCAATTTTTTCTTTTGGATCTTCAATCTCATTGATTTTATTTGAATAAACAGCATTTACCGCAGCTTCTGGTCCCATTACCGCAATTTGTGCTGTCGGCAATGCAATACAACAATCAGGTTCAAAGGCTGGACCAGCCATTGCATAGAGTCCTGCACCGTATGCTTTGCGGACGATAACTGATATCTTAGGAACCGTAGCAGAGCTCATTGCAGCAATAAGTTTTGCACCATGACGAATAATTCCCGCTCTTTCTACTTTTGTACCAATCATAAACCCAGGTACGTCTGCTAAGAATAGCAACGGGATATGGAAAGCATCGCAAAGTTGAATAAATTTTGCACCTTTGTCTGCAGAATCAACAAATAAAACGCCACCTTTTACTTTCGGCTGGTTTGCAATGATTCCGACAACCTTCCCACCCATTCTCGCAAATCCTGTAACAAGCTCCGGAGCAAATAGCTTTTTAACCTCATAGAATGAACCTTTATCAATAAGCTGATCAATTGCTTCGTACATATCGAATGGTGCATTCTGATGGACAGGAATGATTTCTTCTAAAGAACGCCCAACCTTTGGTTCAATCGCTTCGAACGCCGCTGGCTTAACAGTAAAGTTGGCAGGAAAATACGATAAATAGCTTTTAGCAGATTCAATTGCATCTTCTTCATTGTAGACTAAAACATCCCCACAGCCACTAACACTGCAATGCATATGTGCGCCGCCCATTTCTTCCAACGTTACTTTTTCTCCAATCACCTTCTCTGCCATTCTTGGAGAGCCTAAATACATTGATGCATTTTGATCGACCATAATTACAATGTCACAAAATGCAGGAATGTACGCTCCACCAGCTGCCGACGGTCCAAATAATAAGCAGATTTGTGGTATCACACCAGAAAGTTTCACTTGGTTATAAAAAATCCTTCCTGCTCCCCTACGGTTAGGAAACATGTCAATTTGATCGGTGATTCTGGCTCCAGCTGAGTCGACTAAGTATAAAAGTGGCACTTTTAATTTTTCAGCAGTTTCTTGTATACGAATGATTTTCTCTACAGTTCGAGCCCCCCATGAGCCCGCTTTAATCGTAGAATCATTTGCCATTACACAAACCGTTTGTCCACCAACTTTCCCAATTGCTGTTACAACTCCATCAGCAGGAAGGTCATCCGCCATACAATTCGCAAACTTACCGTCCTCCTCGTATTTGCCTTCATCAAAAAGGAGCTCTAACCTTTTCCTAACAAATAATTTATTTTGCTCATTAAGCTTTGCATGGTATTTGGGTTGTCCACCCGATTCAATTTTTTCGATTCGCTGTTTTAACAATTCTGATGCTTGTTGAACAGTTGTCATATTCGTTCCCCCTTTGTTCTGCTTTATTCTAATTCCAATAGTACGTCTCCTTCATTGACAAAATCGCCAACAGCAAATTTTACGTTTACCACTTTACCAGCTGCAGTGGATTCTACCGGAATTTCCATTTTCATTGATTCAAGGACAAAAACCGTTTGTCCAACCTGTACCTCTTCTCCTTCATTCACTAATACATTAAAGACTGTTCCTGCCATAGCTGAATTTACTTGTTTCATCGTTCTTTCCCCCTAGATTATTGTTTAATAGGTAATTGATTCAAATAAGTAGTTGTATATAAGCCTTTTTTAAAGGATGGCTCGCTCAAGATATTTGCAAATAATGGTGCATTGGTTTTAATTCCTGTAACTTTAAACTGATCAAAGAAATCTGTTGCTTTCTCAATCGCATCCAAACGAGTCGTTCCGGATACAATGATTTTCGCAACCATCGGATCGTAAAAAGGAGAAACAACCCCTCCTTGTTCATAGCCATAATCAACCCGAACATCTTCAAACTGTGGCCATTCTAAAAGTTCAATTTTCCCGGGTGATGGAAGAAAATTAATAGGATCTTCTGCATATAATCGAAATTCAATCGCATGCCCATTATAGGTTAACTGCTCCTGTGTTAAAGGTAGTTCTTCACCTCTAGCCACTTTTATTTGCCATTCAACTAAATCGAGCCCTGTAATCTCTTCAGTAATTGGATGCTCCACTTGCAGGCGAGTGTTCATTTCTAAAAAGTAAAATTGCTCATTTTTATCGACAATAAATTCAATGGTTCCTGCATTTTCATACTGCACCGCTTTTGCTGCAGCAATCGCCATTTCAAACATTTTTTCCCTTGTTTCATTTGAAAGAATTGGAGAAGGAGCTTCCTCAACAACTTTCTGATTTCTCCTTTGAATTGAGCAATTTCTTTCAAAAAGATGAACAATTTGGCCATGAGAATCTCCGAATATTTGAACCTCAATATGCCTTGCCTCATCTATGAACTTTTCAATAAACAATTCATCTGACCCGAAATATGCTTTTGCTCTTGTTTTGATGGAATCAAAAGACTTAGTGAGCGCTTGCTCATCTTCACAGCGCACCATTCCAATTCCTCCACCACCACCACTCGCCTTAAGCATAACCGGAAAACCAATCTCATTGGCATACAGAATGGCTTCGTCAATCGTCTTAATCCCATCTGTTCCAGGGACGACTGGTACATTCGCTTCAACCATTGTTTTTCTTGAAACAATCTTATCTCCCATCATTTCAATTGTTCTTGGTTTTGGACCAATAAACTTGATCCCCTCTTCTGCAATTTTTTTAGCAAAAGCTGTATTCTCTGATAAAAAGCCATACCCGGGATGGATCGCATCTACTTTTTCAGCTTTCGCTACAGCTAAAATTTCATCGGTATTTAAATAAGACTTATTTACTTGCGGCTCTCCTACACGATGCGAGTAAGTAGCTTGCTTTACAAAAGGCATTTGTTCATCTGCATCCGAATAAATTGCTACTGTTTCAATTCCTAGCCTTTCACATGTTTTCATAATTCGAAGGGCTATTTCTCCTCGATTTGCAATAAGAATCTTCTTCACATAGAAACCCCTTTCGTTTAATTGACCAATGATGTAGTTTTGGCGCAATATTATTTATTTCTGCAATCTTCTGTATATTCCTTCTTTTTTATTGTAAACGCTTTCTCTTCTATTGAAAAGGCTTTTTCTTTTGCGGCTAATTGGAAGATTTAGAATTGAAAAGAGTAAAATTGCAGAATTTTTTATTAAATTGCTATATAATGAGAACAGATACTATTCATTCATATAAGATCATTCACAACTGAAGGGGGAGTTTACGCAATGGCTTACAAGGTAGAAAAATTAAAAGTAAATTATAAAACATTAGAGGAATTTAAAAAATTTAAAGAGTACGGACTCCAAGAATTATCGATGCTTGAAGATTTAGAAGCGAATATTATTGAAAATGACAGTGAATCACCTTTCTATGGGCTCTATTTCGGGGATAAACTTGTCGCTAGGATGAGCCTCTACCAAAGAGATGCCAAGTTTGATCTCTACTTTGATCCTCAACAAAACTACTTAGAAGTTTGGAAGCTTGAAGTACTAGGTGATTATCAAGGAAAAGGGTATGGAAAAGCTTTAGTAGACTATGCAAAAGAATATGGGCTTCCTATTAAAACAAACCCTCGAGTAAAATCTAAAGGTTTTTGGGAAAAGATGGGCTTCACTTCCGTTCAATACGATATGGAAAGAGACTTAGGTGAAAATCCTTTAATTTGGTCTCCTAAAGGGGTCAAAGAGGCAAAAAACTAAACACAAACACAAAAGGATCATTTTCTCTTTTATTCAAGAAAATGATCCTTTATTAATTCTTGAACATGTACAAGATGCGGAAAAGCTCTAGATTCTTACCTTTTTTCTATCTTCTTCTTTAACAGTGACCATTTTTCTAGCTCTCTCCATTAAATCTACAAGTGCTGAGTAATCCTGTTCTACTTGCTGTAATTCTTTTTGCATATTCTTCATCTCATTTGTTAACGTACGATTACTTTGTTCAAGTTCTTGAATGCGGTTTTGATACGCGTTTACTTGATCTTCGTTTTCTACTTGATTCGCAACTTTTTCATATAAGCTTTTAACTGTTTTAATGATTGTTTCATAGCTTACTAATTCTTCTACTTGCTTAGAAGGTTCATTCGCTGTGGTTGAAGGAAAACAGACATGATTTTCATCCTTTAACTCGACAAATGATTTTTTCTTCAACTCTTTTCTCTGTTTCTTTGCTAATTCAATTCCGGACTTATATTGCTTCCTTACATAAGAATTCCAACGAAATCCACATGCTGCTGCTGTTCGAGTCAATTGTTTTCCAACTTCATCAAATGCTAACAACTGTGTCCCCCCTTCACGAATATGACGAAGGACAACTTCAGCTAGAAGCAAATCTTCATCCTGCGACCATGCATCCTGTCTCGTTGACATCATTCAAATCCCTCCTACTGTTTTTCTTTAATCATATGCTGATAGAGGAAAAGATAGACTGATATTATTTGAGTTTATTCGGACGGAAATAAAGGGTTATTTTTTCAGGAAATTGTTAACTTTTTGGTGATGAGCATCATCTGCCCAAAGCATTGCACATTCTTTTACTTCTTGCTCGATCCGGCTCTCAATTTCTACACGGTTCCATTTAGCCAACTGGACTTTTTTATACGCACACAATACAGATGTCTCCACATTAAGTAAATCGTTTAGAAAGTCGGTGCATGATTGAATCGGATCATTGTTAAAGGTTGAATGGATAAATCCAAATGCTTTTAATTCTGATATAGAATACACTTTTGCATTCATCAGCATCTGAAGCGCATTGGCCGTATCAAGCTTCTCAAGTAGCATTGTACCGCCACCCCAGCCTGTTGTTATTGCAAGTGAACCTTGAATAAAGCCAGCTTTTATACCTTGTCTAGCAATTCTAAAGTCACAAGCTGTTGCTATTTCACACCCGCCACCAACAGCGTGTCCATTTAGTATTGCTACAGTAGGTTTGGGCAAGAATAATAATTTACATAGTACATCTGACATTCTTTTTAACATGGGATAAGCTTCTTCCTCTGTCCTTAGTGCATGGAATACTGAAAGGTCACCACCTGAACAAAAAGCCTTGTCGCCTTCACCTATAATCGCTACCACTTTCACATCACGCTGTTCAGCTAACTTTATTAACTGCTCAAGCCCTTCCATCACCTCATAATTAATCGCATTTCGTTTCTCTGCTCTAGTAATCGAAAATAATAAGAGTCCATTTTGTAATAACTCAATCTGATACGCTTTCGTCATTGAATTTCCTCTCTTCACTTCAAGTTACTACATATTATATCTAAAATAAAAATTGATAGGTAGCTTTCGGAGATTGCAAACTTTGTCTACATGTATTTCAGGAGGGTTAAAACGGGAATATTCTTAGAATACCTTTAACGGTAGTCAAATTAGGAAAGTTAATTGTAGACCTAACGTAAAACACATCGTTCATGATAAGACAGACTAGACATACTATTAAGTCTGTATGAACTTACCATCAAATTCATTTTACACAGACTACTATTCGAAGGAATATACATTTTTAGACAACGAAAAAAGCACAAGATCAAAAGATCTTGTGCTTTCACTTAAGAAAGATTAGTTGCTAACAACTTCTTTTCCTTTGTAAGTTCCGCAAGCTTTGCACACGCGGTGAGCAAGTTTCATGTCACCACAGTTTGGGCATTCTACCATACCAGGAACCTGTAATTTAAAATGGGTACGACGTTTTCTTTTTGCAGTTTTAGATGTTCTTCTAAAAGGTACAGCCATTCTTCCCACCTCCTTAAAGAGAATTAAGAAAGTTATGAAGGCCAGTTTTCGCTGGATTCTTCAAATGCTTCTTGTTTTTTCCTATCTTCCATTTCAGGAAGAAGAATCTTTTTGATCAAAAAAATTCGCTAGTCCTGCCAGACGAGGATCGATGCTCTCCTTCTTGTCCTGCTCTTGAATAACTTCCCAATCTTTACCTGATTGAGGAGCTCCTTCTTCTGTATGTTCTTCACTGAACACTTGGATAGGTACTTCAAGAATTAGAATTTCTTGAAGGACTGGCATTAAATCAATCACTTCGCCCTTTATTTGATGAATTTCCTCCTCGGTATCGATACCGTGGGCATTTAACAAGAAGGTTTCAATGGTCTCAACGTCGATTGGATAATTCACATCAACTAATGTTCGAGCACACGGAAGTACAAGATGACCCTTTATATGTAAATGAAAGGTCACACTAGCTGATTCAATATCAGCTCTCCCTGTTATATGCATTGGTGAAGCGCCTCTAATGTCAGATTCATTCTTTACGAGTTCGTCTACATTCACTACTTCATCAATTAGAAATTCTTTGTTTCGACTTTTTTGTAACTGACTTAAAGTCCATTTCATACGAATCACCTCAAGGCAACAAAGGTAATTATAGCTTTCATATCATTATTTGTCAATATTTTTTCTTTACACTTATCTGGGAGCAATCAAACATATAAAACACTTCCATTTAAGGTTGAATGAAGGCTTTCATTTTGTCTTTGTCTTTTTTCAATATATCCTTTTTATCATAAGATGACCATCATTTGCAAATGGTGATTGTTAGATTAAATACAGATTCATAAAAATACTTTTAAAGAAACACTAAAAATGTTATTTTTTATGAAAGAAACCGAAAGCAAATATGCCTTTCAAGCAAAGGAGTTTTTGTAGATGAAAGCAGTTGGAGTTGTTGTTGAATACAATCCATTTCACAACGGACATGCCTACCATATAAAAAAAGCAAAAGAAAGCACTCAAGCTGACCTAGTGATTGCTGTCATGAGTGGGAATTTCCTTCAAAGGGGAGAACCTGCTCTCGTATCCAAATGGACAAGGGCAGAAATGGCCATTCACGGGGGGGCTGACCTAGTTTTTGAATTACCTTATGCTTTTGCTACACAGCACGCTGAAATCTTTGCAGATGGAGCCATTTCGATCTTAGAGGCAGTAGGATGTGATTCTTTTTGCTTCGGGAGTGAATCTGGAAACGCCGATGATTTCAGAAGGACACTTCTCCTGATGCAGCAACAAAATGATCACTACCAACAATTAGTCAAAGAATTTTTAAGCAATGGGCATAGTTATCCAAAAGCCAATTCATTGGCTTTTAAAGAACTAGATCCGAATGATGACTTTGTAAATTTATCCATGCCAAATAATATTCTTGGACTTCAATACATGAAAGCCGTCGAAAATCAAAATGCAATGATTCAGCCTGTGACAATTAAACGAATTCATGCTGAGTACCATGATGAACATTTCAATGATACAGCTATTGCAAGCGCAACAGGCATTCGTAAAGCATTATTCTCTGTAGATGGTCTGTTAAAAGATATTCAAAAATATGTGCCATTGTCCACGTTTGAATTGCTCGTTCAATACAAAGAAAAATTTGGTTTGTTCCATCAATGGGAAAACTATTGGCCGTACCTTAAATATCGAATCCTTCAGTCTAGCCTCAAAGAACTTCAGGGGATTTACGAGGTTGAAGAAGGGATTGAACATCGTATATTTGATGCCGCCCTATCTGCAAGCTCATTTGAGGATTTAATGAAAAAAGTAAAAACGAAACGCTATACTTGGACACGGTTACAGCGCATTTTAGTACATATTCTTACAAATACCACTAAAGAAGAAATGCAAAAAAGCACTCTCCAAACTCGTTATTTACGATTGCTCAGCATGACCAATGAGGGTAGAATCTATTTAAATCAGCATAAAAAAGATTTCGCGCTCCCTGTTATCTCACGGGTCTCAAACACATTACACGAACTGTTATATACCGATTTAAAAGCTGGTCGAGTCTATGCACTACCTGCTGTTGCTACAAGCCAACGCATACTTTTGAGAGAAGACTTTGATCAATTCCCAAAAATCATCCCAAAAACTAAAATCGAATAAAGTAAGCAAAGCGTAACGCCCCAACCTACATGCAAGCTAACAATAACGCGTGTGGCGCTGTTTGTATGATCAATGTCCAATGGCCTCATCTATAATTCAAAGCCCGCAAGAAAACACTTTATCTTGCGGGCTTTACCTGGACCAAAAGAACCGATGGTGCTTGAAGCTAGTCACTGAATAATTAAGTAAAACTTCAAGAAAGTGAAACTTCATCTTTTCATTTCGAAATTTTACTTTCTTATCTTATAAAAAAAGACTGCAGGTAAGCTGCAGTCCTCAGACTGTTAACAATAAACGCAGGCATACGTCGTTGTTTAGCACCAAAGTCCTCTCATGAACCTTGTGTTCTTTTCTGCTCTTCATTTGACTGCTCGCTTAGTTTGACAAGCGTTTTCAAGGCATTCTTTAGGCCTTCGCTTATTATTAATAATTCCTCTTTAAAAACATGTAGCCAAAGCCGGTAATCGACTTTGAATACAATCTCATTACTTCAGGTAGCCTCATCTTTTCACTTATGATTTCGGTTCTAAATTCATTAAAAATTGGATGGCATCTTCAAATGTTTCAATCGGCACTATGATCATATCTGTTCCAATATCCTCAGCAACCTTCACTGCTGCTTGATAATTGGAATCTTCTCGATTGCCTTCATTTGGTGCAAAGAAATAATCAGCATTAGAATTATGTGCAGCTACGATCTTTTGCTCCACACCACCTATGCGACCGACAACACCCTCAGAGGAAATCGTCCCTGTTCCAGCGATGTCATAGCCTCTTGTAATGTCTTCTTCTGTTAATTGATTATATATTTCTAAGGAGAACATAAACCCAGCAGAAGGTCCACCAATTCGTTCTGTTTCAACTGTTACCTTTGGTTCTACAATGACCTCTTTATCATTGACTAATGAAATTCCTACACCTGGCTTGTTCGTTGCTGGAATCGTTATAAGTGTAAGCGTCTCTTCCATTATGCGTTCTTTCCTAACAATGGTTAAAGAAATCTCTTCATTTTCTTGCTTAGATGACACAAGCTCAATAAATTGTTCAGAAGACTCAAAGGGCTTCCCGTTTACATTTGTTATCCGATCTCCAGGTAGAAGAACGCCATCAGCAGGCATACCCTCCATCACGTTCAGCACGTATACACCTTTATAATCATAATCTACTGGAAAACCTGCATGTTTATAAGCAACTTCAATTGCTGCTGTTTTTGATGAATCCATTAAATATAACTGCCGTACTTGATATTCCTCTTCGGATTCATCTTCTCTACGCACCTCATTCAGCTCATGTAGTTCATGGTAGTTCCGCAGTTTTGTAGACAAATATGTATAGATATTCGCTCTTCCCATTCGAACCGTTGTGAGCATGAAACTTCCTTCTTCATCATATCCATTATCAACTGAAACAATTGGAGCAAGCTCCTGTGCCATACCAGGCTTAGAAACATAATATGGCAGCTTATATATTGAACCAACCATCATCAATATGGCGATAATGACGATTGACCTTGATAATAGCTTTCTTTTTTTCATTTCTTCTTCTCCCCCCACTTAATGATACAGGATTTAATTTCTTTTATATGATCCTTTGTTATTTTTTCCCCAACTTGAATGATTTCATCAATATTAGTGAATGCCTTTGAGCTATACATCTCCACATTCGGTTTTATCATGACATCTGAGGCAATTTCACGATTCGAAACAAGTTCCATTTGTAAAATGTCCAAACTTTGCATGATGACATCATAAATCGAATTGATTTCTGCATTTTGTTTTACTTGCGACACATCCACAGCAATGACAATATCAGCACCCATATCTTTTACGACTGACACCGGCACGCGATCAATTACTCCTCCATCGACAAGCAAACGACCTTCAATCTTTTCCGGCACAAAGATTCCTGGGATCGAGATACTCGCTCTGACAGCCTCTGCAATCGGGCCTTTATCAAAGATTACCTTTTCTCCGGCTTTTAAGTCAGTAGCTACAACTCGAACCGGGATATCTAAATCTTCAATATTTTTCCCATGAGTAAATACTCGTATTAATTCCTTTACTTTCTTACCAGAAATAAACCCCATCTTTGGTACAGTAAAGTCAAGATAGTACTTTCTCCTGAAAAATGTCGTTAACTTATATAATCGATCGATATCTTGACCAGCCCCATAGAAGGTTGCTACCATCGCGCCCATGCTGCTGCCAGCAATATAATCAATTGGAATGCCTTCATCACGTAAAACTTTAATGACACCAAGGTGTGCAAAACCTCTTGCTCCTCCCGAGCCAAGGGCAAGACCTATTTTCGGACGATTCAAGAGATTTCACCTCCTTTGATTAAAATAAATGGCTTATAAGAACATGGTCTATTTCCTAAATGGATGAGTATATTGATTAATATGAGGACATGCCATGTAATGCAATGAATCATAGCTTGGAAATAATAACATTATTTTAACACTTCTTAAATTCTACTGTATAGTAAGTTACATAGTAAGGGAGGCAACATATTTGTTCCGCTCAAAGCTAAAAACAATTGTTTTAGCATCTTCCGTCACTCTTATGGCACTCTCACTAATATCGTTTCCACAAGAAAGTGTGAATGCTTCAATAAGAGGATTAAATATGTGGTGGGAAATTGTTTTTCCATCTTTACTTCCATTCTTTATCATTTCAGAGATGTTGATTGGCTTTGGTGTCGTTCGCTTCATTGGTGTTTTATTAGAACCATTAATGAGACCTTTGTTTAAAGTTCCTGGAGTTGGTGGGTTTGTTATGGCAATGGGAATGGCATCTGGGTTTCCTTCTGGAGCAAAGTTAACAACGCGGCTACGTCAAGAAGGACAATTAACAAGAGTAGAAGCGGAAAGACTTGTTTCTTTTACAAATAGCTCCAACCCTCTTTTCATTTTTGGAGCAGTAGCTGTAGGCTTTTTTGATAATGCGAAATTAGGCATTATTTTAGCTCTTGCTCATTATTTAGGGAATATTTCTGTTGGGTTATGCATGCGATTCTACGGAAAAAACAACCCCATTCAAAAGCAAACTGCTGATAAAAAGAGTACGTTAAAAATTGCGTTTCGTGCATTACATGAAACAAGGCTTAAGGACAACCGCCCGATTGGAAAGCTCTTAGGTGATGCAGTAACTTCATCCATTCAAACATTATTAATGATCGGTGGATTTATTATCTTATTCTCCGTCTTAAACAAACTTTTGTTTCACATCGGAATTACAGTAATTATTGCTAAAATAATTGAAATTTTCCTTCCATTTTTCCAAGTATCAAAAGAAATCAGTCTTCCATTTATCTCAGGCTTGTTCGAAATTACACTTGGTAGCCAAATGACAAGCCAAGTTGAACATTCTAGTTTAATGATACAAGCTATTTTTGTAAGCATGATTCTAGCATTTAGTGGCTTTAGTGTACAGGCACAAGTTGCAAGCATTTTAGCACAAACAGATATTCGCTTTAAACCATACTTTTTTGCTAGAATACTACATTGTATGTTTGCAGCCATTTATACGTTCATTTTATGGAAGCCTGTTTATGAAAGAATCGCAACCAAAAATGAACCCTCACATGTACCTGTCTTTGGAGATGGGATGACAACTTGGTTTATGTATATGGTTAAATTCGGTCCAATCATCACAATTTCTGCATTATGCCTGTATAGTATCATCCTCTTCAGAAGATTAAATCATTCTAAATAGAAACTAAAAAAAGAAAAGATCAAGGATGCATCGTTTCTGCACACTTGATCTTTTTTTAGGAATATTATTATAAAAAGTTATTTTTTCTTGAATTTTTTGATTAACGCTTCTTCTACTACTTTCGGGACGAGTTCTGAAACATCTGCATTGTATTTTGCAACTTCCTTCACAATACTTGAACTTAAAAACGAATATTGGTTATTCGTCATTACGAAAAAAGTTTCAATTTCATCATTTAATACACGATTCATAGATGTTATTTGCATTTCATATTCAAAATCTGATACTGCACGTAACCCCCGAATAATCGCATGTGCATTCACACTTTTCGCATAATCCATTAACAGACCTTGGAAGCTATCAACCTTTACATTTGGTATATCCTTTGTTACTTCTTTTATTAATTCAATTCTTTCGTCTGAATTAAACAATGGATTCTTAGATGAATTATTTAATACTACAACATATAATTCATCAAAAACCTTTGCACCCCTTTTAATAATGTCTAAATGTCCAAATGTAATTGGATCAAAACTCCCTGGGCAAACAGCTATCCTACTCATTCCCAATGCATCCCCCTTGCTATCTTGAACGATGTGTCATCTGAATCATTGCACTTTTTTATAGATAGAGATTGTCGTCATCCCATATTTTTCATTGCGTGAACGTTGCAGATTTCCTACTTCATCTGGCAAGGACACCTCTGAACCATGTTCGCAAACAATTATCCCTTCATCTTTTAGTAAAGCTGATTCCTGTATTTTTTCTAACAACCTGATGAGTTGTTGTTTTTTATACGGAGGGTCAAGAAAAATCAAGTCAAAGATTAATTCTCTTTTAACAATAGCTTTTAGTGCTCTCTCAGCGTCGTTCCGATAAATCTCTACAACTGAATCTAAACCACATGATTCTACATTTTCATGAATGGTTTGAATGGCATAGCGATCACGATCGACCAAAATGGCCTGTTCGATACCTCGGCTCAATGCCTCGATTGCTAATCCTCCACTGCCTGCGAACAAGTCTAGACAAATACCCCCATTAAAATATGGTCCAACCATATTAAAGATCGATTCTTTTACTTTGTCTGTCGTTGGTCTTGTAGAAGTACCAGGAACAGCTTTTAATGATTTTCCTTTATGTATACCTGAAACAATCCGCATTTTATAATCACCACGATTTTTTCATTTTTCCCCAATATCCTATCATATTTCCAAGACATACACCACTCTCTTTTTGAAAGCGCAATCACAAATAAATACTGTCATTTATTTCTAATTAAATTAAACAAGACGTGTATAAGGCAATTGTTCTTGGAAATAATGTAATTAACAGCATCTAAGCGAAGATGTTGTTGCCAACCGCGGAGAAGACTTACGTTTCCCCATAAGTTCTTCCTCCGGTTTCTCCTCTCCCTTTGCCTTCTATCCAAGGATGGATATAGAAGGACCCTGCAGTTTGACTGCAGGGTTTTCTTTTTTTTATTCGTGTAAAAAGTCAATGGATTAAAAAATGCTGTAGATTTGAACCGATGTTTCATCCTCTTCAATGAGAATATTAAAGATCGATTGCAACCATTGCTTTTCAATATAATACGTGCTGTTTAATGTTTGCAACGGCTTCTGTAACAAGCCATAGTATTCTTCATTGTAAACGAAATACGTTTGATTGAAGTAAAAACGATAAGAATTTGATCCTTTCTCTAAGAAAATCGATTCCTCGCCAATAACTTCAACACTGTACCCTAACATTTTCATCGTCTCTACAAAGGGAAACAAACGGCTATTTGCATTATCATAAACAAGGTCTATATTTTCAATTGTTTCATCATTAAAAGAAAGTTGGCGATCATCATAATAAAAAAGCGGAACATTCCCATCTGATTGACCATTCAAGGCAAAAAATGATGTCCTTAATCCTTTAATATTTGTAAGAGATTGATCTAGCTTAGCAAGATTATATTTTCCAGACTCTTGTTTAAATGTGTTAAAGAATAAAGTCATTTCCTCTTCAGTTAGCTCTGTTTCTAACTCGCTATAAACCGCAACTGCCTTTGGATCTGTTGGTTTCTCCTTAAGAGCAAAAGATGTAAATAAATCTGTTAACCAATCCCCCTCTAAAGAAAGATGGTCAAATTTATTATAATAGTACTGACGTATTAAAAACTGTTCAATCTCATCTAGTGATTTTTCATTCACAACAAATAAATCATTTCCGATCTTTCCACTCTTATAGTTTGTTACAACTACAGTTGTATAAGGAAAGTCATTTAACTCATGAATTGAAGGTAAGGTAAGATCTTGCTGCTTTTCACTGTAAATCCCAATATTTCCTTTTGCTTTCACAAAATGCAATGGCGCTGGTTGCCAGTAAAGACTCGCTTCCTTGCTTTTCCCCTCAAACAAATAATAATCAATAAACTCCTTCTGTACGTTACCCTTAGCTGGTAAAGAGGTAGCCCATCCACTATCACGAAACACATGTTCAGTCACTCCTATTTCCATTTTAGACGTTTGAACATCTGCTATTTCAATTTTCCAATCCGCTAATGAAGCTGGTTTTGATTCTCGAGTGAAAGGAATGCTATATTGAAAGGTGATGTTTTCGACTTGAGAAATGGTTGTTTTTCCTTCTTCTAAACATGGCTCCCCTTCGTCGGTTATGCATGTCCAACTATCAATCATTTCAGGGACAATAATTTCATTTTGTTGATCTATATGTAATCCTGATATTGTTTGTTGAATATGTAGTTCATTTTTGAAGGCATCAATTGAGACAATCTGTTCTACTTGTTGAACCTCATAGTTTTCCGGGTCATTGTGCTCAGAATATGCATTCCATTGCCATAATAACATTCCTGCTATAGAAGTACTGAGCGAAATAAATATGAGACAAAATACTCTCCACATAGTAAATCCCCTTTATTGTCCTATTATATTAACAATAACAAAAAGTGGGATGTCCTGCACATATAAATTGCAAAAATAAATCAAAATTTGTAGAATTTCTGTTAAAAGTAGCAAAACCTTCTCTTCTCTTTTCTATTTGAAAATGATACAGTATGTAGGTAGTTTTTCATAAGGAGGTATACTGATGATACAACGTTTCATTGAACTTGGTGAAGGTTACTCTGACCTATATGAATTAATGGAAGTAGCAAAGCGTAATGAAGATCGAATCAAATTCATGCTCGTCTTAAAAACAACGATAAATAATCAGGATAAAATGTCGCTTGCAATCATATTGCAAAATGCAGAGGAAGGCAATTTCCTACCAATCTATATTTGTAGAGAAGGCATTCCATATATGCAAGACGGTTCAAATAAAAGATATGGACTGTTTGAAAAAATTGCGAAGGAATTGAATCACCCAATTATTGAGATTTCGGTTAAACCTTCGACAATATTTGCTGATAAAGACCTTTATTATCAATACTTAATCGGCATTCTTCGTTTAAATCACTATCTTCCGCCTTTGCATTAATACTTATTCTTATAAACAAATAGACAAAGTCGAATTTCGACTTTGTCTATAAAATTCCTAATTGTTGGCTTAAATCCCCATTTTATAATCGTACTCTTTTGCCTTATCTGGCAATGAGTTTTCAAACTCCATTTTTAAAAATGGCTTGTAGGAAGGCTCAACTTTTTTAACGAAGGAAAAAGAATTGAGTTTATCCATAATCGACTCTACATCATTCATGTCACAATAAACGACGACATACTTTAGTTTTTTGGAGACGTAATGTACATTTCCGAATCTTCTTAACATTTTGGCTTGTTTTAACGTATAAAGCCAGACAATTATTCCCTGTCTTTGCCCAATCATATATCTACCTCACAAACGTACAATCTTTTAATTAGTCTAGCATAATCGCAATAACGAGGCAATCTAGGTTTTTCCCACTTTTTTAATTTTATTCAGAAAAAGAGAGCGGCATGACTAAAGTCATGCCGATTTCAATTATGCTGAACAACTGCAGCCCCCACCTGAACCACAACCTCCAGAACAACTTGAGAAAAACAAATTCCCAGTTGGTACCTTTATATAATCTGAAACAGAATGCCCAATGAGGACACTTACTTCATCTAGAAGATCTTGTAGTTGATTTTCTGCTTTACGAAACTGAGCAACATGCTCATCCATGTCCATTTCTCTCTTATATTGTCGTATTGATGTCATAACATGTTTATAATCAGGGTGGTATTTACCGAAGCGCTGAACTTCCTCATACCGCTCTTTCATCTCAACAAAATTGCGGATTTTTCTTTGAGTATCTATATTTGTTTGCAGCTTCACTAAGCATTCTTTGTAATGCTTTGCATCAGTCGAATCTACAATCATTGCTGAAATTTCATCCGCTAAATCTAATATTTGTACCCTTTCAAAAGTAGCAAGCATTTATTGGCTCACCTCCGTTTTTTCATTTTATCATGAAACTCTTGATTTCAAAAGAGTTCAACTAACTAAGAAAACTTACTAAGAGACTTGTACGGTTACATGTTTTGTAAGCTTTTCCTTTTTAGGTTGCACAACATCTAAGCGAATCGTATGTACACCTGTTGGCATATTTTTCAACACAAAGGCAGCTGTGGACACCTCTTCTACTTTTTTTCCATTCACATATACGTGAATCTTCGCACCTCCTTTTTCTTTTCTAAAGCTATACTGAGGCACTACACATTCGATTAAAACATCGTTCCCTTTCAATTGATAATTTGTATAAAATGGATCCTCTTCATTCTGTTTAAGCTGCATGACACTGGCAAGTGCACTTTCTTCTACTTGTCCAAGTGAAACCTGCTCGACCTTTACTTCTGACTCAGGAACCGGTATTTCCTTCGTACATCCTACTAAACAAAACGATAGCAATAAGACAATTAATAAAGAAGCACGTTTATTCATGAGAAACACATCCTCTATATCTTTTGAGGATAGTGTTTACCTATTCACTATGAAATAATCGAAGAACAAGTTTATCTGTACTCTTCAAACAGTAGATTACCAACAACACCACTTTATGTGGCATTGTTGGCATTATGTGCCCAGAACTACTTTTGATTCATCGCTTGAAACATACCCATCATTAAAGAAGCAACTTGGACACCATTTGAGAACTTTTGAACATGATCTGGGATTGTTTTTTTATGAAAGTGCAGGGAAGCAATTTCAAATTTATTAAGGTCCATTGGGTTTCTAGTTAGAATACGATACCATGAGGGCTGCTCTCTAATGAATTTTTTCAATTCAGCATTTTGTTCGATATACTCGCGAACCTCTCTTCTCATCTTCACACCTAATCCTTTCTAAACCCAAACGGATTTGGTTTGGACTCTGCTTTCTTTGCAGTAGCCGCACCTCCAACAGTGCTTCCAGTAAAGCTGCCTAATACTCCTTGAATTGCGCCTAGCGCCTGACTTAAATTACTCACATAGCCTTGCATTTGTTGAACATCGACGTTTTTTACAGAGTTTAACACTGTTTTCATCCATTCGGGCTGGCCATCATCTAAAGTTGTATCACTAGCGTTCTCCCCTGTGACACGGTCCTTCTTCCACCTTGTATCTTCATCACCTAACAAGTACCATTCCTCATATATTTCTTGAAGTGTCCGCCTTCCATCCTTCACTTCATCGAGTACTTGAGGATGTTCTTTAACGAACTGTTTAAACTGTATAATTGAAGGATGCAGCTTCTTCTTACTCACTTTTCTCACCCCGCTCATTACAAATGCCTAGTATACAATATGTAATCCAAACGAAATGGGTGATTGTTCTACAGCATACCGCTATTCATTTTTTTCTTTAAGAATGATACGATACAAGTAAAGCTTCTCGTCTAATTATGTAGTAAAGGGGGCTGTGTAGAAAATGGTAACGGCGATCGTCATACCCATCATTTGCATTTATTTCTTTATCATTACTTTGAGAGAGCGTAAAAAGTACAAACAACAATGGGAATCCCTTAACAATGTAAAAGAAGACTCCTTCATTGATGGGACAATTACATATTTATCCGAAACAAAAGAACATTTTCACTATGGGTTGTATGTGTACGTAATCGAAATACATATTAAAGAATCTTACACTGTACATGTGGCAAAAAAGATAGTTAAGCATCCATATGATGACAATAAGTTAAATGTGAAAATTGGTGATCAAGCTCGACTTTACGGAAACTGGATTCATGAGTATTTTCAAATTAGTAGAGTAGAATATGTGCCCACAAACTAGACTAAAGCCACTATGCGTGGCTATAATACTCCACGCATAGCTTAGTGCACATCTTCCCATTTCTCAATAAAGTTTTGAGTATAATGCCTTTTATATACTCCCACACCAAGATGAGTGAATCCATCATGCAAAAGACTTTCTCTATGACTTTCACTGTTTAACCATCCTTCGACAACTGCAGGTGCATCTATATAGTTTGCAGCTATGTTTTCACCCGCAGATAAATATAATATGCCTTCATTTGTTAATCGATCTGCAAGTTCCCCTTGTTGCTCTGAAACATGTGAAAATTGATTCGTGTCATACATTTCTTTGCTATGTGAATAAGCAATATTCGAAGTTTCTTCATCCCATTTTAATGGTTCAAGATCATGTCGAACTCTAATTATATTTGTAAGGTCAAAGATTTGCTTTTGCTTTCCTAATTCTACTTCCTTTTCTTCTTCAAGCGTTCTTTTCTTTGGTTCCAACAATTCCCCGCGATACACCATTTCATATGGCCTCATTTTTACAAGAGCATCACCCGTAATAATTCGTATACTAGATAATGTTTGCTCCATCTGGTCGAAGTATAAGATTCCAAAAACATCTCCTAATTTGATAATCGGTCGAACCAATAGTTCTTCTTCACTCAGTTCGAATCGATAATTACTTCCTCTCACATGAACGTTCATTCTCTGCTCGAATGTGATGGACTCCTCAATGCTTTCACGTGATTCTCCAATTGAAAACGGATTAACATCACTATCCTTCCCTGTAACAAAAGTGGTTACTACCTCATCATCAATAAGTCCAAATTGTATATATTCCGTGTAACTGATTGGATACACCCACCAATTATAATCATATAAGGATGGATCCCTTCGAACAGGTTCTCCAAACAACTGCAATAGCTCATCCGCTGAATGTCCAATATACGTAAAAGCACCTTTCGATGGCAACTCTTCTGATTCCAATTCTTGTTCATTGTCACTTACCTCCTCAGAATGAGAGAGTAGCTCCTCTTTCGTTGTGACCTCTTCTTCTTCTTTGTTTTCAATTTGTATAATTAATAATATCAGTACAATAAATGCAGTAATGATTATCCCGTAAGACTTCAATTTGTATTCCCTCCTCTGACAATGTAAAATTCTAGTACTATTTATATGAACTAGAAATAAAAATAGTCGTAAATATCTCATTTCTTTTTCGAAGTAGGGAAAACTAAGAGACATGTTTCATATCTTTTAAACAACATTGTTCGGGATTTTCTTTAGTAGACATTGCAACTTTTTCCTTTTTAAACTATTATTAAATTTGAGATGAGTCTGTATAAATCAATTTTTTTATACATACGAACAGTTTTCAATGTATGGATTTTAGGAGGGACTTCAAATGAAATTTGAAAACACTGGTTTAGAACAATTTAAAGCAGATTTAACTAGACTAGACGAAGTAATGACTTCTCACGGCCTAATACGTGCTGAGCAATGGGATTATGAGCGAGTTACATACGATCGAAAGTTTGAATTAAAAGATGGTGTATTTTACTTACGTATTCTAGCCTATGCAGTAGAAGGCGATGTTGGAGCGCATTCTGCTACAATGCAAATTAAGACACCTTTATTAGGAAAGCATTATTACCCACATGGTGTTGAATACGGTGAGGGAGAGAGTTTTCCAAAAACATTAGTCTCTCAATGTGAAAAGATTCTAGCTGACGTAAAAAAAGAAGTAGAAGTATTTGCTAATTAATAGCAACATATAGAAAAGCCCGGAAGGATTGCTCCTCTCCGGGCTTTCATGTGCACACATTCTTATAATCCTAAAATAGCCTTAATGACTGACGTCGTTTCACCGCCATGGTAAAAGACATATAATAGAAGATAAACAGCTACACCTGTAATTGCTGTAAAGAACCAGACAACACTTGAAATCGGGCCTAATTTACGGTGTCTAGCTAGTTTGTTTTTGTAGCCAGTATATAGAGAACTAATCCCCAAAACCGCTCCTATTGTCGCCAATGTAATATGGAAAATCAAAAAGATTGTGTAATAAATCTTAATATCATCTGGGCCACCAAATGCTGTATTTCCAACAAAGATTGTTCGGCTTGCATAGATAATAAAAAAGATGACCGCAAAAATACCAGCTAATGTCATTGAAAATTTATGCGCGTCCAACTTACGTTTGCTAATTTGAACCCATCCAATTGCAACCATGATTGCACTTAGCACAATAAAAAACGTACTAATTGTAGGTAGTAAAGGCAAAGAATGTTCCATGAATGCTACTTCCTCTCTATTCTATGTAATAAATCTCATGACACATATTGATAATTTTAGATGATGAGGTCACATTTTTCAATGGACATCGCTACGTTTCGGAAAAAGTTCTCTATTTGTTCATATTTAGACAATGTAATTGTGACATTTTCCACAGATAAACCAGACAAAATACCCCATCATTTACATGATGGGGTTGTTGTTTTATTCAATAGGCTGTGGATTCATTAGCTTTTGGTTCTCGAGTTCTCCATCTGCCTGTTCCTTGCGATACCATTCAAAGAATACCGATGCCAAGACAAAGCCGTATACAATCTCTTGTATGACTTTCATGATGACTCCACCAAGCTGCTGATCATGCACCATTGACATTGAAGTAAACATTTCTGGACCACTTAATTCTAAACCTGCAAGCATTGTCCCTGGCACACATAAGGCAAGTGCCTGCATCCACATGGTTGGATCGGAGTATGTTGCATATAAAGGAGTATCAGCAAAGATAATTAACGCACATGCTGGTGTTAATAAAACTCCGTCTGCAAAGATATATCCGATTTTTTTTAAGCCACTTAAGCTTTTTTCTTCAGGAAGTGGGTTAATCAAAGGCCACCACATAATAATAGATACGATAAATAGCGCCGCTGTATAAATAGAATGTAGAAGCATATCCGTTTTAATTGTATCGAAAATAAGTGGAATGTGATAAAAAGAGAACATTCCATTAAATAAAATTAAAGCAATGATTGGCTTTGTTAAAAAGCGAAAAGTTGAGCCTAGTATTTTATTGTTTAACATTGCTCGCCATATCCAATTTGGCACTCCACGAATAATAAAGATTGGAATAATCAAATAAAGCACAGCCATTTGAATCATATGTGCATAAAACATTAAGTGCCCCATTAAATCTAATGGCGATCCTTTAATAATGTATAATACCACAATACCGATTGTAAAATATGTACCTTGTTTCATCGTTAATGGCTCACTATTCGAAAATTTCTTTCGATATGTGATTGTAATTAAGAAGAAGGCAATCAACACAAGAACTAATGTAGCAAAAAAGTAAGGACTCCACATTGCACGAAATCCAAATATTTCTAGCGGCACTTATCTCCACCCCATTTAAGCGTAATATTCTTCTAAACCATTTTCACCTAGAAGAGTCATTGCTATTATACTATTCTTCAATAGCAATAACAACATGCAATGGAAAGAGGAAAGACCATCATCGTAAAACTCATCTTATAAAAAAACAGCTGTGCGATTGCACAGCCGTTTTAATGTCCTAATATTGTCTATTACTAATCTTCATCTGGTAAAAATAGTCCATACGTTGATAGACAGTCGTTTCAGCTTTTCAAATTACCACCAAATAATTGTCATGAACGCTAGTAATGTGATGAATCCAACGAATACGCCAGAGTATAAGAATAATGCTGGAGCTTCGTGTCCTTTATGACTCATATGCATGAAGTAATAAAGTTGAAATGCTACTTGAACACCAGCTAACACAAGGATGAAGGGAACTGCAAACGATGATGTAAATCCTTCATACCCAACTGCTAAGAAAGCAACAAGTGTTAAGAAAATCATGATCGCAAATGAAATCACTTGATACTTCATTTCCTCTGCACTTTTCTTACGGCGATATTCAATGTCGACTTTAGGGTTACCTGAGTTTAATTGTTCATTTGTCATCAGTTTATCCCACCATTCCCATTAAATATACAACAGTGAAGATGAATACCCATACAACGTCAATGAAGTGCCAATAAAGGCTGGCTACAAAGAACTTAGGTGCTGTGTATAGGTCCAATCCTCTCTTCCTGTTTCTTACCATCAGTGTAATGATCCATAGTAAACCGAAAGCAACGTGGGCCCCGTGGAAGCCTACTAATGTATAGAATGCACTACCGAAGGCACTGCTAGTAAAAGTAAAACCAAAATGATGAACATAGTGATAGAACTCATAAATTTCTAAGCCTAGGAATGCTAAACCTAATGCAACTGTAATTCCTAACCAAAGCTGCATCTTCTTAAAGTTGAAGTTCTTCATATGGTACATCGCATACACACTTGTTAATGAGCTTGTAAGTAAGATCATTGTCATTAAGAAAACAAGTGGCATTTCGAATAAATCTTTTGCTAATGGCATTTCTTGATTTGGCACTTTATCCTTTAGCGCTAAGTATGTTGCAAACAGCGATGCAAACAATACAGTTTCTCCACCAAGGAAGAACCAAAAGCCTAAAAATTTATTTTTCCCTTCGAGGGTTTGTTTTTCAGGCGACGCTGGCCAATTTTCATATGTCATTTTTTCATTTGAAGCCATTACGCCTTACCCCCTTTGTCCTCGTCAATTAAGTCTTCTTTATGAATATGGTAACCGTGATCATCCTTAATTGAACGAACGAACATTGCACCAAGTGTAATCAACATACCGATGATTAAGACTGGGATACCCCAAGTGTTGCCTTCATCTGATTGATACATCGCACCGAAAGCTGCAATGAACAATCCTAATGAAATGACAAACGGAATGAAAGAGTTATTCGGCATATGGATATCTCCAACTGGTTCAGCTGGTGTCATTTCTTTTTTGCCTTCCATCTTTTCAATCCAGAATGCATCTAAACCACGAACAAGTGGCAATTGCTTAAAGTTGTAGAACTCTGGTGGTGATGGCAATGACCATTCTAGCGTACGTCCATCTCCCCAAGGATCTGGGCCAACTTTTTCGTTCTTAATGCTAGTAATAATAATGTTAATTAATAAAATTATTGTAGACACTGCCATGAATACGGCCCCGACTGTACTTATCATGTTTCCAACTTCAAATCCACGATCAGCTTGGAACGTAAAGATACGACGTTGCATCCCCATTAGTCCTAAGAAGTGTTGGATAAAGAATGTTAAGTGGAAACCGATTAAGAATAACCAGAACGTCCATTTACCTAATTTCTCATTTAACATTGTACCAAACATTTTTGGCCAATATAGATGTGTACCTGCTAATAGTGCAAATACAACCCCACCAACGATTACATAGTGGAAGTGAGCGACTACGAAATATGTATCGTGGTATTGGTAGTCTTGCGCAGCAGATGCAAGCATTACTCCAGTTACTCCACCCATTGTGAATGAAGGAATGAATGCTACTGCATACATCATAGGCGTTGTGAATTTAATACTTCCGCCCCACATTGTGAATAACCAGTTAAAGATTTTAATACCGGTTGGAACAGCAATCGCCATTGTTGCAACAGAGAAGATTGCGTTTGCAATTGGACCCATACCTGTTGTAAACATGTGGTGAGCCCATACCATGAAACCTAAGAATCCGATTAACACAGTTGCAAAAACCATTGATGAATAACCGAATAAACGCTTTCTTGAGAAAATCGCAAAGATTTCAGAGAAAATACCGAATGCCGGTAAAATTAAGATATAAACTTCTGGGTGACCAAAGATCCAGAATAAATGCTCCCAAATAATCGTGTTTCCTCCCATTAATGGGTCAAAGAAATTTGCTCCAAACATACGGTCAAACATCATTAAGAAAAGACCAACTGTTAATGGAGGGAAAGCAAATAAGATCAATGCAGATGTTACGAATGTTGACCATGTAAACATCGGCATACGCATGTAAGTCATACCAGGAGCACGCATGTTGATAATCGTTACTAGGAAGTTAATTCCCCCGATTAACGTACCCGCACCAGATATTTGTAAACCTAATACGTAAAAGTCAATTCCATGTCCTTCAGATGCTAGCGACAAAGATGCATAAGAAGTCCAACCTGCATCAGGTGCTCCACCTAAGAACCAAGATAGATTTAAGAATACTCCTCCAAAGAAGAACAGCCAAAATCCTAATGAGTTTAAAAATGGAAATGCAACGTCACGCGCACCGATTTGAAGTGGCATGATCGCGTTCATAAATGCAAAGACGAGCGGCATGGCGGCAAGAAAAATCATCGTTGTTCCATGCATCGTTAAAATTTCATTATAAAGTCCCGCACTGATAAAATTGCTATCCGGTACCGCTAATTGGATACGGATAAACATCGCTTCTAATCCACCGACGATGAAGAAAAACCCACCGGCAACTAGATAAAGAATCGCGATTTTCTTATGGTCTACTGTTGTTAAGTAATCCCATAAAACAGCGCCGAAACCCTTTTTCTGAGCTACGCTACTCACGTTTTTACCTCCCTTAAACAAAACCCCTAGTTATCTGAAACTTTAAGGCCCATTAAATATTCAGTTATTGCATCAATTTCAGCAGGTTGTAATTCTCGATAAGCATCTGTCATTTTGTTACCTGGTTTTAATTTTTCAGGATCAGCTAGCCAATTCTTCACATTCTCTTCCGTGTTCTCTAAATATCCAAGAACATGCTTGCGATCACCGAAGTTCGCTAAGTTTGGACCTGAAGAAGATTGACCAGTCGTTACAGCGTGACAACCAATACAGCTTTCATTGAATAATTCTTGACCTTGTTGTGCAGTTGCTGATTGTGCTACTGCTGGTTCAGTTACTGCTTGCATATCAGCAATCCAAGCATCGAATTGATCTTTTGGAATCGCACGAGCTTTAAACTCCATTAGTGCATGTGATGGTCCACAAAGCTCTGCACATAAACCGTAGAAAATATTGTCTTGAACTTCGTCAGCTTTTTCACTGTCAAATGTTAAATAGAACTCATTTGTGTTATCAGTGTTCGTATCGATTTTTCCTCCAACTGCAGGAATCCAGAATGAATGTTTTACATCTGATGCAATTAAGCTGAAGTAAACTCTTTCATCTGTAGGTACAACAAGCTCTTGGCTTGTAATAACCCCTTCATTTGGATACTCAAATTGCCACCAATATAGGTTCGCACGAACGTTTACGACGGTAACATTTGAATTACCTTCTTCATCCACTTCATGCATTGGTGCTGTATCAGCAAAATCAAAAGTTGCTTTTACTGTAGGTACTGCAATAATCAGTAGCAATAGAATTGGAATAACAGTCCATAGAATTTCTAAAGTATGACTTCCTTCAACTTGTTTCGGAATCTTCTCATCACGGCGACGGAACTTAAAAATAACAATTAAGAAAATTACCGTAACCACTAGAATGACTCCAACCATTACTGCTGTGCTTAATAGCATAAGGTCAAACTGCCTTTGCGCTACTTCACCAGCCGGTTGTAGTGTTGATAAATGTGGCAACCCACAACCTGCAAGTAAGAGCGACAGCATTGCGATTAAGAACACAAAACGCGCTTTTGCAAGCCTTTTCATAGCTTTTCCATACCCCTCTTTCGTGAATATTCATTAAGTAAAAAATATATGGTTAAATTCTTTCCTCTAAATATAGAAAAGAAAGAATCCCCCTACTAAAGTTAAATAAGTGTGACAATTACCATAGATACAAATAAAATGGTCAAGTATTGTATTGAATATACAAACATTAATGTCGCCCATTTAATATCATTTTTAAATTTATTTGCATAAAATGCGGTCAATAACCACCCTATGTTTAATGCTGTCGCTAAAACAACAAAAACGATACCTAATTCCAACATAAAAAACGGAATTGGGAATAGGAAGAAAATCCATAGTATTGTACTTCTTTTTGCTGCTTTAAAGCCTTTTATGACTGGAAGCATCGGTACATTTGCTGCTCGATACTCTTCTGCTCTTCTCATTGCTAATGCATAGAAATGAGGTGGCTGCCAGATAAACATTATTAAAAATAACATCCATGCCATCGGGTGTAGTCCTGGATCTACTGCAGCCCAACCAATTAACGGTGGTACAGCACCAGATATACTTCCAACAATCGTATTTGAGACAAATCTGCGCTTTGTCCATATCGTGTAGAGAACAATATAGCTAAAAACCCCTATTATTCCTATAAAGGTAGCCGTCCATGTTGTCAGCGCTAACAATGATGTACCTACAATCAACAAAATACTACTGAAAGCAGCAACCTTTTTCGGATTAACCTTTCCAGTCACAGTTGGCCGCGCTTTTGTTCGTTCCATTAGATGATCAATATCGCGATCTATGTAATTATTCAACACACAAGCTCCTGCGATAATAAGAGAGGACCCTATTAAAGCCAACAGTACTGTGTCTAGATTTCGAAAGAAACTTTGGTCTGTAAAATACAGAGCCAACCAAATACCAGTGAATGTAGTAATCGCATTGGAATTGACAATCCCAATTTTTATAAGGGAAGTAATATCATTCCAAACGGTTGTCGTTGGAATATTCTTCTCCAACTCATTCGTATTGACATTTGTTTGATCAAAGGTCCTTGTATTTGACATCCCTTCGCCTCCTTCCTCTTTCATCTTTACCCACAATCAAATAGAAATGCACCTACTACTATAAAACATTATTCTCAACATTGCCATATTTGATTGAAAATTCATGCGAAGGATGTGTTGACTATTATTACCACAATAACTTTACAACGTGCATATAGTGGTAATTTCATCATTTATTTGTAAAAAATGCGTTCCTTCTGTATATTAAATCACACTTTTGTGTTATTTTGTGAAATTTTCTTGAAATAATTATGACTAATTTGTGTCATAGGTATTTTTTTATTAAAGAATAGTCGTTTTTCTGGGATAATAAAGAAGAGTTTGAATAGTATTATGAAGTTCAATTAGGTGATACTTGCTAAAACATCCCTCTACTTCTAGTTCTAGCAAACTCCATTACAAGTTTCAATACATAATTCCAAAAAACAAGAATACTTTCTGACTAGATTTCTTGAAATTTATTTATCCTTCACTATAGTCCATGAGGAATTCCTTTGATGTTTTATTGTAAAACAAGGACAATTCCTGTACTATCAAATAGGTGAATGAAATCAACATCTGTTAAGACAAGTCATTCGGAAATATTTTAAGTAGGTGACAGACATTGCATCGTTCTTTAAAATGGTTTGCAGTATTAACAACTATTGGCATGCTCCTCGTTTTATTAGGTGGAGCACTTGTAACAAAAACCGAGTCTGGTGAGGGCTGCGGAACATCATGGCCACTATGTCACGGAGAACTAATCCCTTCAGAAATTACTTCTGAACTCGTGATAGAGCTATCACACAGAGTCGTATCAGGCAGTGTTGGAATAATGGTTCTGATTTTATCAGTCTGGACTTGGAAAACGATTGGGCATATTCGTGAGACGAAGTTTTTAGCCGCCTCATCATTTATTGTACTCGTAATCCAAGGGTTAATAGGTGCTGCGGCAGTAATGTGGGGGCAATCAGATTTCATTATGGCTCTACATTTTGGTATTTCTCTCATCTCATTTGCTGCTGTCTTGTTGTTAACTTTACTTGTTTTTGAAGTAGATAAGAAGTTTGATGCTGAGGGGCTCATCATTGATAAGAGAATGCGTTTTCACATTATCGGCATTATCACTTATACTTTTATAGTTGTCGTATACTCAGGTGCGCTCGTAAGACATTTAGACGCTAGTCTCATCTGCTTAGACTGGCCGCTATGTAACGGTGAAGCTACACTTCCAAGAAATCTATATGAATGGGTACAGATGGGGCATCGAGCTGCAGCTGGACTGGTTTTCATTTGGATCGCATATGTTACATATTTAGCTGTGAAGCATTATAATCATCAAAAAGTCATTTACTGGGGTTGGATCATTGCGTTAATTCTTGTTACGTGTCAAGTTCTTTCAGGTGCATTAGTCGTTCTTACTCAATTAAACTTGTTCATAGCACTTGCACACGCGTTTTTCATCTCCTGCTTGATTGGACTGCTATCATATTTTGTATTACTCGTCACAAGAAGTAAAACAAACGTCCTTCAGAATAAGAAAGTTCAGAAATCAGATAAGAATAAATCGGATGCTGCACCACCAATTGTTTAACATATAGAAAAAGCGCTAGGGAATCCCCTAGCGCTTTTTCTTACAATGTCACGTTTCTATTATTTACTTAATTCTATTAAAAGGTCCCCTGTTTGAATAGCTTCCCCATTCTTCACATATAAATCACCTACAACTCCTGAGAATGGAGCTTGAACGGTTGTTTCCATTTTCATAGCTTCCGTAATCAGTAGATGATCTCCTTTTTCGACTTTTTCACCCTTATCAACCAACACTTTTACGACAGTACCAGGCATTGTTGCACCGATGTGAAATTCATTATGTGGATCAGCTTTCGCTTTTGCAGAAACAACAGATTTGATACTTTCATCCTTTATCACTACTTCACGAGGCTGTCCATTTAGTTCAAAGTAGATAACTCTCGTACCGTCTGGTTGCGGTTGGCTAATAGACACTAGCTTTACAATTAATGTTTTACCTTTTTCAATTTCAACTTCAATTTCTTCACCTAAGCGCATCCCATAAAGAAAAGTTGGTGTATCTAGCACTGAAATATCACCAAATTGCTCAAATGTTTTAATATAATCCATATAAACTTTTGGGTACAACGCATATGCTAAAACATCAAAGCTCGTCACTTGGCGGTTTAACTCTTTGAATAGCTTTTCTTTTAGAGATTGAAAATCTACATCTTCTAGCAGCTCTCCAGGTCTAACTGTAATCGGTTTTTTATCTTTCAAAATGACTTTCTGTAGATCTTCAGGAAATCCACCATAAGGTTGACCTAAATAGCCTTCAAATAACTCGACAACTGAGTCTGGGAAATTTAAAGAGTGACCCTTTTCTAAGACGTCCTTTTCAGTTAATTGATTTTGAACCATATATAATGCCATATCGCCGACTACCTTAGAAGATGGTGTAACCTTAATAATGTCTCCAAACATATGATTAACCGTAGTATACATTTCTTTTACTTCGTCCCACTTATCACCAAGTCCAACACCTTTTGCCTGTTGCTGCAAGTTGCTATACTGACCGCCTGGCATTTCATGCTGATAAATTTCTGTATGAGGAGCAACCATACCAGATTCAAAATCCTTATAGTATTTACGCACATCCTCCCAGTAATATGATAATTGTTCAAGAGAGTCAATGCCCATGTCTGGTTGGCGCTCTGACCCTTCTAAAGCATAGTACAATGTGTTTGCACTAGGCTGTGATGTTAAACCTGCCATTGTGCTTAAGGCTACATCAACAATATCTACTCCAGCTTCAATTGCTTTAGCATACATATAGATCCCATTTCCACTTGTATCATGTGTATGAAGATGGATTGGAAGATCTACCGTTTCCTTTAATTCAGAAATTAGCGCATATGCTGATTGTGGTTTTAACAAGCCAGCCATATCTTTAATTGCAAGAATATGCGCTCCTTGTTTTTCTAGCTCTTTTGCCATTGACTTATAATACTCTAAATTGTATTTCGTTCTCGTTGGACTATAGATATCTCCAGTATAACAAATAGCTGCTTCTGCAATTTTTCCAGATTGACGAACTGCATCAATAGCTACTTCCATTCCCTTAACCCAGTTCAAACTATCAAAAATACGGAAGACATCGATTCCTGCCTCCGCTGATTTGTTAACAAACTCACGGATAACATTATCTGGATAGTTCGTGTAGCCAACAGCATTTGATGCACGAAGCAACATTTGCAAGAGTACATTTGGCATTTTTTCACGAAGAGTCAATAATCGCTCCCACGGATCCTCTTTTAAGAAACGATAAGCAACATCAAATGTTGCTCCTCCCCACATTTCATAAGAGAACATATTCGGTAACATTTTCGCTGTTGGCTCAGCAATCTTTGCTAAATCATATGTTCGAATACGTGTTGCGAGCAATGATTGATGTGCATCACGGAATGTCGTATCTGTTAGAAGAACATTCTTTTGATCTCTAACCCATTTGACTAATCCATCTGCACCCTCCCTGTCAAGAATTTGCTTCGTTCCAGCTTGGTATCCTTGTCCTAAATCTAGCTTTGGAACTCTTGGTATATCAAATACTGGACGTTTCTTCTTTTCGATACCAGGGAATCCATTTACAGTTACATTTCCGATATAAGAAAGCATCTTTGTTCCACGGTCTTTTCGTTTAGGAAAAATAAATAATTCGGGTGTTTGATCAATAAATGATGTATCATACTCCCCTTTTTTGAACTTCTCATGCTTTACTACATTTTCTAGAAACGGGATATTCGTTTTGATTCCACGAATACGGAATTCTTGTAAATTACGTATCATTTTTGCTGAGGCTTGTTCAAACGTCATCGCATGGGTCGATAGTTTAACGAGCAGCGAATCGTAATGGGGTGTAATCACAGCTCCTTGGAATCCGTTTCCTGCATCTAAACGAACACCAAAACCTCCCCCAGAACGATATGCCATTAACTTCCCAGTATCAGGCATAAAATGATTTAATGGATCCTCAGTCGTTACTCGTGATTGAATCGCAAATCCATTAATATGAATATTTTCCTGTGTTGGTATTCCTGCCTCTTTATCATGCAATCCAATACCTTGTGCGACAAGGATTTGTGACTGAACGATGTCAACACCTGTGATCATTTCTGTTATTGTATGTTCCACTTGAATACGTGGATTTACTTCGATAAAGTAAAATTCGTTACCAGAAACAAGAAACTCTACCGTTCCAGCATTAATATAATCAACCTTTTTCATTAAACGCACTGCTGCATCACAAATTTCTTGTCGTAAATCAGCGTCCAAAGATACACAAGGAGCAACCTCAACCACTTTCTGGTGGCGTCTTTGAACAGAGCAATCTCTTTCAAATAAGTGAATGATATTGCCCTTTATATCTGCAAGAATTTGTACTTCTATATGCTTTGGTTTTTCAACAAACTTCTCTACGTATACTTCATCGTTTCCAAAGGCTGCCTTTGCTTCTGACTTCGCGCGATCAAATGATTCTTTGACGTCTTCAAGTTTGCGAACAATACGCATACCCCGGCCCCCGCCACCTAAAGATGCTTTGATAATGATTGGGAAGCCATGCTCATTCGCAAAAGCCACTACATCATTATGATGTTCAACTGGGCCGTCACTTCCAGGTATAACTGGAATATCAGCAGCAATTGCTTGCGAACGCGCTTTTACTTTATCACCAAACATATTTAAATGTTTCGATTTTGGTCCAATAAAAATAATACCTTCATCTTCACAGCGCTTTGCAAAATGGATATTTTCAGATAAAAACCCATATCCAGGATGGATCGCATCCACTCCACTCATTTTTGCAATTTCTATAATTCCGTCGATATCAAGATAAGCATCGATTGGTTTTTTCCCTTCACCAACTAAATACGCTTCATCTGCTTTATAGCGATGATATGAACCTGAATCTTCCTTAGAATATATTGCAACAGTACGGATATTTAATTCTGTACATGCTCTAAACACACGAATTGCAATTTCTCCTCGGTTTGCCACTAACACTTTATTCATTTTCACACCCACTTCGACACCTCATTTTTAGTAGAAATTACTGCTCTTACTTAAATGAAACATTTCTTACATTCTCGGTCTGCTCCGGCTGAGGGATATTGTTTCTATTTTTATACTTGGTTTCATAGTTTACAAACATTGAAACATTCACTAGAATCCCCATTGCAATGGCTAATAGGAGAAGTGAAGAACCCCCATAGCTTACAAACGGCAACGTAACCCCTGTCAAAGGAATAACACCAGCTACCCCACCTAAATTAACAAAAGTTTGAATGCCAATCATACTAGAGATACCGATCGCAAGTAAACTACCAAATGGATCCTTGCACTTCATTCCAATATATAACCCTCTTAACACGATGTACAATAATCCTAAAAGGACAAGAGCGACACCTAATAACCCGAGCTCCTCTGAAATAATAGCCATAATAAAATCTGTATGTGGTTCAGGTAAAAAACCAAGCTTTTGAATGCTTTCTCCTAGCCCTAAGCCACTTACTCCACCATTGCTGATCGCAATGAATGAATTTTGCATTTGCCACGTATCTCCTAATCCGTCAGCTGAAAACGGATCACGAAACGTATCAATCCTCCCCATTCGATTCTCAGAAAAGATTTTATCTTTAAAAAGCAATACAATGACACCCATTGAAAGCAGTCCGATGGACGACAGCTTTACGATGTTTTTAAAGTTCATTCCTGATGAGAATATAATGGAACTTGAAATGGCGAAAATAATTGCTGCTGTTCCATAATCGGGCTGTACAGCAATAAGTCCACAAACTAAAATGACATAAAATATTGGTGGAATTACGCCTTTATTAAACTCATTTATGTAACTTTGCTTTTTGGCGTATACAGCAGCTAAATAAATGATGACGGCTAACTTCACAAATTCTGCTGGTTGAATGTTTCGTATTCCAAGAGAAATCCAGCTTAATGCATTATTCCCTACAAACCCAAACAGAAAAACAGCAAATAAACCTAAAATCGATAACAGAACCATTGGAATTAAAAATTTGTTGCTCTTCAGCGCTTTATAAGGAAATAAAGCAACGATAATAAACGCAATTCCTGCAATTACCAAGTTAACCTTTTGCCTAGTATAGAAATAGTCACTCGGCCAATCAAACTTGCCATACACTTGGACTGCCCATACCATGCTTGCGCTATAAATCATGACTAAGCCGAACATACATAGCAGGACCATGACAATAATTAAAGAATAATCATAGGATTTAACAATTTTTTTAAACATCCATTCTCTTCCCTCATCTTCTAAGTTGTATTACTTATTCTACTATAGCAATGATATTCCTGCATCTGAGAAGAGAAAAGATAAGTATTCGGTCGTATTTTTTGCTGACTACATGAACAAAATCCTATCATTATTTTTAAATGTCTTTACTGTTTACACAGTAGCTACTACTCATAAATGTATCATATAAAAGATAATTTAGCTATATATAAGTTATACTTATTTATCAAACGTGTTATACTATTTAGTTATTTTTAGATTAATATGTCTTTAAAATTCAAATAAAAAAGATACTTATCACTAAGTATCTTTCATCAGTATGATGACTCGTTTGTCCATCATTTATAAAGTATGGTTTTTATTTCTTTACAGAAGCTTCATGTAGGATAGAAAGCTCTCTTTCTAGTTTATCAATGATTGATTTTCCTTCCAGCTCTTCAATTAATCCTAGACGGACTGCAAAATCGATTTCACGTGATAATCCGAACATCTGTGTATCCAACACTTCTTCATATAAGGGACATTGCGGCATCGTCAAATTGTCCATTTGAACTTGAATAAGCTTCAAAATTTTCTCTGCATCAGCTTTCAAAAGCTCATGCGCTTTTTCTTTATGATCAACAATTACATTTGAAGTCATCATTAAATCCCTCCGTTTCCGAGCGATTGTCCTATCTATAAATTTTATACTCAACCTTCAAAAAATGCAAGTTTTATCAAGAAATCTCATGAAATATGATGTGATTTTTCATACTTTCTCATATGTTTCGATTAATCTCTATATGACATTCACTACAATCAACGTTATAATTGAATGGACGTTTTGTTCACTTTAGGAGGATTCATAGATGGAAAATATCATTCAATTACACGGGAACGTAAAATATACGATCACTTTAGATCCTGGTGTTTGGATTTTTGATGACCGCCGCATCGATTTAACAACATACTTTGAAGAAGAGCATAAAGATTTAGATGGATTAGAGGAATATACGAAAGCCGTATCCAAACATTGGGATCGAGAAATAATGGAAGGCGCTGTTTTCCCGCCAACTTTAAAATCAGAGAAAAAATTTGAAAAGGAAAAAGTATTAACAGGTACTTTTGCCGTTCCTTTTTCACCATTCTTAGCAAATGCTGAAGCTCTATCTAATGCAACAGCAGTCTTGATTGAGAGCACTAGTGATGAAATTGAAATACCGTTGCATATAGCAAAAGATCTTATTTTAGGCTTTTCTCAAAAAGGGAAGCCATTACATGATGATGGCCCTGTCTATGTATACTACGGAGACGGCTCAAATCGAGATCATCCAATAAAAAATGTCAAAGGCTTTAAAGTCATCTAATTTTTTCACCCTGCACCACCAACTATGTTGGAGGTGCAGTTTTTATTCTATAGTAAATCAGCTGCCAATTGAGCAAGACCAGACCTCTCACCTTTAATGAACTTTATATGTCCGGAAATTACCTGTTCTTTAAAACGCTCAACCACATAGGTTAGCCCGTTATTATATGTGTCTAAGTACGGATGGTCTATCTGTTCAGGATCTCCCATCAACACAATTTTACTTCCTTCCCCTACGCGCGTAAGAATTGTTTTCACCTCGTGCTTTGTTAAATTTTGCGCTTCATCTATGATGATAAATTGATCAGGAATGCTTCTACCTCGAATATATGTTAGTGCCTCAACCTCAATGGATCCCATCCCAGCTAATATAGCATCTAATTCCCCAGGTTTTTTAACATTGAATAAGTACTCAAGATTGTCAAAGATCGGTTGCATCCAAGGTCTGAGTTTCTCTTCTTTTTCACCAGGCAAGAAGCCTAAGTCCTTTCCAACTGGAACAATTGGTCTTGCAACTAATAGCTTCTTATAAGACCCATAATCTTCTGTCTGCAATAGTCCAGCTGCCAGAGCCAGTAAGGTTTTCCCTGTACCTGCTTTTCCAATTAATGTGACCAGTTGAATATCTTTTTTCAGCAACAGCTCAAACGCAATTGTTTGCTGTACATTTCTCGGTTTTATTCCCCATATATGGTCATAATCAAAAATGAGCTTCCTAATCTTTTTTCCCGATGGATCAACCATTCCTATTGCAGATGCAGATGAACCTAGTGCATCTTTCATGATTAAAAATTGATTCGAATAAAACGGATGATTTGCTAAATCTGATAAAAGAAGCTCCCCCTTCTCATAAAACTTTTTCATCTGTTCAAGCGGAATGTAGATCTCCATAAAACCAGTATAAATATCATCATTTTCTATAACGCGATCACTTAAGAAATCTTCACTTTTCAAATCAATTGCGTCCGCTTTTACACGCACAAGCGCGTCCTTACTTACTAAAATAACCGTTTTCCCATTCTCTTTTGTTTCTTCTTCTAGTGACAAATTCTTCGCTACAGCTAATATACGATTATCATTTGTTTTCTCCACAAAAATCTCTTGTAGATCATGAAAAGAGCGATGATTCAATTCGATCCTTAAACTCCCACCATTCTCTAATGGAATCCTCTCATGTAGCTTCCCTTTTTCGCGCATGCTATCAATTAACCTTGAAACTTGGCGCGCATTTCTTCCGATTTCATCCATGTATCTTTTTTTTGAATCTACTTCTTCTAACACAACTGCAGGAATTACAACTTCATGTTGGTCGAATGAATAGATTGAAAATGGGTCCTGCAACAGGACATTTGTATCCAAAACGTATATTTTTCCCAATCCGATGCCTCCTACTACTAACTAATTGATGATTTCTTATACGACTGTACGATTCTTCATACTTTAGCACGCTTTCTTCCTCTATAGGGACAAATCGAACTTTGGTAAAATATATGATTTCTCGAATAAAGATAGAAGAAGTTTTGCACAATAATCGTAAACGTTATTAAACACCATTGTACTTACTGGAGGAAAACGATGAAAAAAACTCTATTATTTATTGGAATGATTGGTCTGCTGTTTGCTTGCAATAACAACAATCAAGAAGCGAGAAATGAAAAAAATCAACAAAACCTGAATCCTACTCAAGTTCAAAATCGTCAAGTGGATGATACCGATCGTGTTACAGGGCAACAAGTGGCAGCGCATTTGACCGATTTAGCAACGAGTGTGGATGATGTTAATGATGCTACTGCAATCGTTTTAGGTAGCTATGCTATTGTTGGAATCGATGTAAATGAGGATATAGAAAGATCTGAAGTTGGGTCGATTAAATATGCAGTAGCAGAAAGTTTAGTCCATGATCCACATGGAGCACGAGCATTGATTGTTGCTGATCCCGATACAAATGCACGATTAAGAGAAATTTCTGAAGACATTAGAAACGGGCAACCAATCCAAGGGATTATGAATGAATTATCAGATATCACAGGTCGTTTAATGCCAGAATTACCAACAGAGATTACTGTTCCAAACAGCAATCAAAAGAACTCCACAGAAAAACAAAAACAGAAGCTTCAAGACAAAGAAAGAATGCAACTAGAAAAAAAGCAGCAGGAAGGTTCCAACCATCATAAAAATTAAAAACAAATCTAAGATTAAAAATTAAAGCCTAATGCATTATGCATTAGGCTTTTTTCATCACATTCATCACTAGATTATCTAATTTTTTTGCAGCATCTTCATCATATGTTTTATCATACTTCGGTGTTATCGTTAATTTTGAACCGTAAAACATAACATCAATCACTTCCCATATCGTGAGACGAAATATGGACAAGGATAAAGGCAAACTAGGCACCTCATTCAATATAATCTCTGCTCTTCCGGAAATTGAGTATGCAGATTCATTCGCTAGCAAGTGAATCACAACTTTGTCATTTGATTGAATGTTATTGACAATTCGTGAGCGGCTCTCTACTGCAAATAAAATGGTAGAATCATCTTTTGCATACACCCACGATAGTGCACTAACATTCGGGCCTCCACTTTCATAATCTACAGTTGCTAATGATGTAAAGCACTCTTGTTGTAGCGTTTCATAAAGCGGCTGGGTTAATTTTTTTTCAATGCGATTGACCAAATGTCTCCCCTCCTTTATTGTATCTTACTGTGAAATATGGCTTCATTCAACACAGAATAATTCAGTTTTTTCAAAAGGTGTTCGAATATATATTGTGAATGTACTATAATAAACATACATTGAACAAACAAAAGGGGCAATTAGATGAGAGTAAAGTGCGTAATTTGTGATAAAATTGAATCCATTCATGACGATACACTTCAAGCAAAAAAGCTTAGAAACAGACCCATACATACGTATATGTGTAAACAATGCGAGGAGCGTATCACAGAAAAAACAAATGCTCGTATAGCTACAGGAAAGTTCAATCTTTATAAAAGCACCGAAAATCAAGATGACTGGTAAGAGAATATTTGTATGCACTAATAAAGCATCGAGGGAATCCTCGATGCTTTATTAATTAGTTGGGTAATTGACATACTTCTCAGGAGCTTCATTGATTTGATCTATCATAATATTGATTAACTCTTTTGGAAAGCGCTGTTTCTGCTCTATACCCTCTTTTTCAAACGAAACATAGTACATCTCTTCATCTGAAGTCACTTGAATCTTTTTCAATTGGTGCTCATCAATCAGCATGCTATAAAACATAGCTTCCGTATCTGCTGCAGCTGTATCGTCTGGTCTAGCATCAACGACTACTTTTATCGTTAACCAATTATAAATCGCATCCTGTAAAGATTTCAAATCACTCACTCCTCAATACTTGCTTCTTTTTGCTTCTTTCTCTCGGAGTATAATCTAAATCGATAGATCCCTAAAAACAATGCCATAATGATTAGAACTTCAGCAATTGGTGCACCAAGCTCAGCTAAAATCGTTAATACAAAGCTTCCAATGAATAAAAGTATATAAATAACAATCGATTTTAAAACAGGTAATTTCTTTGCAAATCCAAGCTTAAAAACAATGATCGATAAAACAGTGATTGTTAAATATAAATAAAGGATGCCCATCTCAGGGTTTTCATTTATATTATACAGTTCGAAAAAGATTGAATTATTACTAGGCATTGGTTATGCCTCCTTTAGTTCATTTCAGCGTACTTCTTCTTCTTCGCGACTTTTTCACGCTCATTTTTTTCTAAGATTTTTTTACGAAGTCTGATTGATTCTGGAGTTACCTCACAAAGCTCATCATCATTTAAGTATTCTAAAGCTTCTTCTAACGACATGATACGTGGCTTTTTCATTGTTGTCGTTTGGTCCTTATTTGCTGAACGGATATTTGTTGCATGCTTAACCTTTGTGATATTAACAGTTAAATCATTATCACGATTATGTTCGCCAACAATCATTCCTTCATAAATATCTATACCAGGCTCAACAAAGATGACTCCACGATCTTCTACTTGCATAATACCATAAGTTGAAGACTTACCACTTTCCATTGACACTAGAACTCCTTGACGACGTCCTCCTACTTGACCTTTCATTAAGGGCTGGTAGCTGTCAAATGTATGGTTAATGATTCCGTATCCACGTGTTAAAGTTAAAAACTCAGTTGTGTATCCAATTAAACCACGTGCAGGTACATGGAAAATCAAACGAACTTGACCATTTCCATTATTAATCATATCAAGCATTTCACCTTTACGGGCACCAATTGATTCCATGATCGCTCCTGTGTGCTCTTCTGGAACGTCAATTTGCACACGCTCAACTGGCTCACATAAAACGCCATCCACTTCACGAATGATAACTTCGGGCTTCGACACTTGTAATTCGTATCCTTCTCGGCGCATATTCTCAATTAAGATTGATAAATGTAGCTCACCTCGACCAGAAACGATCCAAGCATCAGGAGAATCTGTATTATCTACACGAAGACTAACGTCTGTTTGTAATTGAGCACGTAATCTTTCCTCAATTTTACGTGAAGTAATATATTTTCCTTCTTTTCCTGCGAATGGGCTATTATTAACTGAAAAAGTCATTTGTAATGTTGGTTCGTCAATTCGTAGCACAGGCAATGCTTCTTGATGCTCGACCGGACATACTGTTTCACCAACATTAATGTCTTCCATACCAGAAACAGCAATTAAGTCTCCAGCCTTTGCTTCTTGAATTTCTTGTCTTTTCAAGCCAAAGAAGCCAAAGATTTTTGAAACACGGAATTGCTTTACTGTACCATCAAGCTTCATTAACGCAACCTGCTGACCTACTGACATTGTACCACGGAACACTCTTCCAATCCCAATTCTTCCAACATAATCATTATAATCCAGCAATGCTACTTGGAATTGAAGATTCTCTTCTGCGTTATCAATTGGTGCTGGAATATTATCAACAATCATTTCATAAAGTGCTTGCATGTTTTCATCTTGCTGTGATGGATCTGTACTTGCAGTACCATTAATAGCTGATGCGTACACAACAGGGAAATCTAACTGATCTTCGTTTGCATCAAGCTCGATGAATAAATCAATGACTTCGTCAACAACTTCTTCTGGACGGGCAAAGTCACGATCAATTTTATTTACAACAACAATCGGTGTTAAGTTTTGCTCTAACGCCTTTTTTAATACAAAACGAGTTTGTGGCATACAACCTTCATATGCGTCAACAACGAGCAATACCCCATCAACCATTTTCATGATACGTTCTACTTCACCACCAAAATCGGCGTGTCCAGGTGTATCCAAAATATTGATTCGCGTATCTTTATATTGAATCGCAGTGTTTTTTGCTAAGATTGTAATTCCACGTTCTCTTTCGATATCATTAGAGTCCATTGCACGTTCTTCAACATGCTCATTTGAACGGAATGTACCAGATTGTTTTAATAATTGGTCAACCAATGTCGTTTTTCCGTGGTCAACGTGAGCTATTATCGCAATGTTGCGAATGTCATTTCTAAGTTTCAAGAAAACTCCTCCTAAGTTGATCTATCTTAAAAAGTCATTAATTATATTTTTCATTACATAACTGAAACATTATACCATAACTATAGTAGAAAAAAGAAAGTTTTTTGTGTAAAATATAAGAGAATGTTTGATATCATCGAGGGATAGGGAGTTTTTAATATGAAAGGAATTCATTGGCCGATGCTTGGACTTGCCGTTTTAGCTGCTGCTAGTATGGGCGGGATTGGCATTGCAATAGCCGAAAGAAACACTTTTGGAACGGTTTTAAGTATTGTGATTTTCATTGCGGTGATGGGCTTTGGTTTTACAACGAAGCGTAAACTGCGTGAAAAAGGCGTTCTATAAGAAGTTTCGTGCTTACATTTAATTAAGATCAGTTACATAATGAAGGGATTGAGTTTTAAGACTCAATCCCTTCATTATGTTAGAGCTTCCCATTTAAATAGGATGACATAATTTCGTTGTGTAACCCTTTATTTGAAATAATAACTGAATCACTCTTTAAAATCGTCAATGGCTCACCCTTTAAATTAGTTACTTTACCATCAAGTTCTTCTATGATCACCTTTCCTGCTGCATAATCCCATGGTGCAAGTCTTAACGTTAAGTAAGCTCCGATTCGACCTGTTGCTACATAGGCCATTTCAATAGCAGCTGACCCATATGAACGTGTTCCTCTTGCTTCTTTCACGATTGGAACGAAGATATTGTGATCTATTCGGCGATTTTCAATCACCCATGTTGCATTCATACCTATAATCGATTCCTTTAATGGTGTAGATGGCAGTTTAGGCAGTTTCTGATCGTTTAAAAAAGCTCCCTTGCCTTTTAATGCATGATAAAGCTCATCATGAACGACATCATAAATTAGACCAATGATTCCCTTGCCATCTTCATAAATCCCTATAGAGATGGCAAAATTGCGTTGTTGATGAACAAAATTCATCGTTCCGTCAATTGGATCAATGACCCAGATGACTCCATCCGTTTCCTCCAGCTGATCTCCAAAACCTTCTTCACCAATGATTCGATGATTGGGAAATGTTTCTTTAATCCTCGAAACAAAAAATTGTTCCGTCGCTTTATCCATATTTGTGACTAAATCATTTGCATTAGATTTTGATTGAATTTGTAGTGTTGTTAAGAACGAATGTTTAATTGGTTCTGCTGCTTCTTTGATCCACTGTTTTGCTAATTGATCTACCTTTGTCCAATCTGTCATATGTCATCCTCCGAACTCCATCTATTAAGTAAAGCTTATCGAAAAAAATGCAAGGATTCAAGCAAACACAATTGAGCTCATCTTATTTTGGGAAAATCAAACTAAAAAACAAAAACGAACTCCTTTTTATGAGCTTGGAGTTCGTTTATCCTTGTATTAAACTGAATGTCTCACTATTCCACGAGTTTAAAGGAAAGATAAGTTCTTATGAATATAAGGTATTAAGCTTTTAATTTAAGAAGTTCCTGTCTTATTCTTTCTAACTTCGATTTCGTTTTCGTTTTCAGTTCCTCATTCTCTTCAATCATCGCATCATACAAAGTGGATAATTCATAATCTAATTCCAATCGTAGCACGGCTCTTCTTTCCATTTCATTCGTCTTCTTCTTATGGTTATTTACAAGTTGCTTCATGAGACAGTACACCCCTTCCGAAATATAAATTAAATTTTCTGACAATTACTCTTTTCATTATCATATGAGGCTATGATAAAAGGTGGAACAAATATATGCTCTAGCCTAACAATCAAAAATACTACATTGATTCACGTTTATTCCTTCCTATGCTACAATATGTGACAGAGATTTGAAGGAGGAATGCATAATGTCGACATCTTTTTTTACAAATAGTGACTTTGACGTTTTTACAATTGATGGCTTAGATGAACGAATGGAAGCATTAAAAACTACGATTCGTCCAAAACTAGAAATTCTCGGTGAAGATTTCAAAGCATTTTTAACATTTGAAACTGGTCATGAAATGCATGCTCATGTAGCAAAGCATGCTAGAAGAACGAAAAATCCACCGAAAGATACATGGGTTGCTTTTGCCAATAATGCTAGAGGTTACAAGATGCTTCCGCATTTTCAAATTGGGTTATGGGAAACACATGTGTTCGTTTGGTTTGCATTAATTTATGAAGCTCCAAATAAGAAAGAATATGGTGCTAAGTTAGAAAAACAATCAAGCAACCTATACGATCAAACTCCTGCCGAATACGTATGGTCTGGTGACCACACCAAGCCTGATGTTTATGTTCAAAAGGATTTATCAAAGGATGAGCTAAAGGACTTGTTTGTTCGGCTTCAAACGGTTAAAAAAGCAGAAATCCTTTGTGGCATCCAAATTCCTCGTGAACAAGCAACCGCGTTAAGTAAACAAGAGTTATATAAGAAAATTGAAGATGCGTTTAAACAATTATTACCCTTATATAAGCAGGCATAAACGAAAAAGTAACAGTCGGCCCCGATGTACCAATAAGAAGGGCAAGTTTAGACAAAGAAAAAGTTGCTCAGATTTATCTCTGAACAACTTTTTTCATAAGCATTTGTTCTCGTCATTTTCTTATTCTAATTCGATCGCCATCATTTGATTCTTTCACAGCCTTTACGGTTTTGAAGGGAGAGTAACCACTGCTTTCTTCGAATTCATTGCATAAATTTCTTTCATTTGCCTTCCCCGGAACAATTTCTTTAAATCGTCTATAGGAAGAAAGCAATTCTGCACGATCAATGCCTCTCTCATATGCCTTCTCGACATTTTGAAAAAACTGAATAACATCAACAATCTCATCTGTTGACCATGTATGATCCATTGGATATTGATATTCCATAATAAAACAGCTCCTTTCATCATGCTAGATTCTACTAGAAGTTCATATAACGATGCAATCCTATTATGTCCATTGTCTTCGAATTTTTTCTCCGTCAGTGATCATCTTCTCAAATAGCTCTTGTACAGATGGAATATCATGGATCATCCCCATTACTTGGCCTGCCCATGCAAATCCAGCCTCCTCCATTCCATCATGAATGTATTTCTGATTCGCCTCACCACTTATAAAATCCTTTAATCTATCAAAGCCACCGTTTTGCTGTTCAATCTCCAGTATTCGATCTGTCCAACTATTACATATAACTCTTGCAGGGGCACCAATTGATCGCTTAATTACTGCGGTATCTGTTTCGCTGCCTTCAACAAGCCTCTGTTTATAGAGATCACTTGCATGGACGCATTCCTTCGTCGCAACAAATCTAGTTCCCATCTCAATCCCTTCTGCACCTAATGCAAGTGCTGCCATTAAACCACGACCATCACCTATCCCTCCCGAGGCGATGACTGGAATTGAAACAGCATCAACTACTTGAGGAACAAGAACAAACGTTCCAACGTCATCCCTCCCTAAATGACCACCACCTTCTTGGCCAACAACCATGACTGCATCCGCACCTAATTGCTCCGCCTTAATTGCTTGACGTTTTGAAGCAACAAGTACTAACTTCTTAATTGGAGTATCTTTTAAGCGCTCAAAAATTGGAACAGGGTTGCCACCAGTCATTGAAATGACAGGAACTTCTTCTTCAATCGCAACATCCAAAAACTCAATAAACGGACGCCCGTGTTGTCCAATTGCAAAATTTACGCCAAATGGCTGATTCGTCATTTTCCTTACCTTCTGTATTTCATTACGCAAATGGTCAGGTGTTGGCAAAGACATAGCAGTTACTTGGCCAAGACCTCCTGCATTACATACTGCTGCTGCTAGATCGGCGTAGGCTAAATGAGCTAAGCCGCCTTGAATGATTGGCAACCGTATCGATAATAACTCTGTAACTCGTGTTTTCCACATCATAAACCACCTCTTTCATCTTTCATCATTATTTTCGTGATTATACGCATGATTCCCTTTGAATAATCAATTCTTTTGATATATACCTTTAACTAATATTTCACTCCCATGAATTCACTTCATTAAAAAGTACTAATGTTCTATGCAAGGGGAGTGATAAATGCTATAATTCATTTGTTTTAAAAGAAAAGTGCAGTGCGTATTCTGATAAACTGCAAATTTAATGATAACTAAAGAGGTGTGGTACTAAATTGTCACAAACTGAAACACCGTTATTCAGTGGTTTACTGGCACATGCCAAAAAAAATCCAACTCAATTTCATATACCTGGTCATAAAAAAGGAAATGGAATGGATCCAACTTTTAGAGAGTTTATAGGTGAGAATGCATTATCTATTGATTTAATTAACATTGGACCGCTAGATGACTTACATCACCCAAAAGGTATTATCAAACAAGCACAAGATTTAGCTGCAGAAGCTTTTGGGGCTGATAAAACATTCTTTTCTGTTCAAGGTACAAGCGGAGCCATTATGACAATGGTCATGGCTGTATGTGGACCAGGAGATAAGATCTTAATTCCGAGGAATATTCATAAATCAGTTATGTCTGCAATTATTTTTTCTGGAGCTACACCGATCTTTATCCATCCAGAAGTTGACAAGAATTTAGGGATTTCACATGGAATTACTACAAACGCATTAAAGAATGCCCTTACTCAACACCCCGATGCTAAAGGTGTTCTTGTCATAAATCCAACTTACTTTGGAGTCTCAGCAAATTTACAAGATATTGTTGAACTTGCACATTCTTATGACATTCCTGTCCTCGTTGATGAGGCACACGGAGTGCATATTCATTTTCATGAGGACCTTCCTTTATCAGCAATGCAGGCTGGTGCTGACTTAGCTGCTACTAGCGTTCATAAGTTAGGTGGTTCAATGACGCAAAGTTCTGTCTTAAACTTAAAAGGTAATCGCGTCTCAGCTAAAAGAGTGCAGGCAATCATTAGTATGTTAACAACTACCTCCACTTCTTATTTATTATTAGCATCACTTGATGTAGCTCGTAAAAGACTTGCATCAGAAGGCAGAGAAATGATTGAGCAAACAATTGCACTGGCCAATTGGACGCGTAATGAAATTAATAACATTGATAAGCTCTATTGTGTTGGCGAAGAAATTATTGATGATAATGCAGCATTTGATTTCGATCCGACAAAGCTCATTGTCTCCATTAAAGATTTAAATATGAATGGCTTTGATGCAGAATCATGGCTGAGAGAGAGATACAATATCGAAGTTGAAATGTCAGACTTATATAATATTCTTTGCATTGTAACACCCGGAGATACGATGACAGAAACGGAATACCTTGTACGAGCACTAAAACAAATGGCAGAGGAATTCTCAGATACAGAAAAAAGTGAACATGTAGAGGTAATCTTGCCTAATATTCCTGTATTGGCTTTGACTCCAAGAGATGCTTTTTATGCTGAAACTGAACTTGTCCCATTTGATGAATCTGAAGGGCGCATCATTGCTGAGTTCATCATGGTCTATCCCCCAGGAATACCAATCTTTATTCCTGGCGAAATTATCGCCAAAGACAACTTAACATATATAAAGAAAAATATGGAGGCTGGCCTCCCTGTACAAGGGCCCGAAGATTACGACTTCAAGTATCTAAGAGTAATTAAAGAACACCGTGCGATAAAGTAAAAAGCACATGACTTCAAAAACATAAGAAATCCAGGAGAAAAACTAAAGTGTACCCTATAGAGTAGACACATAAAAAAAGTCTACCTATAGGGTACTTTTTTGTATAATGACAAATAGACA
>NZ_JCBCPS010000016.1:0-852 GCF_059874745.1 Niallia sp. CD-39 | reverse complement strand
TGCCGGGCATACATATTGGAGGATTAGCTCAGCTGGGAGAGCATCTGCCTTACAAGCAGAGGGTCGGCGGTTCGATCCCGTCATCCTCCACCATCTATTTTTGTATAAGTACCACGCCGGTGTAGCTCAATTGGTAGAGCAACTGACTTGTAATCAGTAGGTTGGGGGTTCAAGTCCTCTTGCCGGCACCACTTTTCTTAATTAGAGCCATTAGCTCAGTTGGTAGAGCATCTGACTTTTAATCAGAGGGTCGAAGGTTCGAGTCCTTCATGGCTCACCATTTATATAATAATTTTATTATGCGGGTGTGGCGGAATTGGCAGACGCACCAGACTTAGGATCTGGCGCCGCAAGGCGTGGGGGTTCGACTCCCTTCACCCGCACTTGTAATGAAGTTGAAGACGCGGAAGTAGTTCAGTGGTAGAACACCACCTTGCCAAGGTGGGGGTCGCGGGTTCGAATCCCGTCTTCCGCTCCAACATATATGCCGGGGTGGCGGAACTGGCAGACGCACAGGACTTAAAATCCTGCGGTAGGTGACTACCGTACCGGTTCGATTCCGGTCCTCGGCACCATTTTATAAATAGTTTTATATGCGCCCGTAGCTCAATTGGATAGAGCGTCTGACTACGGATCAGAAGGTTATGGGTTCGACTCCTTTCGGGCGCGCCATATAAAACGGGGAGTAGCTCAGCTTGGTAGAGCACTTGGTTTGGGACCAAGGGGTCGCAGGTTCGAATCCTGTCTTCCCGACCATTAATTATTCTCATATTTGGGGCCTTAGCTCAGCTGGGAGAGCGCCTGCTTTGCACGCAGGAGGTCAGCGGTTCGATCCCGCTAGGCTCCACCAAA
>NZ_JCBCPS010000015.1:0-1258 GCF_059874745.1 Niallia sp. CD-39 | reverse complement strand
CGCCATTCCATTTGTTTTCTAATTCTTTAGTCCGCAAATATAATACTTTTAATAGGGCATTCTCATGGGGGAATGCTCCTTTTTTCGTGACTTTCCGAAAACTGGAGTGAATGCTTTCAACGGCGTTGGTTGTGTACATGATTTTACGTATATTACTTCCATAATCGTATAATTGTTCTACATGATGAAAATTTCGCTTCCACACATCGACAGCACCTGGGTACGTAGACCACTGTTTTTCAAAGGATTCAAACGCACTATGACAAGCCTTTAGACTTGGCGCTCCATACACTTTCTTTAACGCCGTAGTAAAAGGCTTATAGTCTTTACTCGGGATATACTTGATGGAATTTCGAATCAAATGAACGATGCATCGCTGAACGGTCACATCAGGGAAAATCACACGTGCTCCTTCTTCCAGACCACTAACGCCATCCATCGAGAGAAAGAAAATATCTTCTACACCACGTGATTTGATTTCATCAAAAATTTGCATCCATTTATGCTTACTTTCTGTTTCATTTAACCATAAACCAAGAATCTCTTTCTTGCCTTCCATGGTATAACCCAAAATCGTATAAACAGCGTATTTCTTTACTTCATAGTCGTTACGAATCGTTGTATAGAGGCAATCTACAAATACAAAAGGGTAACAGTTACTTAAAGGACGACTTTGCCATTCGTCTAATTCAGGAAGAACGGTATCCGTTATATCAGAAACCATTTCATGAGACACAGAGAATCCATAAATGTCTTCTATCGTGGAAGATATGTCTCGTTGAGACATTCCTCTGGCATACATAGAAATAACCTTATCCTCAATTGCGGATATGTCTCTTTTACGCTTGGGAATCAATTGCGGCTCAAATGAACCATCCCGGTCACGAGGAACGGCAATTTCAACTTCACCAGCAGTAGTTCTCACTGACTTCTTTCCATATCCATTCCTTCTATTACTTGACTCTTTTTTCCCCTTATCATTTGATTCATAGCCCAAATGATGGTTCATTTCTCCTTTTAGCATGGACTCAAACATGGGCCCAAATATGTCTTTTAATGCTTCTTGCATATCTTCTACTGATTTAGGTTGGTACTGTTCGATAATCTTGTTCGCTAATTCTACGGAGTTTGGATCTCTCTTCATTTTCCCCATTGGAAACACTCCTTTAGCTTTGTACTTATTATTCTATCAAATAAAAAACTGTGTGAGTAAGGAACCGTACGCATTCCTTACTTACACAGTTAATATTACACTCCC
>NZ_JCBCPS010000013.1:0-1721 GCF_059874745.1 Niallia sp. CD-39 | reverse complement strand
GGAATACAGGGTATAACGGGTCCAACGGGAGCGACTGGAATCCAAGGAGTAACCGGCCCGACGGGAGCGACTGGAATCCAAGGAGTAACGGGTCCAACGGGAGCGACGGGAATACAGGGTATAACGGGTCCAACGGGAGCGACAGGAATCCAAGGAGTAACCGGCCCGACGGGAGCGACTGGAATACAAGGAGTAACGGGCCCGACTGGAGCGACAGGGATTCAAGGAGTAACCGGTCCAACCGGAGCGACGGGAATACAGGGTGTAACGGGCCCAACAGGAGCAACGGGAATCCAAGGAGTGACCGGTCCAACAGGAGCAATGGGAGTTCAGGGTGAAACAGGTCCAACCGGTGCGACGGGACTACAAGGAGTAACGGGTCCAACCGGTGCGACGGGACTACAAGGAGTAACGGGTCCAACCGGTGCGACGGGACTACAAGGAGTAACGGGTCCAACCGGTGCGACGGGACTACAAGGAGTAACGGGTCCAACCGGTGCGACGGGACTACAAGGAGTAACGGGTCCAACCGGTGCGACGGGACTACAAGGAGTAACGGGTCCAACAGGAGCAACAGGAGTTCAGGGTGAAACAGGTCCAACCGGTGCGACAGGACTACAAGGAGTAACGGGTCCAACCGGTGCGGCGGGACTACGAGGAGTAACGGGTCCAACCGGAGCTACAGGAATCCAAGGAGTAACGGGTCCAACCGGAGCCACTGGAATCCAAGGAGTAACGGGCCCGACTGGAGCAACGGGAATCCAAGGATTAACCGGCCCAACAGGAGCGACAGGAATACAGGGTGAAGCGGGTCCAACCGGAGCGACAGGAGTTCAAGGAGTAACGGGTCCAACCGGTGCGACAGGAATACAAGGAGTAACGGGTCCAACGGGAGCGACAGGAGTTCAAGGAGTAACGGGTCCAACGGGAGCGACAGGAATACAAGGAGTAACGGGTCCAACGGGAGCGACAGGAATACAAGGAGTAACCGGTCCAACCGGAGCGACGGGAATACAGGGTGTAACCGGTCCAACCGGTGCGACAGGAGTTCAGGGTGTAACAGGTCCAACGGGAGCGACCGGAATACAGGGTGAAACAGGTCCAACGGGAGCGACCGGAATACAGGGTATAACAGGTCCAACCGGAGCGACAGGAGTTCAAGGAGTAACGGGTCCAACCGGTGCGACGGGACTACAAGGAGTAACGGGTTCAACCGGAGCCACTGGAATCCAAGGAGTAACGGGCCCGACTGGAGCGACAGGGATTCAAGGAGTAACCGGTCCAACCGGAGCGACGGGAATACAGGGTGTAACGGGCCCAACAGGAGCAACGGGAATCCAAGGAGTGACCGGTCCAACAGGAGCAACGGGAGTTCAGGGTGAAACAGGTCCAACCGGTGCGACGGGACTACAAGGAGTAACGGGTCCAACCGGTGCGACGGGAATACAGGGTGTAACGGGCCCAACCGGAGCAACGGGAATTCAAGGAGTAACCGGCCCAACAGGAGCGACCGGAATACAGGGTGAAACGGGCCCAACGGGAGCGACGGGAATACAAGGTATAACGGGTCCAACGGGAGCGACAGGAATTCAAGGAGTAACCGGTCCAACAGGAGCAACGGGAATCCAAGGAGTGACCGGCCCGACGGGAGCGACGGGAATACAAGGTATAACGGGTCCAACGGGAGCGACAGGAATTCAAGGAGTAACCGGTCCAACAGG
>NZ_JCBCPS010000012.1:0-16538 GCF_059874745.1 Niallia sp. CD-39 | reverse complement strand
CACGCCGCCAGCGTTCGTCCTGAGCCAGGATCAAACTCTCCAATAAAGTGTTTGATTAGCTCGTTTTTGCACCTATGGTGCTTGTTTAACTGATTACTCAGTTTAGATTAACGTTGACGTTTTTTGTTCGTTCAGTTTTCAAAGAGCAATTTGTAAGCGTTTCACTGTCGAAACGACTTATTAATATTAACATTCCTGATTTTGTTTGTCAATAACTTTTTTCAGGATATTTTTTCATGTCGTTGTGACGACTCTTAATATATTATCAGCCTATCATTTATAAGTCAACACGTTTTTAAAACTTTTTTAAAGGTTTACTTTTATAACTCTTACTTATTAATTAAAGGTTAATACAGATTCAATTAACTGAGAGAGGCTCCAGTGGAAGAAAAGATAATCTTCGATTCTATTATACCGCCCAATAATAACACATCATCAAAGATTATCTCATCAATCAATCTCTAAATAACAAATGATTGTATGGCTACTAATGCTAATACCCCAGGAATTCCAAGAAAACCGGAAATGCTTGTTGTAATGATATTGATCGGGACATGGACGCCATATTGGTTTCCAAAGAAGTTCAAGAAAAACAAGAACAATGCCCCAACCATTAACTTGATAATTCCTTGTCCAATAAATCTCATCGGCTTTAATGGCGTTGCTATCAATAGCATGATCATAAACAATGCGATCACGAACCCAATCATAATTATTGGTTCCAATCAGACTCCTCCTTTACATGCTTGTACTATTATGTATGAATCAAGCATGAAAAAAAGACCTTATCTCCATTGTTAGCGTACTGAGATATTTCGTTTTCGTACCTCTTTAAACATATAAAAATATTTTGCCTCTACAAGCTTTGCCTCTACTAAAGATTCTTCAGAAGGATCAAAACTTTTGTCCATAAGAACCTTTTGATTTTGCCATTGTACCTTCAAGTCATTCATTTGAAGTAATAATTTTTCATCATATTCTTTTCTTAGCCAACCTTTTTTCCGAAAGAACATCCAATTCCTCCTATACTTCTCTACGTCCTTCTAGTGCCTTTGATAAGGTCACCTCATCTGCATATTCTAAATCTCCGCCAACAGGTAGACCATGAGCAATTCGAGTTGCTTTAATGCCTGATGGTTTTAACAATCTAGAAATATACATTGCTGTTGCTTCACCTTCAATATTCGGATTCGTAGCCAAAATTACTTCTTGAATCGAATCATCTTGAAGCCTCTTCAGTAAATCCGGAATATTAATGTCCTCTGGTCCAATTCCATCCATAGGAGAAATCGCTCCGTGGAGTACATGGTATAATCCACTGTATTCCTTCATTTTTTCCATTGCAATCACGTCTTTAGGATCTTGCACGACACAAACGATGGTACGATCCCTTTTTTCATCTTCACATATATAGCACGGGTCTTGATCTGTAATATGACCGCAAACGGAGCAATAACTTAGATTCCTCTTCGCATTGACTAATGCCTTTGCAAAATCAAGCACCGTATCTTCCTTCATATTCAATACAAAAAATGCTAAACGGGCAGCAGTTTTCGGACCAATCCCTGGTAACTTCATAAAACTATCTATTAGTTTAGATATCGGTTCTGGGTAATGCATATCATTTCCTCCAACAATCATCCATTTTTCTTTTTACCATAAAAAAACGCCAAAAAACGAAGCAGGTGGAATACCTGTGTTTTTCGGCGCAGTGCAACCTACATCTTTGATTAGAACATGCCAGGTAAGTTTAAGCCTTTTGTAAACTGCCCCATAGTAGAATTCGATAATTCATCCGCTTTTTTCAAAGCATCATTCGTAGCAGCTAATACGATATCTTGTAACATTTCGATATCTTCTGGATCAACAACTTCTTCTTTAATAATGACTTCTAATACTTCTTTATGACCGGAAACAACAACTGTTACCATACCGCCACCAGCTGTACCTTCGATTCGCTTTTCACCTAACTCCTCTTGAGCTTCAGCCATTTTCTTTTGCATTTTTTGCATTTGCTTCATCATATTTTGCATATTACCCATACCACGCATCGTATAACGCCTCCATTTATTCTTTTAATTCAATCAAATCATCCCCGAATAACTTTTTAGCTTCGGAGATAAATAAGTCTTCTTCTTGCTTTGGAAACTCTTCATTCTGTTCATCTGCATGATTCGCAAGGAAATCTTTTCGTATTTGATGCCATCCATCTTCTGGCACACCAAATACTTGATACCGCTTTCCTATTAATTCTTGGAACGACTGCATGATGACATCAATAAACTGTGAATTATTCATCGCCATTTGGCAATGGATTTCATATTTAAATTTAATGACTACAGCTTGTGGAGATGCTGCGACTGGCTCTGCTTCATTTAATAGAGCTGCTTGTGAGCGCATTTGATTGTGAACTAATCGATTTAACATCTCTGCCCAATTCGACTTAATCGAAAGCAATTCCTGCTTCGTGGCCTGTTTTAAAACCTCATTCAGCTTTCCTACGGGTGCTTGGAATCCATTTCGAGAAGTTCTCGCTTTTCTCTGTGGTGCAGCCTGCTGAACTTCTTCTTGTATTGAAACCCCATTTTGCTTAATAGATTTTAGCTCATTTTCAAGCTGTTCAATTCTCTGCAATAATGGTTTAACATCGAAACTACTTTGCGTGTTAGTCAGCAACTCATTTTTACCTTGTAACTGACATAACTTCATCATTGCAACTTCCAAGAAAATTCTCGGATGATTTGTCCAGCGCATCTCTTGTTGTGTTTCGTTTAAAATCTTGATCCATTCATAAAGACTCTCAACAGAAACTTCTTCAAGAAGCTCTTTAAAGTCATCATCAATCATGACACGCTCTATAGATTCTTCCAAATTAGGCGCTGCTTTATATAATAACATATCTCGATAAAACAAAATAAAATCTTCAACGAACCTTACTGGGTCTTTCCCCTGAAAAAGGAGCTCTTCTAATGTTTCTAGAGAAGTTGCCACATCTTTTTCATTAATTGCCTTTGCAAGGCGATTTAAAAACTTTTGCGATACTGAGCCTGTAACAGTTAAAGCATCTTCTACTTTTACAATCCCGTCACTATAGGAGATAGCTTGATCAAGGAGGCTGAGAGCATCCCTCATTCCACCTTCTGCCGCACGGGCAATCACATTCAAAGCTTGTTCTTCATAAGCTAATTCCGTCCCATCAGCAATTACTTTCATTCTGCCTACAATCGAAGCTGCCGTAATTCGTTTAAAATCAAACCTCTGGCAACGAGAAATAATCGTCAACGGAATTTTATGAGGTTCAGTTGTAGCAAGAATAAAAATAACATGCTTAGGTGGTTCTTCTAATGTTTTTAACAGGGCATTAAACGCTCCGATGGAAAGCATGTGCACTTCATCAACAATATACACTTTATATTTTACGCTATTTGGAGCAAATTTTACCTTGTCTCGAATGTCACGAATTTCTTCTACACCATTATTGGATGCAGCATCAATTTCAATTACATCAGGGATGGATCCATCTGAAATCCCTCTACAAGATGGACATTCATTGCAGGGTTCACTAACCGGTGCATGATCACAGTTAACCGCTTTAGCTAAAATCTTCGCAGCCGTGGTCTTTCCCGTCCCTCTTGGTCCGGAAAACAAATACGCATGTGAGATTTTTTGCTGCAATAGGGCGTTTTGCAAAGTCTTTGTTACATGCTCTTGACCGACAACATCTATAAAAGACTGTGGTCTCCAAACACGATATAATGCTTGATAACTCACCTTGTTCGCCCCTTCCCTGAAAATAGTCACCATTATTATAACGTATCTAATTTCCATTTTACAAAAAGAAATATATCTTTTTCAGAAAAGAAGACAATAAAAAAACCATCCTAGTATATAGAATGGATTTTATATAATAATAACTGCCGTGCACCTTTCTTCGACAAATGCTCATAGGCGTTACTCAAGCAGTTAGCTCTGCTCAGGCAACCCTGCGGCACATGGGAGATTCCACTTAATGCTGCTTCCTTCCGGACCTGACATAGTTCATGGATTCCCATTGCGCAGGACCGAAGCGTCAACACCACTTACTTAAGGCAGACCCTACAAGGCAAATGCCTCAGAAAGGAATTCAGTCTCGCTAGAGCGGATTGCGAGTACAGGGCACCGCTACCTCCCCACCTAGCACGGCAAAGTTGATACCAATTATAAGGCGTCTTGTCCGACGCATAATCATTATACTAAGAAATGAATAGAAAAGCAATTCATTCATTCGTCTCCAATCGCTTCAAACGTTTCGCTTCTTTTTTCTTTTCTCTTATAGTGCGAAAAAAATCTGTTAACATTTGGCCACACTCTTCTTCTAGTACCCCTGTAGTCACTTCGCATTGATGGTTGAACCGCTCATCTTGTAGCAAATTCATCATCGTTCCGACGCAACCACCTTTAGGGTCCTTCGCTCCGTAAACGACTCTTTTGATCCTAGAGAGCATAATGGCTCCCGCACACATTGGACATGGCTCAAGCGTTACATATAATGTCGCATCCTCTAGACGCCATGTGCCCAGCTGTTTACATGCCTTATCAATGGTGAGTAGTTCAGCATGTGCTAGTGAATTTTGATCCTTTTCACGCAAATTATGACCTCTCGCAATGACGGTATCGTTGTACACAAGGACGGCACCAATTGGAACTTCATCAAGATACTTTGCTTTCTTTGCCTCTAAGATGGCTTCCCTCATATAAAATGAATCTATTTTCTCTGTCATATTTTTCAATCCTTTAATTCTCATTTAAAAGTGTAAAAACGATGATTTTATCAACACTAAAGAAAAGTTACATCCTTACATTAGGTGGTGTTTATTGTGGAATCTCATCAACGTCCTGCACTTATCATAATTGATATGATTAATGATTTTCAATTTATCCACGGACAAAGTTTAGCTGATCAAACACAAAAGATGATGAAACCAGTAAATGAGCTACGTCAATATTTTTACGATCATCAATTTCCAGTCATCTATGTTAATGATCATTATAATTTATGGCAAGCAGATATCCAAAAGATTGTTCACTATTGTACAAATGAACGAAGTGAAGGAATTATCAATGACATCCTTCCGAAAGAAAGCGATTATTTCTTAATTAAGCCGAAGCACTCTGGCTTTTACGGAACAGCCTTGCACACATTGTTGCAACAGCTCAATACAAAAACGCTTGTCCTCGCAGGTGTCGCCGGAAATATTTGCGTCCTTTTCACAGCAAACGATGCTTATATGCGTGAGTACACTTTATTCATTCCTAAAGATTGCATTGCTTCGAATGTGAAAGAAGACAATGATAAAGCGCTTCTAATGATGAAAAATGTTTTAAAAGCAAATATTGACCCACATACTAACATTTCTACTCATTTTCCTTCATAAGATGTATTAATTTGCATGAATGGAGGGAATAAAAATGCAAATCCATGTCATTCAACAAGGGCAAAGCCTTACAGGAATTGCTAATGCCTATGGAACAACAGTCGAGGATATTGTTGAAGCGAACGAACTACCTAATCCTAATCGACTCGTCGTCGGTCAAGCCCTTGTCATTCCAATTGTCGGACGCTTCTACTGGGTACAGCCTGGGGATAGCTTATTTTCGATCGCTACAAAGTTTGGGCTCTCCTATCAAGAGTTAGCAAGAATCAATGCCATCCAACCGACACAGCCTTTGCAAGTCGGTTTCCGATTGTACATTCCACAATTGCCAAAATCCGATGTAGAGGTAAACGCGTATGTAGAGCCACGAGGTAATTCTGTATCTCCTGAACTTGAAGAAGCTTCTCGTGAAGCGGCTCCATACTTAACGTATTTAGGGCCTTTTCAATTCCAAGCATTAAGAGATGGTTCATTGCAAGAACCGCCTCTTGGGAACTTACCATCAATTGCAGCTGCGCATCAAAACGTATTAACAATGGTTATTTCCAATCAGGAAAACCAACAATTCAGTGCAGAGGTTGGTGAAATTCTTCTTAATGACAAAGCAGTTCAGGACCGCTTTTTGAACAATATCGTTGAAACCGCTACAAAATATGGATTTAAGGATATTCATTTTGATTTTGAGTATTTACGTGCAGAAGATCGAGAGCCGTACAATCAATTTTTACGAAGAGCTCGTGATTTATTTCATGATAAAGGTTGGTACATCTCAACAGCTCTTGCTCCAAAAACGAGTGCTGATCAGCAGGGGCAATGGTATGAAGCTCATGATTATCGTGCCCACGGAGAAATTGTTGACTTTGTCGTTATTATGACTTATGAATGGGGGTATAGCGGTGGTCCTGCAATGGCTGTCTCGCCAATAGGACCTGTACGAAATGTATTGGAATACGCCATTACCGAGATTCCTTCAAATAAAATATTGATGGGACAAAATCTTTATGGGTACGATTGGACGTTGCCATTTGTTCAAGGCTCAATGGCAAGAGCACTTAGTCCCCAACAAGCAATCGATCTTGCAGCAGATCAAAATGTCCCGATTCAATATGACACAACAGCCCAAGCACCTTTCTTCCGATATACAGACGCTGATGGCCGTCAGCATGAAGTATGGTTTGAAGATGCACGTTCCATACAAGCTAAGTTTGATCTTTTAAAAGAACTTCAGCTAAGGGGCATTAGCTACTGGAAGCTCGGGCTTTCCTTCCCACAAAATTGGCTACTCATTGGCGATCAGTTCAATGTTGTAAAGAGAGCTTAGCCATCTATAAAAAGCACGTAGTATCCATTTGGTTTTACGTGCTTTTCCCTTCTATCTCACATCCCTTTTCTTTTCCATTTCAACCATATCTCCTAGCACCTGTCTTATGGTAAAATAATAGAACATGTTTACTAGAAGTTACGAGTAGGAGGATTTATATGGGGGGCGTACCTTTTATCACAGTGGAGGGTCCAATTGGAGTTGGAAAAACTTCTTTAGCAAAAGCAATTTCGGATCACTATCACTATACATTGCTAAAAGAGATTGTTGATGAAAACCCTTTCTTAGGAAAGTTTTATGAAAACATCGAGGAATGGAGTTTTCAGACGGAAATGTTTTTCCTATGCAATCGATATAAGCAATTAGGAGACATTCAAAAGAACTTTTTATCAAAGCAACATCCTGTTGTTGCAGATTATCATATATTTAAAAATCTCATTTTTGCCCAAAGAACATTAACAAAAGAAGAGTACACAAAATACTTAAGCATTTATGACATCTTAACGTCCGATATGCCAAAACCAAATATGATTATCTATTTACATGCAAGTCTAGAAACGTTACTAAAACGAATCTCCATTCGGGGGAGAGAAATCGAGAAGAACATTAGTCCACTTTATTTAGAACAACTTGCACTCGATTATGATGCTGCCATTACTTCTTTTGAGCAACAGCACCCTGAGATTCCAGTGTTACGATTTAACGGAGATGAGCTTGACTTTGTAAACCAAAAGCAGGATTTAGATCAAATGATGCAGCATTTATCAAAAACTTTGGAGAAGCAAATATGCAAACAAAAACAATGAACGATACGATCAAGGAGAACCTAAGAATGAATTTACGTGAAAAGTATAATATTCCATCTAATGCCGTCATTACAATAGCTGGTACAGTTGGAGTAGGCAAATCAACGATGACAAAAGCTCTAGCAGATTCCTTGCAGTTCCGCACTTCATTTGAAAAAGTCGATACAAATCCATACTTAGATAAATTTTATGCTGATTTTGAAAGATGGAGCTTTCATTTACAAATCTATTTCTTAGCCGAAAGATTCAAGGAGCAAAAACGAATTTTTGAATACGGTGGAGGTTTTGTACAGGATCGATCGATTTACGAGGATACAGGCATTTTTGCAAAAATGCATTATGAAAAAGGGACGATGAATGAGGTAGATTACGAAACCTATACAAGTCTTTTTGATGCGATGGTGATGACGCCGTACTTCCCACACCCAGACATTCTGATTTATTTAGAAGGATCGCTAGATGATATCCTTTCGCGCATCCATGAAAGAGGAAGGCCAATGGAGCAACAAACTCCAACTTCCTATTGGGAAGAAATGCACGGACGCTACGAGCGCTGGATTGATGACTTCCATGCATGTCCTGTTTTACGACTAAACATTAACGATTATGATTTACTTAATGACGAAACATCCATTGAACCAGTCCTAGAAAAAATCGGACAAGTTCTTAAACAAACAACACATTTGAAGAAATAGGAAACTAGCATGTAGCCAAGGTCGAAAACGTCCTTGGCTACTTGTTTATTAGAGGGATTTTTCATAACAAGGGAAACTTTCATTCTTTAAACAAAAAAAATCACTACTCACAATGAGCAGTGATTTCATATCTCCAAATAATTATGCGCGTGTGTAACTGTCACTAGTTATGGCGGAGGAAGAGGGATTCGAACCCCCGCGCGGTTTAACCCGCCTGTCGGTTTTCAAGACCGATCCCTTCAGCCGGACTTGGGTATTCCTCCGTATCGACAAGAAATAATATATCATTTATATGATTTCCTGTCAACACATTTTCAACATTTTTTATTTTGGTGAAATAATTTCGCGATTTCCCATATAAGGGCGTAATACTTCAGGGATGATAACAGAACCATCTGCTTGTTGATAATTCTCTAGAATCGCAGCAACAGTACGGCCAACCGCAAGACCAGATCCATTTAATGTGTGTACATGTTCTGGCTTCGCTTTAGCGTCACGACGGAAACGGATATTCGCTCTTCTCGCTTGGAATGCTTCAAAATTACTGCAAGAAGAAATTTCTCGGTACGTACCGTAGCTTGGAATCCAGACCTCAATATCGTACTTCTTCGCTGCTGTAAATCCAAGGTCGCCTGTACACATACTCATAACGCGGTATGGCAAATTAAGCAATTGCAACACTTTCTCTGCGTTCTTTGTTAGCTTCTCCAATTCATCATAAGAATCTTCAGGCTTAACAAATTTCACAAGCTCTACTTTATTAAATTGATGCTGACGAATTAAACCTCTTGTATCACGTCCAGCTGAACCTGCCTCTGAACGGAAGCATGCACTAAATGCCGCATAGTTCATCGGAAGATCATCGTTCGCCATGATTTCATCACGATGCATATTTGTTACAGGGACTTCCGCTGTAGGAATTAAGAAATAATCCTCACTTTCGATTAAGAACGCGTCTTCTTCAAACTTCGGTAATTGACCTGTTCCTGTCATGCTTGCTCGGTTTACCATGTATGGTGGCAACACTTCGGTATAGCCGTGCTCCTCCGTGTGAAGATCCAACATGAAGTTAAACAATGCACGCTCTAAGCGAGCACCTAGTCCTTGATAAAAAACAAAACGGCTTCCTGTTACTTTTCCTGCTTTTTCGAAATCAAGAATACCTAATCCATCTGCAACATCCCAATGCGGTTTTGGTTCGAATGCAAATTGTGGAACTTCTCCCCATTTCCATGCTTCCACATTATCATCTTCTGTTTCACCAACAGGTGTGCTTTCATGTGGAATATTGGGAATGCTTAAAAGCAGTTGATTCAACTCTTCTTCCACGGTTCTTAACTGGTCGTCAAGCTCCTTTATGCGATCGCCTACTTCTCTCATTTCAACGATAAGTGCATCTGCATCCTTTTTCTCTCTTTTTAAAACAGCAACTTGTTGTGATACTTCATTTCTCTTGCTTTTTAATTGCTCTGCTTCCACAAGAATCTCTCTTCTTTTAATGTCTAAGTCTTCAAAGTTTCCTAGATCGGATAAGTCTTCTCCTCGATGCTTAAGCTGTTCCTTCACTTCTGCAAAATTTGCACGTAAATGTTTAATATCTAACATTGGTTTTCCTCCTATTATTTTTTTGAGAAAACAACAAAAAACCCCCATCCCTATAAAAGGGACGAGAGTTACCCGCGTTGCCACCCTAGTTGAAAGCATAAAGAACCTTCCACCTCAATACGATAACGGCGATTACCCGTGAATGATTACTCGTAATAATACTTTCCTCATTCCACTCAAGGATGGATTCACAAGGCGTCTCTACCGGTTTGCACCAACCACCGGCTCTCTTCTATGAAAGACCTTCCTGCTACTAGTTCCTATCAATGCTTTCCAATTCCATATAAGTAATTCATAATTTACTACAATTATGGACGATTTGCAATAAGATTATGCGACAATTTGCTTTTTCTCTTTAACCATTTGCAAGAAATAGGTTAACAACCGTAAGTCTCCCGCCACTTCAGGTAAAAATGTACAGCCAAGTATATTCCCTTGTTTTACAACAACTATATGCTCCTGGTGCTTCGCAAGCACCTCTACCTGTTCCCCTACCTCTACTATATGGGGAGCACGAATAAATACCGCTTTAAAATCATCAGCAATTGAAACGAGATCAACTTCCGCCTCATATGCACTTGTCTTTTGATTACTAACCTTTAGATCCAATGCATTTAAATACATCATTTCCTGGGCAAGAACTTGAACAGCTCCATGTATCGCAAAAATCGGTTTATCTCTCTTTATAAACTCACAAATCGCTTCAAAAAAATCATATAGATGGATAAAACGGTGAATGGTCCTGTAATTACCACCTGGAATAATAAGACCGTCCATCTCGTTTAATTGTTCCGGTTTCTTAAGAATCGTTCCTCTTCCACCACAATCTTTGAGATCTCGAATATAGTCACTTACAGCACCTTGTGCTCCTAAAACACCAACCATTGGAGTGAATAAATCTTCCATTCGATTGTTATTTTTCAATTCAGTCCCCCCGTTGCTTTTGTTAGCTTTGCAATGTAGTGATAGTCTTTATACTGAATCGTTGCTTCAACAATGGCTTGTACCATTATTTCAGGTTGAGTGGCTTTGAATACTTCGGAACCAACGAATATACCATCCGCACCTAACTCCATCATAAGAGCCGCATCAGCTGGAGTTGCAATGCCACCATAGCCGAAGAGTATGACCGGCAACCTTCCAAGTTCTTTCATACGAAGCAACAATTCATACGGTGCAGAAAGTTGCTTTGCCTCATTCATCAGCTCATCCCGATTCATATATACCACTTTACGAACTTGTCCATGAATTACTCGCAATTGACGTACAGTACTGGCTAAATTGCCTGTTCCTTCACCTCCAATTGTTCGTAACATCGTAGCTCCTTCTCCAACTCTCATTAACGCTTCTCCTAAATCACGACTACCGCAAACGAACGGAAGATTGAACGATTCTTTATCTAAGAAATAGGCCTCATCCGCAGGTGTTAATGCATCACTTTCATCAATAGAATCAACGCCTAATGCCTCAAGGACACGTGCTTCGACGATATGACCGATTCTTGACTGTGCGATGATTGGAATTGAAACAGCATTCATTATTTTTTCAATCTTGTGCAGATTAGCCATTCGCATTACACTTGAAACATCAACTTCCCTTTCTTGAATCATGACTGCTGCAGCACCAGCAAGTTCAGCAATTCTAGCTTGTTCTGGATTTGCAACACTTATAATAACCCCACCTTTATGCAGCATGGCCATTCCATTCTTGACCCGTTTAGTCCCTGTTTTCATCTATGTTCCTCCTCATAAGACACGCTTTCTAACATTGTATGATTAGAAAATGCAATCCATGATGAAGAAGAAAATAAAAGAAGAGTTTATTCAATAAAGGATTTTGTATCCAAGATATTAAAAAATAAGCTCAGTAGGATTATCTCCTACTGAGCTTATTTAATCATTAAAACCAACCTTTTACTGTTGAAGAAACAGTGTCCCAAAGGTTTCCGAAGAATCCGCCAATCCCTCTCATTGAAAGAACGAACCAATTAGCTTTTTCAACATCTTCACTCGCGATGACATCTACTTGTACCATTTTGCCTTTTGATACAAAATCAAGTGGCTCTCCGCCTTCTTTTTCAAGAGTTACGTATCCGACTTTATCTCCTTTTTTAATTGGAGCAGTTAATCGACCGTCCTCATCCAATAAATCTTCATCTAATACAAGTACTGGCTTGTATTGTTCTTTTTCACCGTTACGAACAACAAGCGAAATCTGTTCACTTGTTTCAATTTGAACTTGATCTTCTTTACCTTTTACTACTGATAAGCTTTTTTGATCTTCTAACTGATAACCAGAAGGCAGAATTTCTTCTTCACTGTGGTTTGCAAAGCCAAAATCAAACATTTTTTTCGTTTCATCAAAACGAGATTTATATGATGAGCTACCATCTTCATTTTTAGCATTCATAACGACAGTTATATAACGGACACCATCACGAATTGCAGTTCCAGTAAAGCAGTAGCCAGCAAAGTCTGTTGTACCTGTTTTTAACCCGTCTACACCTTCATAGCCATATACTAATTCAGGTAACATCCAGTTCCAGTTATCCATTTTAATTGCATCTTCAGTTCCTTCTCTAAAGATCTTAACTGGTGTGCTCGATGTATCTAATACCTCTGGAAAATTATTAATCAATGCTGCAGATAATTTGGCCGTAGCACGTGCTGACATGACATTTTCCTCATCTGCATTACCTGCTGGATGATCTCCAAATGAGTTGTTATAGTTACTATTATTTAAACCAGAAGAATTGACAAATTTGTAATCCTCTAAACCTAATTCTTCTGCTTTTTCATTCATCATTTTAACAAAGTTTGTTTCAGAACCAGCTATTGTTTCTGCAATCGCAATCGTTGCTGCATTTGCAGAGTAAATGGTCATTGCTTCGTATAGTTCTCGAATATTGTATGTACCATCTCTTCTTAACGGAACATTTGATAAATTAGTATCTTGTGAAATCGCCCAAACATGGTCATTTACATTATACTCTTGCTCCCATGTGACTCTACCTTCTTTTATCGCTTCAAGCAGTAGGTATTCAGTCATAATCTTTGTCATACTTGCAATCCCTAGCACAGTATCTGGATTTTTTGCATATAGAACTTTACCTGTCTCAGCTTCAATTAAAATCGCAGCATCTGCATGGATATTTAATGAATCCTCTGCCTGAGCAGAATTAGGTTGTAGAAATGCACTAGACATCATGACAAATACGAGTAAAGAAACAAATAGTTTGCGATAAAAAGAATGTGTTTTCAATTTCTTAAGCCCTCCAACTTTTTTTTGCAGCCTTTGTTATTTTATCACACATAAACGATGAAGAAAACTCGGGCAAGGTTCTCATTTTTTTCCTTAAAAAAAGCAAGGACTTTTAAACTGAACTTCTTCTAATAATGAAATCAGAATTCCTCCACCGAAAAGAATTTAAAGGTGTAGGAAAGTTTAAGATAGAATGTAAGAAATAGTAAACTACAATTCAAAAAGCTTGAAAGCAAAAAAAATGAGTCCAGTACAATACCGAACTCATTTTCTCAAAGCTGTCTTATAAAATAACCAGGTCTAACTTTTTAGGGTCACTGCAATCTACCTATTATTAAGTGATTATAATGAATAGTTAGGTGCTTCTTTTGTAATTTGAATATCATGTGGATGACTTTCTTTTAATCCAGCACCCGTCATACGTACAAATGTTGAATATTCTCTCAAGTGTTCTAAATCCTTTGCACCACAGTAGCCCATGCCAGAGCGCAAGCCACCAACCAACTGATAAATTGTATCTCCTAGTGAACCTTTATAAGCAATACGTCCCTCAATACCTTCTGGTACAAACTTTTTATTATCATCTTGGAAATAACGATCTTTTGAACCTTTTTCCATTGAAGCAACAGAGCCCATGCCTCTGTACACCTTAAATTGGCGTCCTTGGAAGATTTCAGTTTCTCCAGGACTTTCCGTAACACCAGCTAACATACTACCAAGCATAACAACATGTCCACCAGCTGCTAACGCTTTTACGATATCACCAGAGTATTTAATTCCCCCATCGGCGATGATCGTTTTCCCATGCTTCTTAGCTTCAGTCGCACAATCATAAATAGCTGTGATTTGTGGTACACCCACACCAGCTACTACACGAGTTGTACAAATTGAACCAGGCCCAATTCCAACCTTTACTACATCTGCTCCAGCTTCAAACAATGCTTTTGTTCCCTCTGCGGTTGCAACATTACCTGCAATAACTGCTAAGTCTGGGTATGTGTCTTTAATCATTCGTACAGTGTCTGCTACACCCTTTGAATGTCCGTGGGCAGTATCGACTACTACAACATCAACTTGAGCCTTTACAAGCATCTCAACGCGTTTCATTGTATCTTTTGTTACACCAACTGCTGCTCCGGCTAAAAGACGTCCTTTTTCATCCTTTGCAGAGTTTGGGAATTCGATTACCTTTTCAATATCTTTGATTGTAATTAATCCTTGTAACTTCCCTGTATTATCAACAAGAGGTAATTTTTCAATTTTATATTTTTGTAGAATTTTTTCAGCATCCGCTAAAGTTGTTCCAACAGGAGCTGTAACTAAGTTTTCTTTTGTCATTACGTCAGAAATTTTAATGGAGTAATCCTGAATAAAGCGTAGATCGCGATTAGTGAGGATTCCTACAAGATTTTGCTCTTCACGGTTATTCACAATCGGTACACCTGAAATACGATATTTGCCCATCAGATGCTCAGCGTCATATACTTGCTCTTCAGGTGTGAGGAAAAATGGGTCTGTTATAACGCCACTTTCTGAACGCTTTACCTTGTCAACCATATCTGCTTGCTGTTCAATGGACATGTTTTTATGAATAATTCCAAGCCCGCCTTGTCTAGCCATAGCAATAGCCATTTCAGCCTCAGTCACTGTATCCATACCAGCACTAATAATTGGAACATTCAATTTAACTTTTTCAGTCAACTGAACTTGCAAGCTTACATCCTTCGGTAATACATCAGATTTAGCAGGAACTAGCAATACATCATCGAACGTTAAACCTTCCTTAACAAACTTATTTTCCCACATTTTTTTATCCTCCTAGACGAAAATATTATTAGTAGGTTATCAATTGGATAAAATACTGTCAAGGAGACTTTTATATGTTAGACTTTTCAGATTATTGGAGATGAATAAAATATGGAATCAACTTCTCAAAATTGGAAATCTCTTTACTATTATTTTCATTCTGCACAAAATGTACAAAATTACTTAAAAAAGTCTTATGAACGCAATCAAATTGAACATGCTGATAGAAGAAGTTTTGATAACTGCTATCCATTTATATATTACCTTGAGCATGGACAAGTATATTATGAACAAGCGGATCGTTCTCCTATCCTAATTAAACCTATTCTTTACTTTTATGGACTCGTTCATCTTATTAAAGCTGCTATTCTTTCAGTCGATCCAAATTATCCAGAAACAACCTCTGTTTTAGCCCACGGCGTTTCTAGCCGAAAAAGAAAAAAACAACAGTATAGTTTTCTGCACGACGAAGTTAAATTTCAAAAGTGTGGATTATTCCCTTTAATGGCGGATAAAATGTTTCACATGAAACAAATTGAAGAAGAAAAAGTAACCATGAAACAGCTATTCAAACAAATTCCAGAGTTAAACCATATATTTTGTAAAGTTGATGGTGTTCCTAGCTTTGTAAAGGCCGAGCATACGGGCAAGCAAATTCAATTACCTGACTCCATATTAGACACTTATCATATGACTGAATCTAGATTTCTATCATTTTTAAATGCTAAATTACCCATTTCGTTTACCTCTTATGAAAAAGTGAACAATCAAATAATATTGAATACAAAATTGAATCAACTACATGATCTAATGCCATTTCGGCTCAACCATACCGATCAGTGTTTGTACTTCCCTATGGAAAAAACCAACTTTAATTTTTATCCTGAATTACTTATTCATTATCTTCTTCTATATAACTTAAGTATGATTGCACGATACGAAACCGAGTGGTGGAGTGAACTCATAAAACTAATGAATAATCAGGATTATCCCTTCATTCTTTCCTTTTTAGAGTTAACAGCTATAAAGGCACCTATATATATTAATCAGTATTTATTAGATAAAATATAATTGAAATGGATTGTTTATATCCTGCAGATGTTCTTCTTATAAATATCAAGACAAAACAAAAAACACCACTAAGGTGTTTTCTTTTTGTATGCCCTCTGGCGTCCTACTCTCACAAGGGGCGCACCTAACTACCATTCGCACTCTATTTTCGGGCGTCGATAAACGGCGGACCTCTTCGTCAACTGCTTTCGCTCGGGTCTCATGTGCATCGCACATTCCGAGCCTCGCTCCTTTGTTTCCTCGATCTCCTTGTTTCTCAACACCCTTTTACTTATTAAACATTACTCTTCCTGATTACTTGTCTCTTGAACATCCGTCGGATGTTTATTTATAAAAAATTGTAAAAAGAAGGCACCCATCAGGTACTTTCTTTTTTTGCCCGCTGGCGTCCTACTCTCACAAGGGGCGCCCCTAACTACCATTCGCACTCTATTTTCGTGCGTCGATAAACAGCGGACCTCTTCGTCAACTGCTTTCGCTCGGTTCTCATGTGCATCGCACATTCCGAGCCTCGCTCCTTTGTTTCCTCGATCTCCTTGTTCCTCAACACCCTCTTACT
>NZ_JCBCPS010000011.1:0-21221 GCF_059874745.1 Niallia sp. CD-39 | reverse complement strand
GGGGAGTGGGCTGAGGTTTTAGCAACATTATTTACTACGACTGCAGCATCGTGGGCATGGTTTAAAAATAATTATGTCACTGCAAAAGGCTTAAGGCAAAAGGCAGCTATTAAAATGCATAATGCTGAATGAGATCGTCCTCACAGGCGGTCTTTTTATATTCTAAAAATTAAATGAGGAGTGATTAATAATGACGAAAATTTATATTGATGCTGGACACGGTGGTACTGATCCAGGAGCAGTAGGGAATGGACTTCAAGAGAAGAATCTTACTCTTCAAATCGCAACAAGAATTAGAGATATCTTAAATGCTGAGTATACCGGCCATACTCTTAGAATGAGCAGAACAGGTGATTCAACTCTTTCCCTAACACAACGTACAAATGATGCGAATAGTTGGGGAGCGAATTTCTTTTTGTCCATCCACATTAACGCTGGTGGTGGAACAGGATATGAGGACTTTATCTACCCGGGATCTGGTGCACCAACTACCACTTATCAGAATGTTATCCACGATGAGATTACAAAAATAGTAGATTTCCGGAATCGAGGGAAAAAGCAGGCTAACTTCCATGTGTTACGTGAGTCTAGGATGCCAGCTCTTTTAACTGAGAATGGATTTATTGACACTGTAGCTGATGCTAATAAACTGAAGCAAGCTTCATTTATTGAATCTATTGCTCGTGGACATGTGAATGGTCTTGTTCGAGCATTTAACTTACAACGTAAAAGTGGCGGTGGAGGTCAAGGGACATACACTGTCAAAACAGGAGATACATTATGGAGTATTGCACAAGCTCACAATATGACTGTGGATCAACTTAAATCACTAAACGGATTAACGAGTGATGTAATCCATGTAGGGCAAGTTCTAATTGTTAGTGGACAAGCCCCTGTATATCACACTGTCGTAGCTGGTGAAACTCTATGGGGAATATCACAAAGGTATGGAACTACAGTTAATGCGATTAAGTCTTTAAATGGGTTAACAAGTGACACAATCCGAGTAGGACAAAGATTGAGAGTTAAGTAAATTTATAGCCCCCTTAGTATAAAAGTAAGTGACTTCCAACTCACTTTTTTGTTAAAATTAGTAAGGTTATATAACTATAGGGGGTGTTATTTTGAGAAAAATAACGGGTATATTTTTTACTTTATTAATGATAGTTTCACTTATTCTTCCACAAAATATAGTGAAAGCTGAGACATTTAATGATTTAGGGTCAGTATCGTGGGCTGAAGATGCTGTTTACTTTTTAAGTAAAAAAGGAATTATAACTGGCTATGGTATTGGAAAGTTTGGCCCTAGTGACAATATTACACGTGAACAAGCAGCATTAATGTTAGTTAGAGAGTTGTATCCTAATGAACAGAGTAAAACTGTTTTATCATACAAAGATGTACAAAAAAGCAACTATTATTATAATGCGATTGCAGTAGCAGTAGACAAAGGGCTGTTTAATGGATATACCGATGGTACATTTAAACCAAAAAACCCAATTACTCGTGCAGAAACATCAAAAATAATAGCGATTGCTTATGACATTAAAGGAAGCAATGCACATTTTACAGATATTCAACGTTTACCTTGGGCAGAGCCTTATATAAAAGCATTGGCTTCTAATAATATTGTTAATGGTTATACAGGTGGAACTTTCAAACCTAATAACACAATCACGAGAGCAGAATTTGCATTAACTTTAGCTCGAGTTTTAGATGATAGTTTTAAACCAAAACAATCTAATGAGATGAAGGTAACTTTCTTAAATGTCGGTCAAGGTGATGCAGCACTTATTCGTTATCCGAATGGTAAAACTACTTTGATCGATGCGGGCCGCACAGAAAATCAAATACGGGCAGCGCTTGCGCGTGAAGGTGTAACGAAAATTGACACATTTATCGCTACTCATCCAGATGCTGATCATATTGGTGGTGCAGAATATGTTTTAAGGAACATGGGTGTTACTAAAGTGATTGATAGCGGACAAGTTCATACAACACAAACGTTTATTAATTACTTAGAGACAATAGATGAGTTAAACATCTCATTTGCTGTTGCAAGTTTAGGAGCGAATATATCTGATGATACATCATCTGCTTTAAAGGTTTTAGCTGTCGATTCAGATGCAAGTGATCTAAATGATGGGTCAATTGTGGCTCGATTAACTTATGGTGCTAATAGTGTCTTATTTACTGGCGATGCAGGTGTAGAAATTGAACGTGAGATAATGAGAAATTTTAATGCAAGTGCTGTAAGATCAGATATTTTAAAAGTATCTCATCACGGCTCACGAACTGGAACTGCTCCAGAGTTTGTTCAGTTTGTAAACCCAAAAGAAGCTGTATTGTCTTATGGAAACAATTCATATGGTCATCCTCATGATGAAGTATTAGATGCTTTAGCGTCAAATGGTGTAAACATTTATTCTACCAATGAGCAAGGTGATGTTTCATTTATCTTAAATAGGCAAACATACCGAACAAGTTTAACCCCAATTGATCATGAACCTTCACCAAATCCTGGTGACAACACTGCCCAATTGCAAATAACAGCAAAAGACTTAGAAGCTGAAATTGTTACTATTAGAAATAATGGTAATGCTGATGTTAGCATGACTGGTTGGACATTGGTTAGCGTTGAAGGTCCACAGACTTTTAGTTTCCCTGAGGGGTTTGTTCTGAAAGCAGGTGCATCTGTTAATATTACAGCCGGTCCAAATGCTGTACACAATCCACCTGCAAGTCTGAGATGGACTGGATCATACATTTGGAATAATGATGGAGATCCTGCAGAATTATATAATGCACAAGGTGAGCTTGTACATCGTTTACCATAAAGAGGTGATATAATGGAAAGTGGAAAGTATTTAGTTGAATCAATCGAAGAAAACATAGTTAAATTACTTTTAGCAAAAAATGAGGATATTGAAGAGTTTGTTTCAATAGACCGATTCGATGTTACGGTTAAACAAGGTGATGTAGTAAACGTTGAGGTTGAAAAAGAAAGCCTAAATATTACTCTTATTACTGATGAGACAGTAGAGCGCAAACAGTATGCATCTGACTTGATGAGAAAATTGATAAATAAGAATAAATAACAAAAAGCCCTTCCGTTTGGAGGGGCTTTGATCTTGATTATTTTATATCTTATGTTTTTTAATTCTTTTCTGATTTATCGTCGCAGGAATAAGTAAAAATAGCGCATAAGCAAAAGACATCCATACAGTAAACGCAATAACCTGTCTATCATCTAATTTAGAAAAAATAAAATTGTGGTTTGATAAAGAATATGAATCTAATAATAAACCAATGATAGTCCCAATTATGCCAAACTTTAAGGGTGCATTCTTTGATTTATCAAATATGAGATAAATATAAGTAACAACCCACAATAAAAGCCCTGTTCCAATTACTAAAAATAAAATGCTTGTTGTAAAGTTTTCTGATCCAGGCCAAGAGAGTACATGCTCTCCTAAAAAAACAAAAAACATTGTAGCAAAGAACCAAACCAATACACCCCATAATGCAGCTATTAAATATCCTTTCATTACTTATCCTCCTCATGTAATTGAGTAAGAACTTTAAAAAGATGTTCAAGCTCTTTATATGATTTTTCTACTGGAAAATCATTTTGTGTCAAGGCTTGTAATGCTAATCCATCTATAATTGCATTAATAAGAATTCCCCAAGTTTCAACAGACACACCATCAATCGGTGTTTTTGACCATAAATTTAATAAATTTTTAGTCAATATATTGTTTTCAAATCGCGTTATCTCACCTAGTTGACTTCTTATTTTTTCATTGTTAAAACTCGAAACAACCAATGTTAAAAATAACTTATGATAGAAAGAGTCATAAGAACACCGACTTTTTGCTGATGCTATTGCCTGACTGATAATAAATTGGTTATCTTGTTGTGAAATTTCCGACCATGAACTATCACAAGTATCATGAACTATGTCTAATAACAATTGTTCCTTGGTTTTAAAATGGTAATAGATTGTTCCTTGTGTTACTCCTGCCAACTCTGCAACTGACCGTAAGGTAAACTTCTCTATCCCGTTATTAACCAGACATTCCTTGGCACTTTTAATTAAATCTTCTTTACTTATAACATTAGGTTTAGCCAATTCATCACCTCTTATTAGTTATTCAACCAACTAACTTATTTTATGATATTTTACCATATATATTAGTAAATACAAATAAAGGACAAAATCACTGGTCGAGTATTATCTCAACCTCTCCATATTAAGTTGATTAACAAATCTTTGAAGTAAAATAAATTAATCTGAAAAAGCCCTAAAAGGGCTCATATTGTTTGGAATCAATTGTTTCTTTTGCTTTTTCTAGTGATATTTGTGGAAAATAACAAGCCCTTCCGTTTGGAGGGGCCTTTATTGTGTGAAAGTTTTTTAATCATTTTTTAAGAAAGTTTATTTGTCTTCATTCTCTTCTATCTCTTCTACATTTATTTCGTGTTCACCAAGATAAATAGGGCCGTTTGCATGGTCAATCCTTATTGGCCATTCGTATGGTACAGATAAGCGTCTAGCTACCACTCTCCAAAATTTTGTTGAATCTGCTTCGAAATCTTGAAACTCTTTTAATAGATCTTTATACGATTTGCCATCAAACTGGATATACATTTCTTGCAATCGCATAAAAGCCATATGTCTAACTTCTAGTTTTGCAGCTTCTTCCATTTCTTCCTCAGTTGCTTCTCCAATAATAGTCCCAGGAGGAGGTAAAATCGAGTATATATTATCTACTTCAACTTCAAATTCTGGTTCAGGGACTTTTTTATTTTGATTTCGATTAAACATTAAATTCATCTCCTATTTTCTGTTATCAAATGTATAATAGACTATTTTTCTCAATTTTGAAATGGTGGAAAAGCCCTAGAAGGGCTCATATTGTCTGGAATCAATTGTTTCTTTTGCTTTTTCAAGTGTCTCCTTAATTGTCCTGCCATTCACTATAAATCCGAAATCCTTCGATGATACAACCACGGTCACTTCATACTTTGAAGCGTATATATCATACCTAATGCCATCTTGTGTAAATCCGAGAGGTTTAGTTTGCATACTATCTCCTCCTTTTATTACCAATAAATTAGATGGTTAGGTGAAAAGTCCTTGTGACAAAATAATTAACAATTTTTATTAGATTTAATAGTTTACAAATAAACTAATTTTAACTATAATTCCTACTTGTATTTATTTTACTGAATTAAATTTAGGAATATACTCATCTTTTAACCTCAAATACATAAAAGTATGATCTAAATTGAAGTTAATTATAGAAAAAAGTCATGGTATAATATTCCTAATAAGAAAGTTATCAAATCGATATCTTAACTACAATACTTAAGGAGGAAAGTATGCTTAATATTTTTTGTGATGAAAGTTGTCATTTGGAAAATGACGGGAATGACATTATGGTATTAGGCTCTATAAAACTGCCTGCTAAAAATAAAAAGAGAATATATAATGAAATTAGAGAAATCAAACATAAATATGGTTTAAGTAGTTGGTTTGAAATTAAATGGACTAAGGTTTCTTCTAGTAAGTTAGATTTTTATAAAGCTCTAATTGAATATTTTTTTAATAATGATGAATTATCTTTTAGAGCTGTTGTTGCAACAGGAAAAGATAGGCTTGATCATGAAAAGTTTAATGATAGCGACTACGATAAATGGTACTACAAAATGTATTATCAATTGTTAGATACTACTACTCCACCAAATAATGAATATAAAATTTTCATAGATATCAAGGATACCAAAGGTGGGTCAAAAGTAAAAAAATTACAAGAAGTTCTTTGTAACAATAAGTGGGACTACAATCGAGAAATAATTAAAGATATAAAGCAAATTCATTCAAATGAATCTGAAGTCATGCAAATTTGCGATTTGTTTATAGGGGCACTATCATTCTATCACAGGGGTTTGTATTTTAATGAAATAGGTAGTTTAGCAAAAAAGGAAATAATTGAAGAAATAATTAAATTATCAGGCATTTCTTTGTCGGATAGTACATTAAGGAGTAAAAGTAAATTTAATCTCTTTATTTGGCAACCGAGAAGAGGTGGTTTTTAAATATGATCCTTAATGAAGAATTATCCCCACCCTTAACACTTCGTGGTAAAAACGTTTTGGAGAAGGTATCAAATGCACATGTTGTATTTAACAATATGTTCGGATTTAAACAATATCGACCGAAGTATGATGATGCATTTATATTCTTTAACGCTAATAAGCAATTTCAAGATCATCAATTATTGTTTCCTGAAAGGTTTATGCATATTACTTCAATAGAGGATAAAATAGCGTATAATATTTATCCTTGTAATAATGATATCGCATATTCATTGTGCTCAAATAGATGTATACCAACAGTAGCGCATCCAGAGTATCAAAAGATAAAAAGAAGTGAGTGTTTATATCGATTATCAAGGATTCATTGGGTTCCTGAAATTATTAATTTAGCTAATAACGCTTGTCCTCATATCCAACGATGGATAACTGCTGAGGAAGATGATAAAGGTAAAATGGTTAATAAGCTGTATTTAAGATATGAAAAGGGTATTGTGGATTATGTAATAATTTTGAAAATGGATATAAAAAAAGGGGTATTTAGAAAATATGATTTCGTAACTGCGTTCCCGGTTTTTACGAAGAGAAATAAAGTTCAATTTACTTCACAGTATACTACGTATTTAAAAAACAAAACGAGCCCCATACACGGAACTCGTTAATAATAATTGATGAATTTAAAAAGCCGGTTATCGCGTTGCGAAATCCAGCGGTCTCCTTCTACAACTTGGCAGATGAGCTACTTCAAATATAAATGATGATTTAAAAGTTGTCAATTCATGATTAAGATAACTTTATATTTTAATTTTTGTCATAATCATTCATTTATATACACACTTAAATGAAATATACATTAAAACCTTCTTAATAAATAGAGGAAGGTTTTTTGTATTTTTCATTTAGCAGCTTTATTAATATTATCCTTTATGCCCTCCTACTAACTTAGCACGATGTAAAGCAGTTCCAGAATCAGTATAAGATACAGCTCTTAGAATGGATGCAGCGCCATATTTATTGCGAATTCTATCTACTACGTAACCAATATCGCGTTTCTTCCATGCATCCGTTTCAAATAGATCAAGTTGTAGTTCGTAGTCGTCAACAAGTTTTGTAATTGAAATGGAGATTGATCTCACAGTTTGCCCACGATAATTTTCTTTCATTAATTCTAGACATACCCTGTAAATGTCCATAGTAATGTTCGTAGGATTCTCGATTGTCCTGGAACGATTAAAGCCACCACCGAATTCGTCTTTGCTATAGCCTAATCCAAATGATATTGTGCGTCCAGCTTTGTGAGCATCACGGGCACGTTTAGCAACTTCTTCACACATTTCAAGGACGACTGTTTTTATCTCACGCTCTTTATTGTAATCACGCATCAGGATTTGGCTTTTACCAAAGCTGATTTGACCCTCCATAATTGGTGCTCCAATTTCAGATAAATCCACTCCCCACGCGTGGTGATAAAGCTGATTCCCCATGATGCCGAATTTCTTTTCGAGCAGTTTTAAATCATAATTAGCAAGTTGGCCAACATTAAAAATTCCCATGCTGTTCAATGTTTTTTCAACACGGCGACCGATACCCCACATTTCAGATAGGGGAGATACTGACCATAGTTTTTGGGGGATGTCTTCATAAGTCCACTCGGCAATTCCGCCGGGGGCTTTTTTTGATTCAAGGTCTAGTGCAAGTTTAGCCATCAGCATGTTTGATCCGATACCAACAGTGCATGGGAGACCGAAGTCATGCATAAGATCTGACTGTATCTTTTTTGCTATTGTCAGTGGATCTCCCCATATTTTTTCGAGTCCTTTTACATCTAAAAAACTTTCATCCACAGAATATGTGTGCACCGCATTTGCTGGTACATATCGATAGAATAGTTTTGTTATCTCAGTTGATACCTTGATAAATAAGCTCATCTTAGGATTAACAACTTGTATAAGTTGATCATTCGGTATTTCGAAAAGCCGTGAACCAGTCTTGATATTAAAATCTCTTTTTAGTGCAGGAGAAGCAGCTAGGACAACGCTGCCTTGTCGTTCGGTGCTTCCTACGACGGCTAAGTGACATGTGAGTGGATCTAAACCCATCTCAACAGCAGATACGCTTGCATAAAAACTCTTCATATCAATGCACAATATTTTTCTGTCGGGGAATTGGGAGTAGTCGATCATGATGTATACCTCACTCTGGTTGTATGTTAACTAACTTATTGAATGAAAGGTGATGAAAAAACCCTTTTTGATCTTGGAGAATTAATTGGCTTTTTAAATGGTTAATGTAATGAACAGTTCCTTTTAAGGTTTCGCTATTTCCATCTTTAAAAACATTAACTACTACAGTCGAATTGAATTCCATTGCCTCTAGAATCGTCATTTCAAATTCTTCAAGTGCCTGCTCGTCTAGTATGGGTTGTTGAATCTTACTTTGTTCATTTAAAGCTTCTTTTAATTCAATCACATGCTCTGGCAGCATCATAGCAGTCCATTTAATATTTCCTCGGTCTTTAATCACGAGAACCATCTCCTTTGAAATTATTATATGCGAATGAATGTTCTATTATCAATTGGAATCGAACGAAAGTTCGTATATAATTTATGGAAAGGAGGTCTTATCGATGAAAAATCAACTTACAAGAGCGTTAAGCAGCGGTACGGAATTAGAAATGATCTACATTAGTAGTAAGGGAGAAATCAGTCAACGGAGAATGAAAGTATTGAGTTTAAATGATGAATCCTTTCGTGCCTATTGCTTTGCTCGTAAACAGCAGCGCACTTTTAAGATAGAAAACGTGTTATCGATAAGATCAGTACGTAGTATCAGGAGGGGAGCATAATTATGACGTTAGCTAAACCAAAGAAAGTGAAAAAGCCATCCAGGCCTACACGAGATGAGTTTGAAATGGAAGAGCTAGGTAATGCAGTGGTGGAGGCTCACAGAGAAAAATCAGAAGTAGTATTACATATTTGGCAACAGGAGCCGATGCAAGGAAGGATCGTTAAGCTTGATGGTCAAACAAAGATGGTCCATGTCGAAAATAGATTTGATCTACATAAAGTAAAGTTTATAGATATTATGGAAGTTAAAAGCGCTCCTCGTTAATGAGGGCGCTTATTTATTTCATGCTGATGTGGTTGGCTGTTTTGAAGGTAATGGGGAGTGCGATATAAAATGACCATTTTTTGACCATTTTTATTATACAACTGATTATAGATTAAAATAAAAATTAAGATGATTGTTAGTAGAAAAGACGAGTTTCTTCTATATATAAAAGAACTCATTATATTTTCTTATTGTTGTGTATAGGTGCGATATGAAAGAACGTAAAAAATACGGTCTTAAAGGCGCTCGTCGTGCACCACAATTCTCAAAACGTTAATCTTATTATCGTTTCAAAAATCTCCAACCCTTGGTTGGGGATTTTTTTATGTTTGAACGCTAAAAAAGCCGATTACCGACTAGGTAATTGGCTTTTACGTTAATAGATTGTGTTTCACTGCCCATAGCGCGGCTTGGGTGCGATCAGATAGCTCAAGTTTGGCTAAAAGGTTGGAGACGTGAGTTTTGACTGTTTTTTCGGTAATGAAGAGGGAGGCGGCAATTTCCTTATTGCTTTTTCCGCTGGCGATTTCTTTAAGGACATCAAGTTCTCTCTTTGTTAATCTGCTTGTTGGCTCTTCTTTCTTACCCGAAAGATTAGCAAGCAGGTGATTCGTTGCTTTAGGATGAAGCTGGTTTTCTCCGTTCATTAAGCTGATGATCGATTGCACAAGGTCATCAGGTTGAATGTCCTTTAGTTGAAATCCTGATGCTCCTGCTTCGAGTGCTGGAATGACATGGTCTTGATCTGAGAAGCTTGTGAGCATCATAACTTTTACTTCTGGGTTAGATCTTTTAATAGCCCTTGTTGCTTCGATGCCATCCATGATGGGCATTGCTACATCCATGAGAATGAGGTCGGGTTGCCATTTAGAGGCCAGCTCAACCGCTTCCTCTCCATTTGCTGCTTCTGCAACAATTTCAATGTCCTTTTGTGTATGTAAAAAGAAAACAAGTCCTCTTCTTACAACTTGGTGATCGTCAGCAATTAAAATGCGAATGCTCATTTTTGACCTCCTTCTATATAGGGATTTCTACGATGATTTTTGTACCAGTCCCAGGCTTCGATTGCAAGTGAAAGGTTCCATTTAAGTGCTCTACTCTTGCCCTCATGTTTTTGATTCCAAACGAAGGAAGATGCTGCTCACTACTGTAGTGGAAACCGCAGCCAAAGTCCTCAATCGTCATTGTGACAACTGTTTCAGTCGAATGGAAGCTAAGTGCAGCTTCTTTCGCATGAGCATGCTTTTTGCAATTGCCCAATGCTTCTTGACCGATTCTCCATAAAGCTTCCTCGATTGAGGCAGGTAGACGGACTGCACCAACTAGATTGGTATGGAGCTCTAGTTCAAGAAGATCTGCATAGCTTTTTAGTGCGCAGACTACACCGTTTTCTAACCCTTGAGGTCGAAGTTGCCAAATGAGGGCTCGCATTTCTCCGAGTGCTTCTTGTGACAAATCTTGAATATAGTGAAAAACCTCTTTTGTGTTTTTTTGATGAGTCATTTCTGCACCAGCTCTTGCAGTTAAGCTAAGCGAAAAGAGTAATTGATTGACAGAATCGTGTAGATCTCTTGCAAGGCGATTCCGTTCTGTTAAAAGGGCGTTTTCCTGTTCTCGTTGTGTGAGCTTTATCCTCTTGATTGCTGTTCCGATTTGGAATGCAATTGATTCTAGCAGCGCTAATTCACTTTCCTCAAAATGAGTTTTATGAGGAGAACCTACGTTAAGGAGACCGAATCGTTCTTTTCCTGCTCGAAGTGGAACAGTTGCGTGATGGGTCAGTCCATTTGTCTCACCAGCTTCCTCTTCGAGTGCCTCTTCAATCCGCTTACACCCCATGATATTTGATGCGTTATGAAGTTGATTACGATGGTATTTATTCACACACCAACACTTGCCTTCGCACATCCTCTGATTTTGATACTGGGATAGAGCGGGTGGAATGTTGTAATCCGCAGCAAGGGTATGTGTGCCATTGTCATTTATGAGGAAGATCCATCCTGTTTGAAAGCCTGTAACATGAAGCAATTTTCTTAACACACTTTTTAAAACGAGATGGAGGTCGGTTCCCTCATTAAGCAGCTCAGCAATCTCCTTTAGGATTTTCCATTCATTTTGGTGGTCCATTACCATCATGTTTCCTCCGATTCATTTCTCTTCACTTTATTATAACGTACATGTGGATTTTTACGTCTTTAATAGCTCAATCAATTCCCCTAGTGGTGAATGTAAAAAAATTGTTTGCCAGCCATTTTCTAAATAATAGGGCCCTTCTACAATTTGATTACAATCGATAGTAGAAAATGAATCGACTTCGAAGCAAAGATGAAAGGATCTGTTCACATTCATTTGTTGCGTTACTATAAATTCAAGCCTCCATTCACCTTTTTGAAGGAAAGCCATTTCTTCTCCTAAAAAGGTGAAACGGTTCTCAACGCTAAACCCAAGTACCTGTGTGAAATAGTCGATTGTGGCCTGTAAATCGTCTACTTCAAAGCCAATATGATGCAAGTTCATAAATTTGTCCCTCCTTTTAAAGAATCAGGTTGAGGTCACCAAATTCATGCCATAAATATTGATTATGAATGGCTTCCTGATAGGCTTGTAGCAACAATGGTTCTTGAATAAAGGCTGTGAGCAGATCTAGGTGGCTTGCCTTTGGTTCATGAAATCCAGTAATTAGCCCATCTACGAATTGTAGCGGGAAATCTCTGTTGATATATAAATTTGTCTGACCGGATGTTTGACCAGTAAGAGCAGCAGTTTCGATCGCTCTAACAACAGTCGTACCAACGGCAATGACTTTGTTACCGTTCAATTTGGTGAGATTGATTTTTTGGAGAAGGTTTTCTTCCATATGATATTCCTCTATATTTTCTTCTGGAGTTAATGAAAAACAGTCATCAAGAAAGTAGCTTAATCCTGTGTGTAACTGTAAAAATTCGATTTGAACCCCTTTTCGCTTTAGATTTGACAACAAGTCCCAACTAAAGGCTCTACCAGCAGAAGGCATTTCGACTGAGCCTGGATGGCATGAAAAAGTTGTTTGATAGTAGTGCAACCCCCATTTATCTTTAGCGTATTCATACCGTACCGGTTCACCGATCGCATAGATCACATCATATAATTCTATTCCTCCAAGAGAGAACTCGACGGTATAAAGAGGGGAATTGCCCTTTTCCTTTATAATGACAGCGGAAAGAGCATCTGTGAATTGAAGCGAATCTCCAATCTTTAATTCATAATCAACAAGAAGGACAGCCCATCTGTTTTCTGTTATCCGCTTGGCTAATCTAACCTCGATTTTTTCATTGCTTGCATTGCGTCCCCATAGAACAGCGGGGATCGTCCTACTATTGTTCAATAGAATCAAATCGCCTTCATCGAGGTACTCATCGATCTCGTTGAATTGACCATGAATGGATTGTCCTGTTAAGCGGTCGGTCACCATTAATCGCACTTCGTCTCGGCGAATGCCCCTGACCTCAGGGGGTTCTGCCGCACTATATTCAAGGGGTAATTCGAATTCAATTGGTTGTGCCTTCATTTTCCTCTACCTCCTCTGGCTGCGCTGAAATCCGCTGTCCTGTTCTACCGCTTGCTTGATCTGATGCTAACAATAGAAATGGTGCAACGACGTCCTCAGGTTTTGCTAAAGGGTAATCGCAATCTGGTACAGCCAACTCGTGCATGTCAGTGTCCATCTCCCCAGGGTCCACCATATTGATTCGTACTCCAGTTTCACTAAGTTCATCAGCCCATGTTTCGGTCAATCCTTCGATCGCAAACTTCGAAATACCGTATGCACCCCAACCTGCATAGCCTGTGTTTCCAGCAGAAGAGGTTACATTAATAATTGATCCGACATCACGTGAAATCATCCCCGGTAACACCCTTTTAGTAAGAAGGTAGGTGGACATCGTATTCACCCGAAGGACCTCTAAGAAATCATTGTCCGGATAATCAAGCAATTGTGGCATCGGGCTAGGGCCAAGCATTGATGCGTTGTTAATTAACACATCAATTTTTCCAAAATGAGCTTCCGTTAAAGAGACAAAGCGCTCGATATCTTTAGGATCTGAAACATCGGCAACGATCGCAAGAACATCTGCACCTAATTGATGGAGCTCTTCCTTTACTTGTTGCAGAGTTGATTTTGTTCTTGCACAAATGGCTAAATGCGCTCCTTCCTTGGCAAAAGCAAATGCTAAAGCTCTTCCGAGACCTTTTGAAGCACCTGTAATCATAATGACTTGTTTATTCATTATTTCTTCACTCCTTTATGTGTGTACTTCTATCATAATGATCGTTTCCGTTTTTTTCCTCGATAGAAAGCTTGAAACTTCACTACAACTTTTGAATGAGAAAAGTAGTAGGTATGGAGTGTGAAATGAAACATATAGTGTACAAAACAAGCTTATGGAGGAGATAACATGTTCAGGCAAATCTATATCTATCTTGTTTTATTTGCGACATTAATGATGAGTATAGGGGGTTCTGTCGGTGTCTTTAGTGCAGTAGCCGATTATTTTGCTCCGTCTAGCTATTATCAATCCTTTACTGAGTATAAAGATATGAAATCTTATGAAAAAGAAGGAGACGATAAAACTGAAGATGAGTTAAGAGCATCCTATGATGAGCTGGTTGCACTTGAAGTTGATCGTGTGAAAGATAATGCATTAAATCAAATGATTAAAAGCCTTGCTTGGATCATTATTCCACTGCCTGTCTTTATTTACTATCAGAAGAGGATAAGAAAAACGGAGCAATGAGGAGTCAAGCTCGTTTATTCCTTCTCGTATTGGAATATGGTATGATACGTTCTAGAGGTGAAACAAATGAACGAAGCACTTATTTGTCCTAAATTTGAAAAAGCCATAACACTGCTAAGTCAACGATGGATGGGACTTGTGATTTATCAATTAATAAATGGACCAAAACGATTCTGTGAAATCGAATCTTCAATGGGCATAAGTGGGCGTGTTTTATCCGAGCGATTAAAGGAATTAGAAGCACATGGGATTGTAAAACGAGATGTTTTTCCCGAAACACCAGTGCGAATTGAATATTCATTAACAGATAAAGGGCAAGCATTCACTCCTGTGATGAAAGAAATAGAAAATTGGTCACAATCATGGATTGATGAGGAGTCCGTTCAAAAATAGGAAAAGCGACGAACAAAAGTGTTCGTCGCCGAGATTGTAGACAAAGTCGATTCCCGACTTTGTCTACATTTTTTTTCGTAGTACTTTTTGATAATAAGAAAAACCCTCAGAATGTCTTGAAAACGCTTGTCAGACTAGGTGTGCGGTCGAATGAAGACCTGAATAGAACACAAGGTTCATGAGGGGACTTTGATGCCAAACAACGACGTATGCGAGCGTTTGTCAACAGTCTTTAGCGACGAACAAAAGTGTTCGTCGCCTTCTTTATGTTTATGTTTGATTTCGCGGTTTGCGAATTCTAGTGTATACAAACCAAATGACGAAAAGCAAAATGGGTACTAATAAGTAATTAGCATATCGGGCGAAGATTGCTCCAGCTTCTTCCCATTGCGGGCCGAGCTTATATCCTAGGTAAACATAAATCGTCGTCACTGGGAGCATTGCTATATATGTGTAAATAATGAATTTCCAAACATTCATCTTTGCCATACCACAAGGAATAGAAATGGCTGTGCGTACACCTGGAATAAACCGTCCTAAAAAGGCAACGCCACCCCCGTATTTTTCAAAAAAAGCATCCGCTTTATCAATGTGCTCATCTTTTATTAAAAAGTATCTCCCATATTTTAAAACGACAGGACGCCCACCAAAGCGACCGAGTGCATATAAGGTCAATGGGCCAAGTACGCCTCCGATTGAACCGGCGATAATGACACCAATGAGTTTCATCTCTCCTTCATAAACCCAAAAACCAGCGAGTGGCAGTACGAGTTCTGCAGGTATAAATTCAAATGTTAATGCGAGCATAACGCCGAAATAAGAAAGATCTTTAAACGCTTCAATTAACTGTAGAATGAGCTCTTCCATAAAACAACTCCTTAAAATTTTGCTTGTCCTTTTCAAATTCAAAAGTATACCATAAAAGTTTTGGAATCGACTGTTTGAAACAAATTCGTAATCAAATTGGCAAATGGTTTTACTAATCATAAGACGTAAATCGAATCAAAATAGATACAAGGGGTGGATGAAATCGTGTCTGTTATTACAACATTCGATGAGAAAAGAAGAGAGAAAAAAGTTAAGTATGAGCGATCTGTCTTAAAGGACATTTCAATAAAGCAATTGCAAGAAACGGTTAAACAATCTTTCGGTTCATCAAATCTTGCCTCACAGCTACTGATGAATATAGGGATAGAAGAGGCTTGTTATGATGTTGCTATTGAAGCATATGTATTAGGAGCCCACTATAGTCGCTTTGGTCTTAGAGGGGAATCGAAGGAAGAGGTTTTGCAGCGCTGCAAGCAGGACCGGTCACATTTTGCAGACACGCTTTATCATTTTTTCCTTTATTGGAGTCACGGCAGAGAAGGGGTTTTCGCTGAAGACTTCGCCTTTCGTTGTGAACAGTTTGTTGATAGATGGTGGAGTGAAGGATTTATAAATGGACAAAAGCGCGTCAAAATGAGGCTTAATTAGTTACTGCACTCTACGATAAGTTCTATAACTCCTCCTTGTCCCATATATTTAATGTAAGGACAAGCGAGGAGTGGATTACATATGAAAAAAATAAAAGTAGTCCTTTTTATAGCAGGGCTATCGATATTATTTTTTATCTTACAATATGACTTTTCAGACGATGACTCCTGGGAATCGTGGAATTTACCGTTAGCTGGTAAGATCATCTTGCTTGACCCTGGTCATGGTGGACCTGACGGTGGTGCCACGAAAAATGGTGTTCTTGAGAAGGATATCTCTTTAAATGTTGCGTTTAAAGTACGTGATTACTTACAAGAGCAAGGCGCATTAGTGATGATGACAAGAGAGGAAGATCGAGATTTAGCACCAGAGGGAACAAAAGGGTATAGCAGGCGAAAGGTTGAGGATTTGAAGGCAAGATTGGAAATGATTAATACATCAAATAGTGATTTCTTTGTGAGTATTCACCTTAATTCGATACCGTCTTCGCGTTGGAGTGGTGCGCAAACTTTTTATTCCCCAAACCAGGCGGAGAATAAAAAAGCAGCTAAATTCATACAGGATGAGCTCATTCGTAACCTGGAGAATACAAATAGGCATGCGAAAAACATTAAGAATGTGTATATCATTGAGCAAGCAAAGAAACCAGGTGTATTGGTCGAGATCGGATTTTTGTCAAATGATACGGAGAGAGCAAATCTTGTTCAAGACGACTATCAAGACAAGGTAGCAGCATCAATTTATAATGGAATTATGCGATACTATGCTGGTGAACAAGAATTGGCTGACCCGATTTGGGAATGAATATATTCATGTGCAGATTGTTGAGAAACGCTTGCATTTCGCGTTTGTTAACAGTCTGTTTTTTTCTTTATGAAGATTATGTGACATAGTGATTGTTACGCAATCGAATCCGTTGGTTCAATGGTAAGATTGTGATAGAATTAACTGAAAAGAGCCACTAGTATGATATACTCAGGTGGAAGCGAATACATAAGGAGGGACAGCATGTTAACTGAACAAAATGTAAGAGAAGTATTAGGAACAATGAAGGAACCTTTTTTAAATAAAACATTATCTGAATTAAATGCGATAGAAGAAGTGAAAATCAAAGAAGAGAAAAACCACGTAAGTGTGAAAATATTGATTGCAAAATCAGGTACTGCTGAGCAACTTCAATTACAAACAGAAATTGTAAATGCGCTAAAAGATGCAGGGGCTGCAACTGTTGGCATTCGTTTTAATGAATTCCCAGAAGAGTTTTTAGCTCAATATAGACAAGCTACGCCAAAAGAGGATAAAGGGTTGTTATCTGAGGGTAGCAAGACGACATTTATTGCTGTTGCCAGCGGTAAAGGTGGAGTTGGAAAGTCTACAGTGTCTGTGAACTTGGCTGTATCTTTAGCTCGACTAGGAAAAAAGGTAGGCTTGGTCGATGCTGATATTTATGGCTTTAGCGTGCCAGATATGATGGGTATTACGAAGAGACCTGTAGTACGTGGAGAAAGCATCATTCCAGTTGAACGTCTTGGTGTTAAAGTGATTTCGATGGGATTCTTTGTTGAAGACAATGCACCGATTATTTGGAGAGGTCCAATGCTCGGTAAAATGTTAAATAGCTTCTTTAATGAAGTTGAGTGGGGAGACCTAGATTATTTAGTTCTCGATCTGCCTCCTGGAACTGGCGATGTAGCTTTAGATGTACATACAATGCTCCCTGCTTGTAAGGAGATCGTCGTTACGACACCACATCCAACAGCTGCTTTTGTTGCTGCTCGCGCTGGAGCGATGGCATTACGAACTGAACATGAGATTCTTGGTGTTATAGAAAACATGTCTTATTTTGAAAGCAAGGTCACTGGTGAGAAGGAATATGTATTTGGAAATGGGGGCGGGACTAAGCTTGCGGATGAACTTAGAACAGAAGTTTTAGGTCAGCTGCCACTTGCTCAGCCTGATTGGAATGAAGAGGACTTTGCACCTTCAGTTTATGATACAGATCACAAACTAGGGACAATTTATATGGATATCGCGCAAAAAGTCGTGAATAAAACACAAGCATGAAAACAAGAAGACAAAGTCGATTGCAGACTTTGTCTTCTTGTTCTAGAGGGTTACAAATACGGCTCAGAAAATCACCTTGGTTCATTCTCTTAGCTGTAGAAGTTATTGAGTTTCGCCGTCTGAGCCTCCACCTCCTCCACCGCTCCCGCCGTTCGTATCTCCACCGTTCGATTGCCCTTGTCCTTGTTTTTCGTTATTGCCCGCTTCACTTTCTGCTGCTTTCAATAATAGGTCACGAATCTTTGCGCGAAACAACGGACTTTCTAGTGTTTCACTAATTACTGTTTGTAAGTGCTCACGATATTCATTGCTTTTAAATACATCGGAGTATTCTTTTTCAATTTCAGGATCTTTAAAGATTTCAATCATCATACTTCTATATTCAGGGTCTTTCATTAACCCCTTTAACAATGCTTCGTTTTCATCCTTCATGCTTTTGGCCATGCTCTCCGCAAACTTTGGATCACTGAAGGACTTTTTCCAGAACTCTGTTCCTTTATCAGATACTAAAGTCGTTTGGATTGTTTCTGAGATCATCGCTTGGTCCATAATTAATTCTTGTTTTAACTTTTCATCAGCAAGTAACTCTTCAATTGCTTTTCTACCTTCATCCGTTTTTAAGATATCAACAACCATTTTCTTTGTTTCGTCGTAATCCATTTGTCCATTGGATTCATTTTGTGAACAGCCAGATAAAAAAACGAAGAAGATCAGTGAAAGCAGCAAATAGTTCATTCTCATTTTTTCATGCTCCCTTCAATATACCTCTTATCATTAGGATGAAGATTGGGAAGAAATATTATTCGTGAATTGATGAATACCTAGATTTTTCAATAGTGGGTTGGTACAATCATTATGGTGGAAAAATTATCATGAAATGTGGGGGAAAATAAATTGACAAGCAGAGTTTGGGTTAAATTTTTCCTATCAACACTTCTTGTCGGTGGAATTGCGACAAGTATAACTGGTTTTATTGTCCAGTGGGGAGAATTCGAACATTTATTTCGACCTTTTGATTTTCTAGAGGTCTTATCCGTTATCTTTTGGTTATTTGGTGTAGGTTTAGTTTTTAGTGTAATTAGTCAAATGGGCTTTTTTGCATATTTAACCGTTCATCGATTTGGTCTTGGGATCTTTAAGTCAAAGAAGCTCTGGAATTGGGTTCAAGTTCTATTAATTCTATTTGTTATTTTTGATTTAGTCTATTTCCGTTATACTGCATTTGCTGAATCTGGAGATAGCTGGTGGCCATACATAGGATTAGCAAGTGTCTTGACGATTATTGGATTAGTCGTTGCTGGTGTTAAGATGAAAATGACGAATAAAGACGCGTTCATCCCAGCGGCATTTTTTATGATTGTTGTTACGACGATTGAATGGGTACCGGTTTTGCGTGTTAATGACGAAGGATGGGTATGGTTAATGCTTTTCCCGTTATTGATCTGTAACGCATATCAATTAATAATTATTCAGAAGTTGAATGAACAATCAGCAATTCGTCGTAAAGAAATAGATCAAAGATTAGCAGAAAACGCAGAATTAAAAGCACCGAAGAAGAAAAAGAAGAAAAAAGCCTCTAAATAAGAGGCGGCAGACTGCCTGACAAATGCTCGCATACGTCGTTGTTTGGCATCAAAGTACCCTCATGAACGTCGTGTTCTATTCGGGTCTTCATTCGACTGCACGCATAGCCTGAGAAGCGTTTTCAAGACAGTGTGAATGTTTCTCTAATTTAAAATTCGTTTTAAAAAAACATGTAGACAAAGTCAATTTCCGACTTTGTCTACAATCTAAAGCCTCTAAATGAGAGGTGACTTGATTAACTGTCTGGGGTATCCAGGCAGTTTTTTTATTGGTACTAACTTATCTCATTAGTTTGTGTCTCCGATTTTGTCATCATATCGGAAACGTTAACTAGCTTTAAGTTTTTTGATTTCATACTTTTGATAATAGCTGGGAGTGCTTTTGCTGTTTGGGTTGCAGAGTCAGATGCGTGAAGCAAGAGGACATCCCCTTTTTCAGCCTTAGTAGCATTCTTTACAATTTCTTCAGTTCCAGGGTTCTTCCAATCCTTTGAGTCAATGCTCCAATGAACAACTGAGTAGCCCAATTGATTTGCAACAGACAGCGTTTTTTTATCAAAATGTCCAGTTGGTGCTCTAACAAGCTTGATGTTCTTTACATTCAATTTTTGAAAAGCGGTTTGAGCTTTTGCTAGATCTTTGCGGATTTCTCCTTCTTCAACCTCCGAGTAGTCGACATAATTATAACCTAGAATCCCTATTTCATAGCCATCCTTCACAATTCGTTCCACAACTTCTGGATGGCTCTCCGCCCATGAGCCTGCGAGGAAGAAGGTAGCGGCACTCACATTTTGCTCTTTTAAAATATCAAGAATTGGTTCTGCTTTTTCATCTCCCCACCCGATATTAAAGGTTAAAGCAATATTCTCTTCTCCTTTGTAAAAAGCCTTAGGGTCATCCTTGCTCGAGAAAACCGGCAAGTGTATGAGATTTTCTATAAACAATATCCATGCTGTAAAAAAAGCAGCGATAACAATTAAACTAACTTGCTTAATACTCTTTCCGTTTAATACAAAAAAGAAGTTCATCTATTAATCACCTCGTCCAAGTTGTCCTAATTTTATAGGTATGCTTCTGTTTGTCCAAACATGAAAGAAATGCTTAGAATTTTTTATCCATGGGTATACTACAAGGACGATTGGCTGAAAGGTGTGGATATACATGTATGGAATGATGTTATCAAATAAAGAATTAAAAGAAATTGAATACTTGTTAAAGAGAGAAATGGATGAAATCATATTTGATTTAAAAGATGAGAGAATTGATCATATTGTAAAAAGAGCAATGAATGAAAGATATAAATTATTGTTTTCGATCTTCCGTCGATTTGCCCCAAAAGAAGAGTGTTTGCGTTATACAATCGATCGTTATAAAACAAAAGAAGAGTGGAATTAATTTTTTTCAGAAAAAGTGTTGACGGTTCGAAGTTATCTTGGTATATTAATAAACGTCGCTGATGACGGAAAACAAACTTCAAAAAAAGTTGTTGACTTGATGAAGCGAAGTTGATATAATCAAAAAGTCGCTTTCGAAGAACGACGGCTAAAGAAGCCTCACTTAGAAAGAAGACAAAATTGCTCTTTGAAAACTGAACGAACAAAAAACGTCAACGTTAATCTAAACTGAGTAATCAGTTAAACAAGCACCATAGGTGCAAAAACGAGCTAATCAAACACTTTATTGGAGAGTTTGATCCTGGCTCAGGACGAACGCTGGCGGCGTG
>NZ_JCBCPS010000002.1:0-435205 GCF_059874745.1 Niallia sp. CD-39 | reverse complement strand
CTTACTATAACCACCATAGATATCAATGGAATCGAAAAAAGATGACCCCTGTTCAATACAGAGATCATCTTTTAGAAACAGCATAGGCTTTTTTAAAATGTCCTTTACAAAGGGTACACTTTAATTTACGGCTTTTCCTTTTTTACTACTCAATATAATAATCAATTACGTTTCCTGAAAGTGAATAGCTATGTTTAAATAGCAATGCTTCTTCACCTGGAATATTCTCAATCACTTCTTGAGTAATAACTCCTTCACTAACTAATCGCTCTCTTGCTACGTCACGTTCACCTAGCACTATATAACCAATAATCGATATAGCATCTTGTCCATTTATTGGTCCGTTCTCATTATTAAAAATCCTGCTATGCTCTTCATTCAATCGTGCTAATAAATCTTCATCCATTGAATCATTCTTTGTTCTTTGTACTGCACCACGAAGTAAATTCATGAAGCTATGGATTGTTGTCTCTTCTTCAACTCGTAAATCATTTGTATAACCAGCAACAACTAGCCCATAATCCATTAACGATTGAATCGGTAAATCAAACCATTCATCCTTATAAGGGTAATCGTAGTTAAGCTCAACAACGTATGCACCTTGGTCGTTTAGCTTATCTTGCAAGTCAGCGATTAATTCTTCCATCTGCGTCATTTCTCTAAATGAAATCTCGTTGTCATTTGCAAGAACCGCAGCTACACCCGCTGCTTCTCCAACTGCCATACCCGTAGGTACAATTCTAGCACTTCCTGCAGCTAATGATGAATAACCAGCAGAACGACTGACAACTAAAACCCCATCAACTTCCAATGGAACAAGAGATCTAAAAGGAATTGCATATGATTTTGGATCTGAAATGACATACCCATAATCTTGAGGCGTCTGAGCTTGTACATCTACAGGGTACGCCCCTAAAGCTACACTATCCCAATGATCTCTATTCATCCAGACATCAGACATAGGCAATTGATATTCAGACCAAATATGCCTCGTTTCTCTCACATATAGTTCCGTTGGATACTCCACTACCTTTGCCTCTTCAAAACCAGGAAACTCCGCTCTTAAATATTCCAGAATATGCTCTGTTTCTCTTTTTCCTTTTTCGATTGCTTCCTGTTTAGATGATTCATCTAAGCCATCGATATCGAAAATTTGCAAGGCATTGATAAAGTATTCATCTTCGTTGACCCTCGCTAAGTTCAGCCCTCTTAAACGTGTATTCTCTTCTACTGCTTCATAATCATAATGTAGTTCGGTGAATCCCCATGCAACTGTATCCGTAACAAATGCCTCACCAAACTTCTCTGAAGCAGCTGTTTCACGAACACCGTCCCAATCTACGTCTTCTAAATAAATCATAAGAGTAACAGCCATTTTTTTATCTTGAATACCAATGTCCTCTCCACCTACAAAGTAAGGCGCTCCTACGGTTGCTGCAAACTCTGCATCTTGAGTTGCATCAATAAACGAGTTTGCAGTTACTTCGAAGCTACCATGTTCGTTTTCTAATTGGACAGCTGTTACTTTGCTTCCCTCTTTTGAAAAGTCTGTTACTGTTGTCTGACTAGAAAGCGTTAGATTTTCTTCAGCATCTACAAGTTGCTTGAACGCTGCTTTGGCCTCAGTAATTCCAAATGAGTTGCCTGATCCAACTAATGTATGCCATTCCTTATAGACTCCTCTACTAACAGGCTCCCCTTCAGCATTTTGAGGAATATCTAAGAAGTTCAACATCCCATATGTGAATAAGCCACCAAGCTCTTCTCTTTCTTCAATTAATAAAGTTTTTGCCCCATTTTTCGCAGCCGAAACTGCAGCTGCTACACCTTCAGGTTCTCCACCAATTACGATCACATCATATTCTGAATCAAATTGATCTAATGCAGTTGGTTTTTCATAATCCTCTATTTTAACTAATGAATTTGATTTTGTTGTTTCGTTTGGTTTATCTTGATTATTAGTGGACATAAAGTAAACAATTCCACCGATGATTAAGATAACTACTAGTATTACAATCAAATAACCTTTCTTCAAAACATACATCCTCTCATTTATTATTTTGACACATACCACGTTTTATTCTACCATTAACTTTTGGAGAGATAAATAGAGAGGTGAAACGTAATGAAAAAGAACCAAATTAATGAAATTAATATTTCAAGGGCAATTGCAATCCTAGCAGTCTTAATCGTACACGCCATGTCTTTTCCTGTATCTCAATACGATCCTGCTTCATCTGTTTACCCAATTTATAACTTCCTAAATACATTTTTTCGATTTGGTACCCCAACGTTTATTTTCTTAAGCAGCTTTGTACTATTTTATTCTTATTATAATCGACCAGTAACTAAATCCTTAATCACTGGTTTTTATAAGAAAAGACTGTTGTATATCATACTTCCATATACCATATTTTCTGCTCTTTATTATTTATTTCATATAGATATCTATTCTTCCTATATGACAAATAGAGAGATGTTACAAGACTTTACTCATAAACTACTAAGAGGGGAAGTATATTCTCATCTATACTTTGTCTTTATAAGTATACAGTTTTATATTTTATTCCCCTTATTGCTTATTTTCCTAAAACGGTATCCAACATTTGTAAAACACACAATATGGATGGGATTAGTATTGCAATGGATTTTTGTACTTTTGAATTCCAAATATCAACTTACCGATAATAAAGGTAGTCTAGCTATCTCTTACTTTAGCTATTATTTTATGGGTATCTTTATCGGTGTATACTTTGATAAACTGAAAGACTTTTTCTACATGACAAAAGATAAATTAATAAGCTCTGCTTATGGTATATTCACACTATTTATATGGAGCGGGTGGATTGCTGCATCTTTAGTTCATGTTGCGCTTTGGCAAACAGCGAGGGTAGAAGGTGTTTGGTCCCATGCATTAATATATGAATTATTATGGAATCTCCATACATTGTTTGCTGCGATTGTTGTAACACAAGTCTCATTTTTTCTTTACAGAAAATGCTCTAAATTTATTATCAATCCCTTATTGCATTTAGGTACAGTTTCATTTGGCGTTTATCTCATTCATTTGTTCCCATTGAATATTTTCCACGATAATATTACTAACTCAGGAATTTCGCTTCTGTATCATATGAATTCCGTCTCTGGATTTTTTGTCTCACTCTTTGCTTCGTGGATAATTGTAGGTTTAACAACTAAGTATGTTCCATACTCATGGGTACTATTCGGATCGACACCAAAGACAGTACTTTATAAAAAATAACTAAAATGAGAGCTGGTACATCTTATTGAGATTGTAGACAAAGTCGATATTCGACTTTGTCTACTTGTTTTTCAGAGGGCTTTTTGCTAACAGGATAACTTACGGATTGTCTTAAAAACGTTTATCAAACTACCCTTGCACCTTAGTAGAATACCTGGACATAGCACATGGTTCATGAGGGGTTGGAGGAGACAAACAACGACGTATATTAGTGTTTGTTAACATTATGAAAGTGAGAGTCACTACTCTCACTTTCCCTCTATCTTGTCTTGTAAATTTCTGCTATTATCAATATATTCGTGTATATTATTACTAATGAGGTGCAATCGTGGTATTTAGTAATCTAGTCTTTTTATATTTGTTTCTACCAATTGTTCTACTTATCTATTTTATTAGCCCTAAACAATCCAAAAACTTTATCTTGTTAATTGTTAGTCTTATTTTCTATGCATGGGGAGAGCCTAAATACGTTTTTCTAATGATATTCTCTATCTTCATGAACTATATTTTCGGCTTATTAATTGATCGATTTAACGAAACGATATCGATCAAAAAAACAATTTTAACAATTGCTATCATAGGAAATTTATTTATATTAGGATTTTATAAATACAGTGGATTTTTAATTGACAATATTAATTCTATATTTAGTTTAAGCATTTCAAATGAACCTTTACCACTACCTATAGGTATATCATTCTTTACATTTCAAGCTATCAGCTATCTCGTTGACGTTTATAGGAATGATGCAAAAGTACAGAAGAACTTTTGGAACCTCGCACTATTTATATCTCTTTTCCCACAGCTTGTAGCAGGTCCAATCGTACGCTATAACACGGTTGCTGGACAAATTGTTAAGAGAATTCATACTGTGGAGTTATTTTCAGCAGGAGTAAAGCAATTCATACTGGGTCTTGCCAAAAAAGTAATTATAGCCAACCCATTAGGCGAAGTGGCTGATCAAATCTTTGCTAGCAATCCTGGCGACATGAGTACAGCAACCGCTTGGATTGGAATTGCAACTTATACATTACAAATTTATTTTGATTTCTCCGGTTACAGTGATATGGCAATTGGATTAGGTAAAATGTTTGGGTTTGAATTTCTACCTAACTTTAATTATCCTTATATCTCAAAAAGTGTTTCAGAGTTCTGGAGAAGATGGCATATGTCATTAGGGCAATGGTTTCGTGATTATGTCTATATTCCTTTAGGAGGCAATCGAAAAGGAAAATGGAAGCTATATAGGAATATTTTAATTGTATGGACAATCACTGGATTTTGGCATGGAGCGAGTTGGACATTTATGGCTTGGGGATTTTATTACGGTGTATTGATCGCGTTAGAAAGAGCATTCCTTGGCCGTTTACTTGAAAAGCTGTGGAAACCATTCCAACATCTTTATGTGATTTTAATCGTCATGATTGGATGGGTATTCTTTAGAGCAGACAGCTTCAGCTATTCATTTGAATATTTAAAGGCAATGTTTGCAGTCACCGCATCTCCGTTCATTGATTCAACAGCATTAGGCTACTTGGCTGATCAAACCTATTTAATTATCTTGGGAATTATTTTTAGTATACCGATCTATCCATGGGTAACACGTAAACTAGAAAAGCAAAAAACACCAATTAAAAATACGTCTTATCTAGTTGGTCCATTCATCTATATACTGCTTTTACTTTTAGTCACAATGTTTCTAGTAAATTCCACATATAACCCATTTATCTATTTTAGATTTTAAGGTTGAAAGGACATTATATATGAAAAAAACAGGAAACATTTTGTTTATTACTTTATTCATTATTATTATATTTGGAATCGGCATATTTGTAACAGTTCTTCCGGATAAAGATGTGTCATTCAATGAAAACAGATCTCTCGCTCAACTCCCCAAACTAGAACTGAACGAGCTTGTTTCTGGTGAATATATGAAGGAATATGAAACCTATTTCACTGACCAGTTTTTCGTTAGAGATTTTTGGGTAGAAAGTTATCTGAAATGGCAAATACTAACGAACCAAACTTATTTATTTAATTATTATGTACATGATGATGGATGGGTGTACCCTAAACCAATTACCTATTTTGCTGGCGGAAGTATTGATACATCCGTAACTTACTTACATGAATTAGCTGATTATGCTCAAATTCAAGGCGTAAAAGAAATGCATTACATCTCATTACCAGAAAGATCAATTTTATTAGATGCACCTTTTCCTAGTTATGTACCAAAAAGTATGTCTAGAGTTAATGCAGATTATTTAATTGACTCTATCCAACATGAGTTTATCCAGGTTTCGAACCTTTCTAAGAAGTTCGAAGAATCATTTACACAAAATGAACTCAAAGCACTTTATTATCAGACGGACCATCATTGGAATATGATTGGGGCCGCTGAAGGGTATAAAGAAATAAAAAATTATTTAAGCGATCATTCAACTATTCTGGACAATCCACTTAATGATTCAGATACAGTTATCTTCTCTTGTGATGAGAAATCAAGCTTTTTAGGAAGCTACAACAAACAACTATATGAATATATTTATACAACGGATGAACCCTGTCTCTTATTTGATACAGAATTTGATCAAAGTCAAATGGACATTTTTATAAGTGAAACTAAAACACCTATTGAGGCTGTGTTTGGGAGAGACTTCAAAAAAGGAGCAAGTAAAATTGAGTATGGTCGATTGTTCACCGGAGATTATCGAGAACTAAAAATAATAAATAATAACAAATCAATGGACGATACAAATGTATTAATCGTGAAAGATTCATATGCGAATCCTTTGACCATCCTCATGGCACAAAATTTCTATGAAACAACCTATTTTGATCTTCGTTACAATACAGATCGTTCACTATATGATTTTATTGCAGATAATGATTTCGATATGATTATTATTCTTTATAATGGCCTAACCATTTACCCTGCAATGTATGATTTCAACTTAAAACATTCGTAAAAAAGAGACGGATCATTCCGCCTCTTTTTTACTTTTCATATAGTCCATTATTGATTCAACTAGAGCGTACATATGTTTCTTTGACAGTTCATTCTCTCTTATGTGATTCATCGCATTCTCGTTCAAAATTCCCGTAGCATGTAATGAACCCCAAGTTCCTTCGGAATTGTTAAAAAGATCTGTCAAGATGGAGACTACTTCATTCTTCGTTAACTCCTGATCGACGGAATACACTTGTTTTAACTCGCCAATCTTCACTTGCAAATCATTATAGAAATCTGAGTTAACTCGTAGAGCCGCTTCCTCTAACAAATCGATAAATTCTATTTGCATAATTGGATCGTCAACTTTTAAATCGTTATTATAACGACCAAAAATGATTCCATAATCCAACAAAGTTTGAATTGATTCATCATACCATTCCCCACTATAGGGATAATCTGATTGAAGCTCCTGCACAAATGCTCCTTGACTCTCTAGCTTTTCTTTCATTTCTTGAATCATCTCTTCATTCATCGTCATCTCTCTAAAAGATAAATCTTCTTCAATTGAGATTACAGCGGCAACTCCTGCTGCTTCAGCAGTAGACATACCAGTAGGAACTACTCGTGCACTACCAGCTGCAATGGATGAATAACCAGAAGATCTACCTACTACTAATAGACCATCAACCTCATGTGGCACTAATGAACGGAACGGGATTCCATATTGCTTAGGATCAGATACGATAAATCCATAATCTTGTGGAGTTTGAGCTTGAATATCAACTGGATATGCCCCATAAGCAATCGTATCCCAATGGTAGTAATTCTTCCATACATCTGACATTGGCAATTGATATTCTGTTAAGATATGCCTTGTTTCACGAATGTATAGCTCTGTTGGATAACTGGCTACTTTTGCATTCTCAAAACCAGGAAACTCTTCACTTAAATAAGTTAAGATATGATCCGTTTCTCTCTTCCCTCTTTCAACCCCATCATTAATTGATTCATCATTCAAACCATCGACCCCAAAAATTTGAATTGCATTAATATAATAGTCATCTTCTACTTTTGCTAAATTCAATCCTCGCAAACGCACATTCTCTTCCTTAGGTTCATAAACATGATGTAAATCACCAAACCCCCAAGCAGCACTATCAGTTACGTACGCTTCTCCAAACTTCTCAGAAGCTGCTGTTTCCTTTACACCGTCCCAGTTTACTCCTTCTAAATGCATCATTAATGTTACAGACATTTTTTTATCTTTAACACCAACATCTTCACCACCAGTAAAGTATGGAGTGCCCGACATTACTGCTAAATCCGCGTCTTGTGTAGCATCAATAAATCGGCTTCCTTTAACTATATGAGTTTCATTATTATAGTTGATCTTGATTGATTGTAGCATGTCCTCTTTTACCGTTACATCACTTACTGTTGTCTGAAGCAATACAGTGAGGTTTGGCTCATTGTCTGTTAATTGATTAAAAGCATTCTTAGCCTTTTCAATGCCAAATGTGCTCCGTCCACCTACTAATTGATGCCATTCTTCAAAGATACCTTGACTTACTGACTCACCAGATTCACCCTGAGGAATATCTAAAAAATTTAGCATTCCATAGGTAAAGAGTCCACCGAGGCCATCTCTGCTTTCAATCAATAAGGTTTTTGCTCCATTTCGAGCAGCAGAGACCGCAGCAGCTACCCCTTCAGGTTCTCCTCCAACTACTACTACATCATACTCTTGTTCTATTTCTGGTTTAGTTTCATTTATTGAAAATGCACGAATTGATAATATGACAATTGCTGCAACTAGTACAACCGAAAATACACCTAGTAAAACTCTCTTCATTTTATTCCTCCAAAATAGTCAGTTTCATTTTACATACATAACATTACTATTTCTTCAGAAGTCTATCAAGGAATGTTGAAAACTCTGCTCGCGTTATGGGTTGATCCGCTCTAAAAGTTCCATCATCAAAACCTTTAATTAGGTCATTAGCCATGATTGTTTGAATATAACTATATGCCCAATGCTTGGTTGTCAAATCCGGGAAATTCACATTCTTACTACCAGTTAATTGATAAGCCCTTGTTAAAATGGCCGTCATCTCCGCTCGAGATAAGTTTCCGTTCGGAACAAACTTGCCCTTTTCTCTACCAATAATGATCCCACTTTCTGCAATAGCTGCAATTTCCTTATATGCAAAATTTGTGCTAGGAACATCTTGGAACGGGTTGGCTTTCGTTGATGTAATTCCCAATTCACTTGCAATGATTTTTGCTGCCTCTGCACGAGATATAGTCTGATCTGGTCTAAAGGATTCGTCAGGATAGCCATTGATTAACTTTTTTTCATAGATGTGATTAATTGACTGATAGGCCCAGTGTTTTGTTGTTAGATCATTAAATGCATCTTTCGTTCGGACTTGCAATGTAGCAGAGACTCTTCTCTCATAACCATCCGATGGTCGATTTACTAGCTTAGGAAAGATTGCCCCAGACTGTCTTACAACCATCGAAGTAGAGCCTCCCCCATCAAGGTTGATCGCATGAGTTGCACCTAAAGAAATTAAGTATGTCGCTAAATCCCTTAAGCCGAGACCATTACTATATCCTGATAGTCTTCCATCCACAGTAACCATAAAGACCTTATTTGTTTTTGTATTCACTGCGATTGCTGTTCTCGGACTTCTTGTCGTAACAAAGGACGAATTACTAGGCATTGATAGATTCACTTTTCCATCTTTAACGAGCAACGGGCCTGCAGCCAATATGAATTGCGCATCCTGCCACTTCGATTCAATTCCCAAATGAACATTAACACTTTCACCAACAACTAATTTTGATTTTAACAGCTCTGCCGTAGCACGATCTTGTACAGATAGAACAAAGCCTTGTCGTGGAATGGTTGCATTTCCTCCCTTTCCATAATCGGTTATACTCTTTATCACACCTGAAAATGAATCTCCAAACTTCAACTCTTTCGTCGCAATGGTTGATTGATCAACGATTATTTCCATTCCCCATTGGTTTGTTCCTGTACTATTTTTTTCAGATCCATATATTACTGTATCTCCAATTGATCGCTCTCCATTAATACGATCAATCGGGAACTTCTCGCCATTGATTGAAAACGATAAATCTACACGATAATGGTCTGCTATCGCTTTTCCATCCTTTGTTATTCCGAATGCAACTGGTTGCTGAGTAGGGCTATCGTAATTTTCACCAAGAATTCCATAATTCACAATTTTATTATTCATTGCTAACAAATTGGCTGGCATTCCATTCCCCAGGAAGAATGATGCATTTGTTGCACCAACAACCCTATTCCCCTTTACGCTATTTCCTTTAGATATAGCAGAAGTCGTCCTCAAAGAATGAAGGGGATTTGGAAGCCCAACATCAATAGAAGCACTAGAATGATTTAAATCTACATCTAATATATTTATAGCTTGTCGTAAATTCCCAGATCTATATGTAAGGAAACGATGATCGACTCCAGAAGAAACGCTCACCTTCTTTTCCGATGTCTTTTGGCCTAAAGAGTTTGCACTAATAGTTGGATTGCTCATTGCTAGCTGTATTATAGCAAGGGAAACAAATATTTTACTTGCCTTTTTCAACAATTTTCACACTTCCTATCCTAATAATTGGTTATCCTTGTCGAATATACCATATTAATAGTGTAATAGGAGTGTTTTTCCACAAAAAACTACAGGAATATCGAATTAAATATAAATAAATGAAATTCATAGAGTCTCAATAAAGTATAATGACAAATGAAAAAGGAACAAGTGGGGGCTGAATGATGAAACGACTAAACATTCATTTATACGTACTAGCAATTGTATTCGCCATAATGATTTGGCCTAGCAACCAAACGCAAGCGGCTGATCTTGTAAATCCAAAGCAGAAGTATACATACGAGATGATGGAAGCTGATATTAAAAGATTGGCTAATCGCTACCCGAATCTTATTACATACAAATCAATCGGTAAAAGTGAATACGGCCGTGAAATTTATGCCGTGGCACTAGGAACAGGGTACGCGACAACTTTTATTAATGGCTCTCATCATGGAAGAGAATGGATTACAACGAATTTGAACATGCATATGATAGAGCAATATGCAAAAATGTACACCTCCAATCAAAAGTTTGGCGGGTACGAAGTGAAAAAAGTATTAGATGAAACAACCATTTGGTTCGTTCCCATGGTAAACCCTGACGGAGTTACGCTCCAACAGTTCGGATTAAGCAAATTTCCATCTAAGGATCATAGTGCATTAATTCGGATGAATAGTGGAAGTACAGACTTTAGACGATGGAAAGCAAATGGAAAAGGTGTTGACTTAAACCGTCAATACGATGCAGATTGGAGAAACATAAGTAATAACTTTACTTCTCCAAGATGGAGCAATCACAAAGGATCTAGGCCTGAACAAGCTTCAGAAGCAAAAGCCATTGTTAAATTCACAAAAGAAATTGATCCAGAGGTTACCATTGCCTACCATTCTAGCGGTCAAGTTCTCTATTGGTACTTTAATCAGACCGGACAAAAATTAAGCAGAGACCGTGCAATGGCACAAGCTATTGGAAGACTCACTGGCTATAGTCTTATTCAACCGACAACGAACCCAAGTGGTGGTGGATATACCGACTGGTTCATTGAAAAGTATGGTCGACCTGGATTTACTCCTGAGCTAGGTACTTATGTTGGAAACACACATGTACCACTCTCCCAATACGATGCTATTTGGAATCAGAACCGCTATATCGGTCTTTATACTGCGGTTGAAGGCTATAAATTATATCTTGCTCGTGGAGGTCAACCTAAGCCTCAAGAAGTTGGGGTAACCTTGGACGGTTCACCATTGCAATCCACGCAGCCCGCATTGCTTTTCGATGGTCAAACATTCATTCCTTTACGGGGAGTGTTAGAACAGACAGGTGCTATTGTCGAATGGAGCTCTACTAAAAACGCTGCGATCATTCGAAGCGGTACATCTATATTCGAGCTTACTAGCGGTAAGAAAACGGCGCTCAAGGATGGGACACCTATCACATTAGCAGAAGCCCCGAAAATATATAATGGGAGTATGATGGTACCATTAAGGGTTACGACAGATCTAATTGGTGCATCTGTGAGATGGGAATCAAGTACATTCACTGCCCATATTACATCACCACCTAAAGATACCTCCCCTCCTATGCCACCTGAAGCTACAGATATAAATGATATCACGGAGCGTGTTACAGGTGTAAGTGAGACAAATGCTTTGATCACAGTCAAGAATGGCAATCGCATTCTCGGACAAGGCAGAGCAGAACTTGGAGGCAAATTTACCGTTTCGATTCCTGTTCAACCTTCCGGAAGTCAGCTATCGATTATTGCAGAAGACTTAGCAAAAAACAGTAGCAATCCTAGTAACATTGCTGTGACTTATACAAGTCATTTTATTGACTCGATAGGGCATTGGGCACAAGATTCTATTTCCTATTTAAAGGATCAGAACATCACTACAGGGCAGTCAAATGGTCGCTTTGGTATTAGCAATCCGATAAGTAGAGCTGAGTCTGCAACATTTGTTACGCGAGCATTAAACTTATCAACTGAAGAAAACTCTAATGTTGAGTATATTGATGTACAGAATCAGTCATTCTATTATCCTTACATCTCAGCTGTTACGAATGCTAAGATTATGAATGGTTTACCTAATAACCGCTTCGCTCCAAACGATACACTAACTCGTGCAGAGATGGCCAAATTGATCGTCAATGCGTTCGAACTAACTGGCGATGCAACTGAGAGCTTTTCTGATGTTGGGAGCACGCATTGGGCAACAAGAGACATAGCACTATTATTTGAAAACGGATTAACAACCGGATATCCTGATGGTACTTTCCGTCCTAACTTGCCAATAACACGAGCTGAATTTGCTTCGATTTTAGTTCGAGCAATAAAAATGGCCCAGGAACAAGCCAATAAAGCTATTGAGGAAATTGAAGAGGTTGATCAACCTGAAGAAAACGAAGAAGTTGATTTACTTAATAATGAGAATGCTGAGACCGAAAGTATGAATGAAAAAGAAGCAGAGTGACTTAAGGAAGTAATGAGAGAGAATCCTCGAATTCCTTATGGAAGACTCTTCCTCTTAGTCACGCTTTTCCAAAGAAGTCACGGTCACCGTTCAATTCGAAGAATTAGCTAATCAATACTAAAATATCAAGAAGATAACACTTCGTCCTTTCAGGAAATTTTATGCAGATTGAAATATTGAAATAATGAAGAAAAAAGAGAGCGATCATCTCGCTCTCTCAGACTGTTGACAAACGCATGCATACGTCGTTGTTTGGCATCAAAGTCCTCTCATGAACCAAATGTTCTATTCGGGTCTTCACTTGACTGCACGCCTAGTCTGACAAGCGTTTTCAAGACAGTCTGTGAGTTTCATCTATTATTAATAAGTCCTAAAAAAAATGTAGACAAAGTCAGAAATCGACTTTGTCTACAATCTCAGAGAGCGATTATCTCGCTCTCTTTTAATATCTTTATTTAACGATGATTTTGTAAGGCTCTGCACTTGCATTGCCTAATACATCTTCCACCTTCAAATAATAATCTCCTTTTTTCAATGAAAGTGTATAAAGTTCATCGTCACCTAGTCCATAATAATCGATTACCTTAACTAGCTTTCCTTTGGAATCAAACACAGTTAGTTTGCCATCGATATCCGTTGGTACTTGCATTGTCATTGTGTATCGACCACCTTTAGAAGCGTTAAATTTAAAGTAGTCCACATCTCCCTTGTTATCCGTTACATTCAGGTAGGCTGTTCCAACGAATTGATTCCCCTCACGTTTTAACGATAATGGCTTCGATGGGATGTTGTTTTTGACAGTAGAGCCGCGGTCTTCATCTGTTCGATTTGCCTCATCTATTTTTAATGTGTATGGAATAAGCGATGAGTTCGTACCAAAATAATCAAACGTAATAATGAAGTAACCAGCTCCTTTTTTTGTCTTAAATCCACTGCGCTCCTCTTCATTATAGAGGGTACGATCGACAATGATCATATTTCCTTCTTCTTCTTTATCGAGCTTCCCATTTCCATTTGTATCTTCAACTATTGCAATGACAGGATCGATTTCTGATTTTTGTTTAGCTGGTACATTTCTGTACTTAGCCGGAAGTTCACCAGGCGTTACTCGTACGCTAAAGATTCCGTCTTTATTCGGTTTAAAATAATAGAAATCCATGTCATTAACAGATGCGAAATTACCTTGAATTTCTTTAGTTGAAATCACTTTCGCCTGATCATAATCGTCATTCACTTCATATGCATCATTCACATCTTTAATTTTTGTAGAAATATTTAATTTATAAGGATTAAAGGAAGCGCTATAATCTTTATCTTGCAAACGCAAGTAATAAGTAACTCCTTCTTGTAATCCAATTGTGAAGTCTTTTTCTACCTCTATTGTACCTGTTACGAAATCAATCATTAAATTAGAATATACATAGGAAAAATCTTTATACGTTTCATTGTATACAAGCACATCAATCATTGGAGCAGTGTACGAATGACTATGCTGCATTTTAAATTCAAAAATTGAGCCGTTATCTGGTGTGAATTTATACCAATCTTCGTCCCAATCTGTTTGGAAATAGCCTTCAACAGCAACATCTTCATCTATCTCAATTGCTGCTTCTTTCAAAAGATTAATATAGTCTTCATAGGTTTGATCAAATGGATCATACATTTTCTTTTCAAATTGTTTTCTCTTATTTACGTAAGATTCTATTTCCCCGTTCATAAGGTCATCCATCGGATCTTCTTCATAAGAATAATCGAATGGAACTCCATCCTCATCAGGTGGCAATACTTTTGCATCTACTGATAATTTATATGGCAGCATCGATGAATAGTTCTTATCTAAATCAATCGAAATGTCTTCACCATACCAATAACTGTCCATATTCGGCTTATTCGTCACTTCTATATAAATTTCTTGCCCTGAATAGGCACTGAACCTTGCCTCTTCCCCTTTTCCACTCCCAAAATTAGAAAAGTAGCCATATTCATACATATATTCCTCATCTTCATACTTCTCAACCATATATACTCTGATTCCTACATCCATAGATGGGATACCAGATACATCTACTTTTACCATTTGCATTGGTTCATCATTTTCAGGAACCATGAATTTAAAGAAGTCAGAATCTCCTGGAATCTCTTCTAATGAAGCAACAGAAAAATCATCTTCATAAGATTGCAATCTCTCATCTGTAAAATAATACATATAAGGTGATTTATATGGAAGTGAAAGTTCAATTGCATCTTCAAAGGAAGAACTCTCATCAGTAGCCAGTTCAAGGTGCTTCTTCATGTTCAGTTTATAAGTGTTCTTACCCTCATCACTATATTTACCATAAGCATCTTTTACCGATACAACAAGAATTCCATCTTCATCAGCTGTGAAGAGCATTCCTTCTACTTGCCCTTCTCTCGCTTCGTTTACCGCTACATGCTTCGTCACTTTCTCATTCTTAAAGAAATGCAAATCCATTTTTAAATCAAACATTGAAGTACCGATTAATTCTAATTGCACATGCTCACCAGCTTTTACAGGCAAGCGATAAGCATCCGTTTGATTTAAATTGAATAAAGAACCATAAACTTCTCCTGATGCAACTTCACTAACATCCTTCGATTTCTTCAATAGTTCTTGCTCTTTTAGCTTTTGATCTGACGGGATTTTCTTCGGATCAAATGCAAGCATCTTTTCTAAATCAATTAACCCATATCCAAAGGTAAGGTCATACCCTTTATTTCCTAAATCCTTCGCTGTTTTTGTCAAAATGTACTGTACTTGATATGGAGTTAAATCAGGATATTTAGACAATAATAAAGCAACCCCACCTGCTACAATTGGTGATGCCATCGATGTCCCGCTTAACTTACTAAATGACGAGCCCTTATCAATATCATATACTGGGGCATACACATTGTGACCCGGTGCAACCACATCAACGGATGGACCAAAATTGGAGAAGAAAGCTAATTCATTTTTTGAATCTACTGCCCCAACCGAAATGACACCTTCAAAAGATGCGGGATAGTCCATTGTACTTGCTCCAGAGTTTCCTGCAGCAGCGACAACAACAATTCCACTTTCAATTGCTTTTTGCACCGCATCGTTTAATATTGGCGAAGGATAAGAAGAACCTAAGCTCATGTTAATGACATCTACTTTTTGATTAATAGCTTCTAATACCCCTTCTGCTACTGTATAATCACTCGTAGAAAAAGAGCGATTGAAGACATCAATTGATACTATGTCTGCTTGAGGTGCAATACCATATCCACCAATTCCATTGTTTTTCTCACTTGCAATGATTCCAGCTACATGTGTACCATGAACATCTGGTAACCCTCTCTTTAACGGATCCATTACATTTTTATTAATAACTACTCTATTTTTCAACTCTGGATGATTATGATCCAATCCAGTGTCAATAACACCAACTTTAACCTTGTGCTTCCCTGCTAGCGAGTGAGCTTTTGAAACATTCAGATTTTTAAGGTGGAACATATCATTTACTTTTGGATCAGCGCTATTGTATTGCGTTATATATGCGCTTTTAGAGATATTTTTTACTTTGCTGTTTTGGCTATAACCTTTTACAGCCTCTTCTAATTTCTTTCCAGGTAACAATTCAATTACATCATAACCTAGCGCTGCATATCGTTTTACCAACTTCCCGCCAACTGCTCGATGCTCTCTATCTGATAGTGGAGTATCGTACTTAATAACAAGCTGATTATCAATAAACCTTTCTTTCTCTTCTTTTGTAATTGCGTTAATCTTAAACTCATCTTTTTGTTGTGCGAATCTCTCAAGTTGCGGATAGCTCCTCTCACCTACGTCAGTGATTGTCGCTCCAGCTGTTGCTGGCAATAATGCAGAAACGACTAATGTTGTTGAAAATAGTAATGCTGCTGATTTCCTCAAATACTTTTTCATATTTTCCCCCTAATCATTAGTGTTGACACTCCATTCAACCCATTACTATTATATCACCTAATTACATAAATAGGTTAATAGAGGTAAATTTTGGACAATTAATAGACGAATGAAATCTAAAAAAGTTTCAGATTTTTGAATAAGAAAATGCATTTAATAGTTAAATAGTGTGTTTGATTTTACAAATAAAACGCATAATTTACCTTGAATTTATAGTTAGTAAAAAAATAGTATGATAGAATAAATACAGTTAGACTTTTTTCCCTATTTTACATCAAATCTTTACAATATTAGGAGGATTTTAAAATGAAGAAAACAAGTCGTAAATTCATTGCAACAGCAGCTACAGCTTCATTAGTAGCTACAGCATTTGCACCTGTTGTAAGTGCCGATGAAATAAACAAATTTCCAGATGTGAAAGATGGACATTGGGCAGAAGAAGCCATTTATAGCTTAGTAGAAAAAGGCTATATTAAAGGCTTTCCTGATGGATCATTCAAACCAGAACAATCGATTAAAAGATCGGATGCAGCTCTTTTATTTACTCGTATTCTAGATTTAAATGTTCCTAGTAACTTAGATTCATTTTCAGACATTGGAAACTTAAATAAAGAATATAAAGAGGCAATTGCCGCTACGAAAGAAGCAGGTATTTTTGAAGGATACAGCGGGAAATTTGGCCCTAATGATACTCTAACGAGAGAGCAGATGGCATCTGTAATCGTACGTGCATTCAATTTAAAACATACTTTTGAAGATGCAAGCTTTGTAGATATCGACACTGTTAATGTATCGCATCAGGAGGATGTAACAATCCTAGCAAAAAATGGTGTTTCAGAAGGTGTTGGTAATAATAAATTTGCACCAAAGCTCTCAGTAGACAGACAAAGCTTTGCAATATTCTTACATAGAACTATCGAACTGAAAGAAGAAAACCAAACGTTTGAATTATCGATCATGCACACAAATGACACTCATGCTCGTGTTGAGATGGCACCACAACGTGTGACGGCAGTAAATGATGTTAGAGAGAAAAAACCAGATGCTCTTTTACTAGATGCTGGTGATGTTTTTAGCGGTACTTTATATTTTAACGAGTTTGAAGGACAAGCAGATCTTACATTCATGAATTTAATGAAATATGACATGATGACATTAGGAAATCATGAATTTGACTTGGGTTCTAGTCCCGAAGGACATAAAGCTCTTGCAGACTTCATTAAAGGAGCTGACTTCCCGTTTGTTAGTTCAAATATAGACTTTAGTAAAGATGAAAATCTACAAGGCTTATTCTCAGATCTAAATTCAAGTGATCCTGAAAATGGCATAATTTATAACGGAATTGTGAAAGAAGTAAACGGAGAAAAGGTTGGCTTCTTCGGTTTAACAACTGAAGAAACGGCTGATATCGCAAGCCCTGGAGAAGTTGAGTTTGAAAATTATATCGAGGCAGCAAAGAAATCAGTTGCAGCATTTGAAGAGTTAGGAGTCAACAAGATTGTTGCAATAACTCATATCGGATATGATGACAATCCAGCCGTTGATAATGATCTTGAATTAGCTGCACATGTTGACGGAATCGATATTATCGTAGGTGGCCATAGCCACACTGAACTGGATAAACCTGCAGTAATCAACAAAAATGCGGCTGGGGAAGTGAAAGACCCTACATTAATTGTTCAAGCTTATCAATACAGTGAGTTTTTAGGAACACTTGATGTAGATTTTGATGAGGATGGAGTCATTGTTGGATACGCAGGAGAACTTCTTAAGGTAGCTGATTACAAGGCTGATGCTGAAGCTCTTGCAGCTTTAAAACCTTATAAAGATCGAATTGACGAAATTTCTAATGAAGAAACTGGTGCTGTAGCAATCACTGCTTTAGAAAATCCTCGTGGCAATGAGAACAGTGTACGTCGCAATGAAACGCCACTTGGAAACATCATTACAGATGGAATGCTTGCAAAAGCAAAAGAATACAATGAAAACGTCATCCTTGCAATGCAAAACGGCGGCGGAATCCGTGCTGCAATTGACGAAGGTCCAATCACAGTAGGTGAGGTTATCACTGTGTTGCCATTCGGTAATACATTAGCGACTGTTTCGATTACTGGTGCAGAATTAAAAGCTACATTCGAAACAAGCTTTAGATCTTATCCTGGTGAAAACGGTGGCTTCTTGCAAGTATCTGGAGCAAAGGTAGCATTTGATTCTACTAAAGCAGTAGGCGAGCGTGTTGTTTCCATTGAGTACTTAAATGCAGAAGGTGAGTATGTAGCCATTGAAGACAATGAAACATATGTTATTGCAACAAACGCATTCACAGCAAAAGGTGGAGACGGTTTTGATGTCCTTGAAAAGATTTATAAAGAAGGACGCGTAACAGATCTTGGCCTTTCTGATTGGGAGAACTTCAGAGAACACTTAGTCAATGTTGGTGAAGTAAACCCTGTAGTAGAAGGACGTATTGTAGACATTTCTGTACAATAATAGCTTGATAAGGAGCGCCTAGAAGAGTGCTTCGTTTCAAACAACAAGTAGCAGTGAATGGTTCAGGACCAATTCACTGCTACTTTATTTTCTTAAATGGTTTAACAGAGAAGATCACTTTCCCTGTGATCGCTTCTTTCGGTATAAAACCAATCTCTTCATTGCGACTATCTAAGCTTTCTCCTGGTGTGCGATGGTCGCCTAGTAAATAGTAAGACCCTTCATTAATTACCACTTCATCGTAGTCATTCGCTCTTCCTAACGTATAAGGTTCATCGAGCTTCTCATTATTAAGAATAACCTCTCCATCAACAATTGCTATTGAATCATTCTCTTTTCCGATTACTCGTTTTATGAGGCTAAATCCATATTTATCTTCAAACACAACTAAATCCCCATGTTCAATTGTCGTCCATTGTTTTTGCACAAATAAAATATCCTTATCTTTTATCGTTGGCTGCATCGAATTACCACTAATATATGTAAAGCCAATGACAAACTTGAATAGAAACAAGATAATTATCACAAGAAGAATGGTAATTATCCAACCTAACGCCTCTTTCTTCTTTGTATTTGGTTGTATTTCATTCTTCGTTCTCATCATGCTCACCAATACCATGCTCGTCAATCGATTCTGCTCCGCCTCCATCAATATTCGATTCTTTCTCTTTCTCTTTCTCTTCTTCCTCCTCTTTTTCACTTGTATGAGTAACTGCATTTAGTTCATCAATTGTACGATTCAAAATTTCATCTAATGCACTCGTATATGAATTTCTTGACTCCACATCCGTAAAGTCCATAGAATCTATTAGTTGATTTGTATGATCTCGAAGTGCTCGGATTACTCTTTCTCTCTCATTAATTTCATAGTGTAATAACTGCTCTTCAGCGAGCTGAATTTTCTCCGCTATCGCTGTTTGCAAACGCAGTTTCTCTTGTTCCGTTTCAGTGGTAAGAGCTGCTTCAATTCGATTTATTGCATCCGTTTCCTTACGCTCAAACCAGTGCGAGAGCATGCCATGCATGTCTTGATTGGCAAAGGTAAATTGAAGAGAGAATAGAAGTGATAGTATAGCAGCTGTAAGTAATATGCCAATTTTTTTATTCACCTTCCCACACCTTTCAGTTGAAAATTGTCAGGGAGGCACTCCCCCTGACATTCACCCTTTATTCATTATCAATGCCTGCAACAACTTCATCCAAGCTTTGCTTAGCTGCTAGCTCTAGCTCTGTAGCTTTGGCAGAAATAATAGCTTGCTGCTCTGTCACTAAACCTTCAATCGCAGCACTCAGAGCTCGTTGAATATCAGCAATCTTCCAGCCTGCTTGATTTCTCAAGTTTCTAGCTGAAATCTCTGTTTGATTATCTAGCTCGGCTGTGATCTCTTGCTTAGCCCTCTGGATCGCTTCCTCTAAACTACTTACGGCTTGATCTCTAGCAGTATTTAAATCGGTTGTAAGAGATTGAACAGCTTCTTCACCCACTTCTCCTGTATAGGCTGTGAAATCAGCGATTGCTCCCGACTGTGCCTCATTTCCCAGCCTTTGAATTTCAAAATATCCATCTAAAAAAACGTTATAAAATTGATAATCGATCGCTTCTAATATAGAATTCCTCTGGCCATCAAGCGCAATCATATGCCGATCCAATGCACTTGTAATTTCTGAGCCAACACGTGTCGTTTCCCCATCTTTCGTTTCATTAATAGATGTAGTTGCATCGTCTTTAAGTCGGTCGTTTTCATCTGCTAAGCCTGCTAACAGCTCGGTAAAGTTCGCGTTTGAGTCTGCAAGAATTGTCTCGCTTCTTTCATTGAACATGCGATCATACCAGCTTTTTAAAGCTCCACCTGCATCTGTGTTTGCTAATGAAAAGCCTGCTCCACCAATAATTGCAACAGTCAATGTTCCTACGATTATTTTCTTCTTCACATTCATTTCCCCTTTATTATTCATATTTTAGTAGATTCTTTAAAATCTCTTCAGCATCAGCTTCAATTTGTTGTTCCAGTTGAGTCCATTTTTCAAGTTCATAATCCTTTAAGTTTGCATCAAGGTGCATTTGGAATTGTTGTAGTTCTAAGTGATATTGTTGTTGGTATTCCTTTATTTGTGGGTCATGTTGGAGGAAGGTTGCAAATACATAGCTCGACAGGCTTTCTTTTATCTTGCTAAAAACGACAGAGGAATCCTCTTCTTCTCGTTCTTCTAGAAACTCATAAATGACTTCTTGAGCAATATTTTGTGCATATTGTTCTATGTCAATTTGGGAAAGTGAAAAACTTATAGTTGAAAAAACTTGAGTAGTCGTGAATAATAAAAATAACACGATCGTTATAAAGAACAATTTCTTCATTCGATACATCCTTTCAAAAATAATCAGATTCTATGTATACACCTCCCCTTAGACGGTCGTTCACATGATAAGTGTCTTTTACTGTTCTTGATTCTGAACGATTAAACTTAGTATAGAACCAGAGTATTACAAATCAAAAACTCGAAAAATCTTCAATTCTTCTTTTGAAAATGTGATTCTCTTGCATTATCTATTGTTTTCTTTATTTTTCAGTATTTTCTATATTTTCATAAAATAGTAATTAGGTAATATAACCAAGTTGCTTCTATTAAGAAAATCATCCTACGAAACTCATTATGCTAGTTTTTATTTCCTAGAATTATATTCCATTGATTGCGAGGGATTTCATTGCGACTATTCAGAAACAAGAAGGCAACCATCTTTATTGCGATTATAACCTTTATCCTACTTTGTCTAGCTTTATATATAGCTATTTTCTACACATCATTTTCAAGCTCTATCTCTTCCATGCATGAGCCAATCGAGCGTACACAATCTGATAAAAGGATACAACAACTGTCGTTTGATGATAAAAAACCTTTTTCTGTGCTCTTACTTGGTGTAGATGCAGAGAGTGGAGAAGCAGGCAGGTCAGATACGATGATCGTCATGTCTGTAAATCCTCAGAAACAATCAACAAAGCTAATTAGTATCCCCAGAGACACTCGGACTACAATTATAGGAAAGGCATTTGAAGATAAAATCAACCATGCATTTGCATTTGGTGGAATTGAAATGTCAATTGCAACAGTTGAAGAGTTCCTTGATATTCCCATCGATTTCTTTGTGAAAGTGAATATGGATGGATTCATTGATATTGTCGATGCAGTTGGTGGTGTTACTGTTTCAAATGATTTATCCTTTTCCGTTGATGGGATCAATTTTCCTGAAGGGGAACTTACTCTAAATGGTGAAGAAGCGTTGCACTTCTCTCGTATGCGCTATGATGATCCTAGAGGAGATTTTGGCCGACAGCTTCGGCAACGAGAAGTCATTCAAGCGGTCATCCGTAGTGGAGCAAGTCCTTCATCACTTCTTCACTTTAACCGTATTTTTGATTCACTCAGTGACCATATTCGCACGAACTTAACACTTGAAGAAATGGTTGATATACAGAAGAACTATCGAGATGCTGCACAATCTATTGAAACTGTACAACTAGCGGGAGAAGGGAAAATGATATCCTCGATCTACTATTGGATTCCAGACGATGAACAGCTCCAAGAGGTTCAAAATGAGCTAAGAACACATATCGAAATCGAATAGACCTCAATCAAAAGGTGAACCGGACACAGGAAATGTGTTTTGTTCACCTTTTCGCCATTTAATCAATCGTTTGATTAAATTGTTGGCTTTGACGCGTCTTTGACAAGTTATGACCTCTAAACGACCAGTTTTGGGTACCTTTTTGGGAGATAAGAGGGGTTAAAGTGACTTTTATGGAAAATTCGTTCATTAGGCTGTTCTGTTTATATCCATTATGTTTAAGTTACCCGGGAATAAAGAAGTGGCGCGCCTTTCGAAGGGACTTAAACATTGGAAGAATTCGAAAGGGTAGCAAGTCAATATGAAGCAATGCTGCATAAAGCAATCCGTTCCTTACACATTTTTAAAGATGAAGAGGAATTCTATCAAATCGCATTAATTGGTTTATGGGAGGCATGGAAGAACTATGATTCTTCTAAAGGAAAGTTCATAAGCTATGCGTTTCCGTTTGTGCGCGGGAAGCTGATGAACGAACTAGCAAGACGTTCAAGAAAAGAAAGTCAGGATTGTTTCATCGATGAGCTTATGTGGGAGATGATCGTCGATGAATATGTCTTTGAGCCATTACAAAACGTACTTTATGACGAGGCTCTTACTCTATTAAATGAACGCGAACAACTTTGGCTAAAGCACACGTACCTCTTTGACCTTACCGTCAAACAAATTGCTGTTCAAGAAAGGGTAGCTACTTCCACAGTCAAGCTTTGGCGAGCAAACGCACGTAAGAAACTACATGCGCAATTGCTTTCACGGGATGAGTAAATCCTATTATAGGGATTTTAGAAAAGCAAAATAATTGTCGAGCTAAAGAAGCAATTTAATTCTTTAGCTTTTTTTAAAGATAGAAAGTAATTTATGTAGAATAGCGTCTATTTTTGTATGATACTTCCAACTTTATGACTATTTTTACAAAAATATTAAAAATAAAAAACATTTTTATACTCGGTATCGTCTAATGTATTGAAAAAGAAAGGAGCGTGATTACTTTGAAAAGAAAACTAATGATTTCATTTGCTGCAGCATTATTTCTTTCTGTAATCGGGGCTTTTTATTACGAAGGGGCTCCAAAGTTAGTAACAGCAACAGAACATGAAACAAAACAAATCGAAGATCGAATCACGGAAGTCTCTAAAGAAACTCCAGATTTAGCTCAACCGGATAATGATCAACCTGTTCAAGAAAACGAAGACAAAGCCACTAACGAAGCGGTGGCTGGCGAGGAAGAAACATTCATCTATGGAGGTAAAGAATATTGGCTCATTAATGATTTAGAAAAATACTCAAACCTAGCACATTTAATCAATTCAGCTTCCGCCAATAACCTGTCACTCTACGCGATTCCATACAGTGATGTTTTTATACTAGTAAAGGATGGAGAAGTAGTTGGGAATATTACGGTCGGTTCAATGAGACTGTCACCTGAAGCAGTTAATTTTGCTAAACATCTTTTTGGAAATAGCACTTATGAGCTTTATAAACAAATGCCCCATAATATCGACTTAGTCATGCATAACGACATTAAAGTCACGATTAGTAATGATGAATACGATTTATTCACTATATATAAAGAAGAGAATGATTTATATATCTATTATATGTAACGATGATTCACAAATCGTTCACATTAGAATAATAGATAAATTCTATAAAATACGTAGGAGTGGTATCAATGAAGAAAAAATGGCTCTCTCTTTTTACAGTTGTATGTAGCATCTTTTTGTTTGCAAATACGGCATTAGCAGATCGGTTGATTGGATCGACTACGACCCTTTTAAATGGAGATTCAGATGATGTAAGAACGAAAGAAACGAATCTCGGTCAATTGATTGCTGACGCTTTACTCGAAGAAACCAATGCCCATATTAGTTTAATCCGCGCAGACACAATTAAAGGTTCCATCGAAAAAGGCGAAATTTATGAATCAGGTATACAAAATGCCATCATTGATGATGAGATCGTAACGTTCCAAGCAAGAGGATCCCAAATTGTCGCAGCACTAGAACATAGTGTAGAGCATTATCCAACCGAAAGCGGCAACTTCCCACATATTGCTGGATTTGTCTTTTCTGTTGATTTAAACCCACATAAAGAAAAAAGAGCGATCTTAATTAGAGTGGATGGTACCCCAATTAATCTTTCAGGGATTTATACAGTTGCTACGACGCAAGCTATTGCAAATGGGAAGTATGGATTTGATATGTTTGCAAATACACAACAAGTTGCACAACATGGATCAATCTACGACATCGTTACAAACTATATAGAGGAAAACACACCAATTGATCAATCATCTATTGTACAGCGTATTACGAACCATGTTCAGTTTAATGATGTAAGTAAAGAGAGATGGTCTTATCCATACATTGTTGATTTATATAGCAAAAACCTACTCAAGGGTACGACGAATATGACATTCTCACCTAAACAAGACCTAACAAGAGTTCAATTTGCTTCCCTTTTAACTAGAGCGTTTAATCTAACTACAAAAGAACAATCACCTTTTACAGATCTATCTAGACTACCGATAGATATCCAAAATGAGGTTCATGCCGCTTACGATAGTGGGATTATTCAAGGGGTTAGCTCTACAAAGTTCTACCCTAATCAACCGATCAAAAGGTACGAAATGGCTTTAATGATGCACAGAACATATGAACTTCTTTACGGCCCATACGTTCCTTATGATGAAACATTATCGTATCCAGATTTAAGACCAGAACACGAATCTTTTATTGATGCCATTTTCTTTGTTCATCAAAATGAGTTAATGGAGGGATATGAGGATCATACGTTCAGACCTATGAGCTCTACATCAAGAGAAGAAGCAGCAAAAGTGTTATCGCTGTTTTTAAAATTGAAAGAATAGCTTTCTAGGGAATGTTATGAACGATATAACATTCCCTAATTCTTATATAATGTATTAGTTATTCCTTTAGACCTCGGTGACGTATGAACGCCTTTTTAGTGAAAAAATCGGTAATCTAATCGTATCATCAAATTATCAATAAATTTCTATACTTTCTCATTCCACAAAGAAAAACTCAGTTTATTTCCCGGTTTCATCTGCGCCACTTTACACAGATCGTCATCGGCAATCTTTCCAATCGTGGCATAGCCGCCAACGGTTTGTGCATCTGCCATGAGAATGATCGGCAGTCCGCTATTCGCTACTTGGATTGTACCTGGTTGTGTAGCCTCGGACACAATATCACCTGTCGTATTAAACAAAAGCTCTGGTCCCTTGAATAAATAGGCCATCCGATCACCTGTTTGCAATTGATACGGCGTGTGCCAAAATCGATGTAGGGATTCTTCTGTAAAAAGATCGAGATGCTGTGATGGCCAAACGCCTACAATGATTTCATCACGATAGTTCATCTTTCTACTTAACCTAGCTTCATAGCCTCTTTCAGTGAGAAGCTGTCCACAAAGCACATCTCCTTTTACTAAGGGGGCTCCTATTTCCCCCTTTGAGTAAACAGAAGCACTTCCCATTACATGTGGAGCTTTCCATCCACCTTCAATATGTAAATACACAATGCTTCCATTCACTGCCTGCTGAAAATGAAGCATTTGTCCTTTATAAGCTCTAAACGTTTTCCAAACCGGAATGATTTCACTATCAAGTGTAACCTTTATTTGCGCACCAGTAATAGCTAAACGGCAATCATTGAGAACTTCAAATACTGTTCCCCCATAAAGGATTTCAATAGCTGCACAATGATGAGCATTATTTAATAAGTGATGACCTAGATGGTAGGCTTTTTGATCCATCGCACCTGATACAGGAACACCAAAACGACGATAGCCTCTTCTTCCCTCATCTTGAAACGTTGCATACAATCCTGGCTTTATGCATTTTAAGACAGGATTCATTCTGCACCAACTGCCTTCACGACAATGTCATAACTCTCGAGCATCGATTTCATCGAGGCAACTCTCTTTACAACCTCAAGTCCATCGCCATGAAAGCAAATGGTATCTGCTTGCAGCGGGATGACTTCTCCAGAAATAGCCGTTACTTTCTGTTCAAATACAATTGATTTCACCTGCGCTTCTATTCGTTCAGGTTCATGCAAAACAGCATTCGGAAGTAACCTGTCTGCTAGTTGACCTTCAGCAGTATACGCGCGATCTGCGAAAGCCTCCTTTGCAACCTTCAACCCGATTTTTTCTCCTTCTTCTTGAAGGAGACTACCAAATAGCGCAAACAAATACACATGAGGCAGTGCAGCACGAACAGCTTCAGCAATTGCTTTCGCAACGTCCACTTCACGATTTGCTTGATTGTATAGAGCACCATGCGGCTTCACATGTGAAATCGATACACCGTGCAAATCACAAAAGGCTTTTAACGCACCGATTTGATAGATGAGACAATGATAGATTTCCTTAGGAGCCATCTTCCACTCACGGCGTCCAAACCCTTGTAGATCTGGAAATCCAGGATGGACACCGACGGCTACCCCGTGCTTTTTTGCTAAAAGAACCGTTTCATTCATCACATTGTAATCACCTGCATGCATCCCACAAGCGATATTCGCTGAAGTAATATGTGGAAAAAGGGAAGCATCATCCCCAATATTGTATGCTCCAAAGCTCTCACCAACATCAGCATTCAGATCGATTCTAATCATTCCCTCTCCTCCTTTATCTTTGCATATTCCTTTTTTGTAATCGGATAAAAGCGTAACAAGTCACCTGCTTGAAACAGAAAGGGGTGCTCTTTTTGCGGGTCATAAATCCTGACGGGTGTTCTTCCGATAATATTCCACCCACCTGGCGATTCTAGAGGATAGATCCCCGTTTGTGCATCCCCGATTCCAACTGATCCCACTTCTAGCCTTCGTCTAGGTGTTGAAAGTCTAGGAGTTTGCAAACGCTTGTCCATTCCACCTAAATAAGGAAAACCAGGGAGAAAGCCTAGAAAGTGCACTTTGTAAGTGACGGAAGTATGTATTGTAATGATTTCTTTCATTGTCAGGTCTGTATGCTGCTGTACAAGATTTTGATCTAACGCAAATGCATCCTCATAGCAAACAGGAATGTCCCATAATCTTGGCTCGAATTCAGCGTGACGGATATCTGTTGATTCCCATTTCTTCTGGATATATGCGATATGAGCTGCTTCATTCTTAATCTCGCTTTTGAAAAAAATCGTCACCGATTGGTAGGCTGGCACAAGCTCATCAATTCCTAAATGAAGATCATTCTGGAACATGTGATTAAATTGTTGTACGCGTTCGTACGTTTCCTCAGATAAATTCTTTCCTAATTGAACGACAAGTGTTTTCTCTCCTGTACGGAAAAAGTTCATTGCATTTCAGCTGCCAATACAGTCAGGCAAGTTAGGATTCCTCTCTTCAAATCTTCATGAGACCAGCTCGGTATTCTTCCATGCTCAATTGCTAGCTCATGCGAAGCAGGAATATGTATAAAACCGCTAGGAACCTTCTTACTCTTTTGACTTGCATCATGAAGTGCTCGATACATGACATGATTGCATAAATAGGTGCCTGCTGTGTTTGACACCTCGGCTGGCAAGCCGCTCTTTTTTAACTCATCAACCATTCGACGAATAGGCAGTGTTGAAAAATAGCCATCCTCTCCTTCTGAATAAATGCGTTCATCGATCGGCGTGTTCCCTTCATTATCTGGTTCACCATCACTAACATTGATCGCGATTCGTTCTGGCGTGATCTTATAGCGGCCACCAGCTAGTCCTAATGAAACGACAGCATCAGGCTTAACTTCATCAATATGTGTTATCAATTTATCTCCTGCTCGTTTAAAATCTACAGGCAAGATCACTCCATGGATTTTGTATTCTCCAATTCTCTCGTTCTGTAATTCTTCAACAATTTTCATCGTTGGATTGATTGAAAACGATAAAAATGGCTCAAAGCCAGTAAGTAAAATGGTTTTCATATTTCTCTCCTCTCTTTCCTTAAAACAAGTATTTCACGTAGAAAGAACACGAGCAAGGTTTTTGTCAGAAAAGTTCAGAAATAACTATCATGGTTTTTCCTGTTATTTAATCCACTATTAGAAAGATAACCTCTTTCTTTTATACCCCTTCTAGCACTTCGACTTCTTCGGAAGAAAACTACTATCGGCGGGATTTTTAGCTGTTTCTTCCTCCCCAGTTACCTTTCTAATCGAAGAATTAGCTAATTAAACACTGAAATCAAGAAAACAACGCTTCATGATTTTATGAAGGAAATTCATTAGTTCTTATCTAAAAAAAACATGTAGCCAAAGTCTTGAATTCACTTTGGTACATGTTCACACTATCACTGTCCGAAATCGGATTTTTTGTTAAAATCTTTGTTTATTTTTCTCAAATACATTTGTTACTTTGTTAACAACAATGCCAGAGCCACCTAATGACTCGACTCCTTCAATCATCATCGCGATAAGTAGCTTTGGAGATTCATGATTGTATGCGACGAATAAGCCGTTTTCTTGTCCTTCCATATCAAGGTCAAGCTTAAGTTCCGCTGTACCCGTTTTTCCTGCTAATGGGTAATCATCGATTCTTGCTGAGCTTGCTGTACCACCTGTTTCATGAACTACCTTGATCATTGACTGTTGAATTCCATTAGCAACCTCTTCAGAAATAATGCCTTCCTTCCATACTTGTGACTTCTCTTCTTCTGTTAATAATATAGGCTTGATTAAGTCACCGTTGTTTATAAATGGAGTATAGGCAACCGCAAGATGTAGAATATTCATCTCTACCTCACCTTGGCCAAATCCGGCATCTGCACGTTTCATTTCCGTATCAACATTTCCAGCTTTTGATGAGTCAACCGGATAGAGAAATGGGAGTTCCTCATCAAAGCCAAACTTGGACAATCCTTCTAAGAACGCTTCTTCACCCATTGCTAAAGAGGTTTGGGCGAAATAGATATTGTCTGAGTACATCATCGCCTGATCGAATTGAATTGGACCTTGAGGATCCCGAACTCTCGTTACGCCAAACCCTCCCCAGCTATCATCCTTTTGCCAACGTAGACCACTAACATTTAACGTCGTATCAAAGCTTAGATCTCCCGATTCGATCGCTACCGCACCAGTGATTGGCTTCATAACAGATCCAGGAACATACGCATAACGAAAGCGATTCAATAAAGGCTGACTCGCATCTCCTTCTAATGCCGTTCTTTCATCTATGCTCCAACCTAGTGACGCTGCATTTGGATCAAAGCTTGGGCTGCTCACAAGTGCAAGTGTTTCGCCTGTTGTTGGATCAATGGCTGATGCAGTCCCAGGCTGATTGCCTAATTCCGCAAATAAATCTTCTTGTACGGTTAGATCAATTGTTAGTTGAACAGTTTCTCCATTCTTTACTTCTCTTTCTGCTAAAACAACTTCAGTGCCATCCTCTTTAGCAATACCGATTTTCACACCATTTAAGCCTTTTAGACGCTCATCAAAGATCTGCTCTAATCCTCGTTTTCCAATAATATCATTGCTCGAATAACCTTTTCCTTGCAGGTTCTCTAACTCTTCTGCGGTTATTGAGCCCACATAACCAATTAAGTGTGCAGCTGCTTCCCCTGCAGGATACACTCTCCCTCTCACCTCTTGCCTGAGAACTCCACTATAGGACAAAGCTTGATTGACAACCGCTTCATTGTTAGTTGAGACTCTTTTCAGAGGAACAAAATGGTCGGGTTGAACCCAGCTCGCAGTAACTGCTTGGCGAATGTGATCTTCGGTCAAGCCTAGTAACCGAGCTAGCCCAGAAACAGTAGCCGTTTCATCATTCATTTTCTCCGGAACGACGCCGATTTCATATAGTGTTCCATTGAAAGCCAGAGGATCACCAGTTCGGTCGACAATTTCACCACGCTGGGCAGGAATGCTTGAGTATGTGATTCGATCCTCTTCTCCTAACTCAGGGAAAATATATGTTGTGTCCCAATCAACTCTCCATATGACCTCATTCTCAACTTCTTCTTTTATTAACGATGCTTCATGGGTAAAATCTATGCTGCCTGCCACACTATTTAATGAGGCTGAAAAAGGCAGAGCCACTTGTTCAATATCTTTGTCTCTCTTTTCCTCATCGGCTTCAAATGTGATGTCGACTTCTTCTATGCCTAAATCACTATAGACTTTTTCATAACGACTTACAAAATCTTCTTTGGACACCGATGCTTGTGCATCATCGGATAACATTTCATACATTGCTGAAAAATCAAGTTCATTCCATTTTTCTACATACTCTTTGAATGCATCCTCAGGTGCTGCTTCTTTATTACATGCTGATAAAATCACTAAAACTAGGAAAGAAGTTAAAATAAGCGTGAATTTTCTCATGATTCCCCTCCTTATCCATCATTTTAACTTGTTTGGTAGTACTCTGTCATCCAATTGCATTACTCGTCATCTAATTGTCAATTAAAACAAACCAAAAGTCCTACAATAAAAAAACCGACTATATTAATATAGTCGGTACATTTATGAGATTGATTGCAGTCTTTTATTTAAGAAGTGGTCGGAAGCATCTAATAGGTTCTGGATGCATTGCTTACGGAAGTAGTCATGACAAACATACTCATGCAACAATTCCTTCCTCATTCGTTCCACTATTTCATTGATTCCTTTTTCAGAGTAGTCTTTCACGACCATTTCATTGGTTATTTCATTAACAAAGTACTCTACTGATCCAAACATATCCTCCATCTTTCCCGCTCCTTTACAGCAAGTTTCAACATGATTCTTTATGATGTAAAATTCCTGCTGGCAGCCCGACGATCATAGGTCTAATCCCTTAGACTCGTGGCTTTGCGTCCTTACCTTTCGATAAGTTTGCCTTTATTCTATTACTATTATCATATGACTTTTTTCATAATTTTTCAACAACTTAATGTAATTATATGAAAAAATATTCTCTTTTTCGACAAAGTTCTATATTCTCTATTTACTTCGATTCATAGAACTAGATACATAGAAAAAACACATCCAAAATCCTATTCCTTTTATCATATTTTCACCTAAATTATTACTGAATAACCATAATTAGCTTCTTTTATAAAAAAAGAATTGCTGAGATTTGTCTCCACAAGACTTTGCTTTTAAACACAGCACTTCCGTGCTGAATCGAGGAACCTGTCCCCTTGTCCCATAGTTGTAACTTTGGAGGGAACGAATAGTTCAGCGGCTCGAGGTACTTGTCCTCTTGGCACTCCATAGCCATGTACATAAAAAGAAAGACCCATAGAGATAATTCTCTACGGGCCTTCCTATTTTATAGCTATATCCTCTAACCACTCTTAATTATTCTATAAGGTGGAAAATATGTTATGCTACTGTAAAATAATTATTTAGTTGCAGTTCTTGATGTTCCAATAGTTAATTTATTACCTTGAACATCAGCAATATCTACAACTGTGTTTGTAGTAGAAATTGGTGCAACAGTGATTACAGTTGTTTGATTTGAAGAATATGTTGCAGTACCATTACCAATTGTAACTAGTAATGTTTTACCAGTTGTATCAGTAGCATCAGCTGTAACAGCATTCACAGCTACTGAACTTCCATTTACAGTAACGTTAAAATCAGCTAGTAAATCAACATTACCTAGTGCTCCAAGCTCTTCTGAGAATGTTAATTTTAATGTGTTAAATTGTCCAGTAGATACCTCAACTATTTTAGCTTCAGAAAGTGTTGGTGCTACGTTATCTAATAACGCTAATTGTTGATAGAATGCTCCACCAGTAGTAGTGCTAGCTGCTACAGAAGAACCATTTACATCTTTAACATTTGGACTGATACCAAATTTATAATTTGCACCTGCAGGTACTTGATAAGTATCTGGTAATGTAATTTGGACTTTCGTCTTATCATCAACAAAGCTAATTGATGCTCCAGAAAGAGCTACATCATCTAGAGTATAATTAGATGCTAATAATGCAGAATCAGCAAAGTCAGTTGCAGAAGTTAAAGTAATAACGTTCTTAGTTCCAGTTGTTGCAGCAGTTACTGTTGGTACAAAGAACTTAGCAGTAGATGAAACTGTAAATGAAATTGTATCTTGTTCATTCTCATTTAGTTCCTTATCTTTTACCAATCCTTTTGGTAATACAAGTTCATAAACACCATCAGCAAGAGGAGCTGTAAACGTTAAAGTAACTGTACGCTCTGTTGTATCTCCCGGAACATCATTAACAGCTGGTTTTGCAATTGCTGTTGCAGATTGAATGATGTTATCCTTTTTGATTACAATATCCGTAGCTTTTGCAGCTACAGCATCTACAGCTTCATCAAATGTAACTGTTACAACTTGCTTAGTTGAATCAAGAGTCACTAAGTTTTTAGATAAGATAGCTGGAGCTTTTGAATCCTTAGTAAGAATAACAGTTCCAGTATATGCAGAACCTAGTAGACCATTAGCGTCTTTGTACCCGTCAAAAGATACAGTTAGAGCTGCTGAAGTCTCAGTACCATTATATAATTTTACTTCATCTGTAGTAGCAGTAGTTACAGTATAAGTAATAGACTTCTTGTCTGTTGCTAACACACCATTAATACGGCTTCCATCTAGAGTATATCCGCCTTTTTGAACTTTTAAGTTAGCTACAGCATCTGCAGCAGCAGTACCAGCAAGAGCTTTATCAAAAGTTACTTTAAATGATGTAGAAGTTACTCCTTCAATTTTAGAAACTGCTGGAGCTTTTGCGTTCTCTACAATTGTATAAGAAGCAGTTTGTGTACCTGTTTCATTATCATTAGCATCTTTAACTTGAGAAACTACTACGCTGTGTGTCCCAGCAGTTGTAGGAGCTCCAGCAATAACATAATTATAGTTTCCAGCTACATCGTTAGATGATGTTTGTACAGGAGAAATAGTTCCAGTAACTCCATTAACACGTACATTTGCTACAGAAGAAATAGGCTCAGAGAATGTAGCAACTACATCAGAACCATTATATTCAACTTTCGTCAAAGTTGGTGCTTTAGTATCGCTAAATAATTCAACACCAGTATCGAACGCAGGAATTTTTACATATGAACTAGTTAATAAAGAATCCTTCGTTTTAACTTTGATTGTTTTATTTGTTACAGCAGGAGTAGAAAAACGTACTAATACAGATTTTTTATCAGATTGAAGCTTAGCAGACTTAATAATATCAGTTGTTGTTGCTCCATCTAATAATACTTCATAGTTAGCTACGTTTTCAGCAGATTCTTCGCTAAGAACACTGTTTGTCTTGATAAGAACTTCATAAGCGTTAATCGCATTTACAGAAACAACTACAGCTTCTTTCTTAGCAACTTCTTCACGCTCTGCAGGTACTTCGGAACGGTGTATGAATGCTGTTGTTTGATCACGTTTTACCTTTGCCTCAGGATCAAATTTACCAGCAGAAACACCTACTACGATACCTAAGCTAGCAAGAATTTCAACTTCGTCACTACCCCAGCTAGTGTTATCAGTGAAATCAATGATTGCAGCTTCATCTTTTTCAAATCCATAAGCAGTTGCGATCATTTTTGCCATTTCTTGACGAGAAATGTCAGCCTCTGGCTTGAAATCACCTGTATCATAACCATTAATTACTCCAGGCTTTTGAGCTTGAAGAGCAGCGATGTAAGAAGATGCCCAGTGATCTTTTGCATCAGCAAAGTTTGTTTTAGCATTCTTATCAACTTCAAGTCCTAATGTTACAGCAAGAATCTTTGCAGCTTCCCCTCTTTTAATGTTTCCATTCGGATTGAAAGTTCCATCAGGATTTCCTTCAATTACACCTTTACCAACTAAATAGTTGATGTGTTTAAGTGCCCAGTGGTTATCTGCTACATCAGGGAATTTCTTAGTTACTTCAGCAGCGAATGCTGTTGGTGCGACTGCAGATGCAACTAAAGTTGCTGTTGCAGCAGTTGCTACAAATTTGCGGTATTTCTTAGATTGTGCCATTAATTTCATTTCCTCCCTTTATTGGATCTTATTCATACCAGTTTTCTAGGTTGTTATGTAGGCAAATGAGGCAATAGCCTCCTTGCTTCAACAATGTGTGTCTAATATTACCTATGTAACCGGTAAAATACTAATCAAGTTAATTAATACCAAACATACAAACAATAGTATATGAGAATTTGGTTTTGCAGTCAACTATTTTCTCTAATACCAATTGCTTATTGTGGAGGAATTATTTAACTTTGTAGTAATAATATTAGACTACATTCTTGTTTTTTCAACAAGAAACTATTACCAATTACGGTATATCTGTACATAGTTTAGTATAATTAACCTTTCAATGCAAGCATCAACCTTGAATTTTTTGATTTTTTTATCATTTTTTAAAAGAATGCTATTTTTTCGACACATCCTGACGTATGTAATAAGAAAATGAATTTTATTCCACAATTTTAGTTACAACGCCTCTGTATTTTGTCGATAAAATATATAGAGGTGGAAATACATGAAAAAAATGGTTTGGATATTATTTCTTTTATTAACCTTAAACCTGGCAATACATAAGGAAAAAGCACTATCTTACACACTAACTCCTGATTCTTTCATAGAATTCTCACTCAGGTATCTTGGTGTTCCTTATTTATATGGAGGATCTACACCAAACGGATTTGATTGCTCTGGCTATGTGCGCTTTGTATACAACCAATTCGGAATAGATCTACCACGTACAACAAAGGAACAAACTACTGCTGGAATCGAAGTAAAAGAAAATGAATGGCAAATAGGAGATATTGTGTTCTTCAACACAGATGGAATTGGTATTTCTCACTCTGGGATCTACATCGGCAATCGATCCTTTGTCTCAGCAACTACCTCTAACGGTGTTCGAATTGACTCATTGGATGATCCGTATTATTGGAAAGCCCGCTACGTAACCGCACGACGTGTCGCTGACATACCACAGCATGGGCAAATTCATTACAAAGATGTTCCATTCGATCACTGGGCGAATTATGAAATTCAATACTTATCAGAAAAGCAAATTATTAACGGCTATGATGGAAATCTGTTCTATCCTAGCCGCAGTATCAACAGAGCTGAAGCAGCAAAAATGATCGTTGCAACACTTAATCTACCTTTACGGTATGAATTGAATTATGAGGATATCCCCCCAACCCATTGGGCTAATCCATATATTGCAACTGCAACACATTACGGATTATTCACGGGATATGACGGCAACTTGTTTAAACCAGATGATCCTATTACACGAGCAGAAGTAGCGATCTTGATCAATCGCTCCTTCCCATTACCAATCATTCAACATCCGATCATGTTTACAGATTTACCAACAGAACACTGGGCATATGCTGCAATCCAAAACCTAACCTATTATCAAATCGTCACCGGCTATCCTAATGGTACGTTTAAACCTAGTGGAAACACATCTAGAGCTGAGTTTGCAAAACTACTAAAGAATGCAATAGACAAAGCCAACTAAATGATAGATTACCAATATTAGTATAATTTAACCATTCACATCCTCCAGTCACCATATATAATAGAGCTATTATGAGAAAGGTGGGAAAATATTGAATAAACAATGGAAAGGACTATTCATTTTTGCATTTAGTTTCGTCTTGCTCTTCAGCTTGACACCCAACATAGGAGCAGCTCAAACAAAACCGGTTAAAATCTTATACAACTATGAAGAACTGAAGTTAAATGATGCTCCTTTTATTGAAAAAGGGAGAACACTCGTCCCTCTCCGTGGTATATTTGAGCAAATGAGTGGAAAGGTGCATTGGGATGATACAAAAAAAGAAACGACCATTACGATGAACTTTCAAACCATAGTCGTTCCATTGAACAGCAAAACCATTTATAAAAACGGCGATGCCGTATCGATTGATGTTCCTAGTCAATTAAAGAATGGCAGAGTATATTTACCGTTAAGAGCGATATCAGAAAGCGGTTCAGCACAAGTAAAATGGTACCATCCTGAGTATACTGTTTACATTACAGATTACATTTTTATGAATATTCCTCCTGATGAGATTCCAGAAATCAACGTAGACCCTTCTCTAAAAGAAGTAGACAAGTTTGGGCACCCTTTAATCACTCATGAGAAATTTCTAGCAATCGAGCTTGGCAAACACACTATCGAAGAAATCAATTACCTATTCGCCCAAGAGGCACCCTTTGATTATGAATTTGCGTACTATAATTATTCATGGAGATACGATCATGTTGGTTTAAAAACAGATCAAAATGGTGTAATTAATGCAAAATGGTATTCTAATAATGAACATGCTGTATCCGTACCAAATGTCTCAAGGCAAACATTTGATTCTTTACAGGAAAAGATGACGTATGAGGAAGTTGTCGAGCTGATTGGTAGCGAAGGAACACTTGTTTCACAAACAATTTTGGGCAAGCAATTTAAGTATGAATGGACGTCTAGCCAGCCAAAACGGACTATGAACCTCGTTTTCTATCAAGAAGGATCTGAATTAATCCTATCTTTACATGAAAAATTAGCGGATGATGAGGGCGGATATAAAGAGGGCAGTACGTATTATGAGTGGAATTAAGAAAAGATAATCTTTAATTATCTCTTCTTGTGGACGCTTTCCTCGGGCAATGCTTCAACTTGCTAGGAAGAAAACAATTTCCTTCGCGGTTTTCAGCTGTTACTACTCCCGAAGGAGCCGGCGCCTACGTTCTAATCGAAGAATTAACACCTTATCCTTTCATTACTGAAATTTATACTTTCTGATCTATTAATAGAAACCCCTGAGACATTTCTCAGGGGTTTGTTGTAAATAAAAATAATCTCGTCACCTGAAGTCCTCGTTTAATGCCTTTGCCATCATAAGTGAGAACTCCGCTCTTGTAATCGTTTGTCTAGGTTTAAATGTTCCATCAAGATACCCTTGGACGATCCGATTTTCATTTAATGCTAGGATTTCATTATAAAAATAATCCGATGAATGAACATCAGAAAATTCATCTCCCCCACTGCTCGTGAGCGCAAACACATTCGAAATCATAATCGCTGCATCTCCTCGGATAATAGAGGCATTCGGGCGAAACGATTCATCAGGAAACCCGTATATATATCCTTTGTCGTAGGCAGTGCCGATATATCCATATGCAAAGTGACCATTCGGAACATCATGGAAAATCGATTGAGTAGACTCATCTAGCCCCTTCGCTCTTCCAATCATAGTGATTGCCTCTGCTCTTGTCACCGTCTGATTTGGGTAAAACAAGCCATTCGAATATCCTGTAATAATATCTAAATCATATAGATATTCAATTGCTTCATGGTACCATTCTGAAGGACGAACATCAGGGAAGCTAGATAACGGTGATACATTAGGCGCTTGAATTAAACCATATCCGTAAAGAGGGTCCTTTCCCAATTCTCCTAAATCCAGAGCGGTCTCCTTCATAAGCTCTCTTATCTGGGAAGTATCATACTCTGGATATGCTTGCATATACAATGCGGCTATAGCTGATACATAAGGGGCAGCCATCGAAGTACCTGTTAGAGAAGCATATTCTTGATATACACCATGATGGTAACCTGCATAGGTACTATACACATTTTCCCCATTTGCTACAAAGTCTAATGAAGGACCAAAATAGCTAAAGGGTGATTTCTCGTAACGTGCATTGATTGAACCGACTGCAAGCACTTCAGGATACCTTGCAGGGTAGAGAACATCCTGACTCGAGAAACTTTGTAATGCATTTCCAGATGCTGCAACAATGACAATTCCTTCACGATATGCTTCTCTTATCACTTCTTCTAATAATTGTGACCCTTGCTGTGCAGTCACACTTAAATTAAGGATATCAAGCTCTTGGTGTATTCCCCACTCGATGGCAGCAATAATATTGGACTGGTTGCCATAACCGGTCTCATCCAACGCTTTAATTGCATAAATCTCTGCCATTGGAGCTACGCCTCGTGTACCGATACTATTATCCTTTGCAGCGATTATTCCCGCCACATGTGTACCATGTCCTTGATCATCTTCATAGGATGGGTTTCCACTGATAAAAGAGATTCCTCCAGCAACCTGTAAATCAGGATGTGTTGACCTTATTCCAGTATCAATAATGCCAATCTTCACTCCATGTCCATCAAGGCCACTTGCATAGGATTCGTGTGCTCGAACAGCATCATACCCCCAGCTCATACGTTGATTTTCGATTTCTATCGGATGATCCACTTCAACTCGCTTAATTGTATTCTCCACTTTTAATCGATCTAATTTAGACGATTCAATCGTAACAGCTGCTGATAAATATTCTTCAAAAACATGGTGAACCTCAGCATCGTATTCTTCTAGTAAATTTAATTCAATTTGGTCCTTAAACGTTACCAATATTCTTTGATGATCATCTGCATTCGCTTGGAACGGGATCAATAGGAACAAAAAGCCCAATAGAATCGTAATTCTTTTTGCCAACTACCTCACTCCCTTGTATTATCATTCTCTTGCACTTCGAATTTATTTAACTAGTAAAAAAGATAATCTACTATTATCCCTTAGCTTGTAAAAAAGCGGACTAAATGTCCGCTTTTCTTACTTATCTCTCCAATTGTAGTATTCAACAATTCCATCAGCAATTGCCTGTGCTGCTTTATTACGGTAAGCCTCAGAAGCTAGCTTCTGAGCATCAGACTTGTTGGAAATAAAACCTAATTCAACCAATGCTGCTGGTAATGGATTATTCTTAATAACTGAGAATCCCGCTTGCTTAACTCCTCTATTATTCGTATCTAACGATTTATATAATCGATTTTGAATAAATGTAGCAAGTTGTTTACTATTTTCAGAGCGAGAATTAACACTTGCTGCATAATAATAGGTTTCAGATCCATTGGCACTCTCTTGTGAGAAGCTATTCGCATGGATGCTTACAAACGTGTCCGCATTTGCCCGAACGGATACTTCAACCCGCTCTGTTAACGTTAAATATGTATCATTTGATCTTGTCATAAACACTTCAATCCCTTTGCTTTCTAGGATTGCTTTTACTTTAAGTGCTACAGAAAGATTCACTTCTTTTTCTTGTAGTCCATTTCCAATCGCTCCAGGATCTGAACCGCCATGACCTGGATCAATGGCAATAATGCGCTTATTAGATGGCATTGATAAGTAATCTCGATGTACAAATCCTGACGTTGCTCCATTTGATACATAAGCCCAGTTTCCATCTAAATGGTACAGTGTAACTGTTGTTCCCTTAGTAAAGAATCCTACAGCACTGTAGTTTGTACCAGGTCCAGAACGAACATTTAGAGAAGTAGCAGTTACTACTCGTTCACCTAATGATTGCATTTCATACTGAACTCGAAAACTTGGGTTCATGCCCCTTGCAACAATCACCGCGAATTCAGCACGGTTAATCGCTGTTTGTGGTCTGTATGTACCATCTGTATAACCGTTTGCAATGCCGGCTGTAACAATACGATTAATCGCATTGTATTGACTACCAGTTGCAGGAACATCTTTAAAGAATACGAGACTCGTAGATTGGAATCCAAAGGCTCTTTGCATTAAAAATGCCATTTCGCCTCTTGTAATGTTACCTTTTGGCCTATAGGTTCCATCTCCATACCCTGTAATGACACCACGGTTTACTGCTGATTGTATGTAGCCTGAAGCGTAGGAAGAAGCAGGAACATCCGTAAAGCTTGTTGCTCGTTGCGTTCCATCTAAACCAAGGGCACGTCCAATCATTGCAGCAGCTTGTTCTCTCGTAACAGGATCATTGGGGCGGAATGTATTGTCTGGATGTCCAGTCACAACACCACGGTCAAGAAGATAATTAATCTCAGTTGCAAAGCCCGCCGGGATATCCTTTAGTCCCGCTGCCTGCGTTTCTGAACCTGCACTAATCACAAAGACAAAAGCGACGAAAAGGATTGATAAAGTTCTAGTCATTCTTTTACACATTGCTGCTACATTTCCTCCTGATTTTCATTTGCGTTTCTGTCATATTGTAGCATAATTCTACAAACAATTTGTCAACTTTTTGGATTTTTTAAAGAATAGAACTATTAAACTACAAACGACATGAATCAAATGCTTCATGTCGTTTGTTGAAAGTGTTTGATTGCTTCCTTAGCTGTTCCAATTGCTTTTTCCTTCATTTCCTTCATTGATACTTCAAGCGATGTACTTCCTTTATCATCAGCTAGCCTAGCAGTAGCTAATGAATAGAGAGATTCGTCTGACCAATTTGATTCCATCACATGACCAACAACTGGCTGTTTTGCAATTTCAGCAAATGCATCAATTTTTGGATCATAGGACAAAGCAATAAAAGGAGTATACGTAATAGCAGAGAAAATCAACGCATGAAGCCTCATCCCAACTAGTAAATCACATAACCCAATAATAGCTACCTTCTCTTCTATTGATGCGTCAAAAGGTGCAAGTAAGCTTTTTTCCTTCATTAAGGCAATCACATCGAGAGACGACTTCTCATCATGCTGTCCATGCATCGGGATAAATACAATTGTATTTCCATCTTGAACTAAACGATCAAGAGCTTTAGCAAGCTCGGCTTTGAATTCAATTGGACTGTCCCAATCTCTTACTGAAACCGCAATAGCTTGACCAGTAATATTCTGCTCGCTATACCAACCGCTAAATGTCATTTCCCTTCTCATGCCGATTACAGGGTCTGGAACAATAGAAATCTCTCTTGTTACACCTAGTCTTTCTAGCAATTCTTTAGAACCTTGATCCCTTACTGTCACTTTTGCTTTATTCAACGTAAACTTCGTTAACCATTGATTGAGCTTCTTATGAATCGGCCCCATCCCTTGTGCATAAACAAAGACTGGTTTCTTGGCAAAAGCAGCCATTAACATAATCCCTGTATAATAAGGGATTGAACGAGGGCCTGTCTCATCTTGCAACAGGCTACCCCCTCCACTAATTAATCCATCTGATCTCTTAATTGTTTGGAATACCTCTTTAGTTTTCCACCGATTAACTGAACGAACACCATAAGTTGCTTCTGTATGTTTCGGATGATTAGAGAGTACAGTAATCTCAATGTTAGCATCCTGTCCTCTTAATGCTTGGATGATTGAGTAAAGAATTGCCTCATCGCCAACATTCTCGAATCCATAATAACCTGAAATTACGACCTTCATGATAACCACCTTGGTTTTATTTTCTCTTCATACATCTTAAGAATCAATTTAAAGATGTAAATAAATACAAAGCCAATCAATAACCCTAGCAGTAAGCTATAGAATGTACGAAGCATCGATAAGTGGAACGGGATATGGAAATGTGTAAACGTATTAATAACCGAAAGATAACCAATAACACTTGGGATAAGCATATACTTAGCTAACCTTTTAAACATTGGCATAACGTAGAGTGCAAGTACAAAGAACGGGAACCCAATAAGAAACTCTTTTGTTCTTGGACGTACATACATGATTTCCTCTAACCATTGTCGAATTGTTAATTCAATGCTTGAAACAGACCCCTGGTTACCTGTTCTACTGATATAGTACAATGCAACAACGGCAATCACGGCAATTACTGCGAGATGCCAATAGCGTACACTCATCATTGCTAGTCGCTTCACATCATCCCATAAAGCATAAATTGTAATGAACGCAATTGGGATAATATAAACAAGTTTTACTCCACGGAACTCACTGACTTTGACTAAAAACTCATTTCCATTTAATAAAGCTGAAATGATGACAACACCAATCAAACTAATGGCTGCAGCTCGCCCGTAGCGCACTAGAATCGTCTTGAACCCTTTTGAAGCTGGCATCGGTAATATCGCATAGATTGGGGCTACTACAGCAACCAATAATGCTAATAGCTGAATTAATAGCAATTTATTTAGCACAAACGCTGCTAAGCTGACAATCGTTACACCAACTAATGAAAGGTAAACGAGTCTTCGATCTTTAAACACAGATAATGCAGCTAGAGCGACAAACGATATCGCTGCGACAAACGCAGCCAAGTAACTCCATTTTGCAATATTTATATCATTAAATGGCTTAGGGTCAGAAAGGGTAAACGCACTTGGCATAGACGTTTGGACATTTGAAATAAATGTCGTTGTATCTTCCAACGCCTTTTGACCATCTTGATCGTCAATCATTCGAATAAAGACCGAACGTATATTTCTTTCTTTTACCGCACGAACGGATCGATCGACTGCTTCTTGAATACTAGAAACTTTGTTCAAGTCAAGACTATGAAGTCTGATGATATTTGTGTCTGTTAAATAGCTAAGAGAATGAAGCCCCTTCTGATCAGTAAACTCGATTTGATAAATAGGTATATCTCTTTCATTCAATTCATTTGCATAGCTTCTCATATAGTCAACATTTGGAAAACCGATCACTTCTGTACCTGACATAAGCAAGTGAACTGATTGCCTATCTGCGATATCTAAGAATTGTTTAAACACGATTGGGTCTTCTTTTCCCGAATCCGTGTTCCACATTCTTAATATCAAGTTAAACCCCTGATTATTAATTAGTTCTAGGGATTCGTCTAAAAACCCAACAGCAATCTCATCCATATCAGCAGTTGTTGCAGGGTAATAGATAAATTCCTTATTATTAATCATAATTGATTCTGCTTCAGCCTCTGAAAAGATAGCAGAAAGATTATCTGTTAATTCATTCTCTTCTTGAATATATACATAGATTCCTTCAGTCGAAACCCCTTGAGCAATTTCTTCAAGATCCTCGTTAAAGATTGACATCGCTTTGATTTCTTCGCCAGTCAGCGTTGTAATATACCCTTTTTTAGATAAGCTTTCCATCGTCTCTGGCTCAAGACTGATCGTATTTAAGCCCGCTTCTTTTAATTCGGATAGTACACCCTCTTTTGTCATGAGTGGGTTTAGTGCCACAATCTCCTCAACATCCATAAACGGCATAACCATCTCATAGTCACGATTATCCAGTTCAGCTGCTATCCTTTGGTACAATCCCGGGATTGAGAGAAGAAGGGATACGATCAATATTCCAATTAACGCTTTCTTCAATCTAGTACACTCCTTTTTATTTACCTTACCTCCCGATGGCGGTGGCGTCTCTTGATTCTTTTTATTTGTAAAGCGATTTACAAGCGGCAAACCGTCTAAGTCCTTGATTGTAATCCCCTTCGTTATATATGCTAAAATAACATATATAATAGCTCCTAAAATAATTGCAATTCCAACATAACCAATCGCAAAAAGCCGTCTAACCCCGTCAAAGGATAGATACAATGTTGGTAGACCAATCACAATCGCCATACTAATAGATGATCCAATAATCGAGGTCATCTTCCATTTGAAAGCTCTAAATGGAATTTCACGATGAATAACGTAGGTATTTGCGATGACAATTAATACGTAAACAAGTAATGTCACATACGCTGCACCTATTAACCCAAAGGAATGCACAAATAGTAGGTTCAATGCTCCCTTTATGACAACAGCAAGCAAAATAATCCATGCTGCTTCTCTTGCTTTATTCATTCCTTGTAAAATTCCAGTCCCCAGTACAGCAAACGCTGTAAAGACAGAACTAAACCCGATGACAGCAAGCATATTGCTTCCTTCAAGATTTGTGAAGAGAGCTAAGTTCATTGGAAGCGTTAAAGCCAATAGTCCAAAGGCAGCTGGCCAAGAAATTAAATGAGTTAAATAATGTGTTCGCTCCACGATACCTTTTGCTTTTAATGAATTCCCTTCTGCTAACGTTTTTGTTAACAAAGGAATTAAAGGCAGTACAATTGATGTAGAAAAGACCGTCGCGATTTGAACAATGGCTAAACCTCGACCATAGATTCCATATTGATACGTAATATCTTCTCCGACCCCAGCTGAACGTAAACTATAAGGGATCGTAATGGAATCAACGAAGTTTAATAGAGCCATTGTGATTGCACCTATACAAATAGGAATAGAGATATAAAGAATCTTCTTCCCTACTTGTTTGAAGTCGGTGAACGTATAGGCATATTTTTTAGGTTTTAAATTCGATCTAGAGAATAACCATTTCAAATAAACAGCAGATGCCAACGCTCCCAGAATCGATCCAAACATAACGCCGCCAGAGACAACTTCACTACTTGAATCTCTGCCGACCAATATATAAGCAATGACCAAAATAAACACAACTCTTATTAGCTGTTCCAACACTTGCGAGATAGCCGTTGGCCGCATATCATGAAACCCTTGAAAATATCCTCTATATACGGCCATATATGGAGCAACAAGTAATGTTGCCCCAACAATAATTAAGGCTAGTCTTATATTTTCTCCACCTAGGATATACGCGATTTGATTAGAAAAGCTAAAGATCAAACTAAAACTGATCACACCGAATAATAAAGCGAGTATCGTTGCGGTACGATAAATCTTATAAATCTTCTCATCAGCTTTTTCGACAGATGCTTCAGATATCAATTGTGAAATCGCAATTGGGATTCCTGCTACCGATAAAATCAACGCAACCATATATACTGGATAGACGAGGCTAAATATTCCAAGTACCTCATCACCCGCAATATTTTGTAATGGAACCCGGAATACACTGCCTAATATTTTTGAAAGTAATGTTGCAACTGAAAGAATTAATGTGCTTTTAATAAATGTCTGGCTCATTTTCCTGTTTTACCTTTAGACATCATAACTTTTAATGCAAATTTAGGTAGTGACATCATTCTCCCAAATCGACTTGGTTGTTTAAGTAAACGATAAAGCCATTCCAAATTTGCTTTTTGCCAGATGACAGGTGCTCGCTTTACAGTACCTGCAATTACATCAAAGCTTCCACCTACCCCGATAAATACTCCTTCATCGAAATGGTGGAGATGTGTTGCAATCCAATTCTCCTGACGAGGCACTCCAAGTGCTACAAACACAAGATTAGGCTTTAACTCTTTGATTTCTGAATGGATTGCATCTGATTCCCAGTCAAAGAATCCGTTATGACTGCCGACAATGTTTACATTCGGGTACTTACTGTGAATTTCTTTCTTTGTCTTTGCTAACGTATCTTCTGTAGCACCTAAGAGGTAGATGCTGTAGTTCTCTTCATTTGATAAGGCTAATAAATCAACCATTGTATCATATCCTGTTACCCTTCCAGGCAATGGTGTCTTCTGTAATTGTGCCGCCTTTACAATACCAATTCCATCCGCTGTAATATACGTTGATTTTTTAATAGTACTCATATAATCAGGCTCATCATTTGCCTTCATCACAATTTCTGGATTGGCAGTAACGACAAACGTCTTTTGTTTTTCTTTTATATGTTGATTCAACACTTCAACAAATTGTTTTCTACTAACATTCACAAATGGGACATTTAATATTTCCACAACTCTAATATCCATAACGTTCTCCTAACTTCAAATCAATATATAGGTATACGATCTCTTAATATCCTTTGTATAACATTCAAAAATAATCACTTTTCCTTCTAATATAACATAAAAAAACATTGAACAAATAGTTGTTACTAGTTTCATACATTTTTCATTGAGCTGTAACATTCTATTATTACGAAAAAACTTATTAAGAAATAGGAGAAGTAAAAATAAGTAATCATGATATACTTAGTATGAATATTTACAGGAGCTAAAATGATGAATATACATTATCTGAATTATTTAAGGGCACTGGCTATATTTGGAGTTGTCCTCTTACACTGTGCTGCAATCTTTATTCCTTTATACGGAGAAATCACTAATGAGCGATGGGCAATCGTTAACTTTTACGATTCAATCGTTAGATGGTGTGTCCCTCTTTTCTTAATGATAAGCGGTGCACTTTTGTTAAACCCTAAGAAAAATGATTCATTGATAACTTTTTATAAAAAGCGAATGAATAAGATCCTTGTACCGTTTTTAATTTGGAGCCTTGCTTTTTATCTATACAAAGGAATTATTGGTTCATCTAGCTTTACATGGTCTCATTTCATTCCAGAATTGCTAAATAACGATATCTATTTTCATCTCTGGTTTTTTTATGCCATTATCGGTATCTATCTTGTTCTTCCTATTTTTAAGGTTGTTGTTCAATATGGAGAAAATCACCTACTAAAATACTTTATCGGTATATGGATTTTATTGGTCTCTGTTGTTGGTTTGCTTAACTTTTCATTTGACTTAGATATCCAGCTCTATCACCCGATTAGCACCTTTATTGGTTTTTTCATACTAGGCTATTATTTATCTACTAGCACATTTACTAAAAAGCAAAGAATGGGTATCTATGCAGTTGGCTTTATTGGGTTTGTTATTACATTCCTTGGAACTCAATACTATACCGTTCAATCCGAATCCTTTATCAGCTATTTTTACAGTTACACCACATTGAATGTAATTGCTATGTCTATAGCTGTGTTTGTTTTATTTAAACAATTGTTTAAAAATTCATCCCATACGAACACCACCATACAGCTACTAAGTAATACTAGTTTTGGGGTTTTTCTTGTCCATCCTTTTTTTCTGGATGTATGGAAAAACTATCTACCTATAGAAGATTATCTTTTGTTTGGTATCACCATTTACTCTATTGTTGTATTTGTTTCATCCATAGCTATTGTTTTTATTATTCAAAAAATACCTTATTTAAACAAGATCGTTCCATAATATTCATTTTGTTCACTATAAAAAAAGAAGAAACAGCATCCTGCCGTTTCTTCTTTTTTAAAAGTGAATTATCTTGTTACGTTGATTTCTATTACATATTGTCCTAGTGAACCATTACCATATACATAGCCATTACGATTTGTTGCAAGATCAGAACGAATTTGGTACCAAGTAGATCCATCACTTTGTCTAGATGAATTTAAGATAACAAATGGTGAACCGATTCTATTCATACTATAGAGGATACTAGTACCACTTGTGCCATAATTGTTTCGAACATTTAATCCTTCAGTATTACTAACTCCCAGCTGAAGACGATTATTATCTTTACCACCAAGAATTTTATCTGCTCGATACATATGACCAGCAATTCTTTCTCCCCAGTATGGATCAGAAGCGTACTTCATATTCATCCCAACACTCTTTGTACCTAATACTGCTCCATTATAAAAACTTCCAGTTGGAGATAAGTAACTATTCGCGATACGGTTAGCTGCTGCTTCGATAGATTCTTTAAATGAGGCATAACTGAAAGCATTTTCGAATGGATCTCCGCTTCCATCACTTGCACCCATCCCAAATAAGTTCTTCTTCTCCTGTGCTAAACGACTCGTTCCCCAGTTGCTTTCATGAATAGCATTCGCTAAAAGGTAAAGAGCATTTACACTATATTTTTGTTCCGCATCTTTAAAATCTTTTGCTGTACCAGCCAACGGACTTGTAGCAAAGCCATTTCGTGGTGTATAACCCTCAGTGATAAATCTCTCTAACTCTGCTGCTGTATAGCTAGAAGAGGCATGAAGAGGCAAGTATGAAAAGTACACATACTCCGGGCCACCTACTGTTGTACCAGAAGCATTTGTATAATTAATTCCATCCCAACTATAATAATTTTGTCCCTGCTGCATAAAAGATGGTGCTAACCCTAATAAAGTGGCAGGAGAATATTGATTTGTAATTGGGTTAAATACTCGATGATAGAGATCTGTTCCTTCTTTATAATAATATGATCTTCCCTCAGATAAGGCATTTGGAATTAGATTCACATTTCCTGGAGCAACATATCCTGTCACTTGACCAGCCTGAACTCTTACACTCGTTGAAGTAGCATTAATAAATTTAAGCTCAGTGCCTGTTGCTACATATGTAATACCATTCGCATCCGATAAATTCTCTCTTGCATGAATAATCGTAAATTTATTTGTTGCAGCAATTCCAGCGTTCATATAAACAATAGTATTCCCATGTAATACAACCTGGTTACCAGATACGTTTGCTTTTGCTGCTTCAAAAGTTTCATATTCTCTAATGATTGTAGGAGGAGCTGTCTTGCTCACTGTCGCTACTCTGTAGTCTAAAGATGCTGGTGGATCAACAGCTCTCATTAATCGCGTAAGAACTGCTGCTGTTTGACCTCTAGTTGTTAATTCTTTTGGACCGAAGTTTCCATTAGCATGACCATTCATCAGCCCTAGCTTTACTGCCTTTTGAACAAACTCTAAATGGTAACTATGAATCTTACTCGCATCTTTAAAGGCAATCGTTCCTGTTTCTGCAAGAACTCCTTTTGACTCTGCAGCACGCACAGCCATTGTCGCCATTTCTTCACGTGTTATATGGGCAGTTGGCTTAAACGTGCCGTCTGGATAACCATTTACAATTCCAGCGTTTACTGCAAGATTAATATCATTGTAGTACCATTCGCCAGGAAGAACATCCGAAAACTGAGATTCCGCTAATGATGCTACTGAAAACTCTGCCACCTCTGCACCGTCTAAATGCAAGGTACGAACAATCAGAGCTGCAAACTCTGCTCTGGTAACGGAAGCGTCTGGTCGATATTCACCTGCCCCGTAACCTTTCATGTAACCTTTATTAATGAGCTCTCGCATTTCTCTTTCAAATTGATGACCTGTAATGTCATCAGCTGCCAAGGACTGTGGTACATTAACTAACATAACAAACAAGGCAATCACAGCCATAAATAACCGTTTCATATCACTACTCCTTTATACGTTTATTCTATTAATTTATCAAAAATTTACAAAGATAACTAGTGAAAAACGATAGTTTAATTGGACTATTTTCTTATAAAGAATAATTTTATAGGCATATAAACCTATTAACTTTTGTTAAAATCTTTAAAAAGGCGCCCCTTATAAAGCTGATTTTTAATCACCTGAAGATTGATTTAATCTACCAGTCTAATTACAGGTTATAGACTTTTATACTATTTCAAAAATAACTTTCTCACCTTATAATCTTTTTATATTAAAAGTGTAAATAGTAATATTCTTTAAAAATCAACCTCAGGAGAACACAAATGAAGTATGTTGAACGCTTTTTTAATTCTAGTTTCCTAGCTATCTTGATAGGAGTCTTTGCAATCTTTTTCATTTCATATGCCGGAACATATTATTACACCATTTATCAATATGCACCTCCTAATGGCATGAACATGAATATGCTCACAGTTTTCATTGCAGTTGTTTACTTAGCTCCTTTAGTTATGCTCATTAGCTTTCTGATCTTCATTTTTTTATACAACAAATTAAGAGTGAAGACTATGGTGTTTTTTTCGATTCCACTCGTATGGATTCAATTAACAACTTGGCTTTATTTAGGAGAATTCATTTATCTAAATCTATTCATTGCGGTAGGGTTCCCAATCTTATTTATTATCATTTATCTTTTACTAATGTTTAAAAAGATTGATTTGAGAATAAATGTACAGTGGGCGTTATACTCAACAGTGCTCGGTCTCGTTATCTCTTACATGACCGTGATCTTGTATCGGTTCGCGTCAAATACACTCGTCACTTACTTTAGTTTTAACACCATGCAACAAGGTTGGGTTCTTCACTTCACGTTTTTGTCGTATATGGTTGGATTGGCCATATCTTTATATAAGAAAAGCTAAAATTATTCCTTCTGGTGGAATATTGGTTTTCTCTGAGAGCTATTCTAGTTTTATCTTGCAATATTTCGATTTTATCTAGTAAAAAGCCAAGTTTATCTAGCAAGGTTATCAATTTATCTAGCAAAAAACCTGATTTATCTAGCAAGGTTATCAATTTATCTAGCAAAAAACCTGATTTATCTTGCAACATTCTCAATTTATCTAGCAAACAGCCAAGTTTATGTTTTTCATGACACTTTCTTATCTTTCAAAAAAGCCCAACAACAAGCAAAATATAATTGCTTGAGTTGGGCTTTTTTTCTTACACCAATATATTATTTAATCTTTCAGCTACTTCTTCTTCTGATAAGCCATGCTCGGCGATATAACGGTTTCGTTCATGTGAACGGCATTCGTCTGAGCAGCTACGCATGTATTTATGCTCATTTTCTTCTGAACAAAGGATCTTTTTATTGCACTCAGGATTTGCACAGTTTACATAACGCTCACATGGCTCTCCTGAGAAATAATCTTTTCCTACAACCACATGCTCCTTTTGATTAACAGGAACTGCAATCCTTTCATCAAATACATAAAGCTGCCCATCCCATAGTTCACCTTGAACTTTCGGGTCTTTTCCGTATGTGACAATCCCGCCGTGAAGCTGAGCAACATCCTCATAACCTTCTTTTAACAGCCAGCCTGAGAACTTTTCACAGCGAATGCCTCCCGTACAATACGTTACGATTTTCTTATCTGCTAGAAGCTCTTTATTGTCTCGTACCCATTGTGGAAGATCGCGGAAATTACGAATATCAGGACGAATTGCACCGCGGAAGTGCCCTAAGTCAAATTCATAATCATTTCGTGCATCTAGTACTATAGTGTCTTCATCTTGTAGGCGCTTATAGAATTCTTCTGGTTCTAGGTACGTTCCAGTTACTTCATTCGGGTTCACATCATCTTCAAGTCTTAACGTTACAAGCTCTGGACGATAACGAACCTTCATCTTTTTAAATGCATGTTCTTCTTCTTCATCTATTTTATAGATCATATCAACAAAGCGAGGGTCTGCCTTCATCATTTGCATATAAGCTTCTGTATCTTCGTATGTCCCAGACAGCGTTCCATTAATGCCCTCATCAGCAATTAAGATTCGCCCTTTTAAGTTGAAGTCCTTGCAAAATTGCAAATGCCCTTTTGCATATTCCTCTCCATTTTCAATCTGGACATACATGTAGTAAAGCAATACTCTGTATGGTTTTTTCGTCATTTTTCCTTCCACCTATCAATTGTATATTTGCAAGATATATTTGATTCAATAGGTTATAAAACAAATCTCTTACGTTCAATAGTATAACAAAAAGTAAATGTCGATTTCTAGATTTCAATATTTCCATTTTGGTTATGTGGTAAAACTTACATGCAATTATACCTATTTCCATCATACAACTATAGGTTTTTATGTCGATATAAATAGAAAATCCTGTTTTTATTCACGAAAGGAGAACTATAAAAATGAATAAAAAGGTTGTTTCCCTCGCGACTGTTGCCATATTGTCTACTTCTTTTGCTTCACAAGCATTCGCGAACTCACATACAGTTCAACAAGGAGATACCTTATGGAACTTAGCTCAAAAATACAATATGTCAGTTGCAGATTTAAAGAAAGCAAACAACTTACAATCTGATACGCTTTATATTAATCAAAGCTTAAAAATAGCTTCACTACCTACAGTGGAAAAACCAGCTCCAGCTCCAACACCTGCTGTGACGGCTCCAGCCACTAGTACATATGTCATTGAAAGCGGAGACACACTCTCTAGAATCGCTCTACAGCATAAGGTTACCGTACAAGATTTGATGAAGTGGAATAACTTAACAACCCACTTAATTTTTCCAGGACAAACACTAAAAATTAGTCTAGGTACAAATCAACCTACTGAAACGCCAAAGCCTGCTCCAGTAGTACCAGCACCACCAACTTCAGCTTCAGATTACATTGTTAAGGCTGGAGATACATTAAGTAAAATCGCTGCTATAAGTGGAACAACTGTTCAGCAATTAAAAACATGGAACCAATTATCATCTGATTTAATTTTTGTTGGTCAAAAGTTGATTGTCAGCTCACAAAGTGCTCCAGCACCAAGCCCGACACCTGCTCCACAGCCGGTAAATTCAGTAATTGAGAATGCGAAATCGTTACTCGGCACTCCGTATCTTTGGGCTGGTAGCTCTCCTTCAGGTTTTGATTGCAGCGGGTTTATTCATTATGTTTTAAATCAATCTGGCATCAGCATTGGTAGATATTCAACAGATGGTTATTACGGGAGAAGCCATTATGTGAATAATCCACAGCCTGGTGACCTCATATTCTTTGTGAATACATATCGCCAAGGCATTTCACATATGGGGATCTACTTAGGAAATAACGAGTTTATTCATGCAGATGGTACATTAGGGGTAACAATTACAAGTTTAAACAACCCCTATTACCAACAGCGCTTTGATGGGTTTAAGAGGTTTTACTAAAAATGAGGCATCCCAATCGGATGCCTCATTCAATTCATCATTTATATATTTTAGAAAATTCTAATATTTTTTCTTTTACATGATTAATATACTTTTCATCACCCTGTAAATCAAAAAATATTAAAGATTTCTCCATATAAAAACGTGCTTTATTGATATTTCCTTGTATTTCATAATTATAACCAATATGATAATGCAATTCCGCCAATAAATATAAATTATCCTTTTCTATACACCATTTTATTCCTTCTTTACAATAATGGTGAGACTCTTTATACTTCCCCAATCTTGTATATGTTCTAGCAATAGCATAATTTAATCTACTTAGAGTTGTATGGTCATGTATAAATGGTATATGTAACAAGTTTTCTCTCGCATTAAGATATACTTTTAATGCTTTTTTATAATCGCCTTCTTCAAAATAAACTGACCCAATGCTTAGTAGCACCTCAATCTCTCTCTCAGACCAAACCTTCTCTAAAACATGTGTGAGCTCAATTGCATACTCTAAATTTGAAAGAGATGATTGAACATCCTTTTTTAATACATATTGACATATTCCTTTATGCCACAATAATAGCTGTAAATTTTTTTTATTTTGTGTAAACAGTGGATTTTTCTCTTCTGCCTTCACAATCGTTTCCATTTCTTTATAATCAGAGTTTCTTCTTGTGATCATTAACTGTCTATTAACCTCTTGAACGTAATCCAAACGTGGTGTCGTTCCAATATCAAAAAAATAATTAACATCGACGCCTAGCCTTTGAGAAATTAGATAGATGGTCGAAGCATATGGGTATACATCTCCTTTCTCTATCTTACTTATTTGAGCTTGAGTACAGATTCCTTCTGCTAAATCTTTCTGTGATAAATTTAATAACTTCCGTAATTCCTTAATCCTTATACCAATTGCAGTAAAATCCATTAACGACGCCTCCTTTTCTCTGTTAGAGTCATCTTTAAATGTAATATATATGAAAAACACTAATCACTTAATACCACTCGACTATTTTTTAATAGGCATAAAAACCTGTTTTTTTATTATACATTCAATTTTCTTATCATGAAATATTCCTAGAATTATATTTTTATGAAAATACATAAGAAAATTGAGGATACATGTCTCTTTTTCCGCAGAGACAAGATGTAATTGCCTAAGTACTAATTTTAAAAGTATGATTTAATAAGTATAAGAAATTTCAACATACTATTTTTTAATTAGGAGGAGTTCATGATGAAAAAAGGTTTCTTAGTAGCAATGGCTGTTTGTACTGTATTGTTTGGAGCTGCAAGCTTTACCCTTGCTTCAGGTGTAGGTGAAATTGTCATTTTAGAACTTCCAACTTTATTCTAAACAGTATTGAATCTTTTCTCTCGCTTTAGCACTCCATAACGGAGTGCTCTTTTTTTATCTCTGTCCTCCCTTCTGTTAATAAATATCCCAGGAATATTCTTATAGTTATATTTTATAGGAAAAATGGTGTATTGAACAAACAAAGAAGATGTTATAACGAATTTTTTGTTAAATACGGGCAATCTTCTTTTTTTTTATATTTGTTATAGTACTAATAAGACAAAGTTCCAAGGAAGGGTGAAATGAATGAGCTTAGATCTCGACATGAAAGTGCAACCAATATTTGTTGAAGACGTGAGTGCCATTGTTTTTTCCTTTTATTTCAATGAGTCATCAAGAAAAGTTGGAGAAGCGATTATTTACACTTGTGAAGAGGGACAAAAGCCCAACCTAAAAACTGATTTTCCTTATTCAAAAGAGCTCACACAAGTACATTGCACAAGTAAGAAGATTGCCTATATCCTTGAAATGACGATCATTGAAGATTTCAAAACTTTGTCACATGAGAAGATAATGAACTTTCTCAAGATTATTGGGATTCAAACCTGTGTTTTTAAAGAAAAAGCGCCTGAAACAGAATTAAGTATTTCTTAGATTAGAAAAGAAGCTACAATTAGCAGTTCACTCCTCTAATTGCAGCTTCTTCGTAGGAGCTCTATGTCAGAGCTCCTTTTTATTTTTAATGTTTAAATTGCAGTAATCCTCTCCCAATGTATTGGAATTGTTCTTTTCGTTCAAGCTTATTTAAACTTGTTCTGCTAAGCTTCGTTACATCAAGTTTGGTTACAAATGGGCTTTTGTCTTGGAAGTAGCGAGGTTTTTCCAAGAGAACGACTTCATCTTGATCTGCTCCTTCAATGATTTCAACTTGTTTCTCTACAATTAAGCCAGTTTCTAGAGGAAGTTGCTCTAGTACACCGCCACGTAATGCGATTGCCACCGGTTCCTTGCCTTTGTACTGAACAGCCTCTTCAGGCATTGTTATTACATCAAACACTTCCTCTGTAACAATAGACAAGCTAGCATGCTGCCCGATTAACTGCTGCTCCATCTCTGTATCGTTTAGCAAAACAGTAAAGGCGTATGTATGCTCTTCGCCAACTGCAGGTGTTTCTTCTGGGTGCATAAATAATTGATCAATCGTACCCTCAATTGGCTCTTCTAACCCTTCAGATGAGACGATGACTTTCATGCCTTCTTCAATTGATTGCATTTCCTGCTCAGTGAAGGACCCTTCAATTCTCTGCTCATTTGAAGCAATCGTGATGACTGGGTTCGCCAATGAATGGTTAATCTCTACAATCGTTCCTGCCACTTCATTCTCAATTGATAAGTTTCTTAATTGACTATTGGAGGAATTGATTAAGCTCGTATATTTAGAAATTTCACTCTCAATTCGTGCTTCTTGATATTCCTTTTCTAATAAATCACGTTCAATGGTCTGTAGCATATAGTCCGTTAGCGGCTCTTCATCGGATTGGTTTCTTCTCTGTGCTCGTTGCATGCTTTCTAATTCACGAATTTGCGTTTGTAGTCCACGTAATTCTTGTTCTAAACGTGATTTTTCCGATTCGAACCGACTCCTACTATCAGATATACTTTCTGGTGAATATTCGAATAGAGTTGTTCCACGATCAATAACATCTCCAAGCTGTACTTGAAATCCATTAAATCGACCATCTGATGAATCAAAGTACACATGTTCTTTTGACAATGGCATATAGATTCCTGTTTTCGGTATCGCAACAATTAAATCTTCTCGATCTAGCTCCGTCCATTCCTCGACCAAGAATGTCCGTTTCACGTCTTGTTTAGAAAGAAGAAAGATGTTGCATGCGATAAATAAGACGATGATAATTGACACAATTAGCTTTTTCTTATTCATTGGTTCAACATCCTTTCTCACATAAACATTGAATTGAAGTCAATATACATAAACAATGCGGCTAAAATTGAAACAAATAGTTGGAACCCCATGAGCATAAAGAGGATATTTCGTCTTCTCATTGTCGTAATTTCTTTAAAATATCTGTATTGAAAGATGATCATCCAAACTTTAAACAATGTAATTGTCGCAAAGAAATACACAATTATATTGTGTTCCGTAACTAGCCCAGCGATAATCCCTAGTGAAAATGGATTCGACTCAGTACCAATTGCAAAATAATAAAATAGTGGAATATGAATCAATCTCTCTAGTAAAAAAATACATGCTGTCATGACCTGGACAGCTAGAATTCGCCTATACTCAATATCTAACAATGCCCAATAAAACAACGTAGGGAGATATAGAAAGCAAGCCGTTAAAATCAAGCCTTGGACAATTTGACCAACAATATAGAGAAGCTTATATGTTTCAAAATCATGTGGTGACAAAGACGTCAGTTCATTCGAAATAGGACTTGTGCCCATTCCAATATAGCCCGCTAGCATATAAATGATGATACTAGAGAATAATAAAATGAAAGACTTTCTCCAAACCCAAGAGAGTCTTTCTTCTTTTTTTATGTAATGAGAAATAACCTGTATATTTTTTAATCCTCTAAAAACGGGAAAACGATAACCCATTATAGACCCCCTAGAAATTCTTTACTTCTCTATTTTACAATATTTCATGTCAAATTACATAGTTATAAAGACATTTTTCGCCATAATCTGTAAAAATTTCTGAGTTTGCACTTTGACGATTTCTTACTCATCCCCCCTGCCCTTCATTGAACACCCTTTAAATGGTATAATGAAGGAATGCACTATTAGAAATCGGATGGCGCTAAGCCTATTGGCACGCCAACAACAGCGCATTATTTTGTGTTACTCTGTTTGCATGACTCACAGGCTGTGCTAGTACCGGCTTTCCTGACAAGACGTCGGTGAAGCAGAAGGCTGGGCTCATTATGATCATAGCTCTTAAAGTAACTATTTCATGGCAAATTATATGCCTACGTTACACGTAAAACGAATGGTGGCAGCTTCGAGTCGAACATGAACGTATGCAGCATGATGCTCATGCCACTTTAAAATACCCACCAAAAAATTAAACAGATTTGATAAGGGAGAGAACTCCATGTCGATGATTCCTGAGTATATGCATGATTCGCTTGAGGAAATGGCACAGAAAATACAAAGTCAATTGCATATAGAGAATGAAGGAGATGTGAAGCTCGTTCAAAAAGGCCTCATGCTTTTTCGTCAGGGGCTTGTTAGACATGTATCCTTTAATCGCGATTTTATTAAAGGGACGATTCAAGATGTTACGCCAGCACAGGTAAAATTGGACCTCAACTTTCCGATTGAAAGCAGTACTTGCTCTTGTCCTGCTGACGCATTTTGCCGTCATCAACTCGCGCTGTTTTTTTATATTTTGTCCAAGGGAAAGAGCGTGACAAATTGGGTCGATGCATGGAGACAGCCGCTTCGTGAAAAGAAAGAGATTCAGCTCTCAAGCATGCAGCGTGCGCGTGATTTATTAAAAAATAAAAAGCCTATTGTAACGAACTATGAAGAATGGACGAAACGCTTTGAGGAAAGCTTTCATTCCATCTTCCAAGAAGATCGTTTAAATAAGCCTTATGTAATCTCCGAATTATTTAAGGTTTATCAAAAAAAACTGATCGCTGAGGCACCGATGGAGCAAGAATGGCGATTAATGTACTCTCTCTGCGGTTACCATTATACGTATCGAAAATTAATGGATGTATGTAATGAATATGGCTATTCAGAAGAAGAGATTGATCGACATGTAAAGAATTGCTTTGACGAGTTAATTGAGGAAATGGAATACTTCATTCACCGATTATCGACGCAAGCCTTTCCATTCGTTTTTGACTCAATTATTGAGCATTTACGTGTCGATACGATCGGGTTGATTGCAAAATCGTTCCCGCTAGATTACGATCGCCTTCAGTTGTATAGGTTGTTATGGACATATTTCTTTAAAAAGAAGGAATGGCGTGAAGCAGAGATTGCCCGTATTAAGAATGAATTCCAGCTCCATCAAGATAGCTCGATTGCCATGGTGATGGGACTTTGTCATTTGTACTTTCTTCTTCAAGACGATGACAAAGTGATTGAAATTCTTACTGCACCTGAGGAGGATTTTCTTCCATACTCTCTCTTCTGGCTTGAACAATTGTCACAGAAAAAGGAATGGCAACGAATGAATCAAATCGTTCCACCGCTCTTGTCAAAACTTCGGGATCACCTAAGCAATTATGATTATGTGCCTGCTGGAAGAGATTTCACTCGATTGTTCATTAAATCAATTACAGCCTACTGCTTTGAAACAGGAAAAATCGATTTATTCGAAAAAGCGCTGATTGAGTCATTGCCATATAGTTACCGACAATTAGAAGATTTCTTTTTTGAACGTGAGCAGTACGAGAAGTGGGTTGATCTACAATTCATGATAGGGATGAAATTAAATTCCATTTATTCAACGAAGCTCTCGGCTGTTGCAGAAAAGGACCCTGAGCTCCTTCTTCCGCTCTATCATCATTCCATACAAGATCATATTGAATTAAAAAACCGCGAGCAATATCGGCAGGCGGTGATTGAATTGAAGCGGTTGAAAAAACTCTATCGTGAACTAGAGCGAGAAGACGAATGGAGTTATTTCTTATCTAGGCTGCTTGATAAAACGAAACGTCTGCGAGCTTTTCATGAAGAATGTAAAAGGGGAAAACTAATCCATGGTTAGTGCTACGTATATAAAAGTTCATATCAATCCAATTGAAGAAGGACTCTTTTTTCTGTATGCGACGAAGAACAAGCCATTGCCACGCTTATTATGGAAAGATCAGCTTTTTGGACGGCACAAGGAAAGCTTTTATGGTACGTTCTTAACAACGATGAAGCAAGAGGACATTGAAGGCTACCGCTTAAGCGGGTGGGAAGTTGTGTCACTCTTCGCTGCAGAACAGTTTAATCGCTTGGTCGAGTGGGATTGGGATGAGCTCTCTCAATCACTCCTGGCGGTTGCTCCTTCTTTATATGAAGCAATTTTGGATAAAGAATGGGTACCTGACTTCTCTGCATGGCAAGAGGAGGCGTTTCGTTGGAAGCTTCCACAGTCTGTAAGAGATGATTTTGATCCGACCTTTTGGGAGCATGACATTCAGGAGCGAACATTTTTAGCTATTACACATGATTTATTTGATGAAGCATTAAATAACTATTTACATATACATGACTCTGCGAAGGATGCGTTCACCGAAAAGCTTGAAGTGTTAAAAAGCGATCATCTCTCTGGGAAGATGCTCTCCACGTATTTCGATGAAAGAACATTTCAAAGATGGATCGGACTGATTGAAGAAAATCGCCCTTTTTCAATTGGACTCCGACTTGAAGAACCCGCTGAAATCCATGAGCCATGGAGCATCATCTTATTTTTACGGGACAAATCGAATCCCGATCTAGTGTTTGATGTGACCAAATGGGGCGATTTCCCTCCCATCTGGCATAACTTACAAAGTGATGTACAAGAAGAGATTCAAAAATGGCTATCACTATTTCCTTGGTTACAAGGCAAGCCGGGTACACTAGCTACACAGCTCACAGAGGAAGAAGCATGGCTCTTCTTAACGGATGCAAGTGAAGTATTGCTCATCCTCGGGGTTGAAATTCTCCTCCCTTCTTGGTGGCAGGCGATGAAGGATGCAAATATGAAGGTAAAGGCGCATGTAAAAGGAACTTCGAATCACCGCCAATCTTTTGTTGGCCTTCAGGCAATGCTTGACTATGATTGGCGATTTTCAATGAACGGTGTGGAACTATCTGAGGGTGAATTTCAACAATTAGTCGATGAAAAGCGGCGACTCGTTTTTATTCGGGGCAAATGGATTAAACTTGATCCTCAGTTTATTAAACAAATTCAGGAGTTAATGAAGCAAGCGGATCGCGAAGGAATTCATGTTAGAGATATGATTGAACAAGAAATGTTGCGCAGAGAAGAAGAAGCAAGTGACCGTGAGGATCCGATGCACTTGACGAAGATTCAACTAGAATTGAATGCCCAATGGAAACGCATGCTTCATCAATTACGCAATACAGATGAAATACCCTTAGCTGCACCTCCTGCAAGCTTCAAAGGAGAGCTTCGCCCTTATCAACAACAAGGATACAGCTGGCTTTTGTTTTTGCGCAACTATTATTTTGGTGCCGTCTTAGCAGATGATATGGGTCTTGGTAAAACAGTTCAATTGCTAACGTATTTATTAAAGGTGAAGGAAACTGAAAATGGGAGCTCGCTTATCATTTGTCCAACTTCAGTACTTGGGAATTGGCAAAGGGAGATTGAACGGTTTGCTCCTTCCATGAATGTGTATTTGCATTATGGCGGTAATCGACTGAAGGGTGATGCCTTCATAGCTGCGACAGCAAAGGCTGATATCGTTCTTACTTCTTATGGTCTCACACAGATGGATCAAGACGATTTTACCGAAATCGAGTGGAGCACGATTGCCATTGATGAGGCGCAAAATATTAAAAATGCGCAAACCAAGCAATCCCGTGCTGTCAGGAAGCTAAAAGGGCGACATCATATTGCCTTGACTGGAACACCTATGGAAAATCGTCTATCAGAACTATGGTCCATTTTTGATTTTACGAACAAGGGCTACTTAGGAAGTCTCGGGCAATTTCAGAAGCGATTTGTTGTACCAATTGAAAAGGACGATGACAAGGAGAAAGTAAAACAGCTCCAATCTTACATTCGACCATTTCTATTAAGACGAACAAAGAAAGATCCTGAGGTGCAGTTGAATTTACCAGATAAACAAGAACAAAAGGAATATTGTCCATTGACCGTAGAACAAGCCTCTTTATATGAACAACTCGTCAAAGATACGTTTGCAGAAATCGAACAGCTGTCTACATTCGAACGCCGCGGAAAGGTTCTACAGCTTTTAAGTCGATTGAAGCAATTGTGCAATCATCCTGCACTCTATTTGAAAGAGGAAAAGCCTAAGAGCATTGTAACTCGCTCGTCAAAACTCGAAAAGCTTCAGGAGATGGTTATTTCCATTCATGAGCAAGGAGAAAGCTGCCTAATCTTTACTCAATACATCGAGATGGGGATGATGATGAAATCCATGATTGGAAAGCAGCTTGAAGTCGAGGTTCCATTTTTAAATGGCAGTGTGTCGAAGGCAAATCGAGACGATATGATCCAGCGCTTTCAAAATGGGGAATTCCCTGTATTTATCCTGTCATTAAAAGCCGGAGGCACAGGGTTGAACTTAACAGCAGCTAACCACGTCATTCACTACGATCGATGGTGGAACCCTGCAGTTGAAAACCAAGCAACAGACCGTGCATATCGCATTGGACAAAAACGATTCGTCCATGTCCATAAACTAATTGCAACAGGAACACTTGAAGAAAAAATTGACCAAATGCTTGAGAAAAAACAATCACTAAATGATGAAATCATCCAAAGTGATAGCTGGGTCACGGAACTGTCAAACGATGAACTGCATGAACTCGTGATGTTGAACTAGCGGTCACGTGATGTTTGAGCAAGCCAGTTTGATAAGACCGTTTTTGAGAAATGATTCGATACGGCATTTGCTAGATAAATCTTAATTTGTGTTAGATAAATTCGGAAACTTGCTAGATAAACCTTAGTTTGTGCTAGATAAATCCGGAAACTTGCTAGATAAATCTTAATTTGTGCTAGATAAATCCGAACCCTTATAAGATAAACTTGAAAGGGTAATGTTCCCAACCATATAGAAATCCCCAATCTTTTACGATTGGGGATTTTCTATAGGTTTATTTCTTAAAAATGCCCCAAATGAACGATAAGACATTTTCTGCTTTAGAAACGGCTTTTTTTACCGTTTCCTTCACTTTTTCTTTTACTTTGTCAACAATTGAGCCTTTGTCCGGAGTTTCACCTTGTTCTGGTGGTGTTTCTCCTTCCTTCAGCTTGTACAGCTCAATTGTCTTCACTGTTTTGTTCCCCGCTATATCTACTGCTTCAAGTTGAAACACATTCAAACCATCAATTAACGGAAGGTCAATTCCAGTGAATGTTTCTTCAATGCCCCTCATTTCGTAAGGTGCTTTAAATTGTTGATAGAACCATTCGTCTCCATCTACATAGAAGCGAAGCTCATCAAAATTATCGGTAACTGTTGCATCAATAATCGGATCTTCGGCATCATGTGCAATGTATTTAATAGAAGGTAGTCCACTTATTTCAATTTCGGGACCAGTTGAATCGACAATGATTGTACGGTTGAAAGAGATTTCATTGTCAAAAATATCAACGGCCTTAACTGCAAATGTATGAACACCATCTTCAAATGTTAAGTTTGAAGAGAACTCGTATTCTTTTGTTTCTTCATTAAAAGTAACCTCAATATCCTGACCGGCAATTTTAAATTCTTTCAAGCCTGATTCTTCAATAATACGACCACTTACATTGACAGTATTCGAATTAAAGACTCCAAGTGCATCTGGCTCATCTAAATACACATAAGGTATCGTAGTATCTTGCTGTACTTCCACTTCTTCTTCCGTCGCGTTACCTGCATAGTCATACGCTACAACAGTTACAACCTGTCCATCCTCTAATCCTTCTGGTAAAGTGAAAGTTGTTTCTTGCGGGTCAACTGGTCCATCTACAATTGACTCACCATCGATTAGTACTTCTAGGTATGCGACACCAGAGCCTTCATCTTGTGCATCAATTGATAGTGCAGTATTTCCTTCGACAAGCGCAAGTTGAACTGTTGGAGCTACTGTATCAACAATGACAGGGATTTTCACACTTTGCCATTCTGCTCCTGGGAAGTCAACAATAGATTTAATTTCAAAGAAATACTCTCCATCTGCGACAACACGATTTCGTACTTTACCATCCCATTTCCAGTTCGGGTTTAATGTATAGTAAGCACCGCGGCCACCGTCATAATAATGCTTACGGATTGTATTTTCTGTACGAATTGTTCTTAATTGCTTGCCATCCTCGTCTAATACATTAAATGCGACTTGCTTCGCATTACGCAAGAACGACAGCACAGGGATTAACTCTTCTTGAACGCCATCGCCATTTGGTGAAATCGCAATTGTATCTGAACGGAACTCGCCTGTAATTGGATCGTAGCCTAAGTAATTATAAGCATCTCCAGCATCATAAACAGCTCCACCCATTCCATAGAATGAATGGTCGTCGTATTTCATACCGTCTAAAATTGGTGCAGCGTCCCACTCACCTTTAAAACCAACATATGGAACAGAAAGCTCTGGATTTACATCGCTTACGTCTGTTAATGTTACAAACCCTTCAACAAAGTATCCATTTGGGAAAACTTCTTCGATTGCAACTGGTGTCGTCCAGCTGCCTGTTAGACTAGGATCAACAACTTGCGCATTACTTACATCGACTGCAACTGTAATTGTTGCCTCGCCGTTCGCTGGCACTGTTACTTCTGAAGTTGATTCACCATTGATTGTAATCGTCGTATTTAAAATTTCTTGAGCTTCTAATTCATCTGCAGCCCAACCTAATTCTTCATATGCTGCAAAATCTGTTTGTAGATTCGCTGCAACATCATACGTGACTGCTTCATCACTATAGTTTTTAGCCTTTAATTCAAATGAGAATTCATTTCCAACTTCTTTTAACGCAACTTTTGCTTCAGCAGTTGATGATTCAGTTACGATGACAGGAGTCGATAATGCAGAGTGCAACTGCATAATACCAGAGCCTTGACGGCGTGGTGAATAAGGAAGCTCCCAAGCAAATGATGAGTTAACTGTTCCCTGGTCTATGACCTGTTTCGCAGTATTCATCATTAGATTTTTGGCAACGTTGACACGTTCAAAATCAGTGACGCCAAATTCTTGATCCACTCTTTCTAATACTAGTGCCGCTCCACCTGCTACATGCGGAGCTGCCATAGAAGTACCACTCATCATTCCGTATTCATTATTTTCAAGAGTTGAATAGATTTGTCCACCTGGAGCTGTAATCTCTGGCTTGAAATCTAGGTTTGGTGTAAGTCCCCATGAAGTGAAAGCACTCATCTTACCACCTTCTGGGTTTGGTGCTGTTGTTTTGTCTCCAGTGAAAGTAATTGTTACTGTTTCACCAGATTGAAGTGCATCTGCTAAGTGATCTCCATCATTTTTTAACATAAATAATTGTGGAATTGTAATACTTGGATCTGTAGCCATGTTTACATAACCATCTGCATTGTTGTAGATGATCGCACCAACAGCTCCAGCTTGCTGAGCGTTTATTACCTTATCGGTAAATGCAAGCTCTCCACGAATAATTAATGCATATTTCCCTTCAACATCTGTCAATTGTTCAGGATGTCCGACTCCGCCATAAGCAAGCTCAAAGGTTTTTTCACTCACATCATTTGGGTGGACACTGCTTGCAGATAAGAATGGTGCAACTCCAGTTTCATCGCCAATTTCAAAACTTACTGCATCTAAATCCATGAAATTGTTTTCAATCGATGATACTTGTAATGAATGATAAGATACACCTGGTGAACCAGAAACCCCGATATCAGGATTAGATGGTGTAGGGTTTGCCCATCCGTTTCCAAAATGCGCAGAGTTCCCACCAGAAATCGCCATTAAGATTCCATTGTTTACTGCACGTTCTACTGCCACCTGCTCAGCATCTTCAGGTGCAACGAACCCAGCAACTGAACCTAAACTCATATTTAATACATCGGCACCTAAAATAATCGCATCATCAATTGCTTTTACGTAAATATCACTGTATGTAGAGCGCATATTAGGGTCATTACCAAATACTTTTAAGCCCAAAATTTGTGCTTCTGGTGCAACTCCCTTGATTCCGCCATTCTCTTCACTACCATTTGCTCCGACTGTACCAGAAACGTGCATTCCGTGCATATTTGCACCTGGCCCAATGTCACCAATTATGTCGTTTTCATCCATGTAGTTGTATGCATAAGGGACTTTATCTGTATAATATTTACCAACTAGTCCATATTGATTTTTAAACTGTTGAACAGTTGCGCTTGTTAAAGCAACTTCTGTTTCATCTGAAAGAATCATATCTCGGTGATTCGGGTCAATCCCGGTATCAATGACACCAACAATCATTCCTTCTCCTTTAAAGCCATACTCTCTCCAAGCTTCTTGAGCTTGTACGAGTTCTTTGCTATATACCATGTCAGGTGTTTCTTCTGGCGCTTCATATTCATGAACGATTTGGACAGATTGGACATTTGAAACTTCTTTTACTTTATCAATGTCTCCATACATAACATCCGCACTAAAGCCGTTCACAACTGTTGTAAAGCTTTCGTGCTCAACAAGCTTAACACGATTTTGACGAACTTGTCGTTTTACTTGTTCATGTTCAGTTAATCGATCATTTTTCAATTTTTGTTTCGTGATCGCAGGCAATTCTTTAAATCTCTTCTTTTGCTTTTGTGCATAAAGAATCGATGGTTCTGTTTTTAATTCGACAATGACACGAACAATATCTGTAGACTTATACTGCTCTTCTTCTACCTGCTGTTTTGAGAGCTCAGTAATAGAGGATTGATTATCTTTTCCTTTTGTACTCTGCACCTTTTCTGGAACTGCTGCTGCAACAGAGTTTGAAAAAAGCAGAAATAGCATTGTAATAATTGCTAGTCCTTTAAACCTTTTTTTCATTTTTCGACTTCTCCCCTTCCGGAATTTTCAGAATTTTGTTTCTATATAACCGTATCATATCGAAAAGTGTCAATATAAGAGACTAAAGATAGATAAAGGGAAAAATGTCGTAGGATTATCTACTTAATTTTCAAAATAATTTGAATAAATTAGTTAAAAAAATCCGGGCAAATGCCCGAATCGTGAAGGAGGTATGAGGTGACCATTGATTTTTTATACGGGGAAAATTAAGAAGGGAAATGTTTTAGGAGTCTATGTCCTTTGTATGTTCTTCTAGCTGATGAATGCGCGCTTCTAATTGGCATACCCGCTCATTCGTTTTTCCTATAAGTTTAATTAAGCTTTCAAGCATACACTCTAATGTTAATTCTTTCTGCATCAAAATGGTTCACTTCCTGAAGATGTGAATTGAACTTCTTTTTTTCGATCTAAAAATCGTACATTCTCTACGATCACTTCTGTAACATAAACTCGTTTTTTTTCTTGGTTTTCAAAAAAGCGTGTTTGAATACGTCCAGTGATTCCAACTAATGATCCCTTCTGGCAATATAAAGCGGTGTTCTCTGCAGCTTTATTCCAAAATGTGCATTGAACAAAATCTGCGTCGTTCTCTCCTTTCGTATTTTTATAAGGACGATTTACTGCAAGGGCAATGCTCATGACTGGCTTTCCATCTGCAGTCCGGCTAATTTCTGGTTCTCTAGCTAGCCTTCCAACTAGAATGACCTGATTAATCATTTTAAGCTCTCCTTTCTTTTTTTCATCTTACCTAGTCCACCCACAAATGTAAAAACGCTAAAAATGTGTTATAAAAGGGGAAAATTCAATTTCTCCTCAGAGAAAATTTATTTTTCGAGACCTCTTTCTGAGCGATATATTGATTTCATTTATTTTTTAAAAATCCTTTGAATCGTTCAGAATATGCGCAATCAACATGCTGTATGATATAATGCACACAAACAAACTAATCGGCAAAAGGGGGTTCATATGAAAACTTTTAAATTGGTTTCGATGCAAATAGTTGAAGAAGAAAACCTCATTGATGTTGAGATTGAAGACGGACTGATTATTAATAAAGAAGATGAACAAAGCACGTGGATTTTGGAAGTCTATGCTGATAATCGCTATAGAGAGTTATTTCAAGCCTATTTTGAGAAAGATAAAGAGTTGATTCTACAAGTTGTAATTACAAAAAAGGAAAACGACCCTGCATCATTTATTACAAGAATGGCGACGATCAAAGAAATTGAAAACTCAATTAGCATTTTGTTTATCGGTAAACTGATGCGTAATAAAAATGACTTTGCTGAAGTATTATTAGAAAGCTTGCTTAAGAAGGGTTACTCAGGAGACGAATTGCTTCAAACATTCAAAAAGCAATTAAGAAACAAACCAAAACTTCCAGCGAAGAATAGTTGAATAGACGAAAAAAGGTGCCCATTGATCCGGCACCTTTTTTCCATAATGAAAAGTACCGAAAGTTCATTCTTTGGTACTTTGTTTATATATCAGTGAATAATAATTGATTCAAATGCATCATAGCCAGTAGCTAATTTTTCGGTCAGCTTCTCAACAATATAGTCAATGTCCTGCTTTGTGTATGTATAGCGCGGCATTTCCTTCGCGTATGCTTTTGTATATAGTATTGACGCATAATCAATTTCACTTTGGCTTGCTAATGTTAATTGGTTTGCTTTTTTTTTATTACATCCTTCAATTGTTCAATGACAAATTTCGCTTCCATTTTGCACGAATAATCCATTTCAATTCCCGATTCCTTTTGAAGTTGCTCAATTTCTATAACTTGCTCTGCAGTCGGTTCATCTGAAAAGGTTTTTTCAATCGTTTCATTGATTTTTACGGCTAACTCTTCATGGAAGGTAGGATCTGTTTTAACATCCTCACTCACCTGTGCATACCAAGAGGACTGAGTATGAATATATTTTTGCCATTCTGAGACGAAATTTGCTACATCGTATTTTTTTTCATTCCATTCAATTTCTTTCATATATCGCTCAAAAGATGTTGCGATGGAACGAGAAATACTTATCTTAATACCTTGTGAAAGTTCTTTTAAAGCCATTCTCGTAAGGTACCTCCATTCTAAATCCAGTAACCAAATTTTTCATTGGCTTTTTTATCATATCATATATACATTAACACAAGTACTAATAATATGACAAAATTCAGTTAAATACGATGTAAAATATGGTAAGAATACTGAAAAAAATATAAAAAAGTGGAAATTTGTCGACACGATAGGAAATATACGATCGACCTTTAAGTGGTTGCATTTTAACAAAAATATTTGAGAAAATGTTATCAGTTATCCTATAGGAACTCCCTTTTTTTATTTAAATATAAATGCTTCATTATATTCTAAAAGAAAGACAGGCGATTCATTCGCCTGCCTCTTTCTTAATGATTATTGATTATTTTCATCATTCATTCTGTCATTCTCTTCTTCCATCATGTCGTTCTCTTCATTTAAATCATTGTCGAGATTGTTATCATTTTCGAAGTTATTACCATCATTCTCTAAATCCATGTTGCCATCATTCTCTAGATTGTTACCATCTTCAATCATGTCATCCTCTGGTGGTGGATTTTGATCATCCGCTCCACAGCCTGCAAGTAAAGCCGCCGATAGTAATGTTCCACCAACGATTTTAAGTAATTTATGATTTTTCATGATTTTTCCTCCTTTTAGAATCTTGACCTATCATCGGTCTTTTTTATCGTTCCCAATTAGAGATACTTCTTGCACCTTCCAGAAACTTTCTCTTTCACCATGGCTTGTTTCTTGTTTACACGGTACACAAAAAAATAAACGTTTAATTTATTGGTAAATTGATCCATAATTTTAAGAACGTTTAATTGTTTGCTTTCCAACAGGTGAATTTTTTAGTACAATAAATTAAAACCTATTATTATTAGGAGGTACTAAATGTTAGACATTGATGAGATTAAAAAGATCATTCCACATCGTTATCCATTTTTATTAGTTGATCGAATTTTAGAAGTTGAAGAAGGAAAAAGTGCGGTTGGCATTAAGAATGTGTCTGCAAATGAAGAGTTTTTCAACGGGCATTTCCCCGATTATCCAGTTATGCCAGGGGTTTTGATCGTTGAAGCATTGGCTCAAGTTGGAGGAGTTGCAATGCTTAAAAAAGAAGAAAACCGAGGGAAGCTTGCATTTTTCACTGGGATTGATGGCTGTCGTTTTAAAAGACAGGTGAAGCCAGGTGATCAATTGCGTTTAGAGGTTGTAATGACACGTGTAAAAGGGCCGATTGGAAAAGGAAAAGCTCTTGCTACTGTTGATGGAGAATTAGTTTGTGAAGCAGAATTAATGTTTGCTTTAAAATAAATAAAAAAACAAGCATCCAAATCCGAGTTTGGATGCTTCAAACTGATGGTTTATCTAATTTTAAAAATCACTCTGAAAAACATGTAGACAAAGTCGACTTTAGACTTTGTCTACATTCTCAAGCATCCAAACCCGAGTTTGGATGCTTCATTAGGTATAAGCTATCATCTATTCTTTTTCGATTAAATCCAAAATATGCGTCCATGTCGTCTTTTCAAAGATATCCGTTGGGTTGCCTTCACCGATCACTCCGTAGCCAATTGCTGCTCCTACAATCGCGCTTAAAACTGTAAATAAAAGCACAAGAATGACACGTAGCCAAATAGGAATAAGACGGACACGAATACGTCTTTTAGTAGGCTTTTCTTTTTGCTTTTTTTCACCTTTTATTTGCTCTCTTGTTTTCGGTGCTTCTTGATTATGTTGATCGACGGTCATGGTATTACTCCTTTTAACGAATTCCATTTACAAGTCCCATCATTTGGTCTGCAATAGAAATCGTTCTCGATTGAAATTGATAAGCTCTTTGAACGTTAATAAGCTCAGTCATTTCAGTCGTTAAATTGACATTGGATTGCTCTAAAACCCCTTGAGCCATTTGGATTTCATTACGCAGTCCACCATTAAGGTCGGTTAAGATTTCATCTACTCCAACCTCAAGATCTGCCATATTGACTGGAAGTCCAAGTAGGTTTTCCCCTTTTTGTTCTAAAAACTGAGGCTTATTCATATAAGTGATTCCAAGATTATAGGAAGTTGTCGCACCATTGGCTAGTGTTCCTACAATCCTCCCCTCTGATGATACACTAATTCCAGTTGTATCTCCATTCAATACGATCGGATTATTGTTTTCATCAAGGACAGGATAACCCTTTCCAGTGACAAGCATGACTTCATTGTCTGACGTTGGTGTCAAGTAGAAGGCACCGTCACGTGTATAACGAATCTCAGAACCATTTTCCGTTTGTTCTAATACACGGAAATATTGTCCCCCAACTGTAAGGGCCATGTCAAGAGGGCGATCAGTTGTTTGCATATTCCCAATGGATCCAATCATTTTCGACTGTGCAAGCTTCGCACCTACACCTTGTCTAATTCCCATTGGTGTCAAACGGTTTTGTTCAACATTTGCATTCGGCTGATTATTGAATTGTTGGTATAAAAGGTCGGTAAAGGTTGCTTCTCGCCTTTTAAAACCCGTCGTCCCAACATTCGCAATGTTATTACTTACAATGTCCATTTGCTTTTGTAGCTGAGCCAATGTATTTGTTGCAGTAATCATTGTTCTATTCATAACGATCCCCTTTTCTCCTACTAACTCTATTAACCAATTCGACCAATTTCATTCACCGCTTTTTCCATGCTTCGATCATATGCTTGTAAAACCTTTTGATTTGCTTCAAATGCGCGATATGCAGTCATCATATCTGTCATTGTACGGCTAACATCTACATTGGATCTTTCTAAAAAGCGCTGCTGTGTACTGAATTGAACATTGTCCATCACGTAGGCTGAGGCTAATTGTCCTCCATCCTCCGTTCTAAACAGTCCGTCTCCCTCTTTAAGCATTCTCAATGGGTTTTCAGTAAATGCGACACCAATACGCGCTGTTTCTCCGTTATCGCCAATCAAGTATCCTTCTTCAGAAAGTTGGAAAGAATCGCTTTCTAACTGAATCCGTCCACCTTGATCATCTAAAACGTAAAGGCCACTAGCCGTTGTTAAATAACCTTCTCCGTCCATTGTAAAGTTCCCATTTCTCGTATAACGAAGATCTCCATCTGGTCCCTCCACAGTAAAGAATACAGAACCTGGCTGACCGTTTTCCTCATTTATCGGCATAAACACATCAATTAATGCAACATCTGTATGTAAACCTGTTTCACGAATATCCCCTTGGATAAACGATGGGATTGCTTCTTGCATATACACACCTGTACTAAGGCTCCCAATTGGATTGCCTGTTAACGTATTGAGGCGGTTTTGAGTAGGGATTTGGTCACGATCGTATCGTTGCAAAAGCATCTCTGGAAAACTACGTATCGAAGATTGCTCTGCCTTAAAGCCCGGTGTTTGGGCATTAGCTAAGTTATTAGATAACATTTCTGTTCTTCTTTGTTGTGTTAACATTCCTGACGCAACGGTATAAAACCCTTTAAACATTCCTATCACCTCAATTTTGAAATTAAGCCGATCATTTTTGATAATTCTATTATAAGTAAAATGAACGATTGTTTCAGCAAAAAAATCAATATTTTGTCAAAATATTTGCAATTCGCTTGCGCCCTACATAGAGTCCATTCCATCTTACCGCATATTTTGACCTATATAAACGGTATATGGTGCAGAAACATTAGGTCTTTCTTCCTTTTCTATCGTCATATTGTTTATATGGTGTTCTACTAGGGAATATAAATCGAAAAGGCATCGGGAACCCCAATGCCTCACTAAATAATTTAGCTTAATTTACGTTTTGGTAAACGATCGATATTATCGAGCATAATGCCTGTCCCAATTGCAACACAATCCATTGGATTTTCAGCAACTAAGATTGGTACCTTTAGTTCCTCTGCTAATAATAGATCAATACCATGGAGCAATGCCCCACCACCTGTAAGGATGACTCCACGGTCAATGATGTCAGCTGAAAGTTCTGGCGGAGTTCTCTCTAACACACTTTTTGCAGCTTGAACAATGACTGATACAGACTCTCTTAGAGCTTGTTCAATTTCTTCAGAATGAACGGTAATTGTTCTTGGAAGTCCGGATACCATATCTCGTCCTCGAATATCCATTTGCTCTTTTCTTGATCCAGGGAAGACAGTAGCGATTGTTGTCTTAATATCTTCAGCCGTTCTCTCACCAATTAGCAACTTGTACTCACGCTTAATGTATTGAAGGATTTCTGCATCAAATTTATCCCCAGCCATTTTTATCGAAGAAGATGTAACGATATCACCCATCGATAGAACAGCAACATCTGTCGTTCCACCACCGATATCAACAACCATGTTTCCGCTCGGCTGAAAAATATCCATGCCGGCCCCAATTGCTGCTACTTTAGGCTCTTCTTCTAAATACACCTTTTTCCCACCACTTTTTTCTGCGGCTTCTTTAATTGCTTTCTGTTCAACACTTGTAACATTTGTTGGGCAGCAAATTAAAATGCGAGGCTTTGATAAAAACCCTTTAACATTCAATTTATTAATAAAATGTTTAAGCATTGCTTCAGTTACATCAAAGTCAGCTATGACACCATCTTTTAATGGGCGAATCGCAATTATGTTCCCTGGTGTACGACCAACCATGCGGCGTGCTTCCTCTCCCACTGCCAAAACTCTATTCGTGTTCTTATCAATGGCTACAACAGAAGGTTCATTTAAGACAATGCCTCTTCCCTTCACATGTATCAATACATTAGCTGTCCCTAAATCGATCCCTATATCCCTAGCAAACATTCCTCTTCCTCCTTCTATTAGTAAACGCTATCGTTCAAGCGCATCTCACATCAATTACTTTTTACATATCTTTTTTATTTTTATTGATTGAAAACAAGCAAATGACGCTGCCCATGTTTCCATGGCAACGTATACAGTTTCACGATCGTATTAGCCAAATTTCATCACACATATAATCTACATATAAAACCTATTATCCTAATTGTATATTTTAACATAAGCATCGCTAAATATATAATAATTTGTCAAATTTTCTGCAACAATTTTATAAATCAATTCGTGATAGAATAAGTCGAACCTCGTTTGTTTGCAGACATAAAAAAAAACGTAGAACCCACTCGGAATGTTCTACGTCATTTGAATTTTTGTACCCTCGTTAATTTTTTATTGCTTCCTCTTCAAACTCTTCTTTTTTGTACTTCATCTTCGTCGCTTCGCCACCACGTAAATGTCGAATTGATTTATGATAATCTAATATTTCCTTTACTTCATTAGCTAGTTCAGGATTAATTTCAGGAAGCCTTTCTGTCAAATCTTTATGGACTGTACTTTTGGATACGCCAAACTCCTTCGCAATTACGCGAACTGTTTTCCTCGTCTCCACGATATACTTTCCTATCTTGATTGTTCTCTCTTTGATGTAATCGTGCACACCACTCGCCTCCCTAAATTGGATGTGAGAAGTGTGAAATGAGACTCGCTCGTAACTTTGACTTATACTATTTTCCGCATAATCTATGTACTTCACTTTCGTTATGCGGCGAAACGAAGCTTTCCTTTTGACTGCTGCAGTTAAACATGTCCGGAGGCTTATTCACTGTTAGAAATAAACGATACCCACCTCAAACATTCTCTTTATAAGGTTTGTAACAGTTTATTAGCTTGTGTAAAGATATATGCACAATTTAACCAATACGGACAAGGTATGTTCAAATATTTTTTGATTTCGCAAACTTTTCTGTTTTTAAGGACTACCCATGACTTTTAACATATGAAAAAAGATTGTCTATTTCTACATATTTCGACCTTTTTACATAGGACCTATTCCCTTTCTTTCGACGATATTCTTCATAACGAAAACATCATTCTTAATAAAAAAACTAAAATATCCGATCTTTCATCCCATAAATTTCTTATGTTTCACACTTTCTTTCATTTTAAGCTTCATACTAATGATCTAAAAAAAGACATTCATCCTCTTTTTTCACTAGATAACCACTATGTCATCATCCCTATTGTTCATATATAGGTCTTCACCTACACTAAGTCGTGTGCACAGTACATATATATGCCTATAAGTCCATTTTCATCCAAAAATATAGTAGGGGAGGTCCATACATGAACCAGCCAATAGTAAAAACTAGAAGAGAACGTTTAAATGAAGTAAAAAAACGCAACAGAAGAAAAGGTACACTCAAAATTGCTGGTGTTACAATGGCTGCAACAATTGCAACTACAACATTCGGCAGCAGTCATACACATGCAGAGTCCGGAATGTATATAATTCAGCCGGGCGACACATTGTATAGCTTATCAAGGGAATATGCTACAACCGTTGAGGAACTAATGGAAGTAAATGAGTTAACCTCAGATCGGATTTATGCTGGAGAGTCATTAATCGTACCAACAGAACATCATACAACAGAAACTTTCTTACAACATGCAGCGATTTATACAGTTGTTCCCGGAGACACGTTATGGGGAATTTCAGAGCGATACAACACTTCGGTGGAACAATTAAAAACATTAAATCACTTGAAAAGTGATCTCGTCATCATCGGTCAACGTTTAATTATATTAGAAGATATCCTTATGAGAGAAGCTAAAATTGTTGGAGCAGCTGATAATTTCACTGTTGAATTTACGGATGGTAAAGAGACTTTTACTTTGAAGGTCCCTTATGGCACTGCACAGGAATACCAGCGTTTATCTGGAAAGTTAGCAAAAATCACCTATAAGAACGGATCTGTCATTAATATTGAAGTAAAACTACGATAAAACGATGGCCGACAGAAAAAAAGCACTCATCTTCATTTGGATGAATGCTTTTCGTACTTTAATTATGAATTTTGTGATTCAGTTGTGTCTTCTTCTACATGATCATGCTCTTCATCTTCTTCTGAATCTGTTGAGCCTTCCTCATCGTCATTCGCATTTTCTTCTTTATCAGAAGAATCATCTTGACTCATTTCGCCAACTTCACCAGCAGCATCATATTGCATTAAGGCACTTAATGGCTTTTCAAAGAAATCAATTGGGTTTACTGCAATGCCATCTTTTCTAATTTCAAAGTGTACATGCACACCCGCATCTTCATTTAGCTGACTAACTCCAGCTTTCGCAAGAACATCTCCTTGTTTCACTTCGTCGCCAACCTCAACTTCAATCTCTGTAACAGATTGATACACTGTTACAATTCCTTCTGCATGCTCCACTTCAATTACATTACCTAGCAACGCATCATTAGAATCTACTTTTGTGACAGTTCCACCAAGTGCGGCTAATACGTCAAATACATCTCCATCTTTTTGGACGTAATCAATTCCTCTATTTGGCTCGAACTTATTATTATAGAATACTAATGCAGCCTCTTGCTTTTCGAGATCATCATTCACATTGTAGAATCCTTTTTGAACGAGAACATCATCCGCTTCCTTAACAGGAATTACAAAGTTTTCTAAAGATCGATTCACCTCAATAGCTGAATCTTTGCCAGTTAGATCCGTTGCTGAATCATCAATATTACCTGGAGTTGCTGAATTGTCACCAATGTTTTGATACCACAATACGGCTGTTAAAAGTAATGCTGCAGTTGCAATATAAATTGCTGGGAGCGCCCAACGCTTCTTCATAAAGCGCTTAAAGCTGGAATCTTGAGAAGATCGTTTCTTTTCTTCCTCTCTCATTATCATCACCTCAGCAATCAGTTTGAACAGATTGCAAGGATAATATACACTATTAAAGAAAAATATTTTTTACGCTTATCTTTTGTTATCGTATTCAATCTTATACATCTTTTTTTATGAAAGTAGGAGAAAAATATTGAAATGGTTATTACGTATTCTTCCTTTTGTTTACATGGGTATTATCTGGTATTTATCAAGTCACCCTACTGATAAAATTGTGGAGTTGCCCGCAACGAATATTGATCGCTCTTTGAAGGAATCTCTTCATTTAGTTGAATTTGGGCTACTTTACCTCTTTTTCGTTCTCGCATTTTTAACGACTAAATACAGCTTTACAATGAAAGTAAACTTTCTCTTTATGGGGATTGCCGCACTATATGGAGTTATTGATGAGGTTCACCAATATTTTGTGCCAGAGCGTTCTGCATCGGTATTTGACGTTATTAAAGACTGGATTGGGGTGGCAGTTGCCTCACATTTTATTCATCACTCATATTTTAATGGAAAATTCCCGAAAATCCGTAAGTGGCTGGCAACTATTGAAAAACTCTAAGGGCGTCACAAAGGGACACCCTTAGAGTTTTAGGTGAGATGCCAGCGTTTGGTTTGGGCAGAGCCACTCTAGCGTTTTAATGCCTCCTGTGCGAGTGCAGCTATCGTCATATCATCCATCGGTGGATTATGGAGCCCCGCTCTAACGTCCCGATAATAACGTTGCAACGGACTGGTTTGCGATAAACTCTTTGCACCAACAACACGCATGGCTAAATCCACAACTTTAATTGCCGAGTTCGTGACAACTAATTTTACGGCTGCCAAATCCGACTTTAACGCCATTCGGTCTTCTTTAGAAAGTCGATCCCATTCATCAGCAACACTATAGAGGAATCTTCTGCTTTTACGTAGCTCTAGTTCCATCTCTCCAATTTTTTGCTGTACGGTTGGCAAGTCTGCTATCGTCCCTTCAATGCTATTAGGAGAGTAATTATTGGCAAATTCAAGCGCGTAGGATTGGGCTGCTTGTGCAATTCCTAAATAACAGGCAGGAATATGCAGTAACCACCCTGAAGCTTCTTGTTTTCTTTTTTGCACATATTCAACGAGGTTATTCTTCGGCACTTTTACATCAGTTAAGATCAGGTCATGACTTCCTGTTGCTCGCATTGCGACACTATCCCATGTTTCCTCTATTTCAACCCCATCGTTTCGTTCAACTAAAAAGAACGCTACTTCGTCTGTTCCTTGGATCGATGCGCTCACATTAAAATAGTCTAGAACCGGGGACATCGTTGCAAATGTTTTCCGACCGTTGATGAGCCAGTAATCCCCTTGACCGACTGCAGTAGTCGTTGGCTTGCCACCTCTTGTAGGACTGCCTGTTTGCGCCTCACTCGCACAAGCATTGATCAGTGCACCGTGTTGAACAACTCTTTTACAAACATCTGCATAGACTTTTTCATCCCATGTTCGTTTTTCTCCTAGATCATACATGATCCCCATATGCCATCCTATTGCGAGCGCCGTCGATCCGTCTCCTTGTGCAAGGCGTTCTTGAAGCTTGAGAAATGGGGATAGCTGTAGCCCTTCTCCTCCATATTCCTTTGGTACAGTTAGTGAAGGATACCCTGCTGCCTTTAAATCTTCAATGTTTTGAAATGGAAAGCGGCCCTCTTCATCATTTTGTCTCGCCCGCTCGTGAAACTGCTTTGCTAACGCACTCATTTCATTGAGCATTTCTTCGAATGAATGTAAGCTGTGAAAGCTCATCTTGTATTCCCCTCCTTATTCCGACTAATTCTCTATGTTTAATTATATCTACAATTTATGAGAAGCGAAACTTATGAAGCTCCAATCCGTATATAATCTTATTAGGAGGGAATTTTATGGCAGGTTGGATTGTTTTTTTTATATTATCGATACCTCTTTTCGCTTACTTAATTTGGGCTTATTTTGAGCCTGAAGAGTCGATGCTTTTTGGGGATCGATGGAAATACAAAGAAGAGCCCGAATATTCCGAGGAATCGATTAAGTACACAAAAATCTCCTCTCTAGTCGGGATTATTATACTTGCACTCATTTTTATCATTTCATTTATCACAATTATTTTAGAGTAAAAAAATAAAGCTACAGCGCTGTAGCCTTATTTTTTTGCAATCACCTCTGCTAGAAGCGGTGTAGAACTTTCAACTTCTACTCCTTGATAGTAATAGGCGATAATTTCTTTATAAGATTTCCCTTCAGCAGCCATTCCATTCGCTCCATACTGGCTCATTCCTACTCCATGACCATATCCTTTCGTTTTTATGACAACATCATTGCCACTTTTTTCGATCGTAAAGTCAGTCGATTTTAATTCCAATGCATCGCGTAGATCGGTACCAGAAATTACTTTTCCATTAATATCAAATTTACCAACGCGTTTTCCAGCAGTCCATTCTACGACTCTCCCAACTTCATTTCCATTCGGTACCTTCACACCAAGGATCGCTTCAAACTGTGTGATTGGAATTGTCTTTTCTCCACCAAACTTCGGTGTGTTTACATCCCATGGACTTTCTACACTTTTTAAATACGGTACAGCATTTGTCCAAACGAATTCGGAGTTTTCAGTGTACCCATTGCTCGTTGAAAAGAATTGGGCTTGGATTGGCATTCCATCATATGTAACAATTTGGCCACCAGTTTCTCTAATCGCAGCTTTTATTCGCTTTAATTTTTGATCATAATCAGCTTCCCAGATTGCCTTTAATTCCTCTGAATCCTTAAACACCTGATGAGATACTGTATCAGTCACCATAGCGCCTTGTGGAATTGACGTATCTCGATTCATCATTTGCCTAACTAGATAGGTGCGAGCAGCCAGAGCCTGAGCTTTCAAAGCCTCCATCTCAAAATCAGCAGGCATTTCCGATGCAACAACACCGATCAAGTAATCCTCAAGAGAATACGTTTCTACTGCTTCCTTATTTGTCCGATAAACCGTTATTTCCACTGGTGGTTCATGTAATTCTGTGTTTCGCTCGAGCTCTTCTCCATTCGCCTTTTCTTTTTCAATAGGCGGATTGTCTTTCGAAAACGGCAAGACTAGTAATGCGGGAACGATCATTATTACTGCAAAAATTACGGCAAGTAGTACTACGATTGGTTTAACATTAGACATCATTTCAGCCTCCACATCTGTTAAGTCTACATTTCATTCATATGGATGTGGACAAGCCTTTATGACAACAATCTACTTATTCATCCTCCCATTCATTTTCAAGATTTTTACGAATGCGATATATGTAAGCACATGGGATAATAAAACAAACAAAGACAACGAATCCAATTAATATCGCTACAAACGTATCCGACTCTGGAGTGAGATACACCAAAATTGCTACTGCTATTGAAATAAGCGTGGTCACAGCAATACCAATATACAATGACTTCTTTGCATTTTTTACAGGCTTTTCATGCTCAACGCTTATCGACATCGACAAATAAGCGAGCACAATCGCGGTGACCATAAAAACAAGCCATAACGGGTTATTTCGCATTCCTTCCATCCCGCCTTGAGAAAATTCATAGGCAAGAATCGCTAAGACACCAATAGTTTGGACGATAAACGCAATTCTTAAGTTTTGTAAATTCCTTAATTTTAACCGCTCATCCTTAATCTTTTTCATACTCTTCCTCCTCTACCCAAAAAATTTCATCTAAACTTGCTCCAACCGCATAACAAATTTGCAAACAAAGCTTCAAAGACGGATTATACTTCCCTTTTTCAATTAAGCTGATCGTTTGTCTTGTAATTCCTACAGCATGAGCAAGCTCTAGCTGGGTAAGCCCAGTCTTCACACGTGCAACCTTCACATGGTTTTTCATCACAGCACCTCTTAATTTGAATGTAACATATAAATTACATTATGTAAAATATATATTACATATATTAATTCATTTAGTTATCTCAATCACTCCGAGCAGGTATCGAGAAATATTAAGGATTTTTGAAAAACTGGGAGGCGATTTGAATAGCTTTTGGAGTCTTTCCGACAAATCTGAGGTGTTTCCGACAACTTTTGGGTGTTTTCCGACAATTCTGAAGGGATTCCGGCAACTTTCGGGGACTTTCCGACAATTCTGAGGCGTTTCCGTCAACTTTCGGGGACTTTCCGACAATTCTGAGGCGTTTCCGACAACTTTTGGGGACTTTCCGACAATTCTGAGGCGTTTCCGACAACTTTCGGGGACTTTCCGACAATTCTGAGGCGTTTCCGACAACTTTTCAATAACTTTCGGCCTTTTATCAACAACTTTGATGCGATATCTACAACTTTCAATGCTTTTTCAATAACTTTCAGACTTTTATCAACAACTTTAATGTGTGATATCGTCAACTCCCAGCGTTTTATACATAACCTATGAAGAAATAAACCAAACAAAAAACACCACAAGTTGTGGTGTTTATGCGTTCATATCTGAAATATAGGTTTCTTCTGTAACGTCCACTTCATTCTGCTCTGTGATGCGTTCGATATCTGCACCAAGTGCTGCTAGTTTGTTGTGGAAATTAACATACCCGCGGTCTAGATGCTTTAATTCAGTAACACGAGTTACACCGTCAGCAACTAAACCAGTTAAAATTAATGCAGCAGCTGCTCGTAAATCGGTTGCTGCTACTTCTGCACCTTGTAAATTAGATGGACCATTCATAATCACTGAACGTCCTTCAATTTTAACGGAAGCATTCATACGACGGAATTCCTCTACATGCATGAAGCGGTTCTCAAAGACCGTTTCAGTGATCACACTCGTACCTTGTGCATGTAGGAGCAATGCCATCATTTGTGATTGCATATCCGTTGGAAATCCTGGATGTGGCATTGTTTTAATATCAACTGCTTTTAAATTCTCAGGGCCCAATACGCGAACGCCTTCTTGCTCTTCAATAAAGACGACACCCATCTCTTCCATTTTTGCAATTAGAGATGTTGAATGTTCTGGAACTGCGCCTTCAATTAAAACATCTCCACCAGTGATGGCAGCTGCAACCATGAATGTACCAGCTTCAATTCGATCTGGAATGATTGAATGTTCGGCACCGAATAATACATCGACACCTTCGATACGGATTGTACCTGTACCAGCACCACGAACTTTCGCTCCCATGCTGTTTAAGAAGTTTGCTAAATCAACGATTTCAGGTTCTTTTGCTACGTTTTCAATAATTGTTGTTCCTTTTGCAAGGGTAGCAGCCATCATGATATTTTCGGTAGCTCCGACACTAGGGAAATCCAAATATATTTTTGCCCCACGCAAACGTCCACCAGACGCCTCCGCTTCAATAAAGCCATTTCCAACCTTTACAGTTGCACCCATTGCTTCAAATCCTTTTAAATGCTGATCAATTGGACGTGATCCAATTGCACAACCTCCAGGTAAAGCAACACGTGCGCGACCATTTCTTGCTAATAGCGATCCCATTACTAAAACGGAAGCTCGCATTTTTCGTACATATTCGAATGGTGCCTCTTCCTTCAACTCCCGAGATGCATCAACGATTACTGTATTATTATCAAATGCCACTTCAGCATTTAAATATCTTAATACTTCATTAATTGTGTATACATCGGAGAGAGTTGGGACATTACGAATTACGCTTTTTCCATCACTTGCTAATAGTGTAGCAGCGATAACCGGTAAGACAGCATTTTTTGCGCCTTCAACTCTTACAGTTCCAGATAGCCGATTTCCGCCGCGGACGATGATTTTTTCCAAAGTGTATTCCCCTCCGCGTCCATTTTCTCTATATTAATATTCAATCGTAATGATGGGTGTGCCAATAACTATAGTTGTCCTTGAGCCCAACCCGTCGTTCCTTACTCCTATTTGTACATTCATTGATTGATCACCAACATCAAGCGTGTTATCAATCATCGGTGAATAAGCTGTCATGGATACAAAATTGTCTTCATTTGATCCTTCTAGTTCCTTAGCTTGCAAATCTTCCAATAGACGTAAAGCTATTTCATTTAGCGGTTCATTCATTTGATTCATGAATTCGCCTTTGATACAAGAGAAGAACATGGTCTGATCATGAAATAACTGGTGCCTTCGTTCGTTCACTTTATGCAAAACGGTCTTTTCTGTATCTTCATCCCATTTTTGCCCAGTTACTTGATACGTGACAAATGATTGAACCCCATTTGCCCCTTCTGTTGAAAGCACTTGAATCGTTTCAGTTCCGTAGTGAGTAACCAAAACGGCTTCAGCCACAAAGTGACCTTCACTTAAAGCATGCTTTTCCCAGTTAAAAGATGAAAATTGCTTTTCCAATTGTGATTGTACCTTGATCACGTCTTGAAAGTTTTGAACTCCTTCCATCTTTTCCCTTGTATATAAAGACCATTCATTAATCATAATATTCTCGTCTTCAAAAATGTTAGTCAATAATGATATATCCACTTGATCAGATGCTACTGTTGTCTTATTCCCAGTGACCGCTACAATCAAACCTATTGCAACCGCCAAAAAGATACTTATTTTTTTCATTACGCTCTCATCTCCCTTACTAATCAGTCTTAACAAGGAAAGATTGAAGCATACTTGAATTTCATCGTCACTTTTTGACATTTCACTGTCCATTAAGGCACAAATTGTGTTCATATTCACAATGAGAGAAAACACACAACACTATGCATTGTACTGAAAAATTGTGAAAAAGAAAACATGTATGAAGACCTAATATTTGTCTTTAGAAAACGAACAATAACTGTGGAAGCTGCTGTGACCATATTAAATAATCTAGGAAGAAATTACTTACTGCTGAGCCAATAGCAATAGACAACAATATGTAGAGAAGTCTTGCTTGGAAAACCTTATTTGGCTTTAACAATTGGTCCAATCGAATCGATTGCAAAGCGTACCAGGTAAGTGTAATAAACAGCAAATGAGTAACAATACCCAGCAATGCTTGTTGACCAAAACCAATCATGTTTTTCTCTCCATTTCAGTTTGTGAAATTTCAGAATTTCAAATTCCAATATTCAACATTTCTAGCCAAGATTAGACATTTGTACAGTCCACATTTATCTTATCATTTGACGAGATAATATACTAGAATGTTTCATAAAAAACACAACTTTTTTTCATGTAAAATCTTCCTTTACATATGAATAGACATGCTCCTAATTCATGCCCATAATACACAATAAAAAGACTGTAGGGTTCCCCCTACAGTCGATTCCAATTAATCAAAGAAGTCGCTGAATTGTTCGAATTGTCCATGCAAGAAATCAAACGCAATATTTGGGAAGATTCCTAATCCGATCGTACCGACAATACAAATACCTATGATTAGAAACAGTGGAGCGCTTCCTCTCATAACCGCCTTTGAATGCATTGGCCTGAAAAACATTTGTGTCATCACACCAAAGTAATACACGTAAGAAACGATAGTCATAGCAATTAGGATAGACGCTAGAACATAATGTGCCGGATTAGTAGCTAGCGCTCCCATAAAGATTTGTAGCTTTCCGATAAAACCTGCTGTTCCTGGAATCCCTGCCAATGATAAGAGGAATATTGATAGTGCGACAGCTAGCATCGGCGCTCTCTTATACAAGCCTGCAAATACGGTGATATCCTCTGATTTCTCTTTTTCAGTCACATATTGAATGACAGCGAATGCTCCAATATTCATAAATAAGTATGCTGCTAAGTAAAACCAGATTGTTTCAAGCATGAAAACAGATAGAGCAGCTAGCGCAACGAGTAAATATCCTGCCTGTGCAATACTAGAATAAGCAAACATCCTTTTAATATTTCTTTGTCTAAGTGCAATGATATTCCCTACAATCATTGTAATTCCTGCTAAGACTGCGATAAAAATTTGAACACTTAAAATAAATGGCTCTGCTCCCGTTATGTCACTTGCGTTGAAGAATACAGCAACAATTAAGCGTAATATGATGATGAATCCAGCTGTTTTTGATACAACGCTCAAGAACGCTGCAACCGGTGTCGGTGCTCCATTGTATACATCTGGAGCCCACATGTGAAAAGGTGCAGTTGCAATTTTGAATGATAAGCCAATAAATATCATAAAAAACGCAATTCCTAAAATATACGTATACTGAGCCATTTGACCTTCTGCAAGGATGAATGCCATCTCATGGAGGTTGGTCGTTCCAGTAACTCCATATAAATAACTCATTCCAAACAAGGTCACCGCTGTTGAGATTCCTCCATTGATCACATATTTCATTGCTGACTCATTGGAAGCAAGCTCTGTTTTTCTCATACCTGCTAATATATAGGATGAAAGGGCAAGAAGCTCTAATCCGATAAATAATGTAATTAAATCGCCGCTTGACGCCATGAACATCGTTCCTAGCAATGCGGCTAAAAATAAGTAATAAAACTCACCACGATACTCATGCAACCCTTCATCTGTTTCATAGCTGATCGCTAGTAACATGACGAGTGCTGCGCCAATTAATAAAAGAAGCTTAAACGCAATCGCAAATGAATCTAATCTAAATGTATCGAATAGAATGGAAACAGGTTCATTCCCTAAAAGAGTGAGCAAGTATACGAGCGCTGCAACTATCCCAGCAAATCCTACCCACCCAAGCACCTTGCGATTAATCGATTTAGGCATAAACAAATCTGCAATAGATAATGCTGTAGCGACACCAAGAATGATAAATTCAGGCATCATAAAGCTCCAGCTATAGGATAATAAAGTTTCTAAATCCATCTGTCATCACCGTCCTATCCCGAGCAGTATAGTTTCGATCGATGGGGAAAGCGGTATGCTTAAGATAGATGGATAAACACCTATCAAAATGATTAATCCTACTAATACTACAGTTGGAACAACTTCCATTCGGTTTAAATCCTTCGTTGCAGTAAATTCTCTCTCTGTTTTTCCAAAAGTCATTGCGAGTACGGCACGCAACAAGTATGCTGCAGTCATAATAATTCCGATACACCCGATTGCAGCAAGTATTGGCATCTCTTGGAATAATCCTAAAAACGCCATGAATTCACTTACAAATCCCGACATTCCTGGCAAACCTAATGAAGCCATTGCTCCAACTAATAGGAGCCCAGAAATGATCGGTATTCCCTTCGCTAAACCACCGAGTTTACGAATATCAGATGTATCAAAGCGCTCATACAACACTCCGACTAAGAAGAATAAAAAGGCTGCAATAAGACCATGTGAAACCACCTGGAATATGGCTCCTTGTAAACCAGCTTCATTTAACGCCGCTAACCCGATTAGCACGATCCCCATATGCGATATCGATGAATAGGCAAGAACCATCTTGAAGTCTGTTTGAATAAAAGCCAGAAATGCACCATACAACAAATTCACTACACCAAGAATGGCAAGAATAAGCGCTAAACTTTCGAATTGATCTGGGAAAATCCCCATCCCAAAGCGTATCATTCCATAAGCACCAATCTTTAATAATACACCTGCATGAAGCATTACGACCGCTGGCGGTGCCTGAACATGAACCTTCACCATCCAGCTATGTAGTGGAAAAATTGGCAGCTTTATTGCAAAAGCGAGTAAAAAAGCAATGAGCACACCTAATTTAAAGTTTTCTGAAAGCACTTGAGTATCAGTTGCTACAATGGTCCTCAGCAGTTCAATATTCGTTGTTCCAATACGAGCAAACAGCGACATAATTGCCACTAATAAAATCGCTGAACCAACACCGTTGTATATTAAGAAACTGTATGCAGCTTTTTCCTTTTCAAAATATCCCCATTTCCCGATGAGAAAGAAGGCAGGGACTAAGGTGATTTCAAAAAAGATAAAGAACAAAATTAAATTCTCTGCTGCAAAAACGCCTAGCATTCCGACTTGTAGCAATAAGAAAAGCATAAAATACCCTTTGATTTCTGACTGTATTTTTGCCGACGCGATGGCTGCTAATGTCGTTAATATTGCTGTAAGTACAATCATTACAAGTGAGAACCCATTCAGCCCTAGTTCAAAATCAATTGCAAACATCCCGCCGAATCGGCCTGGTACATCAAAGGAAATCCACTCTTTATAAAACATATACTCCGTAAGATCCGCTCCGCTCCTATGTTGAAAGAAGGAAACTAACGATAATGCAAGTGCAGGTAATGTTGCGATTACACCTACCGTTGTAATCAGTTTTCGGTTCCCACGTGGCAAGCAGGCTAAAACAACAATCCCTAACAAAGGAGAGAATACAAGAATCGGCAATAAGTAAGCTACATTCATCTTAAGTACCCCCCTGTTATGGCATAGATGAATAGGATAATCCCTAATCCAACAAATCCGATTGTTCCATACGTTTGAACTTGCCCATTTTGAACAGATGATCCTATCTTTGCAAGGGATACAACCGTAGCCTTTGTCAGCTTAACAATCCCCTCCACAATAAATCTCTCAATAATTCTTAAAAATGCACTAATCCATTTTACTCCTCTTACAATCGTTGCCTCATATAGCTCATCCATCCAATATTTATTAGACAAAGCTGAATAGATGCCAGAAGTTCCACTCGATAACCAATCTCTTTCAATGGAACCTTTCCCGTAAATGAAGTAGGCAAGGACTATTCCTGCTACAGAAACAAGAGTAGCAACGATCATAATCCATGCCGGACCATGTATATGAGCAGGCCCAAGCTGGTCTGTTCCCGCTGTTAGCCATTCTCCTAAAAACGCACCAAACCAAGGCGTATTCACATATCCTGCTGTCACGGCGAGAAATGCTAAAATAACCATCGGCCATATCATGACGTTCGGGGATTCATGAACCCCTTTCACCTCACTACGTGGCGAGCCGGTAAAAACCATAAAGAATAAGCGGAACATATAAAATGCTGTAAAGAATGCGGCAATGACTGCTAGGAAAAATAAGACGATATTGCCTTGCTCCCATGTTGCAATTAAGATTTCATCTTTACTGAAAAAGCCTGAAAACAGCGGAACACCACTAATTGCTAATGTTCCAATTAAGAATAGCGGACCAGTCACTTTAAGCTTCTTCCATAATCCACCCATTTTTTCAATGTCTTGTGTGTGAACTGCGTGAATAACGCTTCCCGCTGCTAAGAAGAGCAATGCCTTGAAGAATGCATGGGTCATTAAGTGAAAGACACCTGCCACATAACCTGCTGATCCTAATGCTAGCATCATGTAGCCAAGTTGGCTGACCGTAGAATAGGCTAATACCCGTTTAATATCCTTTTGGACAAGACCAATGCTTGCAGCAAAGATCGCTGTAAAAGCGCCGATCACCGCGACGGTCATAAGTGCGGTCTCGCTCGCAGCAAATAACGGGAACATCGCTGCGACTAGATAAACACCTGCTGCGACCATTGTTGCTGCGTGAATCAAAGCGGAAACAGGCGTTGGTCCTTCCATCGCATCAGGTAGCCATGTGTGCAGTGGGAATTGACCTGACTTACCAATGGCACCAACAAAGATTAAAATTGCTGTCAAAGTAATCATTTCTGTTGAGATTGCCCCTGCAGAAACAGCAGCAAAAATCTCATCATATTCAAAGCTGCCAACTTGCCAGAATAAGAGAATCATCCCGATGAAGAGACCAACATCTCCAATTCTAGTCATTATGAACGCTTTCTTCGCAGCTGCTCTTGCTTCATTTTTATAGTAGTAAAAGCCAATTAATAGGAATGACCCTAATCCAACTAACTCCCAAAACACATACGTTTGCAAAAGGTTTGGTGAAATGACTAAACCGAGCATTGCAAATGTAAATAACCCTAAGTATCCATAAAAAATATGGTAGCGTTGATCTCCCTTCATGTAGCCCATTGAATAAATATGTACGAGTAAGCTAACGAGTGAGACAATTCCTAACATTAAAGCATTTAATTGGTTGACTTCAAACCCCGCTGTCAGTTGTAAATCTCCAATATTAAGCCATATGAATTCAGCTTTGTAATTTGGTAATGAAAACCGTTGAAACAAGGTCCACATTGATAACGCCAAGGAAACAAACACGAGAGTAATCGCAACGTATGCGCTCTTTTCCTTCAAACGTTTCCCAAAGAACAGAAGGAGTATAAACGAGATAAGCGGGAAAAGCGGTATGATCCATGCATTTTCCATCATTATCACAATCCCCTTTTTAATCACGTAATGATCAACTTATACGTGATAGATTGAGACGAACATCTTCACCTTGAACAATTAATTCTTCAATACATTCATTTCGTCTACATTAACCGTTTTTCGATTTCGATAGAGCGCTATTAAGATTGCCAGCCCAACAGCTGCTTCAGCTGCTGCTACAGCAATCGCAAACAAGGCAAACACTTGACCATCAATTGATGGCATCATTCCGTGCTTACTAAATGCAACTAGATTTATATTTACAGCATTGAGCATTAGCTCAATTGAAATTAACACGATCACGATATTCCGTTTTGTTAAAGACCCGTATAGTCCGATGCAAAAAAGAATAAGTGCGAGTGCTAAGTATGCGGATAAAGGGATTGAGCTCATTCTTGATCCGCCTCCTTATCGTCTCGTTTCGCAAGAACAATGGCTCCGATCAAGGCAACCAATAGAATGACCGATGTTAATTCAAACGGGATGATGTACTTTGAATAAATCGCTATTCCTATTTGTTCGGTATTGTTCACATGTAAATTTGCATCTGCGGCAGGGAATTCTAAATTATATATACCTGCATAAATGGCAATTCCAAAGCCTGCTATTCCCATAATCAAAAACAACCTTCTCCAAATACTCACCTTCGGTTCACTTTGATCATTATGATTCGTGAGCATGATGCCAAACAGCATGATGATCGTAATCGCACCAGAATAAATGAGGATTTGAACAACCGCAATAAATTCAGCAGATAGAAGGACATAAATGCCTGCGATGCTGATAAATGTAAAAACAAGCGCCACGACCATATGGACGACTTTCTTTAAGTGGATTAATAGAACGCCTCCAATGATCGCGACAATACCAAGGCCCACAAAGGCTAAAAATTCACCTGTCATCATGGCTTATTCACCTTCCGTATGTTCTCATCATTCTCATCAAGCCACTGAAGATTTTTAAATAGTTCATCCCTACTATATTCTGCAAGTTCAAAGTTGTTTGTCATAATGATCGCCTCTGTCGGACAAACCTCTGTACAAAGATCACATAAAATACAAATTTCAAAGTTAATATCATACGTTTCTATGATTTTTCCTTTTTTCGTTGGATCAGGATGTTTTCTTCCTGTTAATTGAATGCAATCAGTCGGACATATATTTGAACATTGGTTGCATACGATGCATTTTTCAGGATAGAACTTTTGGATCCCTCTAAAACGGTCTGGAAGAGGTATCGGCTCATTTGGATAATCATAGGTTACCTTTTTACGAGTTAAGTTTTTTAACGTATATGCTAAACCTTTCGTTAATCCGAGCATATCATTCCCCCCTAATTATTTGAGGATGTACGTATAAGAAAAGAGCAGGTTTTCCTTTTAGAATAGAGAAAAAATCTCTTTTGCAATCGCGGTTAAGAAAATATTTGCTAATGCTACTGGTAATAATACCTTCCATCCAAATTCCATTAGCTGGTCCGCTCGAAGCCTAGGGAACGTGACGCGGAACCAAACGAGCACAAAGATCACGACTGAGAACTTTAGCGCAAACCATACTGCGGATGGAATAAATCCTAAGAACGGTAATGGTAGCCATCCACCTAGGAATATGACTGTAATCAATGCCGACATCGCAAAGAGATAAACATATTCAGCGAGCATAAAGAATGCCCATCGGAAACCTGAATATTCGACATGAAATCCAGCAACTAATTCTGATTCAGATTCGGCTAAGTCAAATGGAACACGGTTTAACTCTGCAATTGCTGCGATAAAAAACACTACAAAGGCTATAGGCTGCAAGACGATAAACCATACGTTCTCTTGTGCTGCCACTATGTCGTTAAGGTTCAAACTACCCGTTAAAAGGACAACCCCAACAACTGACATAACAAGGGGAATTTCATATGAGATCATTTGCGCTGCTGCACGCATACCTCCAAGCAATGAATATTTATTATTCGATGCCCATGCAGCTGTCACTACACCTAAAGTCGTTAATCCTGATACTGCAATATAATAAAGCAAGCCTACGCCAATATCAGCAAACTGAAATTTATCAGTAAAAGGTATTACCGCCAGCACCATAAAGGCTGGAGTAAATGCAATCACCGGAGCCAAAATAAAGAGCGGTCGATCTGCCACTTTAGGAATCGTATCCTCTTTAATAAGTAGCTTTAAAACATCCGCTACTGTTTGCAACAGTCCCCAGCGTCCACCAACTTGGCTAGGTCCGTGGCGAAGCTGCATAAATCCCATTACTTTACGTTCAGCTAAAATGGCATATGTAACAAATCCTAAAACAACTAGTAAAAGCACAGTTGCTAGTAAGAAAAATACTAAAAAGTTTACAAGGCCAGCCTCTGCATTCAAAAGGTTTTGAATCATTAGCCATCCACCTCCCCAAGAACAATATCAATTGCTCCTAAGATCGCAATGAGGTTTGCCATGTTTTGGCCTTTCAATAACTTCGGTAATATTTGCAAATTATAAAAAGAAGGTCTTCGAAACTTTAGTCGATAAGGTTCTTTTTTTCCATCACTTGCAATGTAACAGCCGATTTCTCCACGTGGAGATTCAATTCTGACAAACGCTTCTCCCTTTGGTGGTTTAATGATTTTTGGAACCTTCGCCATGAATGGTCCTTCTTTAGGAAATTGCTGTGTTGCTTGATCTAAAATTTTTAGCGACTCTTCAATTTCTCGAGTTCGAACATGATACCTTGCCCACGCGTCGCCGCCTTCTTCCACTGGGACGTCAAAATCAAATCGATCATAGATTGAATAGGGTTCATCTTTTCTTAAATCCCATTTCACGCCAGTACAACGCAAGTTTGCACCACTTAAAGAGTATTGGAGTGCATCTTCTCGTGTATACGCCCCCACACCTTTCACGCGATTCATAAAGATTTCATTCCCAGTTACCAATTGGTGATAGCCTTTTAACTGTTCTCTCATATATGGGATAAACTCTTCTACTTTTTCAATCCAGCCTTCTGGGGCATCCCATTTCACTCCACCTACACGCATATAGTTAAAGGTAAGCCTCCCACCAGAAATCTCATTTAATAGATTTATGATCATTTCTCTTTCTCTAAATGCATATAGAAATGGACTCGTCGCACCTAAGTCTAGTAAATACGTTCCCCACCATACAAGATGGCTCGCTATTCTGCCTAATTCCATCGTGATAATCCGGATATACTCAGCTCTTTCAGGGATTTCAATATTCATCATCGTTTCTACTGCATGGCAGAGAACATAGTTATTTGTCATAGCCGCCAAGTAATCGAGACGATCAGTATAAGGAATAATCTGTGTAAATTGAAGATCTTCAGCAATCTTTTCTGTACCACGATGCAAGTACCCAATTACAGGCTTAGCCTCCGTTATGATTTCTCCATCAATTTTGACAACTAGGCGGAACACGCCATGTGTACTTGGATGCTGAGGCCCAACATTTAATAGCATCTCTTCCGTTCTAATCAACTGCTACACCTCCACATCGTATGGCTCATAATCTTTCCTCAGAGGGTATCCGACCCATTTTTCACCGAGGAATATCCTGTAAAGGTCTGGATGCCCTTCGAAATGAACGCCTAACAGATCATAAGCTTCACATTCTGGCCAATTCGCACCCTGCCATAACGGTTGCAATGAAGAGATTCGCGGTTTTTCACGAGAAATCTTTACCTTTAGCGCGACCGGTTGGTTGTTTTTGTAAGAATAAAGATGACTGTATACTTCCATATGGGTTTCAAAATCTGTAGCATGTAGTTCTGACAAGTAGTCGAATCCTAATTGCTCGTTGTATTTCAAAAACTCCGCTACTTTGTAATAAGTCTCAGGTGTTGTTACTAAGGTAGGAACATCTTTTGATAATCTATTAATATAGAAGTCTTCTAAAGAATCTTCACCGAGATTTTCCTTAATACACTTCACATATTTATCAAGCAATGGTTGGTTTTTAGATGAGATTTCTTCGGGGGTAGACTCAGGTTGCTTTGCTCCACCTAATTTTGCATTTGCCGCCGCTGCTGCCTTCGCTTTTGCTGCTGCAATTGCCTTAGCTTTCTCTTCGTCTGTTGTACCGGTTTCTCCAGCTTTTGCTTTCGCCGCAGCTGCTGCTTTGGCCTTTGCCGCTGCGATTGCCTTTGCCTTCTCTTCGTCTGTTGCACCGGTTGCTCCAGCTTTTGCTTTCGCCGCTGCTGCTGCCTTGGCTTTTGCCGCCGCTGCCGCTTTTTGCTTTGCGATATCTAATGGCTCTTTCTCAGCTGATGCTTCCGATTCCTTCGACTTCATTTTTGCTAGCGCTGCTGCCTTGGCTTTTGCCGCTGCTGCTGCTTTTTGCTTTGCGATATCTAATGGCTCTTCCTCAGTCGATGCTTCAGATTGCTTCGACTTCATTTTTGCTAGCGCTGCTGCCTTGGCTTTTGCCGCTGCTGCCGCTTTTTGCTTTGCGATATCTAATGGCTCTTCCTCAGTCGATGCTTCAGATTGCTTCGCCTTCATTTTTGCTAGAGCTGCCGCCTTGGCTTTTGCCGCTGCTGCTGTTTTTTGCTTTGCGATTTCTAATGGCTCTTCCTCGGATGATGCCTCGGATTCCTTCGCCTTCATTTTTGCTAAAGCTGCCGCCTTGGCTTTTGCCGCTGCTGCCGCTTTTTGCTTTGCGATATCTAATGGCTCTTTCTCAGCTGATGCCTCAGATTCTTTCGCCTTCATTTTTGCTAGAGCTGCCGCCTTGGCTTTTGCCGCTGCTGCCGCTTTTTGCTTTGCGATATCTAATGGCTCTTCCTCAGCTGATGCCTCAGATTCTTTCGCCTTCATTTTTGCTAGAGCTGCCGCCTTGGCTTTTGCCGCTGCCTCTTTCTTTATTTGATCAAGGTCCTTCTCCCCACTCATTGGTTAGATCACCTTCTTCCCAGTCTTCGCCTCGTATCGTATTTTTTCTTTCAACTTGTTGATGCCATAAATTAATGCTGCCGGGTTCGGAGGGCATCCAGGTATGTAAACATCAACAGGAACAACTTGATCAACACCCTTAACTACCGAATACGATTTTACATATGGACCACCAGCTGTTGCGCACGATCCCATCGCAATTACCCACTTTGGTTCTGGCATTTGATCATACAATCGACGAACAATCGGTGCCATTTTCTTTGTCACTGTACCAGACACAATCATCACATCTGAATGACGTGGGGATGTACGAAAAAATGAGCCTGACCGATCTAAATCATAATGTGCAGATCCAACACCCATCATTTCAATGGCACAACAAGCAAGCCCGAAGGTCATTGGCCATAATGAATTACTCCGTGCCCAAGCTTTTATCTGTTCTAATGTTGCAGTAAATACATTTCTTTGCAGTTCTTCTAACTCTTGTGGTGAAATATTTTCTACTTTTAAATCCATTTCAGCACCTTCTTTTTCCATGCATATACTAGCCCAATAATAAGCATAAATACGAATATCAACATTTCAATCAATGCGAATATTCCGAGTTTTTCATAGGCAACTGCCCACGGATAAAGAAATACGGTTTCAACATCAAAAATAACAAACAATAATGCAAAAATGTAATACCTCACATTGAATTGAACCCTTGAATCATGGAAAGGCTCAATTCCACTTTCATACGTTGTATACTTTGCTTGAGAAGGTTTGTAAGGACGCAATAATTTCCCTAAAAACAAAGCTACAATTGGTAATAAAATTCCTAAACACAAGAAGATAAACACAATTAAATAACTATTTTGATATACATTCCACAGATCCATGCAGACCCCCCTATGGCGAAAAAATCAAAATATTAAAACTTGTAACCGTATTCATTATAACATTGATAGAAACGAGTGTCGATAAACCATCGGTTATTAGTGGAAATTCTCCTAAACATTTCATTTTAAAGAGAATGATATACATTTTCTTTTTCAATCATAGAAAAAAATTTGCATTCCACTTACCTTTATTCAAACTCATTCCTACAAATTTGTCAGTGATTAATGTCAACAATTCTACAAATTCTGCATGTGGTATTATTATTTCGGTAAAATAGATTAACGAAATACACTATTTTACTCTCTTCCAATAATAAATGGAAATCGGAACTAATTAGTGAGTACTTATATCAAATACTTTAGGCTCATTTCAACAACTTTAGGAGTTATATCAATAACTTCAGGCTCATTTCAACAACTTTATTTCAAATTTTTTAATTTATTGTTTTTTATGTAAAATAAAATGTTGTTTCCGATAGCTTCACCATACTTCCGTCGACTTTCATCTGTATTCAGCATACAAAAAAGCCTTCCGCCATATCAGCGGAAGGCTTTTTATTAAAAATTACGTTCGTGAACGTTAATACGGTTTACTGCACGTTGAAGTGATAGCTCAGCACGACGAAAATCAACATTTTCTCGTTTTGAGTCGTTCAAGCGCTGTTCCGCTCGTTGTCTTGCATTTTTTGCACGTTCGATATCGATTTGCTCAGCAGCTTCAGCTGATTGAGCTAGGATCGTTACTTTGTCAGGGCGAACTTCTAGAAAACCACCGCTAACAGCGACATATTCAGTCGTTCCTTCCTTCTTTAAACGTACAGCACCAATTTGTAATGGAGCAACCATTGGAATGTGACCAGCTAAAATACCAAGCTCACCACTCCCGGCTTTCGTACTTACCATTTCCACATCTGATTCATACACCGGGCCATCAGGAGTAACAACACTGACTTTAAACGTCTTCATTTTTTACCCTCCTGGTCTTAAAATTAGACCTCTACGCCCATTTTCTTCGCATTTTCGATTACTTCTTCAATGCGACCAACTAAACGGAACGCATCTTCTGGAAGATGATCGTATTTACCTTCAAGGATTTCCTTGAAGCCGCTAACTGTTTCTTTTACAGGTACATATGAACCTGGCTGACCAGTGAATTGTTCAGCAACGTGGAAGTTTTGCGATAAGTAGAATTGAACACGACGAGCACGTGCTACGACTAGCTTGTCCTCATCACTTAGTTCGTCCATACCAAGGATCGCGATGATATCTTGTAATTCTCTATAACGTTGTAACGTTTGTTGTACTTGACGAGCTACTGCATAATGCTCTTCTCCAACTACTTCAGGAGAAAGTGCACGAGATGTAGAAGCTAATGGGTCAACCGCAGGGTAGATACCCATTTCAGAAAGCTTACGCTCTAAGTTTGTTGTTGCATCTAAGTGAGCGAAAGTTGTTGCAGGAGCTGGATCCGTATAGTCATCGGCAGGTACATAGATCGCTTGGATCGATGTAACAGAACCAACATTCGTAGACGTGATACGCTCTTGTAATTTACCCATTTCTGTAGCAAGAGTTGGCTGGTAACCAACGGCTGAAGGCATACGACCTAAAAGGGCAGAAACCTCAGAACCTGCTTGTGTGAAACGGAAGATGTTATCCATGAAGAAAAGAACGTCTTGTCCTTGCTCATCACGGAAGTACTCTGACATTGTTAAACCAGTTAAGGCAACACGCATACGTGCTCCAGGTGGCTCGTTCATTTGTCCGAATACCATTGCTGTTTTCTTAATTACACCTGAGTCAGTCATCTCATGGTATAAGTCGTTTCCTTCACGAGTACGCTCTCCAACACCAGCGAATACAGAGATACCGCCGTGCTCTTGAGCGATGTTATTGATTAACTCTTGGATTAATACTGTTTTACCTACACCGGCACCACCGAATAATCCGATTTTTCCACCTTTGATGTAAGGTGCAAGTAAGTCAACAACTTTAATACCTGTTTCAAGGATTTCAACTTCTGTAGATAACTGTTCAAACTTTGGCGCTTCTCTATGAATCGCGTCGCGGCGTACATCACCTTCGATTTTTGGATCAAGGTCAATTGTTTCACCTAGAACATTGAATACACGACCAAGTGTAACGTCACCAACTGGTACAGAAATAGCTGTACCTAAGTCAACAACTTCACTACCACGAGTTAAACCGTCAGTAGTAGACATCGCGATAGCACGTACAGTATCATCACCTAAATGAAGGGCAACTTCAAGGGTTAAGTTGATGTCAACTTCGGATTCATTACGCGCTTCGTTCTTAATCTGTAAAGCGTTATAGATCGCTGGAAGATGACCGCTCTCGAACTTTACGTCAACAACCGGACCCATAACCTGTAGAACGCGTCCTTTGCTCATCTTTTTCCCTCCTAAATTCCAATTGTATAAAGCGTCACCAGATCGTTCACGACAAAACGACGCTTTATACTGTATATATTTCGATCAATAGATTCTATTCTAATGCTGCTGCTCCACCAACAATTTCAGTAATTTCTTGTGTGATGGCTGCCTGACGAGCACGGTTATAACTAAGACTAAGTGAGCTGATAAGGTCATTTGCATTATCAGTTGCACTCTTCATTGCAGTCATAACTGCAGCATGCTCGCTTGCTTTACTATCTAATAAAGCACCGTAAATTAAGCTCTCAGCATATTGCGGTAATAATACTTCCAAAATCTCCTCAGCGTTCGGTTCGAATTCATAAGAAGTGACCGTAGTCTGTGATTCAATTTCAGAAAGTGGCAATAGCTTCTGCTCTGTTACTTCTTGAGTCATAGCACTTACATAGTGACTGTAGTAGAGGTAAAGCTCATCGAAAGTTTCGTCTGCAAACATGCCAACTGTTTTGCTTGTAATGTCTTTAATTTCTGTAAAAGATGGTTGATCGGCAATTCCAATGATATCTAGAATGACGTTCATACCACGCTTTTTAAAGAAATCGCGTCCTTTACGTCCAATTGCAATGATAGCATATTCATCAGATGACTTATGACGACGATCAATTGTTTGTTGAACTTTACGTAAAACGTTACTATTGTATGCACCACAAAGGCCACGATCAGATGTGATAACTAAATAGCCTGTTTTCTTAACGGGACGATTTAATAGCATTGGATGCGTTATGTCATTGCTACCACTAGCAATAGACGCAGTAACTTCTTGAATCTTCTCCATGTAAGGAACAAATGCTTTTGCATTTAACTCCGCACGGTTAAGCTTCGCAGCAGATACCATCTGCATCGCCTTTGTGATCTGACTCGTTTTCTTTGTAGAATTTATACGATTTTTTATGTCGCGTAATGATGCCACAGTTTCTCACCACCCTTATAAATATTTGTTAATCCAAGGAAAACCAACTGTATTACTCAGATGGAACGAACGATTTTTTGAACTCATTGATTGCAGCTGCGAAATCGTCATCTGCAGGAAGTTCTTTCGTCGTCGCAATATGGTCTAACAAATCTTTACGGTTGTGATCTAACCAGCTTAAGTACTCAGACTCAAAGCGCGTAATATCTTGAACTGGGACATCATCTAAGAATCCACGAGTTAAAGCGTATAGAATAGCAACTTGCTTTTCTACTTTTAACGGCTTGTTTAAGTCTTGTTTTAATACTTCAACTGTACGAGCACCACGGTTAAGTTTCGCTTGAGTTGCTTTATCAAGATCTGAACCGAACTGAGCAAATGATTCTAATTCACGGAATGAAGCTAGGTCAAGACGCAACGTACCAGCAACTTTTTTCATTGCTTTAATTTGCGCAGATCCACCAACACGTGATACAGAAAGACCTGGGTTAATCGCTGGACGTACGCCAGAGAAGAATAGATCAGACTGTAAGAAAATTTGCCCGTCAGTGATTGAAATAACGTTTGTAGGAATGTATGCAGATACGTCCCCAGCTTGTGTTTCAATGAACGGTAATGCTGTAATTGAACCAGCACCTTTTGCATCGCTAAGTTTTGCTGCACGCTCTAATAGGCGGCTGTGCAAGTAGAATACATCCCCTGGATATGCTTCACGACCTGGAGGACGACGTAATAGTAATGATAATTCACGATAAGCTGCTGCTTGCTTCGTTAAATCATCGTATACAACTAATACGTGTTTACCGTTGTACATGAATTCTTCACCCATTGTTACACCAGCATAAGGAGCTAAGTATAGTAATGGAGCAGGTTGAGATGCAGATGCTGTTACAACGATTGTGTAATCTAGAGCACCAGTTTTACGTAATGTTTCAACTGCATTTCGTACAGTTGATTCTTTTTGACCGATTGCAACGTAAATACAGATCATATCTTGATCTCTTTGATTCAAGATTGTATCGATTGCAACAGATGTTTTACCCGTTTGACGGTCTCCAATGATTAATTCACGTTGACCACGTCCGATTGGTACAAGTGCATCAATCGCTTTAATACCAGTTTGCAACGGCTCATGAACGGATTTACGATCCATTACTCCTGGAGCTGCGCTCTCGATTGGACGTGATTTTGTTGTATTAAGTGGGCCCATACCATCTACTGGTTGTCCTAGTGGGTTAACAACACGACCGATTAACTCTTCCCCAACTGGAACTTCCATGATGCGACCTGTACGACGAACTTCGTCACCTTCACGGATTTCTGTGAAAGGTCCTAAAATAATGATACCGACGTTATTCTCTTCAAGGTTTTGTGCCATACCCATAACGCCATTTTTAAATTCAACAAGTTCTCCAGCCATGACATTGTCGAGGCCATGAACACGTGCGATACCGTCACCTACAGAGATAACTGTACCAACATCACTTACTTGAATTTCTGACTGATAGTTCTCAATTTGCTTTTTTATCAGTGCACTGATTTCTTCAGCTTTGATGCTCATGAGTTTCACCCCTATCTACGAATCTTTAGCTTAACAATTGACGCTCTAATCGATCTAATTTACCACGTAGTGTTCCATCGAAAATTGTGTTACCAATTCGGATCTTCACTCCGCCAAGTAAGTTCGAATCTACGATATTCTCAATATGCAGTGCTTGTTTGCCTACTTTTTGTGCAAATGTAGTTGAAAGAGTACTGCGTTCAACGTCTGTTAAAGGACGGACGCTGTATACTTTAGCATCAGCAACTCCTCTTGCTTCATTCGCTAATTCTACAAATGAATCGACAACACTAGCAATTTCATTTTCACGATGGCGTTCAACTAAGATTAATAATGTGTTTAAAACATATTCATTCAATGATGCAAACGCATCCTTGACCATTTCTTTCTTCTTTTGCACAGAGATTTTAGGAGACTTCAATACTAATGAAAGCTCCTCGCTTTCTGTTACTACAACTTTAACTGCACGAAGCTCATCTTCCATTTGGTCTAGAAGCTGACGCTCATTCGCAAGCTGGAAAAGAGCTAACGCGTAGCGTTTTGCTACCATAGAACCCGTCATCGTCTTTCTCCTGCCTCTTGAATGTATTCGTTAATAAGTTGTTCTTGATCATTTTCATTTAATTCTTTTTCAATAACTTTAGAAGCAATAAGTACTGAAAGTGATGCCACTTGCTCACGAATGGCTGCAACCGCTTGCTCTTTCTGCTGCTCGATTTCAAGCAATGCAGATTGCTTCATACGGTTTGCTTCCTCTTGAGCTTGTGCAGCAATTTCTTGACGCTGAACTTCAGCTTGCTTTTTCGCATTTTCAATCAGACTTTGCGCTTCTGTACGAGCTTCTTTTAAAAGTGCACGTTGCTCTTCTAAATACTTCATCGCTTCAGTGTTACTTTTTTCTGCCTCATCAATCTCATTTGCAATATGCTCTTCACGCTTTTGCATCATGCCCATTAATGGACCCCATGCTAGCTTATAAATCAAAAACATTAAAAGTGAGAATGTAAAGATTGTAAATAGGATGTCACCACCATTAAATGCTTCTTGAGATGCACCTAATACAAAACTATCTAAATTGATCAGCACGACGGATTCACTCCCTTCAGTTATCGTCCACTATAACTTAATCTATCAAGAGTCTTTCACAAGGAAATGACTAAATTGTTGCAAATTTTGACATAAAGGAATGGCGAAGCTTTCCTTTCGATAATCTTCGCCATTTTTTATTCTTATAGCAATTAAGAACCCATTACCATGAACGCGATAACAACCGCCATGATTGGAATCGCCTCAACGAAAGCTACCCCGATAAACATTGTAGATTGAAGCATACCACGAGCTTCTGGTTGACGAGCGATCCCTTCCACTGTACGAGAAACGATTAATCCGTTACCTAAACCTGCACCTAATGCTGCTAAACCAATTGCGATTGCTGCTGCTATTGCACCCATTTGTATTTCCTCCTTGAAATTGAATAGTTTTTTATTTTAGTTGTCCAAAGATTTGAACATGAAATATATTAATGATCGTCACTCACTTTATGTGAAATGTAGACCATTGCTAAAAGAGTAAAGATGAACGCTTGGATCGAACCGATAAACACGGAGAATCCTTGCCATACAACGGCTAATGGAATGGCTAATATCGTTCCAAAAAACCAAGTTGTACCTAATCCTGCTAACAGAGTTAATAGAATTTCCCCTGCGTAGATATTCCCGTAGAGACGAAGACCTAACGTTAATGTGTTAGAGAATTCTTCAACCACTTTAAGTGGGAACATAAATTTCTTCGGTTTGAAGAAATCGGCACCATAACCTTTAAACCCTTTCATCTTAATACCGTAGTAATGAGATAAACCGATTACCATCGCCGCAAGGGTTAACGTAACGGTTGGGTCTGCTGTTGGTGACTTCCACCATAAATCGTGTCCAATGACAACGGCAAATGGTAGACCTAACATGTTGGATACAAAGATAAACATAATTAGGGTTAGTCCAAGGACATGGAATCTTCCACCTGTCTTCCAATCCATTGAGCTGCCAATAATATTTTTCACAAAGTCCATAACCCATTCGATAAAGTTCTGTTTACCAGTAGGTTTCATAGAAAGGTTACGAGTACATATGACGGCAATTAGTAGCGTAATTGCTGCTGCCACAGTGATCATGAGTACATTGGACATATTAAACCAAAGACCCATAATTTTTATCATAGGAGCTTCATGATTCAAAAGTTTTCACCTCTCTCCCTTGCTAATTGCGTTTAAAAATAGTCTGGAACATAAAATCTATCATAATGACAATATAAACTGTCATTAATCCCACTATTATGCTAATTAAGTGCACATGTTCTGGGTATTTAGTAGCGATGACAACAGCTAGTACTGCTGTAGCCATTCGGGATAGCATCCCAAGGGAGCCCATTCTCCTACCTTTTACGATCGCTTCTCCAAACTGGTCAATCTTTCGAATATACAGCCATAAATTGAACATACTTAAGCTTGTCCCAATGACTAATCCTAAAAAGACAGATTGGTACGGAGTAAATCCCCAGCCAAGCACATAAATCGCTAACAGGTAGAACATATACTTACGTTGTCTTGCAAACATTGCATAGAACTCAGGCATTATAACTGATCTCCTGTTTTGAAGTGATACCGAAAATAGACCACCCGTAATCCTAAATGAGTGAAAAATGCGAAAATGGAAACGATTACTAATTTCCTTGACAGTTTATAAATCAATAATAAGGTGAAAACTGCGTGTACTTTAGAGCCAATCGTCCATAAAAAACGATGGTCTTTTTTCGCAAATTAGACAATCTCCATTGAGATTGGTAGGTGGATTTCGGGGCAGTGATAGATCACTTTAGCATTGTGCAGAAGTGGAAAAAATGTTTGCACATTTTTTTGTAAACCCTATCAATTATATCCTTTGTAAGCATACAATAGCACCATGTCAATGTCAATGCGTTTAGTGTTAAAAAGTTCACAACCAAATCTTCCTATTTCCCAAGTTCACAAAGTTTTCATAATTAAAATAATTCTAGTCATTGAAACGCATGGGATTTTCTGTTACAAGGTGCATCATTCGTTTTTCTTCCGTTCAGCTGACAACTCTCCAGATGGTGTCAACAACAAATGTGACTCAATGATATCTTCCTGAGAACCTTTTCTTGAAAACACCTTCAAAATGTAAAATCCTGTGTCAGGTAGGCGACTCCGATCCACTTCTTTTTTCAGCTGTCCTTTACGTACATTTCTTTGCCAATCAAGATAGCTAATGAATTCCAAACTTTCATAATCAAATAGAGCTATTCCAAATTCATCTGCACCACCAGGTAGATACGCCTCATAACGTATCTTATCAGGGGAATCTCCCTTTTGAATCGAAAACCCCATAACTCTAGGATAATTTGGTTCTTCTAAAACAAATAAATAAGGAATATGAATCTCTCGACCATCTGCAATGACTGTCAAGATTCCATCTTTCACTTTATCCTTCATTAAGGATGGTTCCACTGTCACTGATAGCTTAACTTTTTTCTTCTCGCCTTGTTTTACGTAAAAGGACATCGGTATTTTCCACTTGATGCCATCAATGGCTTTTGGCATTTGTATCGTATACTTCTTATCTTTATCTCCTATATTTTCTACGGTAATCGTTGCTTCATGTTGATGGTGATCTTCCTTTAATTGAAAACGACCGAAATGAAGACTAGCTGGGTAGATTAAAGATTTTGTGATCAATGCATCTTTCACATTAATCCTACCTGCTCCTTGCTCATATGTTCGGTATAATTCCCCTTGATCATTTAATAAGGTGGTTGCCGTATTCATCAAAGCCGCCTTTATTTGCCCTGGTATCCATTCGGGATGCGCTTGCTTTAATAGCGCACACGCCCCGGCAACATGTGGAGCCGCCATTGATGTGCCTTGTAAAGCAATATAGCCACCTGGTACTGTACTATTTATGGCAACACCCGGCGCTACAACATCAGGTTTGATTTCCCAAGTGCCTGTCACCGGTCCTCTTGAACTGAAATCTGCAATGAGATCCTTTTCTTCTATTATATTTGATGCAACAAATGGGCTCTTTTTTTGTAAGAACGTTTTCAGCTTTTCTCCGTCTTCTTTTGAGATTGAAGCAACAGGGATTTTTAATTCAACATCCAAGTTTCCTTCATATGGACCAGGGCTATTATTATAGATGATTACACCCACAGCCCCATTCTTCTCTGCATTAAACGCTTTTTCTGTGAAAGTGATGTCCCCTCTTTCAATTAGGACAATTTTGCGATCAACCTGTGTAACATCGCCTTCATAACCACTTTTACCATCTACTAATTGAAAGGATTTCGATAAGTTCCAATCTACCGATCCTTGCATTAGCTTTAATCGAAAACTCGTTCCGTTCACTTCAATTGTGGGAATATGTAAAATAGGCGTTGAGGCACCAACAGAAATAGCTTTACTTGCTGTTCCAGGTGAGCCAACAGTCCATATATCCGGTCCGGCATTTCCTGATGAAACAACTGCTACAATTCCATGATCAACCGCTTTATTCAAAGCTAAACTAATCGGTAAATCAGGTCCATTAACATTGTTTCCTAGCGATAAGTTCAACACATCCACTCTATCTTCTATTGCTGCTTCTATAGCGGCAATGACTTGCTCCGTCGTCCCGCTTCCACCAGGTCCTAGCGCTCGATAGGCAATGAGATCTGCTTCAGGTGCAACTCCCGTTACTTTACCGTTTGCTGCAATGATTCCAGCAACATGTGTACCATGAAGTGTATTACCTGTCGCTGTCGACCTCGTTTCCATTGGATCATCATCCAAGTCTACTAAATCCTTGCCTCTTTGATAATTTCTCCTAAGGTCTGGATGATTGTAATCGATTCCAGTATCGATAATTCCAACCTTCACTCCTTTACCAGTCAACCTCTTATTATTAGGATCAAAATAGCCTCTAATTGCCTCCCCACCGATCAAAGCAATATTATCTGAACTTTGCACTTGATACGTTTGTATAGGTGAAACTTCTTCGACATCGGCTATATTGGTTAATTTGCTAATATGAGAATGCTTTCCTTCTACTGAAAATCCTTTAAATATATGCTGAAACTGATGACGAATCTTCACTGAACCGTCAATGAGCGCTTCTTTAACTTCTTCTATAGAGCTTGTATCTTTCAATACAATAATCGCAGTAATTGTTTCATCTGGAAGTGGTGGCATTCCACCCCCATTCGCCACAACTGCTGTATTCTGTATAAAAAAGAATACCGACACCATTAAAACTTTATTCAAAAGCTGCTTCAACTCATTGCCCCCTCTACCGTCAGAAATTGCATTTTTCTTATCATCTTCTATTAAATCTTTTGATATTCATTGGATGCTCATCGTTTAAATAGAACGTTGGATTTCGGGAAAGATTCTTATAGTTGGAGCAATTATACCTTTGGGAATTAGATGAATTACTTGCTGATGCATTAAAATGGGGTTTTCACTACAAATATCTTCAAGTATCCTTTCTAAGGGGCGCTTCTTTGTAAGTAACTCTTCAACTTCCTGGGGATTTGCTATGATGCTTTTGCCACGGAATCGTTGTCTCGTCCTAGTTGAAGAATCAATACTTTCATACAAAACAGCCAAGAAAATAATATTTCTTCCTTTCATGAAGAGATTTTATACTTTCTGATGTATCAAAAAAAGAGATCGAGAGTGTTTTCTCGATCCCCTTTGTTTACATTGGGTTAAATTCTTCTGGTCGTTCGGCTGTTTGATTAAAGTGATAACGAATTGCTTCACAAATTCGAGCAGAAGCATGGCCATCACCATACGGATTCACTGACTTTGCCATTTTTTCATATTCAGCACTATTCGTTAAAAGCTCAGTTGCTAGATGATAAATTGTCTCCTCTTCGACACCTGCAAGTTTTAATGTGCCTGCTTGAATTCCTTCTGGACGCTCCGTTGTATCTCTCAGGACAAGCACTGGAACACCTAGAGAAGGTGCTTCCTCTTGTACTCCACCGGAATCCGTTAAAATCAAATGGGCTCTAGAAGCAAAGTTATGAAAATCAATGACGTCTAAAGGTTCAATCAAATGGATTCTCGGATCATTACCTAGAATTTCAGCTGCAGTCTCACGAACAACAGGGTTTAAATGAACAGGATAGACAACTTGAATATCCCCTTGCTCTTCCACCATTCGCTTAATCGCTTTGAACATATTACGCATAGGTTCACCTAGGTTCTCACGTCGATGTGCAGTTAATAGCACAAGGCGATCGTTTCCAAGGCGCTCTAAAACATCATGCTCATACTTTTCTTTTACTGTTGTTTTTAAAGCATCAATAGCAGTATTACCTGTGGTAAAGATACGCTCACCATTCTTGCCTTCATTCAGTAAATTTTGTCCTGCCTGCATCGTTGGTGCAAAATGTAAATCAGCAATGACCCCTGTTAGCTGACGGTTCATTTCTTCTGGGAATGGCGAATACTTATTCCATGTACGCAAGCCTGCTTCTACATGCCCAACCGGGATTTGGTTATAAAATGCTGCTAAACTAGCAATAAATGTCGTAGTTGTGTCACCATGCACAAGGACAATGTCTGGTTTAACTTCTTTCATAATACGATCTAAACCTTCTAATCCACGAGTCGTTACATCGATCAACGTTTGGCGATCCTTCATAATATTTAAATCATGATCTGGCTTAATATTAAAAATGGATAGTACTTGATCAAGCATTTCTCTATGCTGAGCTGTAACTGTAACAATCGATTCAAATTGATCCGAGCGCTTTTGCAATTCAAGTACAAGCGGTGCCATCTTAATTGCTTCTGGCCTCGTACCAAAGATCGTCATTACTTTAATCGGATGTTTCACTTACGAACAACCTCCACTCTTATTTTGTTCCAAATAGACGGTCTCCTGCATCCCCTAGTCCTGGAACGATATATCCATGGTCATTTAACTTCTCATCAAGTGCTGCAATATAAATATCAACATCTGGGTGTGCTTCCTTCACTGCATCTACCCCTTCAGGTGCTGCAATTAAACACATAAATTTAATATTTTTCCCGCCGCGTTTCTTCAAGGAATTAATCGCTTCAATTGCTGAACCACCTGTTGCTAGCATTGGATCTACAACGATAAAATCTCTTTCTTCTACATCGCTAGGAAGCTTTACATAATACTCAACTGGCTTTAACGTTTCAGGATCACGGTATAAACCTACGTGACCAACCTTTGCAGCTGGAATTAATTTTAAGATACCATCAACCATTCCAATTCCAGCACGAAGAATTGGGATGATTCCAAGTTTTTTCCCTGATAGTACATTTGATTTAGTTAAGCATACTGGTGTTTCTATTTCGATTTCCTCTAATGGCAAATCACGTGTGATTTCAAATGCCATTAATGTTGCAACTTCATCAACAAGCTCTCTAAATTCCTTCGTTCCTGTCTTTGTTTCTCTAATGTATGTAAGCTTATGTTGAATTAATGGATGGTCAAAAACATATACCTTGCCCATTTTCGATCACTCCTTCTACGTTTATTCGATTTCACTTCGTCTAATTTTACAGAAAAACATTGAGGTGGGCAACTGCATAAAATAATTGTAATAAAATCATCATTTTTAAATCTTCCGACGATTGCGATCCAACTCAAATGTATTCTCTTACAAAAAGGTAAAAGTCATACAAAAACCAGCCCATTGTTAGGGCTGGATCTATGCTTTATATTTCTGGATATAGTATAAATTTGCTTGTAAGAAGTTCAACACGTTCGCTCGCTTCTTTAAGCTTCGCCTCATCTTCATGGTTCTTTAATGTGAAAGCAATAATCGAAGCAATCTCTTCCATATCTTCTTTTATAAACCCACGGGATGTAACTGCAGCCGTACCAATTCGAATTCCACTTGTTACAAATGGACTTTCTGGATCGAAAGGAATTGTGTTTTTGTTCACAGTAATACCAATTTCATCTAATACTTTCTCAGCAACTTTACCTGTTAAGTTTAAAGAGCGTAAATCTACAAGTAATAGGTGGTTATCTGTACCATCTGAAACTAACTCAATGCCCTCTTTCTTTAACGACTCTGCTAAATGCTTTGCATTTTCAATGATGCTCGCTGCATAATCATTAAATGAACTTTGTAATGCTTCACCAAATGCTACAGCTTTTGCTGCGATCACATGCATAAGTGGGCCACCTTGAATTCCAGGGAAAATTGATTTATCAATCTTCTTGGCGAATTCTTCTTTACATAAAATCATTCCACCACGAGGGCCACGTAATGTTTTATGTGTAGTTGTTGTTACAAAGTCAGCAAATGGGACAGGGTTTTGATGCAAACCAGCAGCAACAAGCCCAGCAATATGCGCCATGTCGACCATTAAATAAGCACCAACTTCATCAGCAATTTCACGGAATTTCTTGAAATCAATTGCACGTGGGTAGGCACTTGCACCAGCAACAATTAATTTAGGCTTATGCTGAAGCGCTTTTTCACGAACATCCTCATAATTGATACGATGCGTCGTTTCATCTACACCATATTCTACGAAATTGTATTGAATTCCACTGAAGTTAACTGGACTTCCATGTGTTAAGTGCCCTCCGTGGGAAAGGTTCATTCCAAGCACGGTATCGCCTTGTTCAAGAATCGTGAAATATACAGCCATATTTGCTTGGGCACCTGAATGCGGCTGAACATTTACATGCTCTGCACCAAAGATTTCTTTTGCGCGCTCACGAGCAAGGTTTTCTACAACATCAACATGCTCACAGCCACCATAATAACGACGACCTGGGTAGCCTTCAGCATATTTATTTGTTAATACAGATCCTTGTGCTTCCATCACCGCTTCACTAACGAAGTTCTCAGAAGCGATCAATTCGATTTTAGTACGTTGACGACTTAATTCATCTTGCATTGATTGAAAAACTTGCTCATCTTGCTGTGCTAAGTGCTTCATTCTAAATCCTCCCTTTGATCGATCCATTATACGAAAAACAACAATTTCATTTTACCATGTCCACATCCTTTTCGGCACTGTTCTGACAAATTTATTTCGATTAATTTCCGAACAATCATGTTAAAAACATTGATAAATATACGTTTTTACCATAATTATTTGCGCTACTTACATTATTCCGTTCTTTACACTCTAATCGATTCATTAAGTCACTCTCCACAAAAAAAGCTATTTACTGTCAATAACATGACGTAAATAGCTTTTTTGTTATTTATAACACGCTCTTCCTCCACCAATTAACTTTGGTCTAGTTGTAGCAAGAACGACGTGAGCGCTACCGATCATTTTTTGCTTCGTTCTGATCGGTACGGCAACATGCTTTAAATGCATCCCAATCAATGTATTGCCGATGTCAATTCCAGCATCTGCTCGTATGAATTCGACAACGACGGCATCGCTTAGCTTGCTGTAAGCGTATGTAGCCATCGCTCCTCCTGCTTTTCGCACAGGAACGACGCTAACCTCATCATATCCCTTTGATTCCGCAAGTCTACGACTCATTACTAGTGCACGATTTAAATGCTCACAGCATTGGAAAACAATCTCGCACCCGTGCATATCGCTAAAGGCTGTCAGTTCATCGAATAGCATCTCTGCTACTTCCTCAGATCCCGCTGTCCCGATCTCATTGCCAACAACTTCGCTAGTGCTACAACCTATTACAACAACTTTGCCTTTTAAAGAAACTTTCTCAGAAAATTCGTCAAGGATGTTCTGAACCTCTTTTTTCCATTTAGATTCAACTGTATCCATGATCTCTCTCCTTAGTTGTTTTCATAATTTTTGATTTTGGCAACACGGTTTTCATGGCGTCCACCTTCAAATTCAGTCATTAACCAAATTTTCGCAATATCTCTCGCCAATCCTGGACCGATGACTCTTTCACCCATCGCTAGCATATTGCTGTCATTATGTTCACGTGTTGCTTTAGCACTAAATGTATCGTGAACAAGTGCACAGCGAATGCCTTTCACTTTATTTGCAGCAATGCTCATGCCAATTCCAGTTCCACATATTAAAATTCCTTTATCAAATTCACCATTTGCTACTTTCTGAGCAACTGGCAATGCATAATCCGGATAATCAACAGATGTCTGGCACTCGCACCCAAAGTCTTCAAACTCAATATTCATTTCTTTCATTAACGATTTAATCTCTTCACGAATATTCATACCACCATGGTCTGATGCAATAGCTACTCTCATATTCTCTTCCTCCTAAGATTCGTCTGCACTTATTTTGACATATTCATTAAAAATAATAAAGGAAGTACTGTTTCTGGAAAGAGTATCAGAAAAAAAGGTTCGGACATAGCCTGTCCAAACCTAGATTTACTTATGAAATATGGAATTTTGTAATCGTTCCTTTTAACTTTTCTGCTTGAACCTTTAATTCCCCAGCAAGCAGCTCCACATTTTCTATCACTGCCGTTTGTTGCTCTGTTGCCGCTGCGACTTCCTCAGCCCCTGCTGATGTCTCTTCTGCAATTGCTGCAACTTCCTCTGATTGTGCTGATGTTTGCTGGACACTTTGCATTTGTTGCTCCACCAATACAGTAATTGCTGCGACAGAAGAAGCCATTTCATTTACTGTCTTTGCCATTTCAACCATCACTTGATTTGTTTCAGAGCCTTTGTTCATTTCGACCTTCGCAGATTCTACTTGAGTTGAAATTTGCTCGACTACACTTTTCACTTCACTTTGGATGTTTTGAATAAGCTCTGAGATACCTTGAACGGCTTTGCCACTCTCATCCGCTAACTTTCGTACTTCCTCTGCTACCACAGCAAAACCTTTTCCATGCTCACCAGCTCTTGCCGCTTCAATCGAAGCATTTAAAGCTAGAAGGTTCGTTTGCGCTGCAATGTCCCCAACAAGCTGAATGATTTGTTCAACTTTTGTTGCGTGATCCTCGAGGCGTTTAACTGTATGTAGAGAATTCTCTGAGTCATGCGATAATTTTTCGATGCCTTGGATAAGAGAATGAATGACTTTTTGCGAATCACTTAAATCTTCTACTAATTCATTTGAAACTTGCTCAGATTTATTCGCTTTTTCTTGAACCTCACGCGCAATGACGATTACATCCTCTACCGATTCAGCCGTTACTTGAATCGATGCTGCAGAATTGTCTGCCCCTAATGAGATTTCAGAAATCGTTCTTGAAATCGCTTCAGCCTGCTCTGCAGCTACACTTGATTCTTTTGATATAGCTACTACCTTTTTATTCGTTTCTTCAAAGTTCTCATTAATTTGCGTGACCATATCCTTTAGATTATTGAGCATATATGAAAATGCAATCCCTAATGATCGAATTTCATCATCGGATTTTGATATTTCTACATCTGTATCGATATCCCCTTCGGCTGCACGCAGTGCTGATTGTTCAAGCATTTGCAAAGGCTTGATAATAAAACCTGCAGCAAAAAAGGCGAGAATCCCTGACCAAGCTGCCCCTAAACATAAGGTGATAATTGTAAATTCCATCTGTTCAAACGGTAACATCTCTTCAATCAATGGATAGAGCGCATAAAGGAAAAACGCTGTCGTTGTATATGTAATCGTTGCTAAAATCACAATAAATAATACGAGTTTTTTCCTCAATCCGAATTTAAATGTTTTTCTCTGTTTCATGTGCTTCCCCCTGAATGGCGTCTTTTTTCTAAGTCTTGCTTTTTCAAATTGGTCAGCACTCGTCCTTATCAAAGAAGCCTTCATCGTATGGCTGACTTGATCCCTTGTTACTTTCCTAACTTTCGTACAAGCGTGTCTATATCCTTATTCAGCTCATGAAACGTCTGTCTGTAATCATCAATTGAGCCACCAAAAGGATCTGCTACATCCCCCTTAGACGTTTCTCCAATCCACTCTCTTAATGTTGATGTTTTTGAGCTCGCCTCAACAAACTGCTGAATGACAGCATACTTATGACTAGATGTCATTGTAATAATATGTGTTGCCCAGTCCACTAACTCTTTCGTAAGTCGCTTAGACTGATGTTGGATATCGATATTTGCATCTTTTAATACCGATTTAGAATGCTGTGATGCATCCGCACCATCCGTAGCAAAAACACCGGCTGATGCAACCTCGACATCTTGAAGCGATTTAGCTTTTAATAGAGCTTCAGCCATTGGACTTCTACACGTATTACCTGTACAAACAAATAAAACCCTAATCATTTCGTAGCCCCCTTCTTTTACATTATAAGCCAAAACTCCTAGTTTCCATAGTTATAAAAAGAAAAAATGTCGAATAATGAAGAGAGAACCACGTACGTATTACTTCCTATATCGTACATATTTTGAATACCTTTATAAAAAACGCGAAAAGGCGAGCGTCAATTAATGGAAGAAATAATTAGCGAAACCTATGTGGCACTATCGATAGTCTCACCCTTATAAGCCTCCATTAAGAATTACTACGCCTTGTGTGCTAGACTAAAGAACCAGTGTCGCCTGTAGAGTGAACATTAAAATTCGTTCTCTTCTAGAAAACAGTTAAAGGAAGAATTATACATTGTAAATATCTTAATAAAAATAAAAAAGGAACTGAGCTTCGTCAATTCCTTATACATCGGTCTATTTTTTGTTAAAAGTCTATTTATGTAAGTTAGACCTTACTAGTCTGTTAGAAAAATAATAGTTTTAAGCCAAAGAGTAACAGAATACTTCCTCCTAGAGACTCGCTATAAGAACCAAGCACCCCTTGAAACCTTCTTCCTATTAATAAACCAACCCATGTGAGCATCGTAGCCACTATTCCAAAGATAGTTAAAACGACTGCTGAGCGTGCTCCAAAAATCCCTAAGGAAAGACCGACAGAAAAGCTATCTAAACTTACGCTAACGGCAAACAAGATCAACCCAAAACCTACAGGTGAAATTAAGCTGCCCGCCTCTTTGCGAAAGCCGGAAATGAGCATTTGCAGCCCTAAAATTAAGAGCAATCCCCCGCCCACATATGTAGCCACACTACCAAGCTGTTCGGATAAAAACCGACCTGCTACCATTCCAATCAACGGCATAATCACATGAAATAGTCCAACTGTTATGCCAATCTTAAAAACTTGGCGCAGCCTTAGCCTAAACATTCCCATCCCTAACCCAATAGAGAAGGCGTCCATCCCCAAAGCAACCGCCATTAATGTAATTGTAATCAACTCTCCTAATAACTCTGGCAAATACCCCCGCCCCCTTGGACTTGCTATTCCAACATATGCAAGTCCACAGCGATTTAGAAGGCGATATACCTTTTTAGTTATTATTTATATGAGATGACCTGATGATTAGCTGCTTTCATTAGCCGATTCATAATCGCATCTCCTACTCCTTCTGTAGGAAACATTTCACTATATATAATATCTACCTGTAAGGCATCGAATTGACGTAAACAATCGTACAAAGATTCTGCCACACTCGATAAATTACCTCGAGATCCACATGCTAAAACCGCATTCGCTTTGTAAGCATCCTTTGTTTCATTGGTGGCTAGTACACCTACTTTTAATCCTTCACTTTGTCGCTCATCGATCAACTGTTGAATTTGTTCAACTGTTCCATCTACTAGGATACAAGGGGCAATTGGAGCGTAATGCTTGTACTTCATTCCTGGAGATTTCGGGGCATGAAGTTCACTTTTTAACGCTGGGTCCATAGCCACATCACCAATCACTTCAATAATTTGTTCTTTCGTAATTCCTCCTGGGCGTAAAATCGTCGGAATTTCTACCGTACAGTCAATGACTGTAGATTCGACTCCAACACCTGTTGGCCCACTGTCGACAACACCTGAGATTCTGCCCTGCAAATCATCTAATACATGTTGAGCAGTTGTCGGGCTTGGACGTCCAGATCGATTAGCACTTGGAGCTGCAACCGGCAAGCCTGAAGCCCTTAATAAAGCTAATGCAACTGGGTGATCCGGTATGCGAACTGACACAGTAGACAACCCAGGTGACACCTTCGTCGATAAACAATTTTCCTTCTTATCAAAGATAATTGTTAATGGTCCTGGCCAAAAAGCATCCATTAATTTTATGGCCGATTCTGGAACACGCTCTACGAATTCATGTAATTGTGCTTGATCTGCAATGTGGACAATTAAAGGATTATCGCTCGGTCTTCCTTTAGCAGCAAAGATTTTTGCCACCGCTTCATCCGCTCTTGCATTTCCGCCTAAGCCATATACAGTTTCAGTTGGAAAAGCAACTAGTTCATTATTTAATAGTTTTTCTGCTGCCTGTGTAATTTGTGGATAACCAACTATATTATCCACATTTTTATCCACGGACCATCGAATTGTTTCCATATCTTTTCACCTTCAAAAATCAATCATTGTAATTATTGTATCACTTATGTTTTCTTCATTTTTAATCACATACTTTTGAAAGTATAAAAGAAGATGGTTGATTACTCAAGCCCTTATCCACAATTTGTGCATAATTACCGTAATTATGTGAATAACTTTACTTACTTATCCACATTATTAAGCGAGATTTTCAAGAAATAGCAATTATCCACATTAAATACAGATTGCCAATGAAACGAATGCTCTAACGACTGTGGCAACTCCTCTTTCTTCACGCTCTTAAATCCTAGTAAAGAGAAAAAAGGCATTGTCGCTTGTTTGTTAGAAGCTAAATACAACGAATCGATCTGCTTTTCCTTAGCTAATAAAAGAATTTGATTCATTAAATGCAAAACATCCTGCTCTCCTGCCTCTGTACGGATTGCTAATGATCGCAGTATTCCATAGTTGCCATTCGGTTCAATTCCGATTGTAGCGATCATTTCACCATCCGTATTCTCCCCAATTAAAAAGTAATCCACATATTCTTCTACACCTTCTATCCCCAAATTCGCCTCTAGCAAAAACGAAACGACCTTTTGTATATCTTGCTCTTGTGCTTTTCTTACAATATCAATTGCCATTTCTATTCCTCACCTTCCAACATAATATGGTTCATTTATATGAAAGGAAATACTAGAATAGAACAACTAATAGGTTTCACTCTACTAAATCATCCGAAGATACGATCAAAAAGCTCGAATAAGAAAAACTTCACCTTTACCGGCTCCTCATCCTCTCCTGTATAAACAGGCTCTTCCAATGGTTCTTCCTCATTGTTTTCAGCCTCTTCCTCAAACCCTTCACTCACTGCAACTCCATTGGAAAAGTCTAAAAAACATAATGGAGGAAATAAGACACACCACCAATTCGCTCCACTTCCCTCTCCAATCGTAATCAAAATCGCCTCATACTCACCAGCCGGATATAAAAACTGACCATAAAGCTTTGTCGGGAAACTGACCCTTGAAAAATCAAGATTTACGTCATCCGTTGACTGGTGACTTCGAACGACTTCTTCTGCAATTTGTTGAAGCTCACCCAAATTCTCTTTTAAAAGCGAGCGCGCTTCATCTAAAGAAGTTAATTTAGACACCCATTCAGTAATTTGCTCATTTACCGCATCACGAACTTCTCTTTTAATCTCTTGATCTTTGCTCCCGTCACTATTTGCTAATATACGTAAACGAATCGCTTCACTTGGAATGACAAGTGGCTCATCCGCAGTTGCTTCAATTTGTGGTGCATAGTAACTAATAATTGTAGAAATAGAAAGTAGAATAATATATAATGCCGCAGAAAACTGTTTTATCTTCATTGTGTGACACCGCCCTTTCGATATCCCCATTGTGGACAATATCGCGGCTTCTTAAACTAGCAATTTATAAAATTATATTTATTCTTTTGGATGTTAGGGGGATTTTACGATTTTCAGAACCTTGTGATGTTTCCGAGAAGTTTTGGGGTTTTCCGATAACCTTGAGACGTTTCCGGAAACTTTTAGGAGTTTTCCAACAAACTTAGGATGTTTCCGATAACTTTTTCGGTTTTCTAGGAAATTAACCATTAACAACTTTTGTTCTTACATTAACAACTATGAAGGCATTTCAACAACTTTCATATCTATATCAACAACTACGAGGGTATTTCAACAACTATGAGGGTATTTCAACAACTATGAGGGTATTTCAACAACTTTTGTTCTTACATTAACAACTATGAAGGCATTTCAACAACTTTCAAGCCTATATCAACAACTATGCTCCGATATCCCCTCCCTCAAAAAAAGAGTACTGCGCTTAGGCAGTACTCTATCTAATCAACAACTCAGTTCAGCAAATACCATTCGATCCTTTTTATTTAGATCAAAAACTACTTCAACTTTTGCTTGCGGAAAAGTTGTGCGTAATAGCTCGGCAACTTCTTCACCTTGGTTAACACCAACTTCAAATCCAATTAAACACTTTTCATTGACAACATGTGGTAGCTCATTCATCATCTTGCGGTAGAGATCCAATCCATCTTCCCCTGCAAATAAAGCACGATGTGGTTCGTGTTCTAAAACGACATCAGACATCCATTCTTGATCTTTCAATGGAATATAAGGTGGGTTTGAAAGAATGATATCAAATCTCTCACCAGCATCGACAAATGGACTCAGTAAATCTCCATTCATAAAACGGATTTCTCCCACTCCATGCTCATTAGCATTTTTTACTGCTGCTTTCAATGTATCACCATTAATATCCGTTGCCGTAACGGTAAGATTTGGAATTTCACACTTCATTGTGACTGCAATGGCACCACTCCCAGTTCCGATATCAACTACTGAAAGTTGCTTTTCATCTGGAAACAGTTGCTCTATTCGTTTAATTGTCTCAAATACGAGCTCTTCCGTTTCAGGTCGTGGAATTAACGTATGTTCGTTTACTAGAAATTTCCGACCATAAAACTCTTCATATCCCATCATATATTGAATCGGCACACCATTTACATGTTCTTCTACTGCTTCCTCAAATGATGTTGAAACATCAACAGTTAACGGATCATGTAATGAAGCAAACAGTTGGGCTCGGCTCATTTTCGTAAAATGTCTAAGCAATAATTCCCCCGCGTTTTCATCTCGATTCGCTTCCTTTAAACGAGAAGAAGCCCATTTAAGGGCCTCAAATACAGTGATCGGTTGCTTACTCATTTGAAGCACTTTCAAGTTTTGCAGATTGTTCTTCTAAGATTAATGCATCAATGACTTCATCAAGCTTTCCTTGAAGGATTTGATCAAGCTTTTGAATTGTTAATCCGATACGGTGGTCAGTCACGCGGTTCTGAGGAAAGTTATACGTTCTAATTCGCTCTGAACGATCTCCAGTCCCTACAGCAGACTTACGTTGTTGATCATATTCAGCACGTGCTTCCTGCTGGAATTTATCATAAACTCGAGCACGTAAAACCTTCATCGCCTTTTCTTTGTTTTTAATTTGTGATTTTTCATCTTGGCAAGAAACAACAACACCTGTTGGTAAATGCGTTAAACGCACAGCGGACATCGTCGTGTTAACACTTTGTCCCCCCGGTCCACTCGAAGCAAATGTATCGACACGTATGTCTTTATCATTGATTTGGATTTCAACCTCTTCCGCTTCAGGTAATACCGCAACCGTAGCAGTAGACGTATGAATACGACCACCAGATTCCGTCTCTGGCACACGTTGAACCCGATGGGCGCCATTTTCAAATTTTAGCTTTGAATAAGCGCCATTACCATTGATCATAAAAATAATCTCTTTGTAGCCACCGACTCCTGTCGTGCTTGCTTCAATGACATCAATCTTCCAATTTTGCACCTCAGCAAAACGACTATACATTCGATATAAGTCTCCCGCAAATAATGCGGCTTCATCACCACCGGCTGCACCACGTATCTCCAAAATTACGTTTTTATCATCATTAGGATCTTTAGGGATGAGCAAGATTTTTAGACGAGCTTGCAATTCTTCTACTCGATCATCTAATTCTGCCAGCTCCTCTTTCACCATTTCACGCATGTCATTATCTAATTTTTCTTCCAGCATCGCTTTTGCATCTTGGTGCTGTTCTTTCACCACTTTGTATTCACGGTATGCATCGACTGTTTCTTGGATATCCGATTGTTCCTTTGAAAACTCACGTAATTTTTTTGGATCATTAACAATTTCAGGGTCACTCAATAACTCATTTAATCTTTCATAACGATCTTCAACTGCTTGTAGACGATCAAACATAATTACTCACCTCATTTTTTCATAAAAGCGGTCTTACATCTATATAGACAATTACAATTTCTAATTTTCACCCATAACAGTCTAATTATAGTATAGCAATGAAAGGTAGTCAAAATGAATAGAGCACGATCTGCTACGTATAAAATTCTGATTATTAAAACAATTTATTGATATCAGCTTCTAACTTGTATAATATTGAGCATATGACCTTTTAACAAAGTGAGGATTTTCAAGATGAGAGCCATTCTACTAGGTGTTTTATCTGCATTCTTTTTTGCATTTACGTTTGTATTCAATCATTCAATGGAGTTAGATGGTGGTAGCTGGCTTTGGAGTGCCTCTCTACGCTATTTCTTTATGATTCCACTTTTATTCATCATCGTACTTTGGAGGAAAAACACGAAGCAATTATGGCTCGAAATGAAGAAGAAACCACTTGAGTGGATTTTGTGGAGTTTTGTAGGGTTCGGGCTATTCTATGCGCCGCTCTGCTTTGCCGCTGCATATGGTCCAGGCTGGCTTATTGCTAGTACCTGGCAAATAACAATCATTTCAGGTTCATTGCTCGCTCCACTTTTCTATGAAACGTACACATCTAAAAATGGAGAGAAATTAAAGATTAAAGGGCAGGTTCCACTTCGAGGGTTACTGATGAGCATGATCATCTTATTGGGTGTTGCCATCATGCAATGGGACCACGCAACAGGAATTTCTTTAAAGGACACATTACTATGTGTTGTGCCAATAATCATTGCATCATTTGCCTATCCACTTGGCAATCGGAAGATGATGGCTATTGTTGAAGATCGCCTTGATGCGTATCAACGTGTATTGGGGATGACGATTGCCAGTCTTCCGCTCTGGTTCATTTTTAGCGCTATTGCCTTATCGACTGTAGGCTTGCCAAAAAACAGTCAAATCATCCAGTCAGCCTTTGTCGCCCTGTTTTCTGGTGTGTTTGCAACTGTATTATTTTTTGCTGCCACTAATCTAGTGAAGCATGACATGCAAAAGCTTGGTGCTGTGGAAGCAACTCAGTCAATGGAGGTGCTCTTTGCACTCATTGGAGAAATGCTGCTACTTTCCAGTCCATTACCTTCTCCTATAGCCCTATCAGGAATGGCACTCGTCATTGTAGGCATGATGCTACATAGCTATATTTCTACAAAGGCCATTCGCACACCCAGGATGACTGAAGCGGATCGTTAACGATCCCACTCAGACTGTTGACAAACGTTTTCAAGACAATCTGAGCTTTTATCTGATAATTAATAATGTCATGAAATACATGTAGACAAAGTCGGCTTTAGACTTTGTCTACATGCTTATTTCTCTTCCATCTTTACTTCAACTTCTAGAGTTGGGAATGCCTTTACGAGCAGCTCATGCAATCTTGCTTGCAAGTAAAGCTTGTGTTCTTCTGTTTTTATATCCTCAGTATATGCCGTTACCCATAATTGACGACCATTTACCCATACAGATCCTGGTTCGTACCCAGCTTGTTTGATGACTGCGCGAGCATTTGTGACATAGTCGTTATCGTTAGTAACATCACTACTGTCATTAAGACTAATGAAACTCGGATTGCGCTCAACCGTCGTTCGTTTTCGATAATCATTTACCTTTTCATCACGGTATTGCAAGAGTGAGCCTACTCCATCTCCGTACTGATTATTCTGCTCTCTACTTTCAATCTGAGTGCCATTCGCCTGACAACTAGCTAGGAATATAATGAACAGGAATACAATGAACAACTTTTTCATCTGCTCACCTCCTATACAATAGGATGTCCACAACTTCGTTTTATACAATACTTTATGTATAGAAACGTATTTAAAACACAAAAAAGAGTTCAGAAATAGACTTCCGAACCCTTCACGTAACTTATTGATTTTTTATAGTGGCGTTCTGTACCACTTCTGGAGCAGAACGAACGACATGATGATGACGACAACGCGCTTCATAAGCTTCAGATGCACCGACTAAAATAACCGGATCATCATAAGAAGCTGGTTCCCCATTTATTAATCGCTGCGTTCGACTAGCTGGAGAACCACATACTGCACATACAGCTTGTAATTTTGTAACCAATTCTGCAATTGCCATGATCTCTGGCATTTTTCCAAATGGCACCCCTCTGAAATCTTGGTCAAGACCCGCTACAACGACACGATAACCACTATTCGCCAAGTGCTGAACTACATCAAAGATTTCATCGTCAAAAAACTGTGCTTCATCAATGGCGACGACATCAGTATCAGTAGAGATGAATTTAAAGATTTCTGTTGAATGCGAGATAGGTCTTGCGATAAAAGAAGAACCATCATGCGAGACGACTGCATCACTTTTATAACGATTATCAATTTGCGGCTTAAATACCTCAATAGTTTGCTTTGCGAATTCCGCTCTTTTTACTCTTCTAATTAGTTCCTCGGATTTTCCAGAAAACATGCTTCCGCAAATAACTTCTATCCAACCATGGTGCTTCATTACATACACGAATACACCACTCCTTTCCACCACACTTGTACACAATCACATCATTAAGTACGTTTATAAGTCTATATTATGAAAGAAAAAAACAGGCAAGAAAAGCACTTGCCTGTTTTTGATGTTTATACAAATGATTACTTTTTAAGGCCGTATTTTTTGTTGAAACGATCAACACGTCCGCCAGCTTCAGCGAATTTTTGACGTCCTGTATAGAATGGGTGGCACTCAGAGCAAGTTTCAACACGGATTTCTTGTTGTACAGAACCTGTTTCAAACTCGTTTCCACATGCACATTTCACCAATGCTTTTGAATAGTTAGGATGAATTCCTGATTTCATTCTTTTCATCTCCTTTATGCCCTGAATCTCTCGAAACAGAGTTATATATACGGTTGAACCGTATTGAAAAAACACACTGACGTTATTATAACAACTTGATTCATTTTTTGCAAGCGATGATTTACGATCCGCTTTGATTACGCTTTGCTTTCATTTCCTCAGATAATTGAGCAAAAAAATCTTCATTTGATTTCGTTTGTTTCATTTTTCTCATAAACTTTTCGACGAAATCTGGAGTATCCGTCATCGATTTTCGAATAGCCCAAAGCATATCTAAGCGATCTTTCTTAACAAGCAACTCTTCTTTTCGCGTTCCAGATCGACGAATGTCAATTGCAGGGAAAATTCGACGCTCAGCTAATGATCGATCTAAGTGTAGTTCCATATTTCCTGTCCCTTTAAACTCTTCATAAATCACATCATCCATACGAGAACCTGTATCAACTAAAGCAGTTGCTAAAATCGTTAAGCTTCCGCCCTCTTCAATATTTCTGGCTGCACCAAAAAAGCGCTTTGGACGATGAAAAGCAGCAGGATCAATCCCTCCAGATAACGTTCTTCCACTTGGAGGAATAACTAAGTTATAAGCACGTGCTAAACGAGTAATACTGTCCATTAAAATGACAACATCTCGCTTGTGCTCGACAAGACGCATTGCACGCTCTAGAACGAGCTCAGCTACTTTAATATGATTTTCTGGCACTTCATCAAATGTAGAACTTACTACATCCCCCGCTACCGAACGCTCGATATCCGTCACTTCCTCAGGACGCTCGTCTATTAAAAGTACAATTAGTTCAGCTTCTGGATGATTTGTCGTTACGCTATTGGCAATTTCTTTTAGTAGCATTGTTTTCCCTGCCTTTGGGGGAGCTACAATCAATCCACGCTGTCCAAATCCCACTGGAGCAATTAAGTCCATGATTCTTGTGGAAATATGTCTTGATGTCGTTTCTAAATTCATTTGGCGATTAGGGTATAAAGGTGTCAAACCAGGGAAGTGGACACGCTCTTTTGAAGAATCTGGGTCATCTCCATTGACTGCTTCCACTTGCAGCAACCCGAAGTAACGTTCATTCTCTTTAGGAGGTCGTACTTTTCCAGAAACTTTGTCACCATTTCTTAAATCAAAACGACGGATTTGTGACGCTGAAATGTAAATATCTTCTGAACTTGGAGAATAATTAATCGGTCTTAAAAAGCCGAAGCCTTCCGACTGTATAATCTCCAATACGCCTTCCATGAAGAAGTACCCTTCTTGTTCCGCTCTTGCTTTAAGAATTGCAAAAATCAATTCCTTTTTCGAAAGCTTGCTATAGTAAGATACTTTATATTCCTTTGCATGTTCATATAGTTCTTTTAATTTCATATTCTCTAAACTAGATATATTTAAGCTCATTTCTACACCACTCTTTTGAATTTTCAATCTTTAATTCCCTCCGTATGCAACCATTGATTAGAAGTGATAATGAAAAGAATTCGTTCCTTGGGGACTTCCGAAGTTTGAGAAGAACTTTACGAATAAGAAGAACATCTTTCAATACGATATCTATTTTCTATGCGAATCATTTGGTATAGCATCCAATTCAATGAAGATAAGAAGCATTTTGAGGGCTGTACATTCGATATAACTTTTGAGGATTACTTTCGTAAAACAATTACTATTTTACCCTTCTTATGAAAAATTAATCAACTGGAATTTTAAATGACTTTAAAATTATGCCAATATTTGACTACAACAAGCCTATTTTGGCTTGTTGTAGTCAAATGAAAACAGTTTATTTAATGACTAAATTTGGCTTTTTCTTAAAGCTATGGCGCCCTTCAACAAAGCGAACAGTACCAGATTTTGCACGCATTACAATGGAATGTGTTGATCCATAAGAGCCCTTAAACTGAACCCCTCTTAATAATTCTCCATCTGTAACCCCTGTTGCTGCAAAAATGGCATCATCACCCTTCACAAGGTCTTCCATTAATAGTACCTTATTTACATCTAGTCCCATTTTTTTGCATCTTTCAAGCTCTGCATCATTTTGAGGCATCAACTTTCCTTGGATCTCACCGCCTAAACACTTCAAGGCTACAGCAGCTAGAACTCCTTCTGGAGCTCCACCTGATCCGAACAGAATATCAACACCTGTGTGATCAAATGCTGTATTAATAGCAGCTGCTACATCACCTTCATTAATCAGCTTAATTCTTGCTCCTGCTTCACGAAGCTGTTTAATGATGTGATCATGACGTGGACGATCAAGTACAGTCGCTACTACATCTTCAATTTCTTTGTTTTTTGCTTTTGCAACAGCTTTTAGATTGTCAATGACGCTTGCATTGATATCGATTTTCCCAACAGCTTCTGGTCCAACCGCGATTTTATCCATGTACATATCCGGAGCATGAAGAAGATTTCCATGGTCAGCAATGGCTAGTACAGCTAATGCATTCCACCCACCAGATGCAACGATGCTTGTCCCTTCAACTGGATCTACAGCTACGTCAACACGTGGTCCATATCCGGTACCTAGCTTTTCACCAATGTATAGCATTGGTGCTTCATCCATTTCACCTTCACCAATGACAACCGTTCCCTTCATAGGGATTGTGTCAAAGATGTCTCTCATTGCACTAGTTGCAGCTCCATCTGCTTCATCCTTCATTCCGCGTCCCATCCAGCGTGCTGACGCTAAAGCTGCTCCTTCTGTAACACGCACCAATTCCATTGACAAACTTCTTTCCATTGAATAATCCTCCCTATATTCCAAAAAGCGTAAATCGCTCTCATTTATCGTTCTATCCCCACGATTACTTAAGCATTTTTCATTTGCTCAACTTCAGCCGGCGAGAGTTTTTCACGCCATATTGTCGCTCCTAATCCTTCGAGCTTTTCTACTAAATGGCTGTAGCCGCGATCAATATGCTCTAAACCTGTAACTTCTGTAACCCCATCAGCCATTAGACCTGCAATAACAAGAGCTGCTCCTGCACGTAGGTCACTCGCTTTTACCTTTGCTCCTTGCAAAAGTACTGGACCGTTCACAATTGCAGAGCGACCTTCTACTTTAATGTTTGCATTCATGCGTCGCAGTTCATCGATATGTTTAAATCTAGCACCATATATAGTATCTGTTACCATACTAGTACCCTCAGCTCTTGTTAATAAAGAAGTGAATGGCTGTTGTAAATCGGTTGGAAAGCCAGGATATACGAGAGTCTTAATGTCTACAGCTTTCATTTTATCTGCACTGCCGACAAAGATTTGCTCATCTTGTGCCTCTATTTGAACACCCATTTCTCTTAACTTAGCTGTCAATGATTCCATATGATGAGGAATAACATTGTCTATAACAATTCCTTTTCCTACTGCTGCTGCAAGAATCATATATGTTCCTGCTTCAATTCGATCAGGAATAATTGTATGCTGACAACCATGAAGTTCGTCAACACCATCAATGCGAATTACATCCGTCCCTGCTCCTTTGATTTTTGCACCCATATTTGTTAATAGAGTCGCAACATCAATAATTTCAGGTTCTTTTGCGGCATTTTCAATAATCGTTCTTCCTTTAGCACGAACGGCTGCAAGCATAATATTAATCGTTGCTCCAACGCTGACTACGTCTAAATAGATTCGTGCACCACGTAGTTCCTCTGCACGCAAATAAATCGCACCTTGTTCATTCGTAACCTCAGCTCCAAGTGCTTCAAAACCTTTTATATGTTGATCAATTGGCCTCGGTCCTAGATGACAGCCACCAGGCAAACCAATCACTGCTTTCTTAAATCGACCGAGCATTGCCCCCATTAAATAATAGGAAGCTCTTAATAGCTTTACTTTTCCATTTGGCAGGGGCATCGAAATCATATTGGATGGATCAACCGTCATATTTTGATCATCAAATGACACGGTTCCTCCGATTTCCTCAAGCAACCCTTTCAAAATCTGAACGTCAGAAATGTCTGGTAATCCTTCGATTGTTACAGGCGATTCTGCAAGAATTGTAGCAGGTATTAAGGCTACTGCGCTATTTTTTGCTCCACTAACCCGAACAGTACCCGTTAAAGAATCTCCACCTGCAATCATTAGCTTTTCCATTGTGATCTCCCTTCTCGCCGTCTTTATTCCATGACTCTATGTTAACATATGTCTTACAATTACGTACCATCTTACATCGTATAGCTCAAAATGAATAGCGACTAAAGATAGACCTTTTCGTATTTTAGTTTATACGAATCTTCCTAGTTCATATACCAAAATTGAAAAAATCGTTATGTTTAGAAAAGTACAACTTTTAGGGGATGGGTTAAAGAGACATCATAGAGTGATGACACTCTATGATGCTAAAGTTAACAAATATGGAGGTTAACCGCGATTATTCCAATCCGCTAAAAACGCTTCGATTCCTTTATCTGTTAACGGATGATTGAACAATTGGTTAATAACTTTCAGCGGAACAGTCGCAATATGCGCACCGTGCAATGCTGCATCAGTGACATGCTGTGGATGTCTAATAGATGCGGCAATGATTTCTGAATCGATCTCATGAATTGCAAAGATATCAGCAATTGTTGCAATTAAATCCATGCCGTTATGTCCGATATCATCTAAGCGGCCTAAGAATGGAGAAACATAAGTTGCTCCTGCTCTAGCAGCCAGCAACGCTTGGTTCGCACTAAATATTAGTGTGACATTCGTTTTTATGCCTTCCTTCGAAAAAGCATGTACAGCTTTTAAGCCGTCTGGCGTCATTGGGACTTTTATCGTGATATTAGGAGCAATTGCAGCAAGTTCCTTCCCCTCTTTGATCATGCCTTCTGCATCTAATGCAATGACCTCTGCACTTACTGACCCGTCAACAAGCTCCGTGATTTCACGCAGGCGATCTGGGAATGACACATTCTTCTCTTTTGCAACTAGGGATGGGTTTGTCGTTACCCCAGATAAAAGACCTAATGCATGTGCTTCCTTAATTTCTTCTAAATTAGCTGTATCAATGAAAAATTTCATGATGCTTTTCCCTCCTAATGTGGTTTTATACATAAGTGAACCGCCAACTTGTGGCGGCTCAAACTTTTTACGCTTTACCAGATGAACCGAATTCGCGCATTTTGCCAATGACTGTTTCTTTAATTGCTTCTCTAGCCGGTCCTAAAAACTTTCGTGGATCGTATACTTCTGTATCTGCAGCAAGTACTTCACGAATCTTCTTAGTAGAAGCGATTTGATTCTCTGTATTTACATTTATTTTAGCCGTTCCTAAAGAAATGGCTTTTTGAATATCTTTCGTTGGAATACCCGTTCCACCATGTAAGACTAGAGGAACATTTGCTAGTTGGCCAATCTCCTCCATCTCAGCAAATCCAAGATTTGGTTCCCCTTTATAAGGACCATGAACAGATCCTAACGCTGGAGCTAGACAATCAATTCCAGTGCGCTTTACAAGCTCGTCACATTCTTTTGCATCCGCATAAATGACTCCGTCTGCAATCACGTCATCTTCTTGTCCACCAACTGTTCCTAATTCAGCTTCTACTGATACACCTTTTGCATGAGCATATTCCACTACCTTTGTAGTTACTTCTACATTCGTTTCAAAAGGGTCATGTGAAGCATCAATCATAACAGATGTGAAGCCAGCTTCAATTGCCTCTACACATTTCTCATAGCTAGAGCCGTGGTCTAAGTGAATAGCAACTGGTACAGTGATCTTATAATCTTCTAGCAAACCTTCTACCATTTTCACTACAGTTTTAAAGCCACCCATATAGCGGCCAGCACCTTCAGATACACCCAAAATTACAGGTGATTTCTCCTCTTCAGCAGCTTGAAGAATCGCCTGAGTAAACTCCAAATTATTTAAGTTAAATTGACCTATTGCATAACCTTCTGCTTTTCCTTTGATGAGCATATCAGTCATTGATACTAAAGGCATAATGGTTTCCTCCTTAAGATGATCAGCATTCTATCTCTCGAAAACTTTTACAAAATTGTATATGTAATGATCTGTCTATCTTGACCATTAGAATTCATCTGTATCATACCAAAATAAATAAGGAAAGCGCAAGGAGCCCGCATATCACAGACATACAGATAATCCATTCCTTATTTTGGTACAGGTATATACTTTTTCACTGCTGCACGAATGTCATCAATATCAAAAGGCTTTGCAAAATGAGTGAGTGCTCCCAAGTCCTTAGCTTCTTGAATCATGTCTAGTTCTCCGTAAGCAGTCATAATAATGACACAAATATCTTTATGATTTACGCGCATTCGTTTTAAAATTTCAATTCCATCCATTCCAGGTATTTTCATATCAAGAAGGACTAAATCTGGTATATGCTTATCAACAATCTCTAAAGCCTGTACACCATTTGCTGCTTGATACGTTTCATACCCTTCCTTTTGCAATACCTCATTTAACAAAATCCGGATTCCAAATTGATCATCAACAATAAGTATTTTCCCCTTCATTTATAGCACCTCTTCACAGTGGATTTTTTACTTTTATCCGAATGCTTATATTTGGCAATATATACACTGTATGTTCTCTACTGTCACTGTTAATTCCTGCATTCACTTAAAAGAAAAAGTGGCCGGGTCCTATGTTTTCACTTAGACAAATGTTGATAAGGAATCATAAGTTCCTTGTCTTCAATAAATATGATAATATACATTGTGTTCAATTCATCATTCTTTATGATCAGAACCGAAATATGACAGTAGCTCCACATTGATAAAAGATTACCCTTAAGCTTAAGGAGGAATGCATGATGTTAAAAATGTTTTCAACCCAATTAACTGGACTTTTCACGCGCATTCAATCAAATGCTAGTATAGAAATAGAAGATAGCGCACGCTTGCTTGCACAGGCCACTGCTGGAGCAGGTAAAATTTATTTATATGCAACAGAAGAAATGAAAGCAGTAACGAATGAAGCAATATTTGGACATGAGCCTCTAGATAACGCTTATGAGTGGAACGATCATTCAGATAAAAGCTCCATCACTTCAGCTGATCGTTTTTTGATCATCATTAGAAGTCAAACTGATGAAAAAGCTTATGAATTAGCACACCATTTAGCAGACAAGTATATTCCTTTTGTTACAATAAGTGCCTCTGACGCAAAAGATGACTTTGATATCGCTCAGTTAGCTGATATCCACATCGACCTTGGGATGAAGAAAGGATTGCTACCTGATGACCTTGGTAATCGCTACGGCTACCCTTCAGGTATGGCGGCGCTATTTGTCTATCATGGAATTAAGTTCACAATTGATGAAATTCTTACTGATTATCAATAAGTTACAGTTTAAAGCTCCTAATTCTCTAATAGAATTAGGAGCTTTCCATTATATTATAACAACTAATTTCTTATTCCCCTTGTAATACCGAAGCACCAACAAAATCACGGAACAATGGTTGTGGACGCGTTGGTCTTGAGATAAACTCTGGGTGGAATTGCGATGCAACAAACCAAGGATGATCTTTTAATTCAATGATTTCAACTAAGCGACCATCTGGACTTGTTCCAGAGAAAACAAAACCTGCCTTTTCCATATCTTGACGGTAGTGATTGTTGAACTCATAACGATGACGATGACGCTCATAAACCACTTCATCTTTATACGCTTGATATGCAACGGTTCCTTCTTCAAGCTTACATGGTTGTAATCCTAAACGAAGTGTACCGCCTAGGTCCTCGATGTCTTTTTGTTCTGGTAATAAGTCGATAATTGGATGTGGCGTTTCCGGCTGAATTTCAGCTGAGTTCGCACCCTCTAATCCAACGACATGTCGAGCGAATTCAATTGAAGCTAGCTGCATGCCTAAGCAAATTCCTAAGAAAGGCTTTTTGTTTTCACGTGCATAGCGAATTGCTTCAATTTTCCCTTCGATCCCTCGATCACCAAATCCACCTGGAACTAGAACACCATCAACTTCTTCTAGTAAAGCGCTCACGTTTTCTTTTGTTACATTCTCTGCATTAATCCATTTAACTTCAACATCTGCATCATGTGCATAACCTGCATGTTTTAATGCTTCAACAACTGAAATATAAGCATCTTGAAGTTCAACATACTTACCAACGAGAGCGATTTTCGTTTTCTTTGTAAGATTTAATACTTGATCTACTAACTGCTTCCATTCTGTCATATCTGCTTCTTTGCAATTAAGATTCATATGATCACAAACAATTCGATCTAAACCTTGATCTTGCAGTGCTAATGGGATCGTATATAAAGTATCCGCATCGCGACACTCAATAACAGCTTCTTTATCAATATCACAGAATAATGCTAGTTTATCTTTCATTTCTTGAGAAATTGGCATTTCAGTACGAACAACAACAACATTTGGCTGAATACCTAAACTTCTAAGCTCTTTCACACTATGTTGAGTCGGTTTCGTTTTCATTTCTCCAGCAGCTTTAATATATGGAACTAGCGTACAATGAATGTACATCACATTGTCACGACCTACATCGCTCTTGATTTGACGAATTGCTTCAAGGAATGGAAGTGATTCAATATCTCCTACCGTACCTCCGATTTCGGTAATGACAACATCTGAGTTCGTCTCGTGTCCAGCACGAAATACTTTGTCTTTAATTTCGTTCGTAACATGTGGAATAACTTGAACTGTTCCACCGTTGTAATCTCCTCGACGCTCTTTTTTCAAAACCGTTGAGTAAATTTTTCCAGTAGTTACACTGCTATATTTCGTTAAGTTGATATCAACAAAACGCTCATAATGACCTAAGTCTAAATCCGTTTCCGCTCCATCACCAGTAACGTATACTTCCCCATGTTGATATGGACTCATCGTACCAGGGTCAACATTAATGTACGGGTCGAATTTTTGGATTGTCACCGTTAATCCTCTGTTTTTTAGTAAACGACCAAGTGAAGCCGCGACAATCCCCTTACCTAATGACGATACTACGCCGCCCGTTACAAAAATATACTTTGTCATGTCAATTCCTCCTTGAAAGATAGTTTGTGCAATTTGTCCTAGAATGACTAGTGTATTTTTTCAATTACATCGATCATATGATGAACCAAAAAATAAAGATATAGTAAGAAATAAGAAGCATAGTAATGGAATGATGGTGTTTTAAATGCAAACGATTGCTCAATTTTGCTTGCAGAAAAAACAAAAACGCCCCACTTACTTTACATAAGTAAGGGAGCGCTAATTTCTTATCATTTAATCCGTTCCTTTTTTAAGGAGCCCAAAAAAGATTCTACATTCGTTCTACCTAAATGTCAAGGTTATAAATTCTCTTCATCGTCCTCGTCTAGGTCCTCATCTTCATCATCAAGTTCCTCGTCATCAAGGTCGTCAATGATCTCGTCGTCGTCCTCTTCAAAGTCTTCGACATCTTCATCATCTTCTAGAAGATCTTCATCGTCCTCGTCTAAGTCATCGTCTTCGTAATCATCTAGATCATCGAATTCTAAATCCTCTTCATCTAGTTCTTCGAAGTCATCCATATCTTCTTCTGATCTCTTCGTCTTTTTCTTCTTTGGCTTGATCACTGTTACGATCTCTTCTTCATACTGATCTACAGGGTACCATGTACGTAGACCCCAACGGTTGTCTCCTAGCCCAATGAAGCGCCCATCAATATTAATATCTGTGTAAAACTGAGCGATTCTCGTTTTTACTTCTTCATCAGATAAATCTAATAAACTCTTCACTTCTTCCATGATTACATGAAAAGGTGCCGGCTCCTTTTTCGCCTTTAATAATTCATATGCCACTTCAATCAATGACATTTCTTGTAATTGCTCTTTTGAGTATTCTTTTAACAACAAAAGCACTTCCTTTCCCTATGTACCGATCCAATCGATTTTACTGTTTATAATAGAATGATTTCATTATAAAATGAACAACTTCATTTTTCACACATATTCTTCATTATAAACAATTTATTCGGCTTTATGCTACCAATATCTCTACAAATCCCACTTTTTTCTATCACTGATTGCTTGCTGCATGCTTATTGAATATTAATTGTGTAAATTTCTTATTAAAGAAAGAGGTCATTTAAATAGTTTTAAAAACATAATAATGAAGACTACAGCTAACAGAAAAAAAGGAATCGCCCCAAGTTGGAACTGATACAAAAAATATGAAAGCACAAAAAACAAAGGAATCCATAAAACGAGTAAAACCTTTTTCAAACCCTCACTTCCCCATATCCGATGTACATTTGAAAACGGATGAATGAACAACCGTTTTTTTCTCTGACAATAGTCACACTTATAATGTACCTGATATCACTTAAGTTGTGAATAAATAGCATGCATTTATTCATTTTAGAAATATTAATCCATTCATAATCCTTTTACAAAATGAAGCCAATGGAGGACGGTCTTTATTTCTCCATTGGCTTATGTGTAAAGGTTACATATTTCTTCGGTATTGTCCGCCCACTTCATAGAGTGCTGTAGTGATCTGCCCTAAGCTGGCATACTTTACAGTTTCCATTAATTCCGCAAAGATGTTTCCATTTGTTACAGCTGTTTCTTTTAATTTTTGCAGCGCTACATCACTTTTTTCTTTATTAACCTCATGAAATTTACGAAGGTTTGATATCTGCAATTCTTTTTCCTCTTTTGTCGCACGTGCCAGCTCCATGTTATCTAAGTCATCCTCTGATGGGGGATTCGGGTTTAAATACGTGTTTACACCGATGATAGGTAATTCACCTGTATGTTTTTTCATTTCATAATACATTGATTCATCTTGAATTTTCCCTCGTTGGTACTGTGTTTCCATTGCGCCAAGTACACCACCGCGATCATCGATGCGTTCAAATTCACGTAACACCTCTTCCTCTACCAAATCCGTAAGCTCATCAATAATAAATGCACCTTGCAGTGGATTTTCATTTTTTGATAAGCCATGCTCCTTCGTAATGATCATTTGAATTGCCATTGCTCGTCGCACGGATTCTTCCGTAGGAGTTGTAATCGCCTCGTCATAAGCATTTGTATGAAGTGAATTACAATTATCCTGCAACGCCATAAGCGCTTGCAATGTTGTCCTTATGTCATTAAAGTCAATCTCCTGAGCGTGGAGTGAACGGCCTGATGTTTGAACATGGTATTTGAGCTTTTGGCTTCGCTCATTGGCACCGTATTTATCTCGCATTACTGTGGCCCAAATCCTTCTTGCTACCCTTCCGAGCACTGTATATTCTGGATCTAAACCATTTGAAAAGAAGAAAGAGAGATTAGGTGCAAAGTCATCAATATTCATACCTCTACTTAAATAATACTCTACATACGTAAAACCATTCGATAATGTAAAGGCTAACTGGGAAATAGGATTGGCTCCTGCTTCTGCGATATGGTAGCCAGAAATCGATACAGAGTAGTAGTTGCGCACCTTTTGATCGATAAAATATTGTTGAATGTCTCCCATCATTCGCAGCGCAAATTCGGTTGAGAAGATACAAGTATTTTGCCCTTGATCCTCTTTTAAAATGTCCGCTTGAACGGTGCCTCGTACTGTCTGTAATGTGTACGCGCTCACACTTCTAACTTCTTCATTCGTCAGCTCTCTTCCGAGCTCATTTTGTTTAACCTCAAGTTGCTGCTGAATTGCTGTATTCATAAACATCGCTAAAATGATTGGTGCTGGGCCATTGATCGTCATTGAAACAGATGTCGTTGGATGACATAAGTCAAAGCCTTTATATAATGTCTTCATATCCTCCAATGTACATATATTTACTCCGCTTTCTCCGACTTTCCCATATATATCAGGTCGATAATCAGGATCCTCCCCATATAAAGTAACGGAGTCAAATGCTGTACTCAAGCGCTTAGCTGTATCATCCTTTGATAAATAGTGAAATCTCCGATTTGTTCTTTCAGGAGTTCCCTCTCCAGCAAATTGACGTTTTGGATCTTCACCCTCACGCTTAAATGGAAATACTCCAGCCGTGTATGGAAAAGAACCTGGTACATTTTCACGATATACCCAACGGATAATCTCTCCATAGTCCTTATACTTCGGTAGAGCCACTTTCGGAATCGCTAACCCCGAGAGACTTGTCGTTTTTAAAGCGGTTACAATTTCTTTATCACGAATACGAGTTACGTACTGATCTCCACTATATTTCTGCACAAGTTGTGGCCAATCAGTCATGATTTTTCTAGATTCAACCGTAAGCTTCTCTTCTGTATTTGCTTTTAATCGCTCCAAAGTGTCCAAAGCAGGGTTTCCATTCTCAACTTCTTTTAACGCTTCGATTGCACCCTCTAATTGAAATATTTTACGGGCTAGATTTGCTTGGTCTTCTGCCTTTTTATGATAGGAGCGAACAGCTTCAGATACTTCCCTTAGGTAATAGCGCTGATCGTTGGGGATAATAACGTTTTGTTTTTTGACCACCTCGTCCTTGGAAAAGCGGGTGATCCATGTATGGCGAGTTCTCTCATTTAATAATTCGATTAGTGCAGCAAATACAGCATTTGTACCTGGATCATTAAATTGACTTGCTATTGTTCCAAACACAGGCATTTCGTCAAGCTCTTTCTCAAATAACATTCTGCTCCTCTGGTATTGCTTTTGGACTTGGCGTTTTGCATCTTCAGAGCCTTTACGTTCATACTTGTTAATGACAATCAGGTCAGCATAATCAATCATGTCTATTTTTTCTAACTGCGAAGGTGCCCCGAACTCACTTGTCATCACATACATTGATGCGTCACAAATATCGGTGATTCCTGCATCACCTTGGCCAATTCCGCTTGTTTCAACAACAATTAAATCAAATCCAGCTGCTTTTACAACTGAGATAGCATCTTGTATTGCTAACGAAAGCTCGCTTCTTGACCGTCTAGTTGCTAAACTACGCATATAAACTCTTCTATTAAAAATCGCATTCATTCGAATTCGATCCCCTAGTAAAGCACCACCCGTTTTCTGCTTAGTTGGATCTACAGATAAAACCGCCACTCGCTTCTCTGGAATCTCATGGATAAATCTGCGAATCAATTCGTCTGTTAATGAGCTTTTTCCTGCACCTCCTGTTCCCGTAATCCCAAGCACAGGTACATTTTGCTCTAACGCCTTCACTTGATCAAGGACTGATTCAATGGATGCACTCACTTCTGCGGTTGTATTTACATGATGCTCAGCAACAGTAATCAAACGGGCTATCGCGTTAATATCACCTGTTGGTAAAAGGTCAAGTTGTGCTTTTGTATTCTCAGAAAAAGTAGGAAAATCACATTCCTTTAGCATTCTATTGATCATGCCTTGGAGACCATTCACTCTGCCATCCTCTGGTGAAAAAATGCGAGCAATGCCATATTCATGGAGTTCCTTAATCTCCTTTGGAATGATGACACCTCCACCTCCACCATATATCCGAATATGCGGCGCGTTTTTTTCTTGAAGTAAATCATGCATATATTTAAAATACTCTACATGCCCACCTTGATAAGAGGAAATAGCAATTCCCTGTACATCTTCCTGAATGGCAGCAGTTACAACTTCCTCTACAGAACGATTATGACCAAGGTGAATAACTTCTGCTCCGCTTGATTGCAAGATTCTGCGCATAATATTGATTGAAGCATCATGGCCATCGAATAAACTTGAAGCTGTTACAAAGCGAATGTGGTTTTTTGGCTTATAGATTTCTGTCATTTTGCTCCTCCTCTAATGGATAATTCTAAAACATCTCAATTTTCAGAATAAACAATTCGTCCTTCTCCTTTAATGCCTTGTAAAAGCAATTCTGTTTGCAATTGTATATATTCATCGATTGTATACATCTTATGGAGAGACCACCTACGAAATGCCCACATCTGCCCTTGCACAAAAATATTGTGAGAGATCATTTTCACTTCTTCCTCCGATAATGTTAATTCACCATTTTCGACACATTGCTGGATGACGTATTCGAACATGCCTACCATTTCTATTTCCTTTTTTAATACATAGGGAAGTGCGTCTTTCGATAGAGATTTTACCTCTTGATACATGACAAGTACTTCATCCTGCATTTCATCAACAACTTTAAAATAATCAGCAATCCCTTGTGTTAAACTTTCTAATGTGCCTTTTTTCGTGTCTAACCCTTCCTGCAATCTTTCACTTACTTGATCATAAATGCTGTCACATACTAAATAAAGGACATCCTCTTTTGTTCGTATATATTCATATAATGTACCGATACTAAAACCTGCTGCTCTTGCAATCTCTCTCGTTGTCGTTCGGTGGAATCCTTTTTGGATAAAAAGAGTGACAGCGCCTTTAATCATTTCGTCCCGTCTTTTCTTCACAAGCTTTTCATCCTTAACAGATGCTTTTACCTCTCTCTTGCTCATCTCTTCATTCCAACCACCTTCAATAGACAACCAATTGTAGGAGAGCTTAACTCTCCTACAATTAATTGAATGATGTATTATTTTGTAACCATTCGTGAAATAACAAGTCGCTGAATTTCTTGTGTACCTTCATAGATTTGAGTTATTTTCGCGTCTCTCATATATCGCTCTACTGGATAATCCTTCGTATAACCGTATCCCCCAAAGACTTGAACAGCTTCTGTTGTTACTTTCATTGCTGTGTCCCCAGCAAAAAGTTTCGACATCGCAGACTCTTTTCCATATGGTAATCCCTCTGATTCCAGCCATGCAGCTTGATAAGTTAATAGACGAGATGCTTCCACACCTGTTGCCATATCAGCTAATTTAAAGCCAATTCCTTGCTGCGCTGCAATCGGCTTGCCAAATTGATGACGCTCCTTCGCATACTCTGATGCAGCATCGAGTGCACCTTGTGCGATTCCTACCGCTTGAGCAGCAATTCCATTACGGCCACCATCAAGTGTCATCATGGCAATCTTAAATCCTTCACCAACTTTTCCAAGCACATTCTCAACCGGCACTTTGCAATCTTCGAAAATGATTTCTGTTGTAGGTGAAGAACGAATGCCTAGTTTCTTTTCTTTTTTCCCGACTGAAAAGCCTTCAAAGTCAGATTCAACTATAAATGCTGTTGTTCCTCGTTGTTTATCTTCTGGGCTCGTTAATGCGAACACAACATAAATGTCTGCAATGCCACCGTTTGTAATAAAGATTTTTGATCCGTTTAATACATAATGATCATCCTGTAAAACAGCTGTCGTTCTCATTCCACCCGCATCAGAACCACTTCCTGGCTCTGTTAAACCGTAAGCACCAATTTTTTCTCCTTGTGCCATTGGCTTTAAGTACTTTTGCTTATGTTCCTCTGAACCAAAAGTGTAGATTGGCCAACCTGCAAGTGAGGTATGAGCAGATAATGTGACTCCAGTTGACGCACATACTCTTGATAGTTCTTCAACAGCAATACAATACGCTAAGTAGTCGCTACCAATTCCACCATACTCTTCTGGCCATGGAATTCCTGTTAAGCCAAGCTCAGCCATTTTATCAAAGATTTCACGATCAAATCGCTCCTCTTCATCGCGCTCAGCAGCCGTAGGAGCCACTTCATTTTTCGCAAAATCTCGAACCATCTTTCTAATCATTTCATGTTCTTCTGTTAATCGAAAGTTCATCGTTCCATCCTCGCTTTTCTTTATATTTGCTTACTAATGACGAGTCGTTGAATTTCACTTGTGCCTTCATAGATTTCTGTAATTTTTGCATCTCTGAAGTACCGTTCTACTGGGTAGTCCTCTGTATATCCATATCCGCCGAATACTTGAATCGCTTCTGTTGTCACGTCAACCGCAGTTTTTGACGCAAAGAGCTTTGCCATTGAAGCTTCTTTCCCACATTTATCACCGTTCTGACGCAAGTTCGCAGCACGATAGATTAGTAGTTTTGCAGCTTCAATCGAAGTTGCCATATCTGCCAATTTAAAGCCGATTCCTTGTTGTGCAGCGATCGGTTTCCCAAATTGATAACGGTCCGTTGCATAAGCTGCTGCTGCCTCGAAGGCTGCTTCTGCTATGCCTAATGCTTGTGATGCGATACCAATGCGCCCAACATCTAGGTTGCCAAGAGCAATCTTTAAGCCTTCTCCTTCTTTACCTAATAGATTATCAGCGTGTACTTTCATATCTTCGAAGCTTATTTGAACCGTCCTTGAACCGTGCAGCCCCATTTTATGCTCATCTTTTCCGACAATAAAACCTGGAGTATCTTTTTCGACGATGAAGGCAGAAATCCCTTTACTTCCTAATTCCGGTTGAGTTTGTGCAAATACGATATAAACGTCTGCTTCACCACCATTTGTAATGAACACCTTCGAACCGTTCAAAACATAATAGTCTCCATCTTTTATTGCTTTTGACTTAAGGCTAGCCGCATCGGACCCTGCACTTGGCTCTGTTAAGCAAAATGCCCCTAAGTATTCACCTGAAGCAAGCTTCGGAACGTATTTTAATTTTTGCTCTTCAGTTCCGAAATAAAGAATTGGATTCGTTCCTACTGACGTATGAACAGAAAGAATGACACCTATCGTTGCACTTACCTTTGATAATTCATGAATCGCAATGATATATGACGTGAAGTCCATATCAGAGCCACCATATTTACTAGGGATTGGAACCCCCATCAATCCAAGTTCACCCATTTTCTTTATAACTTCTCTAGGAAACTCGCCTTTTTCCATTCTTTCTATAAATGGTGCAACTTCCGTTTTGGCAAAGTCTCTTACCATCTTCCGCATCATTTCTTGTTCTTCTGTAAAGTGTAAATTCATGTCTCTTCCCCCTGCTGTCTGCCTTATGCGTACTCGTAAAATCCTCTGCCCGTTTTCTTACCCAACCATCCAGCCTTCACATATTTTCTTAACAGTGGGCATGGGCGGTACTTGTCATCCCCGAACCCTTCATGCAATGTTTCCATAATATATAGACAAGTATCTAAGCCAATAAAATCAGCTAATGTAAGTGGTCCCATTGGGTGGTTCATGCCAAGCTTCATGACCTCATCAATTGCCTCTTTCGTCGCTACACCTTCATATAGTGTATAGATTGCTTCATTGATCATTGGCATTAAGATACGGTTTGAAACAAAACCAGGAAAATCATTGACTTCAACAGGTACCTTTTTCAACCGTTCGGTCATATTTTCAATAGCTTGATACACCTCATCAGCTGTCGCCAACCCTCGTATAATTTCTACTAGTTTCATAACAGGTACTGGATTCATGAAATGCATGCCAATTACTTTTTCAGGACGATTCGTCGCAGCAGCAATTTCTGTAATTGGTAATGAAGATGTATTGCTTGCCAAAATAACATGAGAAGGAGTGATTTCATCCAATTGCTTAAAAACCTTCGCCTTTACTTCCATGTTTTCTACAGCAGCTTCAATGACAAGATCGACCGTTGCTGCATCTGATAACGCAGTTGATGGTGTAATTCTTTCAAGAATTGTCTCCATCTCTTCAGCTGTCATTCTCGCTTTTTCAACTTGACGCTCTAGGTTTTTCTTAATGATTCCTATCCCTTTTTGCAAATATTCATCTTTTAAATCATTCAATACAACTTGATAACCTGCTTGAGCACACACTTGAGCAATGCCACCGCCCATTTGTCCTGCTCCAACAACCATTACTTTTTCAATTGCCATGTCTTGTTCCTCCTCTTGATCTCATTATTGCTTTGGCACTTCAATCATGATCGCATCCCCTTGACCACCACCACTGCAAATCGCAGCAATTCCAATCCCGCCACCTCTACGTTTTAACTCATGCATTAACGTTAAAATAATTCTAGCTCCACTAGCTCCAATCGGATGCCCTAAGGCAACTGCTCCACCGTTCACATTTACCTTGCTTTCATCCAACTGAGCAATCTGTTTACTCGCTAACGCGACAGCAGAAAAGGCTTCATTAATTTCAAACAAATCGATGTCCTCTACTGTTTTATTTGTCCTTTTTAATAATTCATTGATAACAATTCCAGGTGTTTGTGGGAAGTCCTTTGGCGCAACAGCAATCTCAGTATGACCTAAAATATATGCCCCGATTTCCTTTCCCTCCTGCTTCGCTCTTTCCTCACTCATCAATACAAGCGCACAAGCTCCATCGTTGACGCCCGGTGCATTCCCTGCTGTAATCGTGCCACCTGCTCCGAATGCTGAACCTAATTTTGCAAGCTTCTCAATCGTAGTATCTTTTCTTGGTGACTCATCATTAGACACGATGAGCACCTCTCCCCTTCTTTGTTGCACTTCTACTGCTATGATCTCTTCAGCAAATTTTCCTGCTTCGATTGCTTCGATCGCTTTTACATGACTTCTATATGCCCATTGATCTTGTTCCTCACGGCTTAGGTTCAACTCTTCAGCGGTGCTATTTCCATATGTACCCATATGAACACCTGTAAAGCTACAGCTTAACCCATCATGGACCATTAAATCGACGACTTTCGCATCGCCCATACGGAAGCCTGTGCGCGCCTTAGGCAATGCATAAGGTGCTTGACTCATCGATTCCATACCACCCGCAACAATTACTTCCTCATCTCCTGCTCGGATGATTTGATCTGCGATTGTGACACTCCTCATTCCTGAAGCACAAACTTTATTAATCGTTTCTGTTTTTACCTCCCAAGAAAGTCCAGCTTTACTTGCTGCTTGTCTAGAAGGGATTTGGCCTTGCCCTGCCTGCAAAACTGTTCCTAGAATCACTTCATCTACTTCTTCAAGATCAACCTTAGCTCTATCTAATGCTTCTTTTACAGCAATTCCTCCTAAATCAGAAGCTGTAAACCCACTTAATCCTCCTGAGAATTTACCAAATGGTGTTCTTGCTCCAGCTAATATGACTGTCTTTTTTGTCATGATTCCACTTCCTTTCTGAGAATTTCAGATTCATTATCGACTGAACGCTCGTTCGGTAGAGTATCCTAATCGGTGTTTCGTTCTTGTTATCCTCTATACACATTTAAAATGTAAGCGCTTTATTCCCTTATTTTACATGAAAAAAAGCAAGAATTGAAACACTTTACTAAAAATTCATAAAATAATTCTCTTATGAATACCCTTAAAGCTTTCAACTCTTGCTTCTCATTTTCTAAAAACACGGATACAACTTTTAATCAGTGGTCACATAAACGCCTCTCCACTAATTGAGATTTCATTTTTAAGAGGCCAGTGATTCCGTTGTGCCAACAACAGCTTTTTCTAAGATTTCTGCAACATCATATGTTTGTACCTGATCTTCAACTTCTTTTGCTTTCGTTCCATCCGATATCATCGTTAAGCAATAAGGACATCCTGAACTGATGACAGAAGGATTGACAGCTAACGCTTGCTCTGTACGTGAAACATTGACACGGTGGCCTGTTTCTTCTTCCATCCACATTAATCCTCCGCCAGCTCCACAGCACATACCATTGTCACGGCTTCTCTCCATCTCAACAAGGGTTACACCTTTGATTGATTTTAAGATTTCACGTGGTGGATCGTACACTTCATTGTATCGACCTAAATAACATGAATCATGGAAAGTAATCGTTTCCTGAACTTCAAATTGTGGGCGTAGCTTCCCTTCTTTTACAAGCTCAGCCAAGACTTCAGTATGGTGATACACTTGTGCTTCAAGACCGAAATCTGGATACTCATTCTTGAAAATATTATAAGCATGAGGATCTATCGTGACGATTTTCTTCACTTCATTTTTCTCGAATTCTTCAACATTTTTTGATGCGAGCTCTTGGAACAAAAACTCATTTCCAAGTCGGCGAGGCGTATCGCCAGAGTTCTTCTCTTTATTCCCAAGAATCGCAAACTTAACGCCGGCTTCATTTAGAAGTTTTGCAAATGAAAGAGCAATCTTTTGGCTACGGTTATCATATGACCCCATAGAACCAACCCAGAATAAATATTCGAACTCTTCTCCTGCTTTTTTCATTTCTTTTACCGTTGGAACATGAACATCCTCACGTGCATCACGCCAGTCTTCACGTTCTTTTCGGTTAAGACCCCATGGATTTCCTTGTCTCTCAATATTCGTCATCGCACGCTGAGCATCTGCATCCATTTTTCCTTCTGTTAAAACTAAATAACGGCGAAGGTCAATGATTTTATCAACATGCTCATTCATTACTGGGCATTGGTCTTCACAGTTACGGCAAGTCGTACACGCCCAGATTTCTTCTTCTGTAATGACATCCCCAATTAAACTAGGGCTGTAAGCCAATGATGCTGCCGCTTCTTCAGCACCTTGAGTAGCACCTGCAAGAGCTAATTGATTCCCTTGAGTATTAGAAAAAGCAAATGTTGGCACCCATGGCTGCATCGAAGTAACTGATGCTCCGTGGTTTGTTAAATGGTCACGCAACTTCACAATTAAGTCCATTGGTGAGAGCATTTTTCCTGTACCAGTTGCTGGACACATATTCGTACAACGTCCACACTCAACACAAGCATAAAAATCGATCATTTGATGCTGTGTAAAGTCTTCAATTTTCCCTACACCGAACGATTCTTGAGACTCGTCTTCAAAATCGATTTTCTTCAGCTTAGCCGGAGCGTCAAGGCGGTGGTAGTAAACATTCGCTGGTCCTGCAATTAAGTGAGCATGCTTTGATTGTGGAATATACACTAAGAATGCTAGCAAGAACAATAAGTGAATCCACCATGCAACATAAAAAACAACAATGGTCGCTGTTTCACCCATCCACCCTAATGCTAGGGCAAACAATGATGCGACTGGCTCTGTCCAAGATAATTCATGTCCATGCCACACTAAGCTCATCCCGTTTCCTAGTAATACGGTAAACATTAAGCCCCCAATAAAAATTAGAACGATCGCGGCTTTGAAATCTCTTTTTAGTCGAACTAGTTTTTCAATATAACGACGATAGAACGCCCAAATGATGGCAAATAGAATCGTCACAGTTACAATCTCTTGGAAGAATGTAAAGAATGGATACAATGGCCCAAGTGGCAAGTGTGTATCTGGAACAATTCCTTTTATGATAAAATCTATTGCTCCAAACTGTACGAGTAAGAATCCATAGAATAACAGCACATGGATAATTCCACTTTTCTTATCTTTTAATAATTTTTTCTGACCGAAAACATAAACCCAAATTTTGTATAATCGCTCTTTTACACTGCTATCAAACTCAACCTTTTTTCCAAGACGGATGTACGCAAGGCGCGTTCTAATTAAATAGACAAAAAGGGTAGTAGCGTAAGCGGTTACAAGAAGAAAAGCGATTAAGTTAATCCATAATAACGGTCCCATCTTCAAGCTCCCTTCCTATTTTAGTTCAAGTGCTTTTCATGAAAATTTCTAAAAACAATAAAATTTTCTGAAATAATATTTTTCTTAGTACCATATTATATAATGAATGAGCATTCAGTCAATAGATTATTAGTAATTTTCCGTTTTTTCCGCCTACTATCTTATATGAATAAATAGATTAGAAAAGAACTTATTTCTACCATCTAACCATATATTTTTTAAAAATTCAAACATTATATAACGTTGTTTCTTCTATTAATTTTTCATAAAATTGGAGATACTTATAAAAACAACTTTAGGAGCGATCTCTTTTGTACTTCATTCTCGTCATTCTATTCCTAGCAATTCTGTTCTTTGCAGTATATCTTGATTTTTATTTTGGAAGAAAGCATAAAGAAAAGCATGCGGAAATTGCTGCCTTCCCACAACGTAAAAGCGAGCTTCATTTTTTTGATAAAGGCCCCGAACTGTTCCAAGATCTTTTTGCAGAATTAAAGCAAGCAAAGCAGCATATTCATATTCAGTTTTATATTGTTGAGGAAGATGCAATAAGCAAAGAGTTTTTAAGTATCTTATCGCATAAGGCAAGAGATGGTGTAGAAGTAAGGGTTTTACTTGACTGGATTGGCAGCTTTACAATAAAAAAAAATACCATCAAAATGTTAAAAAGCTATGGTGTTGAATTTGCTTATAGTCGCAAGCTTGGCTTCCCTTATTTGCTTTATCGAACACAAACTAGGAATCACAGAAAAATTGCAGTAATTGATGGTGAGATTGGGTATATGGGTGGCTTTAATATCGGCAAGGAATACGTCAATCAAGACCCTAAGCTTTCCCCTTGGAGAGATTATCATTTAAAGCTTTATCACGAAGGGGTACAAGATCTTCAAAGTATATTTCTCCTTGATTGGGACCATGCAACAAAAACAGATTTAACTCGAAATAGCGCGTACTACCCTTCGTTAAAATCTGGAGCCATGTCACATGATATACAAGCGTTTGAAGGGGTTGGGTTAGAAGAAAAATTTATAGAGCTAATCACTAGAGCTAAAAATAAAATTATCATTGGTACCCCATACTTTATACCGAGCATAAACATGCAAGATGCATTGTTAACCGCATTATCTAAAGGAATAAAGCTTGAAATCATCGTACCAAAAGAAAGTGACCACGTGCTTGTAAAGGAAGCATCGTATCGCTATTTACGCCCTTTATTAAAAAATGGGGCGACAGTGTATCAATTTACAAATGGATTCTATCATGCAAAAGTCATTAAAATTGATGAGGTCGTCACAGATATTGGCACAGCTAATTTTGATCGCCGCAGCTTTTTTCTTAACGATGAAATCAATTGCTTTATTTACGACAAAGAAATGATTGAAATCATCAACAAAGTAATAGAGAAAGATCAAAACGATTCCACACAATTGTCCTTAGAAGAGATAAATAGACCGAACATCTTGCGTACGATCAAAGAAATCATCGCGCGCCTTCTATCGCCTTTATTATAAAGTAGTCACCTAATCACTAAAGTGTCTTTTCTATAAGGGTACACTATATTGATTAGGTGCATTTTAATTTATTTGGTGAACCATTCAATCATCGGTGCTAATGCAACAAACGCTCTAAACCCTAAGTAAATGCCGACAATCCCCATAATTCCTGGCAAAGCATTTGGTGCTGGAATCGGTAATTTTAATGCAGCAAACAGAAAGCCTACTAAAAATCCAGTAATGATTGAAAGCAAGATAATCTTCAAAATTCCACTCCTCAATGTTTTACTTTTGAAGTTAGCTTGCCCTAATGAATGAAATCCACTCAATTTCGAAAGGGTTGGACGGATATTTTGAAAGTGAAGGTATATCTAACACAAATTCTAGTTTATCTAGCAGGTTTTCGAATTTATCTTGTAAGAATCCGGTTTTATCTAGCAGATGTTCGAGTTTATCTAGCAAGAATCCAGTTTTATCTAGCAATTTTTCAAACTTATCTAGCAAGTTCACGAGTTTATCACAAAAAAAATTAAAGACACCCAAAACGGGTGTCTTTTCTCTTACATTTTTTCTGGAGCAGATACTCCTACTAGGGCTAATGCATTTTTCAATGTAATTTGAACAGCTTTTACTAATGCTAGTTTTGCAGCTGTTTTATCTGCTTGCTCTGCATCGATTACTTTCTCAGCATTGTAGAAGCTATGGAAAGTAGATGCTAAGTCGAAGATGTAGTTTGTCATGCGATGTGGCATCCTTTTTTCTGCCGCTTCTGCAATCGCTAACGGGAATTCACCAAGCTTCTTCAAAACTTCGATTTCTTTGTCCGCTGAAATATACGAGAAATCATCGTTTGCCATTGGAGTTATGCCTAGTTCCGCTGCTTGGCGTAAAATACTGCTAATACGTGCATGTGCATATTGTGCGTAGTAAACTGGATTTTCGTTCGATTGCGAAACTGCTAAGTCAAGATCAAAGTCTAGATGTGTATCTGCACTTCTCATCGCAAAGAAATAGCGTGTTGCATCTAAGCCTACTTCTTCCACTAAATCACGCAACGTCACAGCTTTACCAGTACGCTTGCTCATTTTCATTTTTTCTCCATCTTTATAAAGATGAACAAGTTGGATAATTTCAACCTCCAACGATTCACGCTTAAAGCCAAGCGCTTCAATCGCAGCTTGCATTCTTGGAATGTAGCCGTGATGATCCGCACCCCAAATGTTAATTAATGTCGTAAATCCACGGGCAAACTTGTCTTTATGGTACGCAATATCAGGTGTTAAATAAGTGTAAGAACCATCATTCTTAATCATCACACGATCCTTGTCATCACCAAAAGTTGTTGAACGGAACCATGTAGCTCCATCTTCTTCATAGATATGGCCGTTTTCTTTTAAAGTGTCTAAAGCAACATCGATTTTGCCATTTTCATATAGAGAGGTTTCAGAATACCATACATCAAACGGAACGCGGAATTCTTCTAAATCTTTCTTTAGCTTTGCCATTTCTACTTTTAAGCCATACTCACGGAAAAATTCAAAACGGCTTTGCTCATCTTCATGAACAAAACGATCGCCGAATTCATCCGCCAGCTTCTTCCCAATCCCGATGATGTCTTCGCCATGATACCCGTCGGCAGGCATCTCTTTTTCTAAATTTAACGCTTGAAAATACCGTGCTTCCACAGAGTAAGCTAAGTTATTGATTTGATTTCCTGCATCATTGATGTAATATTCACGAGATACATCGTAGCCAGCCTTCGCTAAAATATTGCATAATGAATCACCAACTGCCGCTCCACGTGCATGTCCTAAATGAAGATCTCCAGTAGGATTAGCTGAAACAAACTCAACTTGAACTTTCTCTCCTCCACCAAAATTAGACTCTCCGTATTGATCTCCTGCTTCAAGTACAACTGGGATTAAGTCTACTAAATAGCGATTGTCCATATAAAAGTTAATAAATCCTGGTCCAGCAATTTCAATCTTTTCGATTGAAGCTTTAGATTGATCAAAGTTTGCAATTAATTGTTCAGCGATCGCTCTAGGTGCTTTTTTTGCAACTCTCGCCAACTGCATCGCCATATTTGTCGAGTAGTCCCCATGACTTTTATCTTTCGGTGTTTCCAAAACAACTGCTGGGATTTGCTCTTCGGTTGCAAGATTCGCCTTTATAACTGCTTGTTTAATTTCTTCTTTTAGTTTTGCTTGCACTTGTTCAACGATATTCACGTTACATCCTCCTCCATTGTAATCAACAAATGATAAGTGCCTGTAAAGGAACCATCCATTTTCATTTCATATAAAAGCTCAATTGAGCCGTTGCCTTTTATAGTGTTAAATTGGTGATCGATACGCTTCGCCTGCGTACTGAGCGAAAACACACCATAAGGTAGCTCATAGCTCCCTCTTAACGTTTTATTTAAACGGAAAGGAAGACGCATCTTCACCGCTCCACTACGCATAATCAGCGCCTCTTGTTCAGCGATTTTTATAATCGTTTTTGCTGTTCCCTCTTCCATCACTTCTTCATATTGAAGATAATGCTGGTCACCTTTTTGATAGTATCGTCCAAAAGCTGTTAACTCAAAAGTTTGTTTTTCTTTTCCGTCCCTTATTGCCGTTTTCACCTTTAGCTTAACAGGCATATGTTCAGACATTCGTAGCACTTCCTTTATACATACGATAACCTTTCTATTATAAAACATCTAGACGCACGTTTCCACATTAGGATACACAAAAACGGAGGCTAAAATCGCCTCCGCTACATGCTATTATTCTTTTACCCAGCCTAAAATCATTTCACGAATCAGCTTGCTTGCTGTATTCGCAGTTTGTTCAGATGGATCATAAATTGGTGCAACCTCTACTAAGTCCGCTCCAACTACTTGAACATCTGAATGTGCGATTTCATGAATCGATGCAAGCAATTCCTTCGATGTAATGCCTCCAGCGTCAACAGTGCCTGTTCCAGGTGCGTGTGCAGGATCAAGGACGTCGATATCAATTGTGACATATACTGGACGCCCAGCTAAAGTTGGAAGTATTTTTTTTAAAGGCTCTAACACTTCAAATTTAGAAATTTGCATTCCCACTTCTTTTGCCCATTCGAATTCTTCCTTCATCCCAGAGCGAATGCCAAATGAATAGACATTGCTTGGTCCGATTAAGTTAGCCACTTTTTTGATAGGCGTCGAATGAGATAGAGGCTCTCCCTCAAACTCGTCTCTTAAGTCGGTGTGTGCATCCATATGGATAATAGCAAGATCCGGATACTTCTTATACATCGCCTTCATCACTGGCCATGAAACAAGATGCTCTCCACCCATTCCTAACGGGAATTTGTTGTCGGCAAGAAGCTGATCAATATAATCTTCGATCATATTTAAGCTGCGCTGTGCATTTCCAAATGGCAGTGGAATATCTCCAGCATCAAAATAAGGGATATCACCTAGCTCCTTATCTAAATACGGGCTATACTCTTCTAATCCAATGGACACTTCACGAATTCTAGTTGGACCAAAACGAGATCCTGGGCGATAACTTACCGTCCAATCCATCGGCATACCGTATAATACGGCTTTAGCTTCCTCATAGTTTGGATGACTTTTTATAAATACATTTCCTGAGTACGCTTCATCAAAACGCATCGAACATCCCTCACTCTATCGAACTTCTCTTATTTCACTAAATCTTGTACAAATTTCGGTAAAACAAAGGCAGCCTTGTGCAGCTCTTTTGTGTAATACTTCGTTTCGATTTCATGGAATCTCTCTTCTGCAACTTCCAGAGGATCATGTTTTTTCGAACCAATTGTAAACGCCCACATACCGCTTGGATATGTTGGAATATTAGCTGTATAAAGACGAGTAATCGGGAAGATTTCCTTCACGTCTTTTTGAACCGTACGAATTAAGTCTGCTTTAAACCAAGGGTTGTCAGACTGAGCAACGAATAGTCCATCTTCTTTTAATGCTTTTGCAATTCCTGCATAGAATCCTTTAGAAAATAAATTTACTGCTGGCCCAACTGGCTCTGTTGAGTCAACCATGATTACATCATATTCATTCTCACTCTTTGCAATATGCATAAATCCATCATCTACTCGAACGTCCACACGTGGATCGTCTAATTTCCCTGCGATTTCTGGAAGATATTTCTTCGAATACTCAATGACCTTCCCATCAATATCCACAAGTGTTGCTTTCTTAACACTAGGGTGCTTCAATACTTCACGAATAACCCCACCGTCTCCGCCACCTACGACTAGAACATTCTCCGGGTTAGGATGTGTAAATAATGGAATATGCGCAACCATTTCATGATAAACGAACTCATCTTTTACCGATGTCATGACCATATCATCTAATAAAAGCATATTTCCCCATTCTTCCGTCTCAACCATATCTAGCTTTTGAAAATCTGTTTGCTCTGTATGTAAAGTGCGTTTCACTTTCATTGTGATACCAAAATGATCTGTTTGTTTTTCAGTAAACCAAAGACCCATTTATATCAATCCTTCCAATCAAGAATTTGCCTAACTTTTTCAAACTCGAAAAAAGTATAGTGGATTCTCTTATAAAAGTAAAGAAAACTTCGTATACCTCTATTCTTATTTTATGTTTAAAAACGATCCGAAAATTAAATACTATTAAAAACTAAAAAAATTGATGTCTCTAGGTGTAGCGGTAATCATTGGCGAAATACCATCAAATCGCACCAATACATCAGTATCTTCTTACGTTTTTACTTTATTCTTCTATAGAAAGTAGGTGGGCAAGTGGAGTTATCCAATAAACCCGTTTTTAATAAAACAATAAAAATCTTTCGAGCACTTGTAATTATGGCCATTCTAGCTTTTTCGTTTGCAATTTCTCTATTTATTGGCACCTATATTTATGCAAAATCTCTTGGGGCGCCTCCATTAGCCGTTCCTCAGTCGACTCTTTTTCTAGCAGCAGATGGCACGGTTGTGGGTGAAACTCATAATGGTCAAAAGAGGTATTGGTTGAATATTGAAGACATAAGTGAAGATTTAATAGATGCCACTGTTGCGATTGAGGACCAAAACTTCTACGAGCATAACGGTTTAGATTATAAACGCATTGCAGGTGCAGCTCTGGCAGACCTTAAGGCAATGGCAAAAGTACAAGGAGCAAGTACGATCACACAACAGTATGCAAGAAACGTATTTTTAGAGCATGAAAAGTCATGGAAAAGAAAAATAAAGGAAGCATTCTATGCAATTAGAATTGAACTTTTTTATACGAAGAAAGAAATCTTAGAAGGGTATTTAAACACCATTTACTATGGAAGTGGCGCATACGGTGTACAAGCAGCAAGTCAATTTTATTTTGGAAAGGATGCAAGCGAGCTTACATTAGCAGAAGCATCGATGCTTGCTGGCATTCCAAAAGGTCCAGGCATTTATTCCCCACTAGCTTCAGAAGAAAAAGCAAAGAGTAGGCAACGAATCATTCTTTCAATGATGGCAGAGCAAGGATATATTGATCAAGAAACTGCTCAATCCACTCTAGCAGAAAAATTAGTCTATGTAGGCAAGCATCTATACACTCGAGATGAGGTGGCTCCTTATTTTCAAGATGCAGTTAGGCAAGCACTTAAAAATGTCGTTCAATTAGAGGATGCAGTTATAGCTTTAGGTGGATTGAGGGTTTATACCTCCCTGGATTTAGAAAAGCAACGTGCGGCTGAAGCAACTTTTGAAGCATTTATTGCAGAGGACAATGAAATTCAAGCTAGTTTAGTAGCAATGAATCCAACTACAGGTTTTGTCGAAGCTTTGATCGGTGGGCGTGATTATGATAAAAGCTCATTTAATCGAGTTACGCAAGCTGAACGTCAGCCTGGATCAACAATCAAACCACTGTTGTATTATGCTGCCTTAGAACAAGGTTTTACACCAACAACAATGATACGAAGCGAGCCTACGACTTTTATGTACGATGACGGCCGCGCCAGTTATACTCCGAGGAATTTTAATAGCAAATATGCAAATAAGGACATCCCTATGGTTCAAGCACTCGCTCTCTCAGATAATATTTATGCAGTTAAGACACATTTGTTTTTAGGAGAAGATGTACTGATTGAAACAGCAAAAAGATTTGGTATCACCTCAAACATGGCAAATGCCCCGTCGTTAGCACTTGGGACATCTGGTGTTCGAGCGATTGAATTAACATCTGCCTATAGTATGTTTGCAAATGGAGGAACAGAAGTAAAACCAGTCTTTATCACAAAAGTTGAAAACCATAAAGGCGATCTCCTATACTCCGTAGAACAAGAACCAAAACAAGTATTAGACAAAAAAAATGCTTTCGTTACAGCACATATGATGACTGGAGTATTTGATTCGTCTTTAAACGGCTACGCAAGTGTAACTGGTAGCACAATCGCAAACAAGAAAACAAGAGTATATGCGGGAAAATCAGGAACAACGCAAACCGATAATTGGATGATTGGGTTTTCACCTCAACTCGTTACAACCGTTTGGACTGGATATGATCGTGAGCAAAAGATTGAACGTGCAGTAGACAAAAGGATTGCAAAAGATGTGTGGATTCATTTCATGGAAGAAGCACATATGGGTCTACCGAAGAGGGACTTCTCTCCACCAAAAGGAACGATTGGTGTGCACATAGAACCCGAAAGTGGGTTACTAGCAACTGAGGATTGTCCAAATAAAAGATTAACTTATTTTGTTGCAGGAACAGAACCGACTGAATATTGCATGCTTCACTTACCAAATCATGAAGAAGCACCACCAGCACTAGATGAGCATCATGAGCACACGGAGCCTTCCACACCGTGGTATAAAAAGCTATTCCGTTGGGGTTCTTAAAAGTGAAGTTACTGTGAGGTTCATAACATCGAATCTTCAACAATTAGCGAATTATTGGTGGCGCTTCCACACAATCCATATCTCCGTAAAATGAAAAACCTCGGGAAGTTTCCCGAGGTTTTTCGTGTCCTAGTACTATACAGTGCCTTCGCACTGTAAATAAGTTTACTTTTTTTATCAGAATTGGGCAAGTGGTTAGAAAAGTCCGTCAGCAAACTGTCACAAAACCGTCAATATATTGGGATGTTTTACCTTTTATTATTGCAATCCTTGCTTCAACTGCTCAGGTGATCTCTCCCACATTCCATTATCATGTGATTGCAAGAAGTTTTGTAGCACTTCTTTTGAAGGCTGATCCATATGATCAACAATAATATGCTTTTTGATTGATTTATCCATACGATTTACATGCTCTGGTAAAGATTTATAGCCTCTTCGTATTGAACGGTCAACCGTCATTTCACAAGCTGTAACTCCTGCGTAGTATGGTCCTTCTTTACCTTGGTCAATAGTCACCCAAATCAGCCAATACGGCTTTCCATTTGGAACCTCTTCTTTTGTTTTTAAAAACTTGATCCCTCTCTCAACCGGACTTCTCGCATGCATTGCTCCGATTTCAATGGAAGCTTCTCGAGCTTCGACATCGATAATTACAGGAGATACATGATCAAGACTAAGTGATCCAACTCCGAAGCCTCCGTGGCCATCTGTAGGATCGTTTTTAATAATATTGAACTCGATATTTGTTTTTTTCTTTTCTGTCATGTCGCCGCCTCCTATGCTCTCTCAACAGGTTATCTATTTCTTGAAACTTAAGTGATATTATATACTGTAAAGTATACATGAAAGCATAATGAATGTGAAAATGAACAAACACTTCTTGCGCTTTCTTTTCTTTTATGGAAAACTACAAATAAAAATAATGTTAGGAGAAATCTCATGCCTTATATTACTGTAAAAATGCTAGAAGGTCGTTCTGAAGAGCAAAAAAAAGCACTCGTTGAAAAGGTGACAGATGCAGTGACAGAGACTACAGGTGCTTCAAAAGATAAAGTTGTAGTTTTCATTGAGGAAATGCCTAAAAACCACTATGCTGTTGCTGGAAAGCGTCTAAGCGACGAATAACATTCACTAAAAAGGATTCAGCATCCTATGATGTTGAATCCTCTTTTATTAATGATTAACCTTATGATGTAAAGCTTGAATATAGGTGTATGCTTCTTCTATTTCTTCATCACTGTATTTTTGCTTACTTTTTAACGTTTGAACTTTTTCTACAACTTCAGACTTTGATAAGTTATCAAAATATAAAACCGTCGATACAAGCTCTAAGAAACGGGCATTTTGACCATTCATATCTGTTAAACACTCTTCTAAAAACGGCATTTTCACTTCATTTATTGATAAAAACTCTTTTCCCGAATCAGTAAGAGAATATTTATATTGATAATACCCCCCCTTTTTTTCCTTTATTTCATTTAAGAAGCCCATATTACATAATTCCTCCACACGGAGAGTTAATTCTTCAGAATAAGGTCCGTAAAAATGAAACTGGAATTTTTCTTGAAAAGGGAAAGTAATTTTTTTAGCAATATAGATCATTTTTTGCAACTTTTTTCTTCCGATAACCTCTTCTGATGCTGCAATGGCATGCAATAATTTAGCGTGATCCTTTAACAAGACTAAGTCATCTCCTCATCCATTTCTAATCTATTCTTTAATTGAGTTCTAATAGGTTGCGAATTTTGTTGATCAGGTCACTTTCTTGTTGTAAAACCTCATGAGGATAATAAAGCTTATGATCCGTTCTACGTTTACCAGATATCGCGTCAACAATGTCTGACTCTCTTGATAATTCCTTTATTTCGCCATTCTTTAGTTGGAGATGAATCGGCAATCTCTCTTCCTCTTCTCCAGGTCGATAAAAATCATATGGGAGGTCAGAGGAGGAATCAACGACTAAATAATACTCCGGATCAAGACCAGCCTGCTGAAACAAGACAGATAGCTTTGCAAGTTTCTTATACTCTTTAGCAGGATCGAACTCTACGTATTTAAATAGCTTACGGTCAAGAAATCTCGTACATAAATCCTTTAAAATTCCGTCCTCTTCTAACTGCCACATTTGAAAATAATACATTACGATTGCTTCATCTAATTGTATATAATCCTTAATCGTCAAGTTGCCATCAAAAAATGAATAAAAATGATGGGGCTCTTGCTTGAATGAATAATTTTGATGATATAAGTCTTTGGCTCGATGGAGTATTTTCGTTAAGATTACCTCAGCGCTTCTCGTAACAGGGTGAAAATAAACTTGCCAATACATTTGATATCGGCTCATTATGTAATCTTCTACTGCATGCATTCCACTATGCTTTATCACAACCTGATCCTCTCTAGGTCGCATCACACGTAAAATACGCTCCATATCAAAATGACCATAACTTACACCTGTAAAATAAGCATCTCTCTGCAAATAATCCATACGATCCGCATCAATCTGACTCGAAATCAAACTTACAACGAGCTTGTTCTTTGACGTTTTCGCAATGACTTCTTCTACTTTTTTGGGAAAGTTGCCACCAACTCTCCTTAAAACGGCATTTACCTCTGTATCACCTAAAATAATCGCTTTTGTAAAATATTCATGATCAAAATCAAATACTTTTTCAAAGGAATGAGAGAACGGTCCATGTCCTAAATCATGTAAAAGGGCTGCACATAGTGCTAGAATGCGATCGTCTTCATTCCACTCGGGGCGATTAACGAAAACATCATCCGCAATACGACGTACAATTTCGTACACACCGAGCGAGTGATTAAATCGACTATGCTCTGCTCCGTGAAACGTTAAATAAGTCGTTCCGAGCTGCTTGATTCGTCTTAATCGTTGAAACTCCCTTGTGCCAATTAAGTCCCATATTAAGCGATCCCGAACGTGAATATATCGATGGACTGGGTCTTTGAATACCTTTTCTTCACTTAATTTTTCTTTTGCGTAAGACATTCTTTCCCTCCATTCTTTCATGGCTATATATAGAAGTATTATATCGATTTTTCCAGAATCATGTCACTATTTGTTTAAAAGCAAAAAAAGAGATTAGCTTCTCTAGTTATTAAAGAACAGTGTCTATTACAAAAAGAAAAATCACCTAGCGCATGACGTTGTCATAAGGTGATTTATTTTAATTTCTTGTTTATTTTTTCCATTAGATCCTCTTCTGTTAAAGCTGCTAGAGGGCGATTATTGACAAATGCGAAAGTCTTTTTACGTCCTGGTCCACAGTAGGATTGGCAGCCAATATCAATCTTAGCGTCACAATCTACTTCTTTTAATCGTGGGATTAACGTTTTTAAATTTACAGCCTGACAATCATCGCAAACACGAAACTCGTTTGCCATTCCCATTCAACCTTTCCTTCCCAATATATCATTCCCGTTTATTCGCTAAGAGGTATTTTACCGCTATTTCAACCTATTTGCAAGGTGCAATCTTTAACATGTAAAGGGAGAAACGTTATACATTCACTCTACCATATTGCGTAATTACTAGACTGCCTTTCAAAATTAAAGATAATAAAATTCTACTATCCTTTTAATCCAAGATGTATAAAGATTCCTTAAACTGTCAATCCTTTAAACAAAAGAACGATGAAATATAGGGAGTTGAGGTAGATGAAAGTACGTCAAGATGCATGGACAGATGAGAATGATTTATTACTAGCTGAAACAGTTTTAAGGCATGTTAGAGAAGGAAGTACTCAATTAAACGCTTTTGAGGAAGTTGGAGATCAGTTAAACAGAACATCAGCCGCATGTGGCTTCAGATGGAATGCTGTTGTACGTCACAACTATGAAAAAGCGCTACAACTAGCAAAAAAACAACGAAAGCAAAGGCAGAGAATCCTAGGCAAAGACCAAGGTGGGAAGAAGAAGCTACTCTATTCACCACCAGAGCCTATATTAGGTGAAACCGAGGATATGTATGCTCAATCAACTCAACATGAATACACACCTGAGCCTGTCATGAGCACAAATGTTGAAGCTAGCAATGAATTAACCTACGTAAGCAATCCGATTAGTACCAATTATCAGCCTCAGAACATCAATTTAGACACTGTTATTGGCTACTTGCAAACTCTAAAACACTCAAGCATGAGATCCGATCTTTATAAAAGCGAGAATGAAAGGTTAAAGCGTGAAGCAGATGAGTTGCGCCGTAAAAATGAGCATTTAGAGGAAAAGATTCATAAACTAGAGCAAAACAGTGTAACGATTCAAGAAGATTACGAGACACTGATGAACATTATGAACCGTGCAAGAAAACTAGCTATACTTGATGAAGAAGAACGACCTGCAACGAAGTTTAAAATGGACCGCAATGGAAACCTAGAAAAAGTTGCAGAATAAAGAGAAGTTTATATAGGAGAGGGTGGCAGCAGCCATTCGTTATAAAAGCCGAAGACATTATCGTTTTCGGCTTTTAATAATCATTCATGATCTTTTCATTTCTATCGATAATCCGCTTGACATATCCTTCGTACAACCCTTGCTCTTCTTCATTCAGCTCACCACTAAATAGCGTTTCTCCTCTATTTTTCATAGCCTGCAGCAAGCGAAACATCACATCTTGTACTGTCAGCTCTGTCTCAAGCAGCTCTGATAATGAGGCCATTACAGCCGGATCAATATCAGGATAGTCAAACTTCGTTTCTTCCCCATTTCTACCTAATTCGTAAAAGGTTTGAATTAATTTTGCCCGCTCTCCACCACTTCCTCGAACACATAAATAAATCTGAACGGCAACACCTCCACGCAATCTACGCTGTGAGATTCCAGCAAATTTCTGATCATTAATGCTAAGATCATAACTACCCGGACAATAAGAACGTGTAATTTCTTTCGCCTCAATATCGACAGGAAAATCAGCAAACATTTCCTTTACTAATTCCCACATCGCATCATAACCTCGATTAATATCAATGCCCTTTTCAGTTTCGCGGAAAATGAGTGATACATTCAACACTTCTTCATCTAATACGACTGCTAGCCCTCCAGAATTACGAACGATAACGTCATACCCTTCGCTTTGTAGATAGTCAATCCCATCGTTTAAATATGGCAATCTCGTATCCTGAATACCTAATACGATCGTGCGATCATGAACCCAGCTCCTAGCGGTAGCAGGGGCGATTCCACCACCGACAGATGCACATAACGTATCATCCATGCCAAAGGAATGAAGCGCACTTAAATACAACCCCTTCGTTGATTCATCAATCATACGCCATTCTCTTTGCATCAATAAGTTTTCAACTTGTTCCATATGTCATGCCCCTTCATAGAATTCTTATGTAAACCACACATATTATAGCAAGATTCATGGTAACATCAAAATTCTGCCCATGAAAGGGAATCATTTCTCAACTGGGAAGTCAATGTAAAGATATATTTACATACTAAACATGATTATTGTATAATGCATGTAAATATATCTTTACACCCAAAGGAGAAAACCATGAAGGTGATCAATCATATACGTGAAATTAGGAATCAAAAAGGGATTACTCAAATTAGAATGGCGGAAGATTTACAGATTACCCGTCAAACGATTACAGCGATTGAAAATCATAAATACAATCCTAGCCTTGAGCTTGCTTTAAAGCTTATCGAATATTTTGATGTCCCGATTGATCAATTATTTGAACTAAGGAGAGATGAATCATGAAAAAGCAATTAAAAGTAGAGATTTTTACTTATCTTCTATTAGGATCATGTATGCTCATTGGTGTCTTTATTTCTAGGCCAAAGATCGAAGCCGAGGGTTGGAATTTCTGGGTTGTTGTACTCGCATTAGCATTGGGGATTATATTGACATTTGGTAGTTCATTTTTCTATAGCTGGCGCAAAGCTCAGCGAAAAAAAGACAATATCCCAGATATGGACGAGAGAACGATAAATAATATGAAAGATGCGATGTTATGGGCTTGTGTCATCATATTATACATTAGTAGCATTGCCGCAATAACTTTGATGTTTTTAGGCATCGAACAAATCGAGACTAGCTGGTTAGTCGTATATATGATTCCAATGTGGTTTATTTTAATTGGGTCGTTAGCGATCGGAAAATTACGATGATTCTTCCATTTATTAATTTCTTTAAAATAGAATGTAGGAAAACGAAAGAAGTTTGCCTACATTCTTTGTAAAAGTCGTCTTTCTATTTAACCAAAGCCTGAGCAGCTGTGATGAGTGCGAGCTTGTATACATCTTCTTCATTACAACCTCTAGATAAATCATTCACTGGTTTATTTAATCCTTGAAGAATAGGACCTACAGCTTCAAAGTTGCCAAGTCGTTGAGCAATTTTATAGCCGATATTTCCCGCTTCAAGACTTGGGAATACGAATACATTTGCATTACCTTGCAAAGGAGAATCTGGTGCTTTATTCGCTGCAACGGATGGAACAAATGCAGCATCAAATTGCATTTCACCGTCTACAATTAATAGTGGATCTCGTTCTTGTACGAGTTGCAAGGCGGTTGCGACTTTAACCGTTTCTTCAGATTGAGCAGACCCTTTCGTTGAAAAGCTTAACAGCGCAACCTTTGGTTCAACATCAAACATTCCAGCAGTTTTTGCACTTTCAATTGCGATCTCCGCTAAATCGTTTGCGTCTGGAGCAATGTTTATTGCGCAATCGGCGAACACGTACTTTTCACTTTCTCTAACCATGATAAAAACTCCAGAAGTTTTACGTACACCCTCTTTTGTTTTAATTATTTGCAGCGCAGGACGAACCGTATCAGCTGTTGAATGGACAGCTCCACTTACGAGACCATGAGCCATATTCATATGGACAAGCATCGTTCCAAAGTAGTTTTCATCAAGCAATTGCTGACGCGCTTGTTCTTCTGTTGCTTTCCCATTTCTTCTTTCTACAAAAGATTCTACTAATGAATCCATCAAAATGTAATTCTTCGGGTCGATGATCTCCGCATGTTCAAGCGAGAGATTAAACTCTTCCGCCCTATGTTCAATCTCCAAAATATCTCCAATCAAAATTGGAGTAATTAGCTTTTCTCCTGCTAGACGGCTTGCCGCACGTAGTATCCTTTCATCCGTTCCTTCCGGAAAGACGACCTTCAACTGATGACCTTTAACCTTTTCCTTTAACCCATTAAATAAATCCATATATACCCTCCTTGTCATTTATAAACGTTCATTAATCCTCTCACTATTAGAATACTCTACCCAACACCTTTTTCAAATAAAACAACAACAATTACTTACCAAACCAAAAATGTCTTTCTTTTCAGTATTTTCTAGAATTTTTCCTTACCATTTAAACAATGTATTCAAGTTTTATACACATTTTTTAAGGACAAACTATGTTATAGTATTGGTGTATTTGTATAACTTACATAGGGAGTGGTTTGAATGAGTGAAGCAGCACAAACACTTGATGGATGGTACGTCCTTCATGATTTCCGTACAGTAGATTGGACAATTTGGAAGATGCTCTCAAGCGATGAGCGCCAAGCAGCCATTCATGAATTTTTATCTTTAGTAGATAAATGGAATACAACGCAAGCAGACAAACAAGGCAGCCACGCTCTTTATACAGTAGTTGGGCAAAAAGCGGATTTTATGATGATGATCTTACGCCCTACAATGGAAGAGTTAAACGAGATTGAAACAGAGTTCAACAAAACGAAACTAGCAGAATATACAATTCCTGCACATTCTTATGTCTCAGTTGTTGAATTAAGTAATTACTTACCTTCAGGTCAAGATCCATATCAAAGTCCAGAAATCCTTGCACGCTTGTATCCAACATTACCAAAATCGAAGTATGTATGTTTCTACCCAATGGATAAGCGTCGTCAAGGCGATGATAACTGGTATATGCTTCCGATGGAGGATCGTAGAAATATGATGCGTAGCCACGGAATGATCGGGCGTCAATATGCTGGGAAGGTAAAACAAATCATTAGTGGTTCTGTTGGTTTTGATGACTACGAATGGGGCGTTACACTGTTCTCAGATGATGTACTTCAGTTTAAAAAGCTTGTATATGAAATGCGCTTTGATGAAGTTAGTGCTCGCTATGGGGAATTCGGAACATTCTTCGTTGGTAATATTCTAGAAGAAGACCGCGTTGCTCACTTCCTTCATGTTTAAAAATTGAATGCTCTTAACAATGAAGTAGACAAAATCGATTCCGATTTTGTCTACTGTCTTTTAGGGAAAATATTATCACTAAACGCTTCAAAATGTCTTAAAATGTTTGTCAAAAACCTTGTTCTCAAATTTTGAGAGCTTTTTTTATTGCTTCACTGCTAGTTTCTGTCATAAAGGATACAGCCCCTTCATAAAAATGAAATAGTGGAACTAGATATCAATCCCATAAGATTCGTTTCATCTTTCACCTTACAACGGAGTCAGCATACTAGGAGGTGAATACATGGGAGTGATCCCATATACAGAGGAAGATGTAAAACTTTTAGCAAGATTGATTAGAGCCGAAGCAGAAGGAGAAGGAAATCTTGGAATGTTAATGGTTGGGAACGTCGGTGTGAATAGAGTGTTGGGAGATTGCTTAGACTTCCGTGATGTCCGCTCTATCCGACAAATGGTTTTTCAAAGTCCAGGTGGATTTGAGGCAACACAGAAAGGGTACTTTTATCAAGCGGCAAGGCAAGGCGAAATAGACTTGGCTAGAAGAGCTTTGAAAGGTCGAAGAGAGCATCCAGCAAGCAATTCACTTTGGTTTTTTAGGCCAGAAGGAGCCTGCCCTGCACAATGGTATGGCCAATGGAACACTGGCAGATTTAAATCACATTGTTTTTATCAACCTACTCAAGCTGATTGTCCGACTGTATTCTAATGAAGAGCGTATTTAGGAGGGAAGAATAGTGACTCAATCGAATTATAATAACAATAATCAAAACCCTTATTACGGGTACCAGCAACAAGCATTTACCGCCCCAAGGCAACAGCCTGTCTATCCAACTCAACAAATGCAGCAGCCAGTATACCAACCTACTCAACCACCACAACAATCTGGAGGTGTTCCTCCACAAACACTGGCAACACTTGGCCATGGAATGCTGCCAATGGAACAATCCTTTATTGAGAACATCCTAAGATTAAATGCAGGGAAACTGGCTACCATTTACACTACTTTTGAAAACAACTCAGAATGGAATGCACGAATCTTTAAAGGAATAATTGAAGCAGCTGGACGTGATCACGTCATCCTCAGCGATCCTGAAACAGGTACTCGGTATTTAATCCCTATGATTTATTTAGACTACGTCACTTTTGATGAAGAAATCGAATACGATTATCCTCAATTTGGCTCAGGTCCAGGGCTAACTCAATACAACCCAAGATAATGGCACCCTTCCAAAAACAAGGTCTTTACAAAGGCCTTGTTTTTTCGTTTATCCTTTCAATCATTTGGGAAAATAATAGAAAGTTTATAACGGAAGGACTCCTAAAGATGAAAAATAAGAAAATCTACGATGTTATTGGTATTGGAATTGGGCCATTTAATTTAAGCTTAGCTGCACTACTTGATGAAGTGCAAGAAGTGGACGCGCGGTTCTTTGACCAGAATGAAGCATTCGATTGGCACCCCGGCATGCTGATCGAAGGAATGGATCTCCAAACTCCTTTTTTAGCTGACCTAGTCACATTTGCTAACCCGACCAGCCCCTTTTCCTTTATTAACTTTTTGCATCAACATAACCGCTTATATCCGTTTTACTTCTTTAATCGCTTCGATATTCCTAGACAGGAATATAATGAATATTGCAAATGGGTTGTTTCCCAGCTTGCTAGCTGTCAATTTAATAAAAAAGTTGTGGATGTACTTTGGCACCCTAGTGAGAATTCATACTATGAAATGATTATTCTCGATATGAAAAACAATACTGAAGAAAAGTACTTTACGAGAAACATCGTATTAGGAACAGGAAGCATCCCAAGTATTCCTATAGATACAAGTGATTTAGAAAGTGAAGACGTGCTTCACACAAGCGCATATATGGAGCATAAGCAGAAGCTATTAAATAGCTCTTCCATTACCATCGTCGGTTCTGGACAAAGTGCAACAGAGGTGTTTTATGATCTTCTAAGAGAACAACAGGATTATAATTACCACTTGTCATGGTTCACACGCTCCTCAGGAATCTTCCAAAAAGAAGATGCAAAGTTAGGAAAGGAACTGTTCTCTCCAGAATATGAAAGCTATTTTCATCAGCTTTCTTTTGAAGAGAGGCTTGAAAGCTTAGAAACACTGGATAATTTGCGAAATGGGGTTGATCCTAAGCTTCTTAAGGAAATTTACAATCTCCTGTACAACCGTTCGATTCTCCATCCACCGAGAACGACGATACAAACATCGACTGCTCTAAAAGATATAACAAAAAAACAAAGTGGCCATGAATTAACTTTTGAACAAAGACATGATAAAAAAACGTTTTCCTACCCAACAGAAAAGGTGATATTGGCAACCGGCTATAAGCCGCATCTGCCAAAATGGCTAGAGCGGTTCCATGGCGAGATCGTTTGGGAAGATGAAAAACGATTTAAAGTGAGCCGCAACTATGCGATCGAATTTAAACATAAACGCAAGGAGCAAATTTTCACACTAACAAACATCGAGCATTCACACGGAGCGAGTGCGACTAATTTAGGCCTTAGCGTCCAAAGGAACCAACGAATCATTAACGAAATAGCGGGGAAAGAAATCTTCAAAGTTCCTGAAGAAACCGTCTTCCAACAATTTACCTATAAAGGAAATTGACGTTTCCCAAGGTCAATTAAGGGTATTCATATAACAACTATAAGGAGGGATCTCATGAACAATAAATATGATGATCAAAAGTTTAAGAAGGACAAGAATCATCAAGAAGAAGTTGATCAGCTCGCAATGCCTGTAGATGAGCTTCCATTGAAAGAAATAAAAAAAGAGGCTGAAGATGAAAGGCATAAACATCGGACAAAGAATTCCTCACAAAGTGATGATTAAAAAGCCAGGGATTTCCCCTGGCTTCATACTGTTTACAAACGCCCGCATACATAGTTGGTTGTCTCACTCTTCCCTGCACTAATTGCTTTTTCTATTCGGGTCTTCATTTAACTGCGCTTAATTTGACAAGCGTTCTCACGACATTCTAACAATTTCTCAAATGAATAAAGTACCTCTTAAAAAACTGTAGACATTTTCAGGCATGCTTTTCATTTTATTGAAATAGGTCTGGATACGCAGTTTTTGCGAATAACTCAACCGCTTCACCGATACGTGGTCCTGGGCGAGACATTACGTCGCTATCAAGATAGTAAACTTCATTCGAATGAACCGCTTCTAGAACATCCCAGCCTGCTCGAGATTTGATCTCACCAATTGGATCTTCAACGTACATTACTGTAGTCGCTATCATATTAGGATTTCGATTAATAATCTCTTCTTCAGAAATGGCTGGCCAGCCTTGTTGATCTGCGAATACGTTCTCAACGCCTGCTAGATCCATTATCACTTGCTGGAATGTATTTTGACCAGCTGTGTAGATTTCAGGAGCTGGACTAATTTCAAAATAAACTTGGCGTTTCTCTTCAACACTAGCTACTTTTTCTTGTACTTCTGCAACTTGGTCTTTAATTCCAGTGACTATTTCTTCCCCTTTCTCCTTCACATTCATTACTTCAGCCATTTGAATGATGTCTCCATATACATCTTCAAAATTCAAAGCAGAACCGATGACAAATACGTTAATTCCCGCATCCTCAAGAGGTTTAAGGGCGTTCTCATCCCCAATAGTATAAGCAAAAACCACATCTGGATTTAGCGCAATGATTTGTTCAACATTGATATTAAATGAATCTGAAACTCTCTCGATTTCTAGAGCTTCCTCTGGATAATTATCATAGTCTGTTGCACCGATAATTAGATCACCTACACCTAATGCAAACAGAATTTCTGTATTACTCGGTTGCAATGAGACAATTGATTCAGGTACTTCTTCAAATGTAATGTCTTCTCCGCGATCATCTGTAACGGTATAGCTTGTAACTTCCTCTTCAGATGGTGATGTGTTTGGAGCAGGTTCAGATTGATCATTGCTTTGACAAGCGGCTAAAAATACAACTAAAATTATCGATAGTAACCAACGGTAATTATGTTTCATTCTGCATTCTTTCCTTTCTTTTTTAAGGTTCTGACTGGATAGGATTTACTCACGAATGGTATCTCTTCAACTCCGGCTACTTTATTCACATAAACAGCCATTACAAAAAACACATTCGCTAAAAGATGAGTGTAATCAAATAGAATAGATGGTACTTCTCTTTCTAAGCTAACTTTATGCAAGGCTCGTACTGATTTTTTCGCTTCACTACGACAAGTATGTAATACACATGCACCGTGTGTTCCTTGCGGGAGCACAAATGTTTGAATGGATTCTGCAACTTCAGCAACATATTCATCATAAATCGCGCTCAAACGGGCAAGGTCTTCATCTGAAATAGCCAGCTTCCCTCTTACAGACCCGTTCACATGATAAGCAAATGGGAGTAGTTCCCTTAAATGATCATATACTTTAGGTACATCCATTGTTAGGGCCATCGCTTCTCCAATTCGAACAGTCATCGAATCTGTTCGGATTTCAAAATCGACCGTAGAAGCAGATTCACGCATATACGGGTAGCATAAATATCGTGCATCTTTTTTCAATCTTTCACCTCTATTCATTTTGATTCTATGGTGAATGTATGTAGAGAGAGCTTAATGGGAATAAATCACGGGGGAATGAAAACATAGGTATGCACAAAGTAGTCTTTTACATAGAAAAAACCGACCATAAACGGGTCGGTTACGATTGTCCATTACATATGTAAGTAGAAAAATACGCCACCGTAAAATCCCCTTAACTTCCGAAGAGCATCATACGTTTAAGAGTTGGCAGATATCCTGGCTTATGCTTCATTCTACTCTAAGAACCTTCCCGTTCACCTTTGAACAGTGGTTTATCCTCTTATTTCGTCAGCATTTACAGTTGCGGAAACAGCTTCGGACTTACACCGAATTCCCTTATTAAGCTGATTAATCAGCACCAATCTCTACATAGAACTATTCACTTACACATAGTTTATCATATTCTTTTTTAATTGGAAGACAGATCTAACACATGCATGTTTAATTTACTTTTTTTAAGGGTAAAAGAATGCGGTATTTTCATAAAAGAAGTAGAAATATATATAAGTAGAAAAGGGGGATAAGAATGATTACATTCGATCATGTAACAAAAAAATACGAAGATGGTCAAACAGCTGTTGACTCCATCCAATTTTCAATCAAAAAAGGCGAATTTTTTGTCATAATCGGGCCAAGCGGGTGTGGAAAAACAACTACTCTCAAGATGGTAAATCGGCTCATTCCGATTACTGAAGGCGCTATTTATTTGCATGACCATAATATCAATGACTATGATGTGAACGAATTAAGGTGGAAAATCGGCTATGTATTGCAGCAAATTGCCCTTTTCCCTCATATGACAATTGAAGAAAATATATCGATTGTTCCAGAATTAAAAAAATGGGAGAAATCAAAAATTAAAAATAGAGTGAATGAATTGCTCACTATGGTCGGCTTAGATCCGAAACTTTACCTTTATAAAAAGCCTCATGAACTTTCAGGTGGACAGCAACAAAGAATCGGTGTAATCCGCGCACTTGCTGCAGACCCTGAAATCATCTTAATGGATGAACCTTTTAGCGCACTCGATCCTTTAAGCAGGGAAAAGCTTCAGGATGAATTGAAAGAATTACAACAGAATATCCAAAAAACAACCATTTTTGTTACCCATGATATGCAAGAGGCCATTAAGCTAGCTGATCGCATTTGTATTATGAATGAAGGGAAAGTTATCCAGATCGGCACTCCAAAAGAAATTATAGAAAATCCAAAAAATGAATTTGTTAAAAACTTTATTGGAATTTCGAATAATGACTCACTTGAACAACTGCCAATTGAACAATTTGTCACACCATTCGCAGAAATAGAAAAAGATTATCCTACAATTCCGATTACAACGTCACTAGCAGAATTAATGAAGGAGCTTGCCGCTCATTCAACCATACTTGTGGAAAACGATGGAACAATAATTGGCGCCATTCATGCCACTAGTTTATTAAATCAACTAGGAGATACATTAAAAAAGGAGGATAAGATAAATGAATCAGCTTTATAATGCCCTCATCGATCGACAAGACCAGCTCATTACAGCATTAATCGAGCATATTCAGATTTCATTTATCTCACTTTTTTTTGCCGTATTGATTGCGGTACCACTTGGAATCTTTTTTTCTCGAAAAGAGAGGCTAGCAGAATCCATTATCGGAGTAACCGCCGTATTGCAAACAATTCCTTCCCTCGCTCTTCTAGGACTATTGATACCACTGCTTGGAATAGGAAAAGTCCCTGCAATCATAGCGTTGGTTGTGTATGCACTTTTACCGATTTTACGTAATACATATACAGGGATTAAAGAGGTTGACCATTCATTAATTGAGGCTGCTGAAGGAATGGGAATGAATACCCGCCAACGACTAATGAAAGTCGAGCTGCCCCTTGCTATGCCTGTTATTATGGCCGGAATTAGAACGGCAATGGTACTGATTGTTGGAACAGCTACACTTGCTGCTTTGATTGGCGCTGGTGGACTAGGGGATATTATACTCCTTGGAATTGATCGTAATAATACATCATTAATCATTCTTGGCGCGATTCCTGCTGCCATGCTCGCACTTCTGTTCGATTTGGTCCTTCGTAAATTTGAAAAGCTGTCTTTCAAGAAGTCGATACTATCATTATCAGCAGTAATGGTGCTGCTACTCGCAATCATTGTTATACCGTATATAATGAATGACCAAAACAAACGAATTGTAATAGCTGGAAAGCTAGGGGCTGAACCAGAGATATTAATTAATATGTACAAAATTCTAATCGAGGATGAAACAGATTTGCAGGTTGACTTACGACCAGGCCTAGGAAGAACTTCGTTTTTATTCGAAGCATTACGCTCTAATAGCATTGATATCTATCCAGAATTTACAGGTACCGTTATCTCAGAATTTTTGAATGAGACGGCAAATAGTACAGATCGTGAAGACGTGTACACTCAGGCTAAAGAAGGAATTTACGATGAATTCGGACTTGTTCTTCTTGAACCTATGGACTTTAATAACACATATTCACTCGCTGTTCCTAATGATTATGCTGATGAGAACAGCCTGAGGTCTATTTCTGACCTCATTAGAGTAGAACAAAGCATTCGTGCTGGATTCACACTCGAATTCTCTGACCGTGAGGATGGTTACCTCGGTATTCAAAAGTTATACAACTTACAATTTCCAAACGTTGTAACAATGGAACCAAAGCTTCGCTACAGTGCTATAGAGTCTGGTGACATCAATTTAGTAGATGCTTATTCTACTGATAGTGAAATTACCGTCTACGATCTCTATGTTTTAGAAGATGACCAAAACCTCTTCCCTCCCTATCAAGGGGCACCATTAATGAGAGAAGACACTTTGGAGCAATTCCCTGAGATTGAAACAGCTTTAAATAGATTAGTGGGTAAGATCACAGATGATGAAATGAGAGAAATGAATTATCTTGTAAATGTTGAAAATCGTAGCCCAGAAGAAGTGGCTAGGGAATTCTTGCAAACTGCGGGGATTATCGACTAAGTATGGAGCTTTTCTATTGAAAGGATTCAATTATCTCTTTTTGAGAACTCTTTTTCGTCCATAGGAACCGTTTGTTCTATTCGGGTCTTCACCCTACTGCACGCCTAGTCTGACAAGTGTTTTCTAAACAGTATGAGGGTTACTTCTGTTAGTAATCAGTACTCTGAAAAAACATGTAGACAAAGTCGGGAATCGACTTTGTCTACAATCTTAGGCGCATTATAAAAACTTCACCGCGAAAATCACTAACAATACCCAAGCACCGAGAAATGCTAATCCACCTAAAGGTGTAATTGCGCCAAGAATACTAATTTTTGTTAATGTTAATACGTAAAGGCTACCTGAGAATAAAACGATTCCAATCAGCATTAACCAACCTGACCATGATAATATTGATGTCGCTGGGAATTGCCCTAATAATATTCCGACAATGACAAGACCAATAGAATGAAACATTTGATACGTGACGCCTGTTTTCCAAGTTTCTAAATATTTTGGTTCGACTCTTCCTTCTAATCCATGTGCCCCAAACGCTCCAAGAGCAACAGATAAGAACGAACTTATTGCACCGATAATGATAAAAATCTTCATTTAGCTTTCCTCTTTTCTTGTTTTCTACAACTAAAAGTCAAACAGCGATTCACCATTTGCTTCTCCTTCTACTTCTAATCGTTGTGGCTTCGCAATTGGTGTATTGCCCTCTAGCAATCCTACTTTACTTTCTACTTTAACAGTTCTCATCGTATTAGAGGACATCTGCTCATCTAGCATCAACTCACAGATCGTTTTAATCGCATAAATATTCTCACGTAATTTCCCATCGTTTGCAGATGACTTTGCCTCGTTTAATTCATTTTCTATCTTTCTCAATAACTGTTCAACAGAGATTTGCATCTACTTCCACCTCAGGCGATTTTTTTATTCACCTTATTATAGTTTGACCTTAAGTTTCTTTTCAAACTTCAGGCAGGCTTGGCCTGATGATTGGAACACTTCCATTGATGGCAGCTTCCTTGTTTTAAATTCAAATGCACGACAACCATTTGGAAAATTCGAGTCCCATGTCACAAAAAAATGCTTACATTTCATACAGTTGATTCGTTCACTGACCATCACTCTCACCTCCATCGACTCGTTTCATGTGAAACATGTAGAATGTTGTCAGATGGAGTCGAGACTCCAATCTATTTCTTTATTGCCTTGCATTCTTAGTATCTCATTGATTTTTGAGAACGGGCGGCTACCAAAAAAACCTCTTCTAGCAGAAAGTGGGCTTGGATGTGGAGAGGTAATAATGAGATGCTTCCCCTCGTCAATAAGTCTTAGTTTCTGTTCTGCCGGCTTCCCCCATAGTACAAAAATAATCGGTTCATCTCTTTCATTGAGTCTACGAATCACCGCGTCTGTAAACTGTTCCCAACCTTGCTTTTTATGAGAATGTGCCTTGCCTGCACGAACCGTTAACACCGTGTTTAACAATAACACCCCTTGATTCGCCCAATTTTCCAAACAACCATGGTTTGGGATTGATAGCTCGAGATCTGAAGCTAGTTCTTTAAATATATTTCTTAAAGACGGTGGAATCTTCACACCAACAGGAACAGAAAAACTAAAACCATGCGCTTGACCCTCTCCATGATAAGGATCTTGCCCTAAAATGACAACCTTCGTTTTTCGATAAGAAGTGGCTTGTAAACTATTAAAAACAGCATCGCACCGAGGGAAAATAACTTCTTGTTTATACTCTCTTTCCAAAAATAGCAGAAGTTTTTTAAAATAGTCTGCCTCAAACTCTTCTTTTAAAATAACATCCCAATCATTGTTCAACTCTATCAAACATAACGACCCCTTTTTCACCCTACTTTTTCTATGATAGCAAATCAATCGTCAATTTTAGAGTGTTTTTATATAAAACAAGGACATTTCATTTCATTAACAATCCGATGACAAGGGTTTTGTTCTCTCCTAATACGGATAAAGAATATACATCCTAATGAAAATATGAGGTGATAGCTAGTGTATAAAATTAGAGTTTCCGAGAATGGATTACAAGCGACTGAAGTTTTAAATGAATTACATGATCAAGGGTTTGAAAAGGAGCATGTCTATATATTCGCACATGATAAAAGTCGATCAGAAAATTTATCTGATGCAACAAATACAGCATCCGTAGGGTTAAAGGAGCAAGGACTTTTTAACTCAATGGGGAATTTATTCAATAAGCGTGGCGATGAGCTTCGATCTAAGATGAGGTCCCTCGGCTTATCAGAAGTTGAAGCGAATAAATACGAAGAGGTACTGGACCAAGGCAAGCTCGTGATTATTGGAACAATTGATACGAACTAATGCGTATCACAGTAAAACCGCAAGTGCACGCACTTGCGGTTTTCTTATTAACTAAGTCCATAGCGAAAGATGCCCGTTACAGCTCCAACGATAAGTGCAAGCACTATTACGAGCGCTGGGTGCACCTTTAGCCTTTCCATCAAGATATAACTTCCAATCACTAAAATGATTGTATAAAGTGTACCAATTCCAATGATTGCTTCTTTTGTAAACTCAAAGACAAGCACTGCAAGTAAAACACCAATGACTGGCCTTACATTCTTCGTGATGTTTTTTACTTGTGGGGTATCCTTATATTTCATCAAAATTGCCATTAACGCAATCATTAAAATAAGAGAAGGGGCTACGGAAGCGAATAACGCGATAAAACTACCGAGAAATCCACCTTCAGCAAACCCGATATATGCAGCCATTTTCGTCGCAATTGGACCAGGCAATGCATTGCCTGCTGCTAGAGCCTCACTAAATTCTTGAGACGACATCCAGCCGTAAGTACCAACTACCTCTTCTTCAATAAGAGGGATAGAAGACGGGCCACCACCGTACCCTAAAATCCCAGGAATAAAGAAGGCAAGAAACAACTGCCAATAAATCATCGTGAAACCTCCTTCTGCTTAGCAGGTAGAAAGGCCAATGCAATCATTATGATAATTAGGAAGGCAGGATGGATTCCTAGCATTTCAATTAGTAACAACGAGCCAACTAAAATTAAGAGCGCCTTCAACCACCCAAAAGACTCGCTTGATTTCTTCACGAAATCCCATGTCATCACAGCAATCATCACCGCAACAACTGGAATCACTGAAACTGACATATGCTGTACCCACGGAATATCCTTATACGCTTGTAAGATTTGCAATAGTAATACCATTAAAATCCCGGTAGGTACTACAGTTGCAATCAATGCATTCAGACAGCCAAGAACCCCGCCAAGACGATAGCCGATATACCCTGCCATTTTTGTTGCAATGGGACCGGGCATCGTATTTGCTAATGCGAGGATGTCACTAAATTCATCATCGTTCATCCAGTTATACTTTTTCACTACCTCCGCATGGACAAGCGGGATGGCAGAAGGACCTCCACCGAAGCCCAGCATCCCTGATCTAAAAAAGGCTATCCAAATATCTACATGTAACTTTAAACCAACTTGTGGTTTAGGTGAAGGATTTGGAGATGGATCCTTCGTTGCAAGATTCGTTACCAAGCTGCGATCGCTCCATCTGTTCTAGATTCAGTTCCACCACTTAGCACACCAGTCTTTGAATCCTTCCAAATAATTTGTCCACGCCCAAAGCTGCCTCCGTCAGTCGCAACATGAACTTCATGTCCTTTACGTTCAAGTGATTGTACAAGATAGTTCGGGAACTCCGGTTCTACATGAACAGACTTTCCTTTCATCCACTGCCATCTAGGCATATCGAGAGCAGCTTGCGGATTCAATAAATAGTCCACTGTGTTTGTAACTACTTGAAAATGCCCTTGTGGTTGCATATATCCTCCCATAACACCAAATGGACCGACCGCATTTCCATCCTTCGTTAAAAAGCCTGGAATAATCGTATGGTATGTTCTCTTCCCTGGCTTTAAGTAATTAGGGTGCTTTTCATCTAATGAAAAATCATGACCTCTATTTTGCAGGCTGATTCCTGTATTCGGAATGACAATTCCTGAGCCAAAGCCCATATAATTGCTTTGAATATACGAAATCATATTGCCTTCCTCATCCGCTGCTGCCAAATAAACCGTTCCACCCTTTGGAAGGTCGAGTGGCTCTGGCTGACATGCTGTATCCACAATCACTTCACTGCGCTTTTTCGCATAACGCTCACTCAATAATTCTTCTGTCGAGATTGGCATATCCTCAGGTTCGGTAATAAACGCCTGACCGTCTGTAAATGCAAGCTTCATCGATTCTATTTGCTCATGTAATGTACGAACATCTTGCCATTGTGGGGCAGAGTTTTTCTGTGCAAAAATATTAAGTGCCATTAGGGCAACCATTCCTTGACCATTTGGCGGGATCTCCCACACATCGTAGCCACGATAATTCGTCGATACAGGTTTTACCCATTCTGGCTGATAGCTTGATAGATCCTCTTTTGATAAGAATCCACCATGTTTCTTCATGAATTCGTCCATTTCATCTGCTAAATGACCTTCATAAAAAGCTTTCGCATTTGTTTCACCTATTGACTTTAACGTGGCTGCATGCCCTTCAGACTTCCACAATTCCCCTATTCCTGGAGCTTTCCCTTGCGGAGCAAATGTATCAAACCATGCTTTGTATTCCTCGGATGTAAAATCTTTCTTAAATCGATTATATGCTTTTTTCCAGAACTTCCCGAGAATCGGAGTTAACGGATATCCTTCCTCCGCATATCGAATCGCAGGTTTTAATGCTTCTGCTAACGACAACTTGCCGAAACGTTCTGACAATGATGCCCATGCTGCTGGTACCCCAGGGACAGTAACTGGAATAACTCCATGAACTGGCATCTTGTCATATCCCTTCGCTTTTACTGCTTCTACAGAAATCCCTTGTGGCGCTGGACCTGAAGCATTTAAACCGTGTAGCTCATCCTTAACCCATACTAAAGCGAAGGCATCTCCACCAATTCCGTTAGAAGTAGGCTCAACAACAGTTAACGCTGCTGCAGTGGCAATCGCTGCATCAATGGCGTTCCCACCTTTTTGTAAGATCTCTAAACCTGCTTGAGCCGCTAATGGCTGAGAAGTTGCTACCATCCCTTTTTTTGAAAAAACAGTATGCCTTTTTGATGGAAAAGGGTGATTTAAGTAATCCATATTAAACTCCTCCTTAAAATGTTCTTTCTAATATATATTCTCTATATCATTCTAGTAAATTATATCTTTTTTCTCTGGTAAAAACGAATATCCTCCTAACAGGTAGGAGGAACTTCCTTACACAATCTGTTCTCCTGCAAAATGACAAGCAGCAAAATGATTCTGTTCATACTCTTTCCATTCAGGCTTCTCTTGTTTACAAACATCGCGAGCGATTGGACATCTTGTATGAAATGGGCATCCACTTGGAGGGTTGGCCGGGTTTGGTAAATCTCCTTCTAATCGTACCCTTTTTCGCTTTGCATTTACTGTCGGTCTTGGAATCGCAGATAATAGCGCTTGTGTATATGGATGAAGGGGCTTTGCAAATAAATCCTTGACCGAAGCAAGCTCAACGGTATGCCCTAAATACATTACTAGGACACGATCACAAAAATAGCGTACGACGCCTAAATCATGCGAGATAAACAAATACGATAAATCATACTTTGCTTGTAATGTTTTTAATAGCTTTAACACTTGTGCTTGCACACTTACATCAAGAGCTGATACAGCTTCATCACAAATGATGAAAGATGGGTTTAATGCAATTGCTCGCGCGATTCCAATTCTTTGGCGCTGTCCTCCACTAAACTCATGCGGATAGCGATCAAAATGCTCTTCTTTTAGCCCTACTTCTTTAAGTAGATCAAGCACTGTGCTCCGGCGTTCTTTCGCTGACATATTCGTATGCATACTAAATACTTCTTCTAAAGCATGGCCAATTCTTTGACGTGGATTTAAGGATGCAAAAGGATCTTGGAAAATCATTTGCATCTGCTTAACAAACTCTAGCTTTTTCCTTCTCGTTAAGCTTTGAATTTCATTTCCTTTAAACAAGACTTTACCAGAAGTAATGTCCTCAAGACCTAAGATTGCCTTACCTAAAGTAGACTTCCCACAGCCGGATTCTCCAACCACACCTAATGATTCACCTTCAAAAATGTGAAGTGAAACATCTTCAACTGCCTTTACATCACCTTGACGACGCTGAAATACTCCACCTTTAATTGGATAATACTTTTTTAAACCTTTAACCTCTAGGAGTACATTTGACTTTGTTGGTACATTTTCTTGTGTTTTCTCAAGCGTGTTTGTCATCTGTCTTTTCCTCCTCTTCAAGCCAGCAACTCACTTGATGCGTAGCAGTACGGCTAAATGCTGGTGGTTCAATCGTGCGGCAAATATCTGATGCAAACTGGCAGCGCTCATGAAAACGGCAGCCGATAATTTCCTCATCTAGACTAGGCAATGAGCCTGGAATTGATTCTAATTCAAAATCTGGGTCATCGACATTTGGGACAGAGTTTAACAGCCCTATCGTATATGGATGCCTTGGTGATTCAAAGATTTCTTCTACTGTACCCTCTTCCACCTTTTTGCCTGCGTACATCACCATGACGCGATCAGCTACTTCAGCAACTACACCCATATCGTGTGTAATCATCATGACACCCATATTGTATTGTTCTTTTAAATCGTTCATTAAATCTAGTATTTGTGCCTGTATCGTTACATCGAGCGCTGTTGTTGGCTCATCAGCAATGAGCAGACCAGGGTTACATGATAGGGCAATCGCAATCATAACACGCTGCCTCATCCCTCCACTTAATTCATGAGGATACTGGTCGATTCTTTTTTCCGGATATGGAATGCCTACCTTCTTTAGTAATTCAATTCCTGCTAATGTTGCTTCTCGTTTAGAAAGGCGCTGGTGAATCATCAGTGGCTCACGGATTTGATAGCCGATCGTTAATACCGGGTTTAGTGCAGTCATCGGCTCCTGGAAAATCATTGAGATTTTGTTTCCTCTCATTTTCCTCAGTTCCTCTTGTGGTAGTCCTTGAATCGCATCACCTTCAAAAAGTACTTCTCCGTTCGTAATTCTTCCATTACTAGGTAACAAACCAATAACTGAGAGAGAAGTAATGCTTTTGCCGCAACCAGATTCACCTACTATACAAAGCGTCTCTCCTTTATTAATCGAGAAGGAGACATCACGGACAGCTTGAAGCTGCCCGTTTGCCGTACTAAACTCTGTTACCATATTTTTGACTTCCAGCAATGTCTCTCCCATACTTCTTCCCTACTTTCTTGTTACTTGTGATACGTTCCACTTTCCAGTTGGCTCTAAAATTAAGCCTGTTAAATGATCCGCTAAAGCTGCTGTCGTAACGTCATGGTACATCACTGCGACCGCATCCTCTTTTAATAAAAGCTCATTTGCTTCATTTAATAATCTGAAACGCTCATCTTGATCAGTTGTTGTTCTTGAAGCATCTACTAATTCATCAAAGGCAGCGTTGCTATATTGTGCACGGTTTGAAGATCCAACATTATCACTATGGAAGTTTGGATAGAACAATTCAGATCCATCAGCTGTTAAGTTAGACCAACTCAAGAATGTTAAATCATATGCACCTGCTCTAGCTGTATCAAGGAATGCAGCCCATTCCATCGTTTCAATCTTCACATTAAATCCAGCTTCTGCTAACTGTGCTTGAACAACCTCAGCCATCAAGATGAAGTTGCCGCGGTTAGCTGCAAGCAATGTTAATTCACGATCGCCATATCCATTTTTCTCTACTAATTCTTTTGCAAGGTCGATATCAAACGCTGTTGCATTAGACTCTGCACCGTCCTGATAGCCAAACACTTGTGGTCCAATGACGCTATCATTACGAACACCTAATCCATTCATTCTTGTGATAAAGCTTTCACGATCAATTGCACTTAACACCGCTTTTCTAAACTCGGGGTCTTGGTTTTCTTCTAATGAATGGTTAAAGCTAAAGTAATATTGAGGTGTACCCTCAACTTTTGTGATATCTACCCCGTTCATGCTCTCCAAGCGGCTTAATTGTTCAGCTGGAATTTTATCAATAAATTGAACTTCACCTGCTTGTAACATAGAAATAGCTGTTGATACATCTGGAATCACTTTAAACGTTAATTTCTTCACATCAGGTTCTCCACCGTGATAATCTGCATTCGCTTCAAGAACAACTTGATCTCCAGGGACCCAGCTTACAAACTTAAATGGTCCAGTACCTACAGGTTCTTTGTTTAAATCTTGTGATTGATCGGCTTCAGGGCTTACAATAGCAGCATTTGAATGCGATAGTGATGCTAGAAATGGTCCGTACGGATATTTCGTTTTGATTTCAATCGTCGTATCGTCTAAAACAGTAATCGTATCTACTGGCTCTAATAATGAAGCACGAGGAGCAGCTGTTGCTGGATCACGTAATTTTTCGAACGTATACTTAACAGCATCTGCATTAAAATCCGTTCCGTCATGGAACTTGATTCCCTCTTTTAATGTAATGATCCATGTTAATTCATCTGGATTTTCATAACCTTCCGCCAGCTTAGGTTCAATCTCCATTGTTTCTGCATTTCTTTCGAATAACTTCTCAAATACATGGTCTGTTACGTTTGCTGATGCACTGTCGTTTGTTAAAATCGGTGATAACCCAACTGCATCTGTTAATGAAGCATAGGTTAATTCAATCGGTTCATCAGAATCGCTTCCTCCACCTGTCGAATTGCTTCCTCCACCGGAGCATGCTGATAGAATGAACATTGCTACGATCGCTAAAAGAAACCATTTACTTTTTTTCATTTTCATTTCCCCCTAATTTTTTTATTTTATTTCCATATTTGGATCAATTGCATCTCTTAATCCGTCTCCAACAACGTTAAAGGCGAATACAGTCAGCATGATGGCAATACCAGGAATAATTGTTAAATGAGGCGAGCTCCACATAAAAGCTTGTCCTTGCGAGATCATCGCTCCCCATTCTGGTTGCGGAGGCTGAGCTCCTAAACCTAAGTAGCTTAAGGCAGCCGTTGAAAGAATCGCCGTTGCCATACGCATTGTTGCGAAAACAATAATAGGTGCAAAACAGTTCGGTAAAATATGTTTGAACATGATGCGAATATCTGACGCACCTAGCGATTTCATGGCCATAATGTATTCCTTTTCTTTTATGGATAAAACCGATCCTCGTACAATTCTGGCACAGGACGGAATCGACCAAATGCTTATAGCAATTGCGACATTCACTAAACTTGTTCCTAAGATCGCAATAATTAACATTGCTAAAAGGATACCAGGGAAAGAGAAGAGTAAATCCACAATGCGCATGATAATTCCATCTAATCTTTTGTAATAACCACCAAGCAAGCCAAGAATGACTCCTCCAATAAGCCCTAATGAAACTGCGACAATTCCGACTACAAGAGAGATTCTTGCCCCATAAACAACTCTACTCCACACATCTCGGCCGTAATTATCTGTTCCAAGCCAGTGACTATCACTAAACACAGGCAATTCACTCATCGCTAAATTTTGTTTAGTAGGATCATAGAATGTAATAAAGGGTGCAAAGATAGCCAATCCAACTTGCAATGCAATGATGATTAGACCAATGACGGCTAATCGGTTTTTAAGTACTCTTTTTGAAATTACTACGAATTGTCGCTCTTTTTTTCTTTCTTTAGTAGGTTTTACATTCACTTCGGGCGTTGCAGTCTGTGCCATCGTCCTCCTCCTCTCTTTTATTGATATTTAATTCGCGGATCTACATAGGTGTAGACAATATCTACAATCAAGTTTACAAATACAAATAATGTAGCAACTAATAGTACAGATCCTTGTACCATCGGGAAATCACGTGCAGCAATTGCATCAATCATTAATCGACCAACACCATTTATTGCAAATACTTTTTCCGTAATAATGGTCCCTCCAAGAAGTGTTCCAAAGTTTAAGCCAATGACCGTTAATACTGGAATCATTGCGTTCTTCAACGTGTGAATCCATACTACATGGGTTTCTTTAACCCCTTTAGCCCTCGCTGTTCGAACATAATCCGCCCTAACGACCTCTAACATCGAAGACCTGGTCATTCTCGCAATCATTGCTGCAGCCCCGGTACCGAGTGTGATGGCCGGCAGCACGAGCTCCCTCATCCCTTCAAAGGTATACCAAGGATTAGTGAGCCCACTTACAGGAAACCATTGAAGATTTACTGCAAATACAAGAATGAGCAATGCCCCTAGCCAAAAGTTCGGAATTGAAATTCCCGCTAATGCAAAAGTCGTAGAGGCAGTATCTAGCCAACTATTATGGCGTAATGCAGATATTAATCCTGTCGCAATTCCAATAACAATGGCAACAATCATACTCGCAATCGCAAGCTTCAACGTGTTCGGGAATCGTATGGCGATTGCCTCAGCTACTGGCTGCCTGGTTTGATAAGAATATCCAAAGTCACCTTGAACGACTCCTGCTAAATAACTCCCATACTGCTTTAGAAATGGCTCATTCAACCCTAAATTTTCTCTTATTGCTTCTAGATCTGACTCTGAGGCTGTTGGTCCACCAATCATAGAGGCTGGATCGCCTGGAGCAATATACATTGATGAAAATACAAGAAACGATATTCCGAGCAAAAGGATAATTAGTTGGAAGAATCTCCGAACAATCATAGATAGCATCTCTATACCCCCTTTTCATTTGTTAATCATTTTTTCGTTTTTGATTACTTTTTGATTAAAATATTTAAAACCGATTATAAATCAATAATTTTCAAAAATCTAGACAAAATTCATCATTTTTAAACTATTTTTTAATTTCTAATTTCATTTAGTAATTTAACACGATAAAATAGACACATATTGTAATTATTATGTTCATTTTTGGAAAATACCTCGTGACTATACTTACTCGGATTTAAAAACTTAACGGTTACAGGAGTAATCATGTAGCGGGGATTTAGTAAATTCAAAAGAGTAAGACTTAAATTGTCTATATATTTTACTCAGGATAATTAGATTAGACTGTCTTGAAGATACTTGCCAGACGCAGTGCACCGCCTTAGTGAAGCCTACTAATTTCATAGGCGAATTTCCTTGCCAAACAACTACGTATACAGGCGTTTGGCATCAGTCTAAAATCATTTCTTAAAAAACAAAAAACCTCTTAACGGGTTGTTAAGAGGAATACTTTTCATAGCTTTAAGCCTATTCTACTTTTAAATCGGCGCAATAATATATTGCTTTCAACCCTTGTTATTCCATCTAATGCATACAATTCTTCGTTTATAAATCGTTCTAGCGCTTGAAAATTATCGACTAGAACATGGGTATGGAGGGTTGAAGGTCCGGTCATTTGGTAGCAACTTGCTACACTTGGGTTTTCGGCCAGTGCTTCTGCCACTTTCACTAAAGAACTCGGTTCACAATCGATTTCAAAAAAAGCGGAAACATCTTTTCCTACTTTTCCACTATTAATTGTTACAGTAAATCGTTCGATTACCCCATCTTCTACCATCCGATTTACTCGTTCTCGAACCGCTACTCTTGATAGGCCGAGTTGTTTTCCTATCTCAACATAAGAAAGCCGACCATTATCAATAAGTAAATCGAGAATTTCACGATCAATTTTATCCATTTAGACAATCCTTTCTATTTCCCAATTGATTGTATTATAAGTAAAACTACGACAAAATGAAATATTTTTATTTTCAGAAATTATAATGTCTTATCATTCTGTTAAAATCGATGAAACGACGTTTTTTTATTTTTAGATATCTTTTACTGAAGGTCGATTTCTAAGCTAGCGTTTTTCCACTCTAGTCTAAATGATTCATGGATAAGAGAAACTTAGAAAAGATAACGCATCATCGAGAATTATCTAAACATTCTAGTAAAGTCAAAAACAAATAGCCCAGGCACAATGTCTTCCTGGGCTTCTCCCTTATCCTACTACTTGGTGATATATATTTTTTGCTTGTAGAGCATCTTTTGTACCATGTATCAGCGCTCGGCCATCTTGAAACAATACGATTCTAGTAGTTTGCTTTTCGATTGAGAGCAAATACGGATTTCCCTTTACTTCATAGCCACTTTCGATTAATCTTTTCGCCATATCTTCAAGGTTTAACGGTTGCATATGAGGGGGGCGAATTTGGACAGTATCTCTTCCACATAAAATCGCTGTTTTTGTCACTTGATCCTGTTGCAAAAATGGGTAGGTAGGAGCATGTCCGCATGTTAAGCAATTCGGGTCCTTTGCCTTTGAAACTTTAATATTCGAAAACTGATTTCTCCACAAGTCAAAGCTGGTCAGTGTATGGCGTAATGCATCCCAGTCTTCTGATAGAATTTTTAAGGCTTCGCCTGTTTGAAACGCTATAACCATTTGAACAGTAGGAGCAATAACCCCTCCTGTATCACAGGTTAACCCTTGAATTGGTATTTTTTTTAGCAAACAATGAATACACGGAGTCTTCCCCGGAACCATCGTAAAAGTCATTCCAAAGCTTCCAACAAGTGCACCAAAAACCCAAGGGATACCATACTTGTTTGCGACATCATTCATTTGCATTCGTATTTCAAAATTATCGGTACCATCGATGAATAAGTTGGCATGCGGAGCCAATTGTTCTAATAGTTGAGGCGAAGCGTCAGCAACAATCGCTTCGATCTCAACTTCTGAATTAATCTTCATTAATCGATTTTTAGCTGCAATTGCTTTTGGCAGCTTTTCTGAAACATCACTCTCTGTATACAATTGCTGGCGCTGTAGATTGCTTTCATCGACATAATCACGATCAATGATTGTAATCCTTCCAACCCCAGCTCTTGTCAGTATTTCAGCATTGCCAGAACCTAACGCACCTGCCCCTATAATGACCACATGCTTCTCACGTATTCTTTGCTGCCCCGCTTTTCCGATCGGTGAAAATAATTCCTGTCGTGAATATCTCATTTCTATTTCCTCCTAGATTAGCCGCCGCTTACTGGTGGAATAAATGCAACGATGTCATTTAGTTGAATGATTGTGTCATCATCCGCGAATTCCTCGTTTATAGCAACCATAGCTTGATCCAGCCTTGAAATATTATATTGTTTTGCAATCCGTTCTTTTACTTCTAGGACAGAAAGGGCTGTTACATCCATCGTTAGTGATTCACTGCCAACTTCATCCTGTAAATGTGCAAAAAATAATAGTTTATTCATTTAAATCACGCTCCTCCGGCCTTCCTTTGGGATAACTTTTTGTTTCAAGCTGATTGCCGATCCATTCACTTCCATCCTCCCAATGCTCCTTTTTCCAAATAGGGACGATTTCTTTAATCCTTTCAATCGCATAACGATTTGCCTCATACGCATCATTTCGATGAGGAGTCGACACAGCAATGACCACTGCAACATCGGTGATGTCTAAATGTCCCACTCGATGTGTGATCGCTACTTCTGCTCCACTCCATCTCTCTTTTATTTCATTCCCGATTTGCGTTAGCTTCTTAACAGCCATTGGCTCATATGCCTCATAAACTAGGAATAACGTCTTTTTACCATGTGTCAACTCACGAACTGTTCCAATAAAGGTTGTGACTGCTCCCGCTTCACGTTGAATGACTTTATTGATGACTGTTTGAATATCTATCGGTATATGAGAAATTTCATAGTTCATTTTTGTACTTCCCTTCATCCCGTTTCCCTATAAAAAGGGGTTCAATGCAATCCGCTAGTGAATAACCAGCAATTTTTTCTACTACTTTCTTAAACTCAGCTGAGAGAATTGTTTCAATAAGAATCTGCCCTTGGTTGCTCTCAAAAAATGATCTTGTCATGATCAAATCATATTGCTCTTCTGCAATTGGAGAAAAACCTAACCCTAGCGCTCTTGCGGCAGGTGAAATACCTAAGCCAACATTATTGTCCGAAGTCTTCACCTCTGCAGCAACACTCAAGTGATCATACATCTCTCGACCATAACCGATTATTTCATCTGAGTGTATACCATTCTCCTTTAACAGTAAATCAAATAAGATCCTTGTGCCAGCTCCTTTTTGACGATTCACAAAATGGACCTTTTGCTTGACGATATCAAGAATCGTCTCAATTTTATAAGGATTGCCGTTAGGTAAAATCCACCCTTGTTGCCGCTTTAAAAAAGGAAGGAGGACAATCTCTTGATCTTGTAAGAATCGTTCAATATAGGTAAGGTTATATGTTTTTGTTTCTGGGTCGAGTAAATGGATACCTGCTATATGGGCTTCACCCTTTTTGATCGCCATAATCCCACCCATGCTACCCGTATGAGAAGACTGGATCGACATTCGATCATCTGCCTTTCTCACATGAGATGCTAAATAATCGATCATTAAATCATGACTGCCATTAAACACAATCGAGTTCTTAATTTGGGCTGGCTCTTTATACAATTCAATCGTAGCATATTCCCCTTGTTCATACCCGAGCCTCTCAGGCGGGATTACGAGTAATCCATCTGCTCGAACTAAAGACATTGTTACACCTGCGGCACGAGATAACGGATTTGCGATATATTCTCCATTGATGTATCCAATATTCATGCGAATGAAGTCTTCCGCTCCCATTGTTCCTACAACTCTTCTTCCAATTTTCACTTGAAGTGTAGTCCTTTTTGGAGACGATACATGCAAATAAGCGCAAATGAGTTCACATACAAACCATTCTAAAGTCAAATAGGCCGAAACAGGATATCCTGGTATACCGACAACGATCGTGCCATTTACTTTTGCTAGAATGACTGGTTTCCCTGGTCTTGTCGCAATCCCATGTGTATACACTTTTCCTAATTCTCTTAAAATATGAACGGTATAATCTTTTGAACCTGCAGATGATCCAGCATTGATAACAACAACATCAGCCGTTTCAGTTGCTTGTAATATCGCCGTCTTTATTGTAGTAGGTTCATCACGAATAACTGGGGATAACCTTGCTTCGCCTCCCCATTCTCTAACATAATGGGCAAATACACTGCCATTGAATTCTATTAATTGACCAGCTTCTGCATCTTCTGATGGTGAAATTAATTCATTCCCAGTTGGGAGAATTGAAACAACAGGCTTTTTCATAACTGGAATCTTTAACGTTCTAGAGGCCAGTAACGCTCCTACATCTACCGGGCGAATTTTATGCCCTTGTGGAAAAAGCATTTCTTCTTGTACAATATCTTCACCAATTGGACGAATATGTTGCCATGGGACAGCTGGCTCAATAATTTCAACTGTATGAGAGTCGATGATTTCAACATTTTCAATCATAATAACTGCATTATATGGAGAAGGAAGTTCATGACCCGTATCAACAAATACAAAACTCTCATTTAACGTTAAGGTCAAAGGGTGCTGCTCATGGGCAACAAATGTATTTTCCGCAATTACAGCAATCCCATCCATTGCAGATGCATGATAATGAGGCATCGACTTTTTTGACAAAATTGGAGAAGCCGTTACTCTTCCAATTGCTTCATTGCTATCTATCCACTCAACTTTACGTATAGGATTAAATTGCCCTAGTACCTCTTGCAAAGCTTCTTTTCTCGGCTTATCAGAAAGGTAAATCGTCCTTTCGTATTTGGTCATGCCTACACCTTCTTATTTGAATAATTGTACTTCGATTAGTTCCCCTTTGCGAATTCCTTCCAATCGCTCGTTAACCTCAACAATACCATCACTTTTAACCATCGTAGAGATCAAGCCTGATTTCCCGAAAATCGGTTCAGCTAAAAGCTCTTCCCCATTTTTCACAAGCTGTACCCTTACATAATCTGTCCGTCCAGGTGCTGAAGGAATATTTCTTGTTGCGATCGCACTAACCTTTATCCCAATCTCATCTGTTTGGTGCATTAATCGTTGAATAACCGCTTTACCAAATCGTTGAAAGATCACCATCGCTGAGGCTGGATGTCCAGGTAATCCCATCACAGGTCTTCCTTCAGCTGATGCCAAAATTGTCGGCTTTCCAGGTTTCACTGCAATTCCATGAACAAAGACTCCTGGCTTTCCTAATGCATCAATAGCTACTTTAGAGTAGTCCTTCGAGCCAACTGAACTACCACCAGAAATAATGAGAAAATCGCATTTCTCAATCATTTGCTTCATAACAGAAAAAAGATGTTCTTCATTATCTTCTACAATTCCACCATATTCAAAGTCGCAACCCCAGTCTTTCACCATCGCTGCAATGGTCATCCCATTCATATCACGAACTTGACCAGTAGTAAGATGTTCTGTGTCTACAGACACAATTTCATCTCCAGTCGACAAATAACCAACCTTAGGCTTTTTAAATACTGAAACATGAAGGATTCCTTGTGAAAGGATTGCACCAATTTCTTGCGGACGTAGAACAACCCCTTTTTGAAGCAAACTCTCTCCTTCTCTTAAATCCTCACCACATGAAATGACATTCTCACTGGGGTGTACTTGTCTAAATACATTTAATAGTCCACCGATTGCCTCACAATGCTCTATCATAATTACTGCGTCCGTACCCGCAGGAATCATTCCTCCAGTTGGTACGTACATCGCTTCCCCAGCATGCACTGCACTAGTCGGCTCTTTTCCCATTTCCACTTCACCTACTAGATTTAAGAAAGCTGGCATGTTCTCAGATGCTCCAAATGTATCACTCGCCTTACATGCATAACCATCAACAGATGAACGTGAAAAGGCTGGTACATTCTCTCGTACAATTAAATCATCAGCCAGTACATAACCGCCTGCATCCAACGTTGATCTCGTTTCGACTATATTTATTGGATGTAGCTTTTCATCGATCAGCTTTAGCGTTTCATTTACCGATTTCACTTGAAAAAATTCCATAGTTTATCGCGACCTTTTTATTTTGTTATCCATTCCAATTGTAGCTCTTGCCTGCGCTTCGTCGTACTCAGTCGGGTAGTTCATATTAAAAAGGTGATAACGTTGTTTTTCTAGATCAATTGAGTTGATTTCTTCCTGTTGCAGAATTCTCGTATAGCTAGGGTCTAAAATTGTCTTGATTGCTAATGTATTAGCTCTCAAGGCTTGATCAGCTTCCACATGTAACGAACGATGGTAAGCAGCAAAGAGTGGATGCAATTGATGCTCCACCTTTGGAACGACAGCTCGGTACGATCCCAGATGCTCTAATAATAGTTTTCCAAGTTCCGCGGAAACAAAAGGCATATCACAGGCAACGACCAAATTATTATCGGTTTTCGTTGCACTTAGTCCTGCATGAATTCCAGCTAATGGACCGAGCCCTTTCCACTTGTCCTCGAACATTGGAAGTTGTAAATATTCGTATTGTGCAAAATCATTTGTAACAATCAATTGCTCATCCGTCACTTTTGTTAGCTCATCGACGATACGTTCAATTACACTTGTTCCATTGATTTGTAAAAGGGCCTTATTTTTACCCATTCTTGATGATCTTCCACCTGCTAATATGATTCCAGTTGCCTTCAATGTCCTCACCTTTTCAAACAGTTAATGAACGTCCTTGTATACGATTGAGCCAAAGCCTCTTTCTTGTGCAATGTAATCTAAATGAATGGTCTTTACATCCATCACTGTTGTTGAATGTTTGTCCGTTAACTTGCGAGTATCAATTACCTTTGTGTATCCTTTGCACTCATTACACGCATGTATTTCAGCTGATTCGTCGCCTTCAACCTTTAATACTACTAGTTTATCATGCTGATCTGTCCCACAATGAGCACAACTGACCTTTTTCACATTCCAGTTATGAAAACATCTAGGGCAAGCCATTTCTTTTTTTCCCTTTTTCCCAACAATCGCCACTCTACTTGGTTCACCGCAGGATGGGCAACATGTATGATCTTGAACTTCTTTTAAAAAAGGTGCAATTTCAGTTGTTGCTTTTTGTAAAAAAGGACGAATTGCTTGTTCAGCAAGAAAGGCTGGTAACCATTCTGGAAGGCTATTTTCTTGGGCGTATTGGGCAAAGTAAGCGAGGTTTGCAGTTAGAGCATGCATAAACCAATTTTCGCATTCATCTGCTGTTACTATTTCTTTTGCATCAATAGTTGCCTCACTTAGTTGTGGAAACTTGGAACCAACCATTTCTAAAAGCTCATGAACATGCTTGTGATACATTGAAACGTCAATTGTCCACTCAACTTGTTGAAGGATCGGAGCAGTTGTCATAGTATCTAAAGGGCGAATAACAGAAAGATTCCCTAAAGAATCGACCCACTGTTGATTTTTTCCGGCTAATTCTATTTGTAAATTCTCATAATGACTGTCGATTACATTCGTTTTCGTTCTCATTAAAGTCGCCTCGCTTCCTCTGGTTATAAGCGGGAAGAGCTACCCGATTTTGCTCAGGTAGCATCCTCCCTATTAGTTATTGTGCTTTCTTATTTCCCTTTTTCTTTTCCTTTTCTTCTTCGTCTTTCAGTTCATCATACCAGCGCCCATGATGATCCTTCGCATAATCCTCCGGTACATCTCCTTTTGTCATACCATGCATAGATGCTCTTGAGCCAGGATGACCAACAGACAAGTAAATATGACCAATCACTACAGCTGCCGCTAATCCAAAACCGATATTATGAATTGGATATGACCACATTACAATTGTTTGTGGGAAAAGATGTGGCATCCACATCACGATTCCTGAAAAAATCAGCATCGTTGCAGTTAAAATCGTTAAGATTGAGTTGATCTTTTCTCCTGCGTTATAGAAGTCCTGCTTCGGAATCTTAGCATGCCCACCAAAAAACTCTTTCGGAAATTCTTTAAAAAATAGGAAGTCATGCTTTTTCCAAGAAACGATTTGCTTCATCCAATGCAAGAAACTTTTTGGATCTACAAGCAGTACGTAGAATACTGGCAGGATAAAACATACTCCAGCTATTCTATGAATTAGTCTCGCATTCTCTGGTCCACCAAAGACAACGAAAAGCCAGTTAAAGAAATCTGTATACAGCGGTAAACCTGATATATAAAGAACTAAGAATGCTGCTGCATTTAACCAGTGCGCAAAGATAACATGTTTCGAAAAGCGTTTGACCATTTTTTTATTATTGTTCGCCATGGTCTTCTCCTCCTGAATGCGCATGATCTTTGTTTCTAGCGTTAGAAATTGCTGCTCCGATAACAGCCATTGTTGTTACACCAAGCATTGCTTTTCCAATTGGCTGTGCGTAGTCTTTCCATACGATTTGAGATAACGGGACTTTTGGATTGTTTGGCAAACCGTATACTTCTGGTTTATCAGCCAATAAATAAACTGTATTTACACCACTAATACCTTGTGGATTATAGATATTCGCATTTGGGAAACGGTTTTTCATAAGTGCTAAGCGCTCTTCCGCTTCTCTTAGAACCGCATCCTTCTCATCATAAATTAAGCAATCGGTATGACAAGCCACAACACAAGCTGGTTTTAAACCACTATCTAGACGATCCGTACATAACGTACATTTTTGAGCTTTTCTATATTCTTTGCCTCGTTCATCTTGATAAGTGGCAAGCTGAATGACATCGAATTGACAGTTTTGTACGCAATAGCCACAACCAACGCACTTCTCAGGATCGATAACAACTGAATTATGCTTTGTATAGCTAATGGCACTTTCTGGGCATGCCTTTTCACAAGAAGCTTCGTTGCAATGTAAGCAAGACATATGACGGAACAACCATTCAAAATTCCCACTCGATGTTTCTTGTTCATTAAAGGTAATCACGTTCCACGTATTAGCAGTTAGTTTTTCATGAGATTGATAACTTCCTTGAAATTCTTCAGGTTCAGCCGGTAGATCATTCCAGTTTTTACACGCTACCATGCATGCTCGGCATCCATCACATTTAGTTACATCAACAAATTTTATATAATCCGTCATTCTCTAAGCCCTCCTTACATCACAGAGGAATGCTTTATACTCTGGAATTGTTGTATTTGCATCTCCAATATGAGGAGTCAAGCGATTCGCAGTAGCACCTGTTGCAATTCCTTTATAGCCAAAATGCCATGGCATTCCGATATGATGATATTGTTTGCCATGAATGGTGTATGGCTTAAATCGTTTTGTCACCATTGCATATGCTTCTACCTCTCCACGAGCAGAAGAAACAATAACCTTCTCTTTATTAGAGATTCCTTTTTCCCTTGCTAGCTCCTCACTAATTTCGATGAACATATGTGGAACTAATTCTGCTAGCCAAGGTACATTACGAGTCATTGCACCTGATTGCCAATGCTCTGACAATCGATAGGTCGTTGCAATAATCGGAAAGTCTGTTACATCCCCTTTTCGATTCATGTCTTCTTCTCCGAACTTAACAGCTGGGTTCAATTGAACATTTGAGAAAACATTCATTACAGGGTGATCATATGGCTCATAGTGCTCTGGGAACGGCCCTTCATTTAACCCTGAGCTAAAGAGCATTCCTTTTCCGCCTGCAACCATGATGAACGGATCACTAAATGTAGGGTCATCTGGCCCTTTAGTCGGAACAAAGTCTGGAACATCGAATCCTAGCCATTTTCCTTCAAGTGCATTCCATTCAATTCCTATACGGTCCTTACTCCATGCTTTCCCATTCTGATCAGAACTTGCACGGTTATAAAGAATACGGCGGTTTGCTGGCCATGCATACGACCAATTTAAGAAGTTGCTCATACCCTCATCTGTGTTGTCACGACGTTTCGATAGGTTATCGTTTTCCGGATAGAATCCGGTATAAATCCAGTTTCCACTACATGTTGAGCCATCGTCTTGTAGATCTCCAAAAATCTTGACTTGCTGTTTTGTGTCCATATAATAGCCATTAATCTCTCTACAAACGAGATCAATATCTGGATGATCAGACTCCCCGTATTCCCAGAAGAGTGATTGCATTGGCAAATCTTGTGGCTTAGAACTATTTTTATATAAATCTTTTAATTTCCGAGCGAGCATATGAGTAATCTCTAAATCTGCTCTTGACTCACCTTTAGGGTCGATTGCTTGCCAGCGATATTGCATCCAACGCCCTGAGTTCGTAACAGAGCCTTCTTTTTCAAAAGAACTACATGCCGGTAAGAAAATAACTTCTGTTTGAATGGAAGATGGATCTTGACCTGCTTCCTTTTGCCAGAAGCTTGCTGTTTCGGTTTCAAAAAGATCAACTGCTACCATCCATTTTAAGTTGCTTAACGACTCAATCTCTCTTCCAGCATTTGGTCCACCTACAGCTGGGTTTGTTCCAAACATGATCAATCCTTCAATTTCCTTACGATACATCGCGTCGAAAATACGCATATGAGAATAGTCTTTTCCATTTGTAAGCTTCGGCATATAGTGATAGCCAAATTCATTGCTCTTTGTCGCTTGATCACCATAGTAGGCTTTTAATAGACTTGTATAAAATTTAGGCTTATTCACCCAATAACCAGAGGCAGGTGTGATTCTTTCTAGAAATCCGTTATAAGTGGAATCTCCTTCTGAATCATTCGGCACTTCCATATAACCTGTCACATTCTGATACAGCAATCCAAAGTCTGTCGATCCTTGTACATTGGACTCACCACGAAGGGCGTTTACTCCCCCACCAGAAATCCCTATATTCCCTAGTAATAATTGTAGGATTGCATAAGATCGAATATTTTGTGTTCCAACAGTATGCTGTGTTCCACCCATTGCATACAATAAGGAACCTGCTTTGCCTACTTCAGATGTACTTGCGAATAGCTTACAAATTTCTAAATAAGTTTCCTTATCAGTACCCGTTGTATTTACAACCGTATCTACATCGTAGCGAGCATAATGTTTTTTCATTAGCTGGAAAACAGAATTAGGATCAGATAAAGTTGGGTCCTTCATAATGTTTCCTTCATCATCTAGCTTAAATGCCCACTTGCTTCTATCATAGTTGCGTGTGGATTCATCATATCCACTAAAAATTCCATCTGTAAATGAGTACCCGTCATCAACAATATAGGAAGCATTTGTATATGCGTCTACATATTCCTTATGGAACAAATTGTTCTCTAGAAGATAGTTAATCATTCCACCAATAAAGGCAATGTCAGTACCTGAACGCAATTGTCCATATACATCTGCCATTTGCGATGTTCGCGTGTAGCGAGGATCTACTGAAATGATCTTTGCTCCATTTAATTTTGCTTTAGTAATCCATTTAAAACTGATTGGATGATTCTCAGCAGGGTTTGCACCAATAATCAAAAACACATTGGCAAACTGCATATCATTCCAATGATTCGTCATTGCTCCACGACCAAATGTAGGTGCCAGACCGGCAACCGTTGAACTATGTCATATCCTGGCCTGGTGTTCAATATAGGTAAGCCCAAGACCTGCTCTAAATAACTTAGAAAGCAAATAGGTTTCTTCATTATCTAGCGCTGCTCCACCCATATATGCGATCGCTTCTGTTTTGTTAACAACCTTGCCTTTTTCTTTGTGTACAAATGTAGAGTCACGTGTTTCCTTAATATTTTGTGCAACTTTGTCTAACGCAAAGTCCCAATCTACCTCTTCCCATTTATCACTTCCTGGTGCACGATACAATGGCTGTGTCATCCGCTTTTCTGAAGTGTAAACTTGACGTAGTGTCGTACCCTTACTACATAATGAGCCTTCATTGATTGGATGGTCTGGATCACCTTCTGTATATACAACATCCTCACCATCTGAGTAAACCAAAATCCCGCAACCAACCGAACAGTATGGACAAATTGTCGGTGTTGGTTTAAGCTCAGCAATCTTCAATTTACCAGCTTCTGCCTTTGCTTTCTTAGCATCAAAACCCAATTCTACAACAGCTAAAGTCGCAGCAACAGCTCCCGAAATCTTCAAGAATTGCCTTCTCGTTACATTCATTTCCATTATTGTCCCCCCTCTTGTAAGCATGAATTCCAATCAAACTGTAATAAGCCTGATAATCTATATAAAAATCCAATTAATTTGGATGAATCCCCACTATCCGGTCTTGAAGATCATTCTTGACACGGTCAAATGAAGTGTATGAAACCGCCATCTTCCCTCTTAGATAACCGACCAATTCAATGTTTAAATACTTCGCTAACTGCACCGCCTGCTTCGTTGCAGCTGTCCTTGATCCGATAATTGGAAAGCCATACTTGGCAGCTTTTGATAACATCTCATATGAAACTCTTCCAGTTGTTAGCAAAATAAGCGATTGCGGATCCAGCTGTTCTCGAAGCGCGAATCCAATGATTTTATCCACTGCATTATGCCTTCCAATGTCCTCCCTAACAGTTACTGCTCCGTTCTTATGAACAATGCAAGCAGCGTGCATTCCACCTGTTTCCATATATAATGGAGTTTGCTTTGCAAATTCCGACCGTTTTTTTAGTAGATAACTAAGCGGATAACTTGCTTCACTTTCTACTTTTGAAAACGCTTTAATATCAGTCATCGAAAAAAAAGTAACGCCTCGTCCACATCCAGCAGTATAATGTTTTGTCTTTGAGAAAAGCTTTTCTCCATCAAATGGAGTCATAAGTTTCACTTGAAGGATGTTCCTGTCATCATCAACAACAATAGAATGAATATCTTTATTCGAATCTATGAGTCCTTCAGAAAACAAATAGCCATAAGCCCAATCTTCTAAATCTTGATTGGTCATTTGAAAGACTGCGATTTCATAACCATCGATAATCAAAGTAATCGGAAACTCTTCTGGACTTCCCTTTTGATTCACAGATTTCCCCCCTTGTTCTCCATTTGTGTCTATATGTATATGGTACACGGTCATTTTTCAGGCAAATGTAACTTTTATCACTTTTCTATAGTAAAAATTGCTTTAATTACATTTATTCAAAAAGTTGTCACAAACAGCTATGTCCACCCTCAACCTCAATCAAGGTTATTCACATTTCCGCCATAATTCAGGATGATTTGGCATTTTCAAATGCCTATCCATCATAAAAGATTAAGTAAATATACCCATTTGCTCATAATGATCAAAGGAAAGTATAACTTCTGATCTATCAAAAAAGCCCTAAAGAGATTGCTAACTCTTTAAGGCAACAAACAACGATCTTGGCTCAACTAGACTTTTCATAAGATAATTTCTTTATTTTCGTATAGCTGGTACATGGACAAAAGGCATAATCGGCGCAACCATATGAGGTGTTGTAAATCCACCTAAATGACCAGTATAGGAAGTATAAGCTGATTGGTCACTGATCCCCGTTCCATGGGTATGAATATGACTTCCATGCAACGGAACCCAATATCCTTGTGGCTGATATGTTAGCGGGTAATACGGATAAATTCGATGCATCCTGATAGCCTCCTTGCTTGTAAATTTTTCTTTTTAGTATATGATGATTTACTTGGAATGCTTGAAATTCTTGTAAGAAATTATGTTTATACTTCCACCATAGTTGAGATATTGTTATACTAATAAGTAAAAATCCTTATATAAAGAGGACTTTATATTCCTAGGAGGATCTGTCAGATGACGATGAAAAAAGTATTAACAATTGCTGGTTCAGATACAAGTGGTGGAGCAGGTATTCAAGCAGATTTAAAAACATTTCAAGAATTAGGGGTTTATGGAATGACCGCTTTAACAACGGTTGTTACGATGGATCCTAAAAATGGTTGGCATCATAATGTGTTTCCAATTGCACACAGCACTTTAGAAACACAATTAGAAACCATTCTTTCCGTTGGTGTGGATGCAATGAAAACAGGTATGCTTGGTTCAGTGGAAATTATTGAACTTGCTGCAAAGACGGCGAAGGAAAACCCAATTGAGCATATTGTCATCGATCCTGTAATGGTATGTAAGGGAGAGGATGAGGTGTTGCATCCTGAAACGGCTGATGCTCTAAGAGAGGTACTTGTTCCAATCGCAACAGTTGTTACGCCTAACCTTTTTGAAGCATCACAACTAGCAAAAACTCCAGCAATTAAAACAGTAGAAGAAATGAAAGAAGCGGCTGTAAAAATTCACGCTTTAGGACCAAAGTTTGTACTTATTAAAGGCGGCAGCAAGCTTAAGCATGAAAAAGCAATCGACCTTTTATATGATGGTTCAGAGTTTACAATCTTTGAAAGCGAAAGAATTGAGACAACTTACACTCATGGAGCTGGCTGCACATACTCTTCAGCCATTACGGCAGAGCTAGCCAAAGGCGCATCTGTTCTTGAAGCTGTGACGACTGCGAAGGCATTCATTACTGCTGCGATAAGCAAAGGATTCAGATTAAACGAATATGTTGGTCCTACGATGCATGGTGCTTACAGACTTGAGCAAAATAATAAATAGTGAACAATGTTAAACAGCAGGGGCATAAGCCACTGCTGTTTTCTATTTTAGCATGTAATACGTTAGGCATGAATTTAGCTTTTCATCACTGTTTTTAGTAATATATATGTATGGATTTTCGAGATTCGAGGAGGATGGCCATGAAGCCTGTAATAATTGAAGAAGTACAGAAAGAAATTAACAGCCTTGCTCATAAAGACGTTTACATACATTTAGAGACTACTAACGGTGCCTACGCATCTCACTTTGATGAAACCTTTTTTTCTTCTGGGGCATATCTACGAAACGCAGAACTTTCTTATGAACATGGTAAAATTACCGGAAAAGGACCTTTCCGAGTAGGCATAAAAACAAAGATCGGCTGGATTTACGCAGAAGGCATTACCCATTTTGAAAAAGATGATCGTAATCGCTTGTTACTAGCTGGACATGATTTCAATGGAAAGCTGGCTGTCTCACTACAAATTAGTGAAACGCCATTCGAATAGGGGGAACAACTAATGGAACACGAAAAACATGTACTTGTGATTTTCCCACATCCAGACGATGAAGCATTTGGCGTATCCGGCACCATTGCACAACATGTTCAAAATGGGACGCCTGTTACTTACGCTTGCTTAACTTTAGGTGAAATGGGCAGAAACATGGGCAACCCACCTTTTGCAAACCGGGAAACGTTGCCTCTTATTCGTAAAAAAGAACTTCAAGATGCTGCTGATGTCATGGGGATTCAAGATTTACGTATGCTCGGCTACCGAGACAAAACGATCGAGTTTGAAGATGAAGAAACGCTTGCCAATCATATGAAGGAGATTATCGAAGAGGTACAGCCCTCTCTGATCATCACTTTCTACCCAGGATATGCTGTACATCCTGACCATGATGCTACAGGTGCTGCTGTACTTTCTGCCGTTTCACAATTAGTGCCAGCGAAACGACCAAAAGTACACTGTGTTGCCTTTGCAAACAATTGTGAAGAAGAAATCGGTCAAGCTGACGTCATACACGACGTAAGTGCGACTGCACATATTAAAATCGCAGCCATAAAAGCACATAAATCTCAAACTCAACTCATGGCGCAGGAAATGGAAGAAAGCTTAAAAAACCAAGACCCTCAAGTCATGGCGAGAATCAACAACGAACGCTTTTGGACATATACTTTTGAATAATTTTTGAAACCGAAGAATCCACCTCTGATTATGAGGTGGATTCTGAAATTATTGGGCTCTTTCCGACAACTTTTAAGGTTTTTCCGATAACTTCGAGCGCTTTCCGACAACTATTTAGGGTTTCCGATAACTTCGAGCTCTTTCCGACAACTTTTTAGGGTTTCCCAACAACCATATAACAACTTCCACTCTCAAGAACAGTCTGGGGGTTTCAACTATTAATAAGTCCTCTAAACAAATGTAGACAAAGTCGGAGGTCGACTTTGTCCACAATCTCAAACGAGCGATGCTTAATCGCTCGTTTTCATTTTTTTTCTGATTCCTCTTCTTCTTTTGGCTCGAACATTTCTTTCAAATATGTGAGCTGGTTGCCATCTTCACGTTTTATCATTTTGACTAAGATCGGCTTTGTTAACCGCATTTTAAGTCCAGTTGTTTTTAGTGATGCTTCTAGCTCGACTTGCGTGCCTTCTTCGACCTCGGAAAATATATACTTATATTCCGTCGTCATCCCGTTAGAGGTTGTGCTTGTCGTAAATGTCTTTCCAGCTTCAAAGTCTGCAATTTCAATAACCGCTTCTACTTCTCTACCCGCAATTCGTCTCGTCTCTAAAAACTCTGTCCCTTTTCTAATTTCGCCTGCAGTTAACTTTTCTCGCTTCAAAACGTTTGGCATAATCTCGTGAACATTTTCCATTGAAATTACATATTGAAATATTTCTTCTATCGGTTTATCTATCACTACACTCGTATGAAAATCAGCCATGGTCCACCTCTAACACATATTATTAGAACCATTATAGCTTATTGGTATAGGAGAAAAAAGCAAAGTCTTTTAATCAGATAAGCTCACCTTATATAAACGATCATCTTCATCCGCTGGTGAGCCTCTGCCGTCTGTGTTGTTTGAAATAAAGTAAAGCGTTCCATCATCAATAAGAACATCCCTCACACGTCCAACATCAGTAATAAATGGGGTAACAGTTTGCTCCGCAAGGTTAACCTGCAATACTGCCTCACCTCTTAATGCGGCAACATACAAATGCCCATTCGCATAGGCTATTCCTGAAGGCGCCCACGTCTCATCCGTTCCAGAAGTAAAGAGTGGACTATGCATGCCGCTTTGTTCCTCATCTCCAACAATTACTGGCCAACCATAGTTCTCTCCTGCCTCAATTCGATTAACCTCATCATTGGCTGACGGGCCATGCTCACTCGCATACATCTCTCCGGTTTCTGTCCATATGAGACCTTGTGGATTACGATGTCCACTACTGTAAACGTACGAGTCAGAGTATGGATTGTCAGCTGGAATGCTACCATCTAAATTCATTCGTAGAATCTTTCCTCCTAGTGAATCTAGATCCTGAGCAATATCAGGGTCGGCCGCATCGCCTGTTGTCACATAAAGCATCTCATCGCCTAATGCAAGGCGCCCCCCGTGATGAACATTTCCACTAGGGATCTCGTCCAATAGTAGTCCATCCTCTTCCCACATCTCGCCATCAAAATAAAGTGTTACCACCCGATTATATCGCCCTTGATCTTCATATGTATAATACGCATATGCTTTCTGAGTTGTTGCAAAATCAGGTGAAAGAACAAACCCTAATAACCCTGCTTCAGATGCGGTGGATAGCGTTTTTTCTAGCTGCACTTCATAACGCGTCTTCACTCCGTCTTCAATCTTCACAATGCTTCCTTCACGTTCAGAAATGTAAAAAACATCGTCGATCTTTGCAATTGACCAAGGCGCTTGTAATCCTTCAGCAAGCACTTCCCTATTTACATCATTGTTGGTATCTTCCACTTGCTCCGGTTCGTCAGAGCACCCTGTTAACAGAAACAACACTAAAATCAAAAATAAATACTTCTTCATAGTGCACCCTCCTCATTCAACAACTTTTCCCTTCACAGCAGGCATCAAACATATTTGCTTCCTTCTCTAATGCTTAGCTTTGCAAGTGGCGTCCTGTTGATAAAAGCTTTAACTGATGCTGGGTTTGTTTTTGAATATTCACGAAGTGCCCAACCAATTGCTTTTTGGATAAAGAACTCTTTATCATCTTTATTCTGCTCAATCCAACGATAAAGTCGTTCTTCATCTGTTTGATCTTTCTCCTTTAGCTGGACAAGAATCGCAGATCGTCTTAGCCACATGTTATCATGAATAGCCCAATCATCAAGCTCTTCAGTGATCAACTCTGGATTCTTGTTTACAAGAAATGCTAATGAGTTCGGTGAGATAGAATCAATAGTATCCCACCAGGACTTTGTCGTAAGCAACTTCTTTAATAAGTGTATATCAGTTTTTACGAGCTCTCCCTGCTTCCTAGAAAGATAACCGATTGCTGCGTATTGATATTCCCTTTCAGATTGAAACCACAACTCTTCAACAAAAGATCGATCAAGTTCTCTTTTTAAAAAACCCGTTTCTTTATAAAATTGTTTTAAAAGCTCTCTTCTCTCTGGTGTCCTAATCCCGAGAAAAGCAAACTGATTTTTCATGTATTTCTCCATACTAATTCTGTTTTCTTCATTCGAATGTTGACTCATGCACTTTTTTAAGGCTTCAATCATCTATTTCTACACCTTTTATGATGTCTAAATCGGACAACACACGAATACCATTTCTCCGTAGCAAAGCTGCTGTTACGCCATGCCCCTTCACTTTTTCCCCAGTAAATTTTCCATTATAAATAAATGCACTTCCACAAGATGGACTATTCTCTTTCAGTACGACAGTAGTCGCACCTAATTTTTGGACAATCTTTAACGTTTCTTCAGCACCTTTAATGAATTGCAAACTAACATTTTCACCAGCTTTATTTATGACAAAAGCCGTTCCATCTAAAACATCATCCCCTGTACCACCGATGATTTCAGCTGGTTCTCTAGGTGTTAATAGCCCTCCTAACATTTCAGGGCAAGCTGTTCTTACTTCTTGGTTTTGTAACCATGCCTGCAAGTCATCCGTTAAACAGTCTTGTCCGTCATATCTCACCTTCATTCCCGCTAAACATGAACTAACTAAGATCATGCAAACTCCCCCTAAAAGTTAATTGATTTCAAGATCCCTTTTTAATAAGGAAACACCCGCTCTCCCTTTTTCTAATTACGTTTATAATAACATAACTATTAAACATTTATTGGAAATCGTAATTTTAGGTTTAATGTGACGGTAAACAGTGGAAATTAGGAGAAAAGAGTTGGCAAAACAAGGAGTATGCATTAAAATTAATTTTTGTTAATAAATATGTAAGGTTGAAGGTGAAGTTTACAATGCAATCGAATCAATTTAAATCAACGGATATCCTAAAGTTTATTATTCCTTCTCTAATAGGAATGGGACTATTTATGATTCCGTTCAAATACAACGATGTTATCACTATTCCAATCGCTATACTCTCTAATTGGATACAAGCCTTATTAGAGGACTTCTTGCCAGCAATTATGATGGTAATTATCCTGCTCACATTGATAGGGACGATCGTGACAAAGTTCTTGCGCCCAACTGTTATTAGAAGCAGTCCATTTTTCACAAACTTATTCAATGTGACACCTTTTTGGTTTGTGACACGAATTTTTGCTGGTATTTTTGCAGTTATGGTTTTTTTCAAAATTGGACCAGTCCATATTCATTCTGAAGACACTGGTGGGCTACTTTTATATGATCTACTGCCCGTTCTATTCTCTGTTTTTTTATTTGCAGGGTTATTCCTGCCATTGCTATTGAATTTTGGTTTGCTTGAATTTTTTAGTGCATTATTATCAAAGATTATGCGTCCATTATTTAAATTACCTGGACGCTCGTCTATTGATGCAACTGCATCATGGCTAGGTGATGGTACGATTGCTGTTCTCTTAACAAGCAAGCAATACGAAGATGGATTTTACACCAAAAAAGAAGCGGCGATTGTAGGCACAAGCTTTTCAATTGTTTCCATTACATTCACTCTCGTCATCATCGCTCAAGTTGGGCTACAAAACATGTTCGTCCCGTTTTATTTAACAATAACTGCAGCAGGTCTAATTGCTGCGATTATTATGCCAAGAATCCCACCGTTATCAAGAAAGCCGGATACGTATATTGATGGAAGGCCAGCAGTTAAGGATGAATCAACACCAAGCGGATATACACCAATCAGCTGGGGATACACGCAGGCTGTAGAAAGAGCAAAAAAGAATACCAGTGTCTCAGAGTTTATCAAAGATGGCGTTAAGAACATTCTAGATATGTGGATGGGTGTTGCACCGATTGTTATGGCACTAGGTACGATCGCATTGATTATCGCTGAATATACTTCATTCTTTAAAATTATTGGAATGCCGTTTATTCCTTTATTAGAAATCATGCAAGTACCGGAAGCTCGAGCGGCTTCTGAAACTGTACTTGTTGGGTTTGCCGATATGTTTTTACCATCGATTATCGGTAGTGGTATTGAAAGTGAAATGACACGTTTCATTGTTGCAGCATTATCAATCACGCAATTGATTTATATGTCTGAGGTTGGGGCCGTGTTATTAGGTTCGAAAATACCAGTCAATGTAAAAGACCTTATCTTTATTTTCCTATTACGTACAATCATTACATTGCCAATCATTGTACTATGTGCACATATTATTTTCTAAAAAGCAAAGATACTCTGCATGATCTTTTAAAAAAATGCTTAGAGGAATTTTCCCTCTAAGCGTTTTTTGATGCAATTAGAAACATTGGAAAGAACGGATGCGATTCAAGTCCGTACCATAATACGTCCAGCGAAAACGTCTCCAGCGCCAACCAGCCACTGAATGTCTACCAACAAAAGTAGGGTAGAACCAGAAGCTATTGCCATTATTCAACCAAATATACGTATTTCTAAACAAACATCTTCGAATTGCCCCAGAGTCAACTGCAAAAGTAGATGCTCCAGATCCGCTAAACTGCTGTTGCATTTGTGGGGTAAAAGACGGTGGAGGTGAAGATGGTGGGCCGTCACTTCCTGGGCCTGGTGGATTTCCTGGTGCACCCGGTCCACCGTGTCCTGGACCTTCTCCTGGAGGTGGGCCAAATGGTGGGCCGAAAGGCGGAAACCCTCCTCCTCCTCCTGGAAATGATCGACTATTATCAAATGCATTATAAAAAGGGAAAGGATATTCGTGATTATTCATACATATTACTCCTCTCATCTAGGCTTTCTATGTAATGTATGCAAACCGCCTAGAGATGTGATTGTCTAAGATAAGATTCAATGTAGAAGTTTAAAAAAACACGGTTGACAAGACACCGATCAGTGTCACATAATTAAGACACTAATCGGTGTCTTTTTATCTGTTCTTTTGAAAAGGAGGAATTATGAATAACGGAAATAACGCACTTCAAGAACGAGATGTATTTGTAGCAATTGCTGATCCTACACGGAGACAAATTGTTAAGCTTTTAGCACTTACTGATGAGTTGCCGCTACATCAACTATCCCCTCATTTTGAGATGGGAAGAACGGCTGTTACAAAACACTTACAAATTTTATTCGAGGCAAACTTAGTAACAAAACGGAAAATTGGGAGAGAAACAAGATACAAATTAAACGCTGCACCCTTACAGGAAGTGTCTGATTGGATTTCCTTTTATGAGCAATTTTGGACTGAGAAAGGTTTATTACTTAAAAATATATTGGAGGAATAGACAATGGCAAATGTATCACTAGATTTTCAATTTAAAAGTTCAATTGATAAAGTATGGGATGCTTTAACACACTCAGAAACACTCGCAAAATGGGTAATGGAAAATAACTTTAAACCGATTGTCGGGTACAAATGTCAATTCCATAATAAAAAAATCGGCCTAGTTGTTAATAGTGAAGTATTGATCGTAGATAAGCCTTCTAAACTATCTTACACATGGGTAGGTGGACCGATTGATACGATCGTCACATGGACGCTAAAGCAAGAAGGAGACGTCACTTATCTGCATTTAGAGCAAACTGGATTTGAAGAAGAGAATCAAGCATTTTTCGGTGCGAAATATGGCTGGACAAGTATGATCGAAACATTAACTACTCAATTAATTTAAAGAAATCAGGAAGAATAAAGGAGAAAGTAATGAGCTTTTTAAAAGATACTTTATCAATATTTAAGAAAACTGAATTAACCTTATTAGAGAAGAATGAAGGGCCAAATGGCATTTATACCTTTTACTTTGAAAAGCCAGAAAAGGTCGATTGGAAGGCAGGGCAACATGGATTATTTAAACTAACACATAAAAAAGTTAAAGATGCCATACGCCCATTTTCGATTGCTTCTTCACCAGCAGAGAACTTTATTACAATAACGACAGCTATCACTGAGCAGCCTAGTGAATATAAACAAGCATTGTTAACATTAGAAGCAGGCATGAAAATGACGATGAGCGGTCCTGTCGGTTCATTTTATATAAAGGATGAGCGTCCAACGCTTTTCATTGCAGGTGGGATTGGAGTTACACCGTTTAGATCAATGTTAAAACAGATCGAAATGACAGATTTCTCCACTGAGGAAAAAATAAAGCTTCTTTATCTCGATGGAAAAGGAGACTTTATCTTTAAGGATGAATTTCTTGCTTTAAATAAAGACCGTATTGAAGTAGAGTTTATAAATGACAAATCGAGGTTATTAGAGGAAATAGATCACTTCACAAAGATTTATAACAACAATGGTAACTACTACATTGCAGGGTCAAAACCTTTTGTAAAGTTCGTAACTGACCATTTGTTAGGCAATGGGATTACAAAAGGAAACGTAAAGAAGGATGCCTTCTTTGGTTCCCTTAAATAGAAATTAAGCTAGAGATCCGTTATTCGAGTCACCTCAATTAACGGTTTTCTAGCTTCTTCTTAAAGGGTGAGATCGGCCAATTCCCCTTTGATCACATGAAGCAAGTCGGCAACTTCCAATTCAATCTGTGCGCCAATGCGCCCCGCACTTACGATGATCTTCTTCTTTTGCTCTGCCTCACTGGCAAGAACAGATGGAAACAGCTTTTTCATACCGATTGGAGAGCATCCACCGCGGATGTATCCTGTGATTTTTTGTAAGTCCTTTACAGGAATCATCTCGATCTTTTTTTCACCAACCGCTTTTGCCCCTTTTTTCAAATCCAATTCTGCGTCAACAGGAATCATAAACACATAGTAATGCTGTCCATTTCCTTTTGCTACAAGTGTTTTATAGACTGATTCAACGGACTTTCCAATTTTTCCCGCGACGGATACACCATCGACTTTTCCATCCATCGAATCATATGTGATAAATTCATAGTCGATTTTGTTTGAATCCAATATGCGCATTGCATTTGTTTTACTTGCCATAATTGCTCTCCTATGCAGACATTTTTGTTTATTGTATCATGTTTCTAATACGTAAACACGAGCCTCATAAGGTGTAAAAGTGGTTACATTTCCCTTAGTTGGGCCAACTTTTTTCCCATTCTGCAATACTAACTTTCCTTTTTCCATTAAGTGATATGTTTCGCAAGAAGCCTCATAACCTGATAAATTCGCTACAATTAACGCCGCATTCTGTGTTGTCGTTCGTGTATATGCGTATAATTGTGGGTGGTCTGGAAGGATCAGCTGGTAATCACCGTAAACGAACACTTCAGGAGCTTCTTTCCTTAATCGAATCATCTTTTTATAGAATGCAAGAATCGAATCATCTTTTTTGAGCTGATTTTGAACATTAATATGAGAATGATTGAAGTTAACCTTCATCCACGGCGCGCCAGTGGTAAACCCTCCATGCATATCATTTGACCATTGCATCGGTGTGCGACTATTATCACGAGAAGAAGCCCAGATAATCTTCATAATCTCCTGATGGTCTAGCCCTGCATTTTTTCTTTCTTCATATACATTTTTACTCGCAATATCATCGTAATCGTCAATATTCGCAAAAGCCGCATTCGTCATCCCAATTTCTTGCCCTTGATAAATAAACGGGGTACCTTGCATGAAGAAATACATCGTTGCTAAAGCAGTTGCACTTTTTAACCAATAATCACCATCATCACCCCATGTTGAGACAATACGGGGTTTATCATGATTTTCGAGAAATAAAGCATTCCAGCCTTTATCCTTTAAGCCTACTTGCCACCGCGATAAAACCCTCTTCAATTCAACTATATCTAGGACAGGGCGCTTCTCGACATCCCATAACCCTAAATGCTCAAACTGAAAGATCATATTCATTTTTCCATTCTTCTTGCCAACCCATCGCTCGGCATCTTTTACATCAACACCATTTGCTTCACCAACTGTCACAACATCGTACCGACCATACGTATTCTCCTTCAGTTCATGCAATAAAAGGTGGATACCTTCTTGATTCATATGCATTGGAAAAGATGAGACATAGGGGAGTCCATCTGGGTTTGGTAAATCAGGCAATCCTTTACGCTTTTTTATATGACTAATAGCATCGATACGGAATCCATCAATGCCTTTTTCTAACCACCAATTTACCGTTTTATATAAGGCTTGTCGTACTTCTTTAATTCCCCAATTCAAATCTGGCTGTTTTTTCGAGAATAGATGCAAATAATATTGGCCCGAATTGTCATCATACGCCCACGCAGAGCCACCAAATATGCTTTCCCAATTATTCGGCTCTTTGCCCTCTTTTCCATCGCGCCAAATATACCAATCTCGTTTTGGACTGTCCTTAGCGCTTCTCGATTCAATAAACCAAGGATGCTCATCACTTGTGTGGTTTAGAACTAAATCTAATATCAACTTCATATCTCGTGCATGTATTTCTTTTAGGAGCTGATCAAAGTCTTCCATCGTTCCGAAATCAGACTTCACAGACGTATAATCAGAGATATCGTATCCATTATCGTCATTTGGTGATTCATACATAGGACAAATCCATATAATGTCAACACCTAGCTCCTTTAAGTAATCTAACCTGCTTATGATTCCTTGAATATCTCCAATGCCATCTCCATTCGAATCTTGGAAACTACGAGGATAAATTTGATATCCAATTGCTTCCTTCCACCACACCCGCTTCATAGCCGCACCCCACCCACACTCTTTGTCAACTTTCATCATACATTCTGTCATCATGTACAAAATCCCTTTTAAGCTTACGAAAGAAGAGATTTGTGAATCCAGATTGCTGCCTGTGTGCCGTCCCCCATCGCAATTGACACTTGCTCCGAATGAGCAAGAACATCTCCAGCCGCCCAAACATGCTCTACATTCGTCATCTTCGTTCGTGGATCGACGAGAATATGATTGTTTTCCAATCGTTCCACACCAATCTGCTGGGCTAAATCTGATTTCACTTTATTTCCACCAAAAGCGAGAAACCCTCGGTCTGCTTCTATGTCTGCTTCTGAAGCAAGCTTCACCCCTCGAAAACAACTTCCATCCGCTAAGATGTGTACAATTGGTTCTACTATTGTTGAAATGCCTTTTTGCTGTAATTGTTCCATATATTTTAGAGATATTTCCTTTTGCTCATGATTCACATAGATCAGCTCATTCGTCCATGAAGACAGCGTTAACGCCATTTTTGCTCCGACATCTCCTGATCCCATGATAATCGTTCTTTTTTGATGAACTTCATATCCATCACAGTCTGGACAAATGTACACAGTGATCCCAAGGCAAGGTTTTAAGTTTGCAAAAGGTGGAATGCGGTCCATCACCCCTGTAGCTAATAATAATCTTTTCCCTTCATAAACATGATTTTGTTCAGTTGTCACTTGAAAACATTTCTGAAGCTTTTCGACTTTCACAGCTTTGTCACGCTTAAAGTGAACCCCAACTTGAAGTGCTTGTTTCTCACCCTTTTCTCTTAAATATTGGCCGCTAACTCCTTCAGGATAGCCCAATAAATTATGGTAGCTATGACAAATCGTTGAACGACCATCCGCACGATCAATGACTAGCACTTGATGCATATATCTTCCTAACATAATCGAAGCTTGTAACCCAGCAATTCCACCACCAATAATGACACAGTCATACATATAGACCCTCCTATTCTATATGCATTAGCGTCTCAAACATCTACATTTATATCCACGAAAATAATGAAATTCCTCATTCATCATCGATTTCAATTATGAACTTATATCGATCACCACGATAAACCGATTTTACAAACTCAAATGGTGTTCCGTCTTGAAAAAGCCCTTGTCGTTCAACGAGCAAAACAGGTGCTCCCTTTTCAACTTGCAACAACTGTGCCTCCATATCGATTACGATTGCAGCTTCTATCGTTTGTTTTGCATGCACGATCTTCTTTCCAAGCAGTTTTCCAGCATATTCATACAAAGATTTTTTCACTAAATCTTTTGTTAAAGGAGGATCAAAAATATCAGGGACGTAAGATGTTTCGTAAGCAATCGGCGAACCATCCGCTAAGCGCACTCTTTTTATCTCAAAAACACTTGCCCCATTTTTAACTTTTAATGCCTTCGCGATTTTTTCACTTGCGTAAGTAGTTTTAAAAGATAAAAGCTTGCTTTCTGGATGTAGCCCTCTTCGTTTCATATCCTCAGTAAAACTTGTTAACTGATGCAAGGATTGTTCAAGCTTCTTATTCGCAACAAAAGTTCCCTTTCCTTGTAGGCGTGTAATATAGCCTTCGTGTACAAGCGTTGTGAAGGCCTGTCTAACAGTCATCCTGCTCATTTGAAATTTTTTAGCATATACTCTTTCAGGCAAAAGCGCATCTCCCGCTTTAAGAGTCCCATCTTCAATCTCCTTCTTAATCGCTTCAGCTAATTGATGATAAATGGGTATAGGTGATTTTTTATCAATTTGCATAGTCATCAAACCCTTTCGTCTTACTCGTATATACATTACTTCCAATCGCGGAATCATCTGAGATGATTGTTACATCTGGATGAGTACGCAATACGGATGCGGGAAAACATTCATCCATCTCTCCATTTAGTAATCTATATAGAGCATCCTGCTTTTCTTTCCCTGAAACTAAGAGCAAGATTCTCCGGCTTCTCATGATCGTCTTAATGCCCATCGTGATTGCTTTCTCTGGAACTTCTTCATAGCTATTGAAGAGGCGCGCATTCGCCTTTCTTGTTGTATCTGCTAGCGTGACAACATGCGTTGTCGAGTTAAAAGAAGTTCCTGGCTCATTAAAACCAATATGGCCGTTGCGGCCAATCCCTAATATTTGCAAATCAATCCCGCCGCAGGCTTCAATCATCGTTTCATATTTCTTACACTCTGCTTCAATGGAAAGGGCATCACCTTGTGGGATAAAAGTTGATTCAAGCGGGATATCTATATGATGGAGGAAATGGTGCTTCATGTAATAACGATAGCTAGATCGATGATGTAAAGATACTCCAACGTATTCATCCAAATTAAAGGTCTTTACAAAGCGATAGCTTGTGCCATTTTTGTTATGATCTTCAATCAACTGTTGATACATGCCTTCTGGCGTACTTCCAGTGGCTAACCCTAAAACTAGCTTTTGATTGTTTTGCAGTTGGTTACACACAATTTTAGCTGCACGATCACTTAACTCAGCGTAGTCCTTAACTCTTATAAGATTCACCTTCTTCCCTCCCTAATATAGGCGATTTCTCCTTCACATAAAGTCATCACTACATGATAATTCTCATCTAATATGACTAGATCTGCATCTTTTCCAACAGCTAAACTTCCTTTTCTGCTTTCAATTTTCAATCGTTTTGCCGCATTAGTTGATGTCATTTGAATGGCCTCCTCAATAGAGCAGCTAGTCATTTGCATGAGTTGGCGAAATGCTCCATCAAAAGGGAGGATACTTCCTGCCAATGTACCATTTTTAAGCATTGCTTTTCTGCCATCCACATTGATCTCTTGACCTCCTAATGTGTACCTTCCTACAGGTAATCCTTTCGCCTGAATTCCATCTGTGATAGCAATAAGTCCGCCTTTCCCTTTCATTTGATAAGCCAAGCGAACCATATCCTCATGTACATGTATACCGTCTGTAATAATTTCTGCCGTTATGTCTTGGTCCATTAAAACCATCCCTACTGTACCTGGTTCACGATGATGCATGCCTCGCATTTGATTATACAAATGAGTGGCATGTGAAAGCCCAAGCTGCTTTGCTTTTTTCATTTCTTTTAAAGTTGCATCAGTATGCCCTGCGGAAACAACGATGTTCTCTCGATGTAAGAAACGTATTAGGTCATCACTATTCATGAGTTCTGGAGCCAGTGTAACTAATTTTACTTCACCCTGTGCAGCATTTACCCATCTTTCAATTAAGCTTACATCTGGTTCGATAATTGATTGGAGTGGCTGAGCACCACTTTTTGATGGGTTAATAAAAGGCCCTTCCAAATGGATACCTAACACTTGCGCCCCTGTTGTCTTTTGTTTCTTAAAAGAGTTGACAGCGGATATTGCAGCTTCAATTGCATGAGGTGATTGAGTCATCGTCGTAGCAAGAAAGCTAGTCGTACCTTCCCGCGGTAAATACAGAGCCATTTCACGGATGGATTTTTCACTACCGTCCATTACATCATAGCCATTTGCCCCGTGAATATGGAGATCGATAAATCCAGGAATCGCCTTATAACTTGAAGGAAATGTATAGGTCAACGCATCTATTGGTATATGCTGATCATGACCTACTTCCGTAATTGTACCGTCTTGTATATAGACTGTTCCATTCTCTTTAATCCCATTTTCATGATAAATAGTCATTCCGTTCAGATAAATCTTCATCTAAATTGACAACTCCTTTAGGAAAAGATTAACACCCATTAGGTATAGATGTATAGACCAATATCTCTATCATTTTTCGACAAAGACAGATGTCTACTACTTAGGAACATTGATTGCTTTACGTATCAATAACGTCTATTCATAAATCAGTAATTTTGCTTTATGGCATATTCGAATGAAGGCATAAGTATATATAGAGTAAAAGTGTTTTTCCGGGGGAGGTTTTTAAATGAATGGGGATGATATAACTCTACATCCAGATACAGGTGTAACATCTGTATTATTTGTTGAGCGCTCTTTAAATGAAATTCGTTTTTGGGCGAGGATCATGAAAGAACATTCTTTATTTCTTCGATTAGGTTTTAGAGCAGAAGATACTCAATTAATTCAAGAAGCTAATCAGTTTTATCGCTTATTTGAACACATCGAACAAACTGCACATTCTTTCAACAATCAAACAGACCCTGAACAAATAAGAAGGTTTAATTCAGAGGTACAACAAGCTGCAACGAATATTTATGCATTCAAAAGAAAGGTACTAGGATTGATTCTCACATGCAAATTGCCAGGGGCAAATAATTTTCCTCTTTTAGTTGATCACACAAGCAGGGAAGCGAATTATTTTAGAAAAAGATTAATTGAATTAAATGAAGGGAAATTACAATCGTTACCTGATGCGATTATTAAAGAAAATGTCTTCTTCTTAAGAATTATGGCAGACCATGCCAAGTTTATTGGTCATCTTCTTGATCCGTCTGAAAGAAAGCTAGTTGATGTAGCACGGGATTTCAGCAATGATTTTGATCAATTACTGTACCAAGCCAAGGACTTAGAATCTATGAAGCCACAATCTCAAACAGAACCACTTTTAGATCAATTCCTTGATCAAAATCGGGTTTCAGTCACATCGCTTAGAGACTTTAAGAAAACAGCCCGTGATTTAATTGAACAATGTAAAATAAAGAGCATCATTCATCCTCTATTAGCAGACCATGTTTTCCGGGAAGCCGATAGGTTCCTTGAAATCATTGATATGTTTGACGCACATCTTACAGGCGGTAATAAACGATAAACTAATTCACCGTAAAGGTTAAAGAATCTCGATTAATAAAACATTTCAAATAAAAATCGAGCTGCAGTGGCAACTCGATTTTTATTAATCTCTTACAATATTGCGAAGAGTTGTACTTAAAGAAAAGCCCTAGGAAATAGAATATTAATTATCCTGTTCTTTAATAGGTACTAACAGTCCAGACAAGCAAACAGATGAATATAAAATAAAGCTAAAAGCATACGAAATAAAACGAAGCAATTCTCCACCCATTGCGGATCCTAGGGATTGCCCAATGCCTAACGCTAAAAAGGCTAAGCTAACTCCCATTGATGGCATTACCTTGAAGAGACGTGTCCCCCAAATAAGTAATATGCCTGTCATAAATATATACGACATACCAAATAAAATGGGTGAAAGATAAATAGTCATGAAATGAGGAATTGTAATGATAGCAATACCAATTGACATTACTATCAGGGTTATACGATAAGACAAAACGATACCGAACTTATTAATCATTCCACCAGCAATTCCTCCTAAAATCCCTGATACACCCATAAGGATCCAAAAGGAGACACTTTCTTCACTGCTCATCTTGTAATTGACTGATAAATAAGTTCGAGAAAATGTCCAATAAATAGATGAACCAAATCCAATGATTAAGGATGAGAATAGGAGAAACTTGGCTTTCTTAAATACGGAGATTTTGAAAATAATTTTTCCTGAAGTGGAGGTTTCTTCTAACGGAATACTAAAAGTGTTCCATATAAGTACAATTACTGCTATAAAAGCAAACAGAAGAAAAGCTACTCTCCACTGTTCAGCAAACAAAAGAGCAATGGGACCTGATAAAATTAGTCCGAAACTTGATCCGCTGTTAATCCAAGTATTGCCCTTGTTACTATCTTCCTTTCTTAAAGCGGTAGTGACAACTTGACTTAATGCTGGAGATGCCCAACCACTGCCTAGCCCTGCAACAAATGTACTACACACTAGAAGATAGAGTTCTTGAGAGGCTGCAATTCCCAGCAAACCGACAATAGCACTTAACCCAGCAAATTGAACCACTCTCTTTTCCCCAAATTTACTAACTAAATAGGATGAGGTTAGTAAGGCAAATGTATAGGCTATATAAGCAGCTGAACTTGCCATACCAGCTTCACTTTCTGTAATACCAATAGATGAAGAAATTTGTGGTAAAAACAAACCAAAACTAAATCTTGCGAATGCATAAGTTATACCAATCATAGCAATACCAGGTAATAAAATTCTCCACATTTTCTCATCTCCTTTTAGATAGAACGATCATTATATTATTTATTTAAAAAAAAGTAAACTTGTAATTAAATTTACTTTTAGAACAATTTGCTCACTGAGTATCGTAATTCCTTAGAAACTTCTTCAAAATCTTCTACTTCTGAAAGTGAAGTTGCACCTTCTAATAACATCGTTAATCGGATAGCTTGTTGGTTACTAAAATTTAGCTTCTCTAGAAAGCTTATTACTGACTTTTTATGTGTGATTACATATCGATTAATCTCATTTTCCTCAGATGGGTACTCTTCTTTTGCTCTTAAAAACATACACCCCTTTTTATGAATACGGATCCAATGGAGGTGTGCTTCAGCTAATGACAATGCATTCGTTTTTGAATCTTCCTGTTGTATGACTACTTCCTGCAAAAGGGTAAAATACCTTTCTTCCCGATACTTTAATACTTCTAATATTAATTCTTCTTTAGAATTAAAATGGTTATACATAGTCATTAAAGCCACATTTGCTTCATCTATCACCCTTTTAAGACCTACAGAATGAAAACCGTAATCATAAAATAACCGCTCTGCATGATCTATTAAATCTTGTCTCTTTTTACTCATTTTTCATCACCTTTAGATAGAATGGTCATTATATTATTTCATAAAAATCTGTGATTTTCAACCAATTGCTTTACTTTTAAAAGCCTTACTACGTATTTAATGTAGTAAGGCACTTATATTTTAAAAAACTGAATCTGCTGCATTTAGAAACCTTGAATGGTCATGCCACCATCTACGAAAAGTGTTTGTCCTGTTACGTAATTTCCAGCATCAGACGATAGAAAAATAGCAGGACCAACAAGCTCTTCGAGTTCCCCAATTCTCTTTAGTGGTGTTACATCTAAAATTTCTTTTACATATTGTTCATCTTGTAGCAACTTCTCTGTTAGTGGAGTCTTAAAGTACCAAGGACCAATCGAATTAACATTTATATTGTATTTACCCCACTCTAAAGCAAGAACTTTTGTCATCTGAATAAGTGCTGCTTTCGTTGCTGCATACACCACACCTGTTCGTAAGGCTACATGTCCAGCAACAGAGGAGATATTGATGATTTTTCCACCCCCCTGCCCTTTCATATACTTTCCAGCTTCTTGGGCAAACATAAACGATGCTTTTAAATTTGTATCCATGATTATCTGCCATTCTTCATCTGTTGCTTCTAACGCATTAGAACGAATATTCATACCGGCATTATTCACTAAAATGTCAATTTTCCCGGCCTGTTCAATGAGAGTCGTCATCGATGCTTGTACTTCAACGCGATTCGTTACATCACAGCATAAGATGTATGCTTTCTTACCTAACTCATTAATAATCTTTGCTGTCTTCACTAGGTCCGACTTTGTCCTTGCAACGATTGCTACATCTGCTCCCGCTTCTGCCATTCCAATCGCAATTGCTTGACCTATTCCTCTCCCAGCTCCAGTTATAAGAGCAACCTTGCCGTCTAAACGAAAAGATGGTAAATACATATTAACACCCCATTTTCTGTGTATTTCAATAACTCATTGTATAATCATTTCATTCTGCTGTAAATTGTGTTTTGTTTTTTCGTTCTATATAATCAAGATTGGTTACTTTCTTTTTTTCACAATTTTCCTTATCATTATAGTTAGTACCCGATACATAAACAAAATGGAGTGAGGAGCTCTTGAATCCAAAAAAAGCATTACCTATTCTATTTGCCATCATGTTTCTTGTTATGGTAGGATTTGGAATAATTATACCTGTTATGCCTTTTTATGCTGAAAGTGTTGGTGCTACACCAACTCAGCTTGGACTGTTAATGGCTACATACTCTGTCATGCAGTTTATCTTCGCCCCTATTTGGGGGAAGGTCTCAGATCGCATCGGACGAAAGCCCGTCATGATGATTGGGATATTAGGACTTAGCTTATCGTTTTTCCTACTTGGCTTTTCCACAGAATTATGGATGCTTTTTGTTGCAAGAATTGTTGGTGGCATCTTATCTGCAGCAAACATGCCCACCGTAATGGCTTACGTTGCAGATATCACATCTGATGAAGAACGTGGAAAAGGAATGGGAATTGTTGGGGCGGCAGTCGGTATGGGATTTGTCTTCGGACCAGCAATCGGTGGTATCTTCTCACGTGGCAGTTTAAGTACGCCTTTCTTTATAGCAGGCTTTTTCTCTTTGATTACTTTCGTTTTTGTAACACTTGTCTTAAAGGAATCTCTCTCGAAAGAGCAAAGAAATGATGCAAGAACAACTAAAACTTCTAGGTTTGCAGCTTTTACAGGACCAGCAGCCATTCTCTTTGTTTTACAATGGTTTGTGACATTATCATTAGCAGGTCTTGAAGCAACATTTGCTTACTTCTCAGCAGAAAAAGCGGGGCTAACTACTGTAGAACTAGGGTATATCTTTATGATTATGGGATTTGCTGGTGCTCTTGTTCAAGGAGGACTTGTTGGTAGACTAACGAAGAAGTTCGGGGAAGGTACTGTCATTCAGCTTGGAATCATTATTTCTGCCATTGGTTTCGCATTAATTTTAACAATTGATAGCTTTCTAACGGCTGCCATTTTCCTTTCTATTTTTGGCATTGGCAATGGACTGATACGCCCAAGTGTTTCTTCATTACTTACAAAGACATCGACCGCTGGACATGGAAGCACAACTGGATTGTTATCCTCCTTCGATTCACTTGGCAGAATCATAGGGCCACCACTTGGCGGTTATTTATTCACACTTTACGCTGGCCTACCATACATATCTGGAATCGTATTGTGCTTCATTATCTTTGCATTATTCCACTTCTATCGAAACAGTATTAAAAAACAAACCGTTCAGTTTAAAGCTTAAAAAAAGCACGGCATAGCCAGTGCTTTTTTGTTTCATTCGACAATACTGAACCTTATTCTATGTCCAGATTCAGGCGCCTTAAGCCAAAGAACTACAGCTTTCAGGATTTCTTGAGGTTCCCTTCTTATACTTGTCTCCCGTACTTTTTACTATCGATTGTTTCTTTTTAAAGACTTGTGGAAACGATAATGAAAAAGAATGCTTGGAGGATTCCAACGATGCATTTACATAAAGGCAATCTCTATTGGAGAACTACAGGAGAAGTACCTATTCATGTGAGTAAATGGAAGACTCATCATCATTACGATGTAGTCATTGTTGGGGGAGGTATGTCTGGAGCACTACTCTCTTATGCACTAGCAAAAGAAGGAGTGTCAATCGCCGTTATTGAACAACAATCCTTTGGAAGCGGAAGCACCATGGCAAGTACGGGATTGCTTCAATATTCGAATGATATTATGCTCTGTGAACTAATTAAACAGATTGGTAAAAAGAAAGCAGTGCGCTTCTATAAGTTATGTAAGGAAGCCATCTCGCAACTAGAACAAATTGCAGATACATTAGAAGTTGATACACAATTTACGAATCGTGATAGTTTTTATTTTGCAAGTGAACCTTCACATGTCAAAAGGCTAAAAAGAGAATATTCTGCTTTGACCAACAATGGTTTTGATGTCACTTTTTTACATAAAAACACCATTGAAAGCATGTTTCCTTTTTCAAAAGAAGCTGCCCTAATTATTTCAGGCGATGCTGAAGTGAACCCTTATTTATTGAATACCGGTATCTTTCATCAGTTGAGTGGACTGGAGAATGTTCACTTATTCAATTTCACAACCTTTATTGAATTAAAACAAAGGAATGACATCATAGATATTACAACCTCGCAAGGAGTGATACACGCAAAACATCTTGTATTTGCTACCGGATATACGAGCTCACCTTACTTAACAGGAAAACGATTTAACCGCAATCGCTCCTTTGCTATTGTGACGAAACCAGTTACTGATTTAACGACCTGGCATAAAAGGATGTTAATTTGGGAAACAAAACGACCATATCTCTATGCCAGAACAACAATGGATCATCGGATCATCGTTGGAGGACTTGATGAAGAATCACCCATGCTCGATCATCAGCCTGAATTTATTGAAATGAGAGCCGAGAAGCTGAGGCAAATGATTGAGCAGCTTTTTCCTGACATACAAATCGAGATTGAATATAGCTGGAGTGGCATCTTTGGAGAATCGATTGATGGTCTTCCCTACTTTGGAAAAAGCCCTACTGAGCATAATGTATACTATATGCTCGGTTATGGCGGTAACGGAACGATCTTCAATATGGTTGGTTCAAAGATTGTAACAGACCTCATCCTCAATAAAAGAAATGCTGATGTAAACATTGTTCAATTGAATCGTTGATTCGCAAATAGAAACAATTTCCTTTACAATAAGGACAAGTGATCAATGTAGGGGAAGGGAAAATAAATGTTTAAAATTCTTTTCATCGAGGATGACGTAACACTCTTTCAAGAAATTAAATCTCGATTAGAACAATGGGATTATGAAGTACACGGTGTACAAGATTTTTCAAATGTGATGTCTACCTTTTCTAGTATAAAACCATCTCTTGTCATCATTGATATCCAGCTCCCTAAATACGATGGCTTTCACTGGTGTAGGATGATTCGTACCCACTCAAACGTACCGATCATCTTTCTTTCCTCCCGTGACCATCCAACTGACATGGTGATGTCGATGCAATTAGGTGCAGATGACTTCGTCCAGAAACCGTTTCACTTTGATGTTCTCATTGCGAAGATACAAGCGATTCTTAGACGTGTCTATAATTACAGCATGGAGGAAGCCTCATTCAAAGCATGGATGAACGCAACGATCGATTACGATAAAGGCATCGTCAACAGACAAGGAAAAGCGATTGAATTAACGAAAAATGAACTGTATATTTTAAAGATTTTACTACAACATAAAAATAAAATTGTAACGAGAGACACTTTAATCAATCGGCTTTGGGATGATGAGCGTTTCATAAGCGACAACACGTTGACAGTGAATGTAAATAGGTTACGGAAAAAGCTAGAAGAAATCGACCTCGATAAACGAATTGAAACAAAAATTGGTCATGGATATGTATTGAAAGATGATGGTGAATAGGATATGCTGTCATACTTAATCGAAAAAGGCAGTTGGATTTTCTTTTTTATCTTCTGTCATACCAACCTTCTCTTTATCGGCTTTCTGGACCCAAACCTTTCTGTTAGTTCAGTATTGTACGTTATTTTACTGAACTCAATCTTATTCTTTTTGTTTTTATTTTATCGATATCATAAAGAAGCGACTTTTTATGCTCAGCTTAAGAATAGAGAAAATGACCTTGACGAAATGCCATCAATTCTAGCTACTCGACCATATGAAAAGATCATTAAAGATGCCATTCTTTTACAAAATGATTACTATAAGAAAAGAATCAACTTCCATCAAAGAACAATTGAACAAGAAAAAGATGAAATGCTAGCATGGATTCATGAAGTGAAGACACCTTTGACAACAATGAAATTAATGATTGAACAATTAAACCGTGAACAACGTGAAGCTTTCTCATATGAATGGCTTCGCATTCACTTATTGCTTGATCAACAACTCCATCAGAAGCGTATGTCCTTTATAGAAAATGACTTATACATAGAAGAAACGAATGTAGAAACCATTCTTATCCAAGAAATAAAAGGATTGCGTGGCTGGTGCGTTCAAAAAGGGATAGGTTTTGGTTTTGAATTATCAGCATATCATGTCCTGACAGACGCCAAATGGCTTTCCTTTATTTTGCGGCAGATTCTTTCAAATGCGATTAAATATAGCCATGATAGTGAGATCCTTATTCGAAGTGAGCTTCGAAATGGGAAAGTATGTCTGATTATACGTGATTTTGGAATTGGAATTACTAGACAAGACTTACCGAGAATCTTTGATAAAGGGTTTACGTCAACTAGCACACATGCGAATGAAGCTTCAACAGGAATGGGATTATATTTGGTCAAGAAAGCATTGGCACCACTCCATATTCAACTAGAACTTCATTCTACTTATGGAGAAGGTACCACGATTGAACTAACTTTTCCAGAAAAAAACGATTTTGATGAGTTCGCCACAAGCATGTGACAAAAGTGTCACATGTTCTTTTCGTTTTGTTCGTTCAATGGAAGGCAATCCAAAAACGACCCTCCTATAATTGAACTAGAAGCTTTTCAAATCATAAAATAGGGATGTGAATACAATGACCATCTTAGTCGCACAAAAACTCCATAAAAGTTATGGAAATAAATTTAATCGTCAGGAAGTATTAAAGGGCATCGATTTACAAATAGAAAAAGCTGAATTCGTCAGTATTATGGGGGCATCAGGATCAGGAAAAACAACGTTATTAAATTGCTTATCATCGATTGACCATGTGACTTCTGGATCTATTCAAATAAATGAAAACGAAATCACCAATCTAAAGAACAAGGAATTAGCTCAGTTCCGCAAAACAAATCTTGGCTTTATTTTTCAAGATTATAACTTACTTGATACATTAACGGTAAAAGAAAATATTCTCTTGCCACTCTCAATTTCGGGTGTGACAAAGAAAGCCGCACAGCACCTCTTTCAAATGGTGGCAAACGAGCTAGGCATTCTTGACATACAAGATAAGTACCCGAATGAGATTTCTGGTGGGCAAAAGCAACGGACTTCAGCAGCACGTGCCTTCATTCATGAGCCGAGCATCATTTTCGCAGATGAGCCGACAGGAGCACTTGATTCGAAAACAGCGGCAGATCTTTTGAAGAAACTTAGTGATTTAAATGTAAAAAGAAAGGCAACGATTGTCATGGTCACACATGACCCGGTTGCTGCTAGCTACTCCAATCGTGTCATCTTCATTAAAGATGGCAGAATCTATACACAGCTAACGAAAGGCGAGCAGGAAAGGCAAGCATTCTTCAAAGACATCATGCGCACTCAAGGGGTTTTAGGAGGCGTTACGGAATGAGCATCCACCGCCTCATTTATCAAAGCTTAAAGAAGAACATCAAGAACTATTATTTATACATTTTTGCACTAACGTTTAGTGCTGCTCTTTATTTTTCTTTTGTTACCTTGCAGTATGATCCTTCAATGGATATGGTTGAAGGATCGATCAAAGGAGAGGCTGGATTAAAGGCCGCATCCGTTTTACTTGTTGCCATCGTGTCCGTGTTTCTTTTATACGCAAACAGTTTGTTCATTAAAAGGAGAAGTAAAGAGATTGGTCTTTATCAATTGATCGGAATGACCAAGGGTCATATCTTTCGGATTTACATGATTGAAAATGCCCTTCTTTACTTTGGGTCATTATTAGTAGGCGTATTTGCTGGTTTTTCCTTCTCTAAGCTACTGATGATGATTTTAATTAAAGTCACTGAGGTAGATGAAGTTGCTTCATTAAACTTCTCAAAAGAGGCTTTCATTCAAACAATTATTGTGTTCGTTGTCTTTTTTGCATTAATGATGGCAGCAAATCTGTTTTACATTAAAAAACAAACCATCTTAAACTTGTTCCGTGCTAATTCAAGTACAGATAGTCGTGCGCGAGATATTACCTTTTTAGAAGTTTTAATCGGTATACTTGGAATCTGTTTAATCGCATATGGATATTATTTATCGACCCGATTATTTAGTGGAGATATTTCAGAGGCAGGCGCATTATTGGCGAATATGCTCCTCATTTTAGGTAGCGTCATTATCGGAACCTACCTATTCTATAAAGGATCAGTTCGGTTTATATTCAATTTGATTCGCAAACAGAAGAATGGCTATTTACATGTCAGTGATGTTGTATCTTTATCATCAATTATGTTTAGAATGAAAACGAATTCTATTCTTTTAACGATCATTACAACGGCTTCTGCACTAGCAATTGGGTTTCTCTCACTTAGCTATATCTCATATTATTCAATTGAAAAGGATAGCGTTCAGTCTTATCCGACGCACTTTCTATTGAGCACGGAGGAGAATGCAGATCAATTTCATCAAGCACTAGACGAAAACGGAATTGAATATGAAAAGATCCAAAAAGACCTCTTATATGTAAAGGTAGATTTAACAAATGTGTTAAATACGGATTCCGAGTTTTTCTATGAAGACATTAGTGATATTGATACACCGGTCGTTCCCCATACTGCTGTTGATGGCTTGGAACTGGGCGTGAATGAAGCGAAGTTTAATAAGCCTAATCGGGCTTTTTCACAAGTAATCTCTTTTACTAATAAGCCAAAAGCATTTAAAGTAAATGGATCAAAGAGTGAATATGAATTGTCCTTTATTGGGGAAGTAAACGAAGCGATTCTCCCATCAATGATGGGTGGACAGTTCCCAATTTTGATTATCCATGAGGAACTTTTTAATCAGATGAAAGATGCTGGACAACCTTCTGATTCTTTTATAGGCATTGATATCTTACATGAGCGGGATTATAAAGAAGCGAACATCTTATTTCATGAAATGCCTTTTTATGAGAAGAGTATTAACCATTCACGTTTTGACCTTGTTGATTCAATGAAAAAGATGATGGGATTAACAATGTTTGCTGTTGGCTTTCTTGGCCTTACATTCCTTATAACCTCAGGGTGCATTCTTTACTTCAAACAAATGGATGAAGCGGAAGATGAAAAGCCAAACTACACGATTTTACGAAAACTAGGCTATTCAGAATGGGACCTGTTAAAAGGAGTCCAGAAAAAGCAGCTTTTCAATTTTGGTATCCCGCTCCTCATCGGACTGTTGCATAGCTATTTTGCCGTGAAATCAGGGTGGTTCTTCTTTGGTACAGAGCTTTGGACACCGCTAATTATTGTTATGGTCTTTTATACATTGCTCTATTCAACCTTCGGGATTCTTTCTGTTCTCTACTACAAGAGAATCATACGAGAATCACTATAAGAAAAGCGAGGTTCCCGTCATAAAGGAACGAAGATAGTGCCACATTCATGTGGCGACATCGGTATAACCCAAGTCGTGTGTGGCTTAAGCACAAGTTGACTGTAGGCAATCTTGATTTTTGTAATGCTTTGGCTTGTGTAACTTCAAGACAATGGCTCCCTTTAGCTAGACATGAAATACAACGTATGAGAGTTTTTGTCGGGCAGTCAAAAAGGAGAAAGCAAATCGCTTTCTCCTTTTTTTATGCAACACTTTGCCCATACATCCGCTTTTCTTTTCGCACTCTTAAAACCTGCGGTAAACAGATACCAATGACAACAATTATGACACCAACCCATTGTCCAATGGTCACTTTCTCTTGCAATAGGAGGATCGATGCGATCATCGCTGTTGGTAATTCGACTGAACTTAAGATTGTGCTTATTCCTGCTCCAATCTTCGGTGTACCTACTGTAAAGCAAATCGTTGGGATTACGACTCCGAAGAGCCCTAAAAATAGCGCATATGGCCATAATCCGCTTGCTAGTGAACCATCAAATAAGAAAACTGGTGGATATACGAAGCTTGCAACTATGAGCGCACCCGACGTTAGGAGAAAACTTCTTGTAAAGGCTGGTAACTCTGTCGCAACTCGGCTACTCACAAAAATATAAAGCGCAAAGAAAAAGGCCGCTAACAAACCGAATATAATCCCTTTTAGTGAAAAATCACTCAATACCCCTTCAAATACACCACCAGCTAAAAGCGATCCTGCAAAGAGAATCACACCAGAAATGATTTTCTCTCTTGATGGCATCGTCCGGTTCGCTATCGCTTCAATGATAATTCCGATCCAAGCAAATTGGAATAAAAACACGACGGCAACGGATGCTGACATTTCTGCAACCGCGATTGTATACGTGACTCCTGTCATGCTCATCGTTGTTCCTACAAGCATAAGTATTCCAACAGATTTAAATCCAACCTTCTTACGTGAAAACAAAAGGACGACGATTAATAACCCAATCCAACCAAATACATACTGGCCACCTAACAACTGGGCAACTGTATATCCATCTATAAAACCAAGTTTCATTACTGTTGAAAGTAGCCCGTAGCTAATCCCTCCAAGTAAGACAAGCAATGAAAATTTTAATTTATTCATAAAAACACCTCTTTTTTATCTCTATAAAATATAAAACACCCATCGCCATATATATAGGCAATGGGTGAATGAAACAGAGTCACGCTCTACAAAATTTCACCTCTCACAGATTGTGAGTTTGGTCATATGCTTTTCGAGACAATAATAGCAAGTTTACTTCTTGCCCGTCAATCCTTTTTTATTGGGATATTCCTGAAACTTACATCTTGCTTTTTTGAATCCTCTTCTGCTACAATAACTGACGAACGTTCGTTAAAAAATGGAGTGATGGAATGAAGAGCACAGAAATTAAAGACGCCGCCCTAAAGTATTTTACGATTCACGGCTACGAAGGTGCGTCTCTTTCCCAAATAGCAGAAGACGTTGGCATGAAGAAACAGTCTTTGTATGCACATTTCAAAGGTAAAGATGATTTGTTTTTACAAGTTTTAAAGGACGCTAGAGAGCAAGAGCTCACTGCAAAAATAGACTACTTCAAACAACTAGCCAATGACGATCCTAAAGAAAGCCTATATGGCTTTTTATTAATGGTTGTGAGCTTATTTCAAACAAATGAGCTAATGAAGTTTTGGTTGCGTATGTCCTTCTTCCCACCAGCACATATGGTAAAGGAAATCGAGAAGGATGTACTAGAAATTGAAGGAAAAGTTCAATCTGTACTAGAGGAGCAATTCAGCAACTGGATAGAATCAGATGCCATTGTCGGAGAAGATCCATCGATTCCTACGCTGGCTTTTTCAGGAATTGTAGATACAATTATGCTCGAGCTCGTTTATGGAAATGACGAAAAGCGCCTGTCAGATAAGCTTGAAGCTTCATGGGCTGTCTATTGGAGAGGAATTTCACATCATTAGAATGTCAGAATAGAGAGGGAAAGAAAATGAAAAAACCATTAAATCAACAAAAAGGTGTTATTCTGATTTTATTAAGCAATATTTTTATTGCTTTTTTAGGAATTGGCCTCATTATTCCTATCATGCCATCCTTCATGCATTTGATGGACCTATCGGGAAGCACCATGGGATATTTAGTTGCGGCTTTTGCCGTTTCTCAATTAATCATGTCTCCGATTTCAGGTAGATGGGTTGACCAATTTGGAAGAAAGAAAATCATCATTACTGGGCTATTCTTATTCGGTTTATCTGAATTGATTTTCGGCCTTGGTACAAATGTATATATGCTTTACTTGTCTCGTATTTTAGGTGGAATTAGCGCTGCCTTTATCATGCCAGGGGTTACCGCATATGTTGCAGATATCACAACAATGGAGGACCGCCCAAGAGCGATGGGGTATGTTTCTGCAGCGATTAGCACAGGCTTCATTATTGGTCCAGGGATTGGTGGATTTGTAGCGGAACTTGGCGTACGCGCTCCATTTTTCTTCGCTGCCATCATTGCCTTTATCGCATGTATTTTCTCTATATTCGTCTTAAAAGAACCGCTATCAAAAGAAGAACTACAGGAACTCTCTGTCAGCAAGGCAAAATCAAATTTCTTTATGGACCTAAAACGCTCGCTCAATCCCGTGTTTTTTATCGCCTTTTTTATCGTTTTCGTTCTTGCGTTCGGTTTAGCCGCATATGAAACAGTATTTAGTTTGTTCGCTGACGATAAGTTCGGCTTCACACATAGAGACATTGCTTGGATCATTACGATAAGCTCCATCTTTGGTGTTGTTTTTCAAGTATTCTTATTTGGAAAGCTCGTTGATCTTTTTGGAGAAAAACGCCTCATTCAACTTTGCTTGATTGTTGGTGCGCTTATGGCGTTTGCATCTACGGTTATGTCTGGGTACTTGATGATTCTTGCAGTCACCTGTCTTATCTTCCTAGCATTTGACTTACTAAGACCAGCGCTCACAACATTCTTGTCGAGGGCAGCTGGCAAGGAACAAGGATTTGTCGCTGGAATGAACTCCACGTACACGAGTTTAGGGAACATTGTCGGACCTGCTGTCGGAGGCATCCTATTTGACGTGAATATTCATTATCCATATATCTTTGCAGGCATTGTTCTCCTAATAGGACTAGGCATCACACTTGTTTGGAAAGAAAAAAATCTAGTAAAAGGATTTGCACAATAAAAAGAAAGTACACCTTTCTATTTGAACTGCACCCCAATTGTTAGACACATCTAATAATTGGAGGTGTTCTTTTTTATAATGATTGGAAAATCATTCACTATTTATCTATGGTAAAATAAACTTCTTTACATAACCTATGTGATGATTCTTACTCAAGCACCAGATTATAAATTGAATTTAAATGAAAAGAATTGGAGCAAATGGCTTGGAAAATTGATCGTAAATCAAAAAAACCAGATTACAAACAAATTGCTGATTATATTGATAACGGAATTGCTGATGGTACATTCCCTTCGGATAAAAAACTACCCTCTGAGAGGGGACTAGCTAAAGAACTTAATGTGAATAGAAGTACTGTCGTAGCAGCTTATGACGAACTAGAATCGAATGGACTTATACAGCGAAGCCAGGGAAGTGGAACGACCATTAGTAAGGATATATGGGGAATTACAAAAAAGAGAATTCCTAGTTGGAACAGATATATAGAGGCAGGTTCTTTTTTACCTAACTTACCTGTGGCACAAAGAATACGCAAATGATCGCCTATAGCATTCAATCCGAATCATTACAAAGAATATCGTTCTAACATTTACTTACATTTTCTAAAGAGCCATGCAGCGTTTAATGTTGCAAGGCTCTTCGTTTTGAACTTTCAATCGCACTTTATGAGTGCTAATACTTTCTTTAATTTTCGAGGGTCAATAGAATTTGAAAGGTTATTACCTTCCCGAATGGCTGAGCCAATATGTAGGGCATTCACCTGTAAGCCTGCTAGGAAACCCTCAAGGTTATCGAGAGTTAAACCAGCTCCAGGCATGATTGTTGTTTGTAAAGAAGCTTGTATAAATTGAAGAATATTCCCTTTTCCTTCTACCGCCGTTCTCTTTCCACCTGAGGTTAAAATCGTTTGAATCTCAACAATTCCATCTAAAGTTCGAAGCGCATTAAGTTGATTCTCCACCTCATCAAAGGCACGATGAAATGTAACAGCTAGATTCGATGATGCATTTAATAACTTTTCAACTGCGCCTTGGTCAACTTCGTTTTCCTCATTTAACGCTCCCCAAACAACACCACTAGCTCCGAGTTGTTTACATATCCTAATATCTTTAGTCATCATTTCCAACTCAGACACTGAGTAATGAAAGGTTCTACTATGCGGACGAATCATAACATGGACAGGAATGTTAATCGCGCTACACACGGCTTCAATTAACCCATAACTTGGGGTAAGGCCGCCCTCATGAACAGCGCTTATTAACTCAATACGATTTGCTCCAGCTCGTTCAGCTTTAATCGCATCCTCTAACGTGTCCGCTATCACTTCAAGGATCATTGGCCTTTGCTCCTTTTAATGTCAAAGACCTCATGAATTTTGCCAACGATGATTCCAGCATCATTTTTAACAATTGATGGTCTTAAAGCACGTAATTTTTCAATTGTCCCTTTGTTTTCATAGTTGATTTGTTCTAAGATAGAAGCAACAATTTGTGGCCAAACATCTTCTGATCCATTCAGAACCTTTAAGACAAATGCTTGACGCTCCTTTCTTAACCCAAAACCATATACTCCTTGCGCTCCCCCTTTTGCAACAATATTTTCATCCTCCAATAGGACAGAGCAGATGAAGTGCTCAGAAGCGATTATAGTGTTCGCATCATTCATCGTTTTTGATAGCTTAATCACAGCATTACGAATAGATTCATCTTCAATTAGTTCAGGACAAGCCAATCGCAAATAGGAAATCGCCATATTTTTTAATGGAATGGAGTGCACTGGTACACCACATCCATCAATTCCTATTTTTATATCTTCAATAGGGACATCTGATAGAATGGAAAGCACTCGCAATATCTCTTGCTGTAAAGGATGATTCATTTCCCAATAGCCTTCAGTTGGGTAACCCTTTTCACGACAAACTGCTAAAAACCCTAAATGCTTGCCTGAGCAGTTGTGATAGAGCTTCCGTTTCGATAAACCTTTTCGAATCATTTCCTCACGTGGTTGTTGGTTTAGTGGATACGCCTCTGAACAAAACAAGGCTGACTCGTCTAGCTTTAATTTTAAAATTAAAGAATGCAATGCATCGATGTGCTCTTCTTCTCCACGATGAGAGGCACAAGAAAGGGCAGCCTCCTTTGTCGTAAGACCATACTTCTCTATAACACTCGTCATGAACAATGGAATAGCTTGAATTGGCTTTGCCGCTGACCGGTAAAACGTTGAATGATCCGCATCTCCTACTTGATGTGTGACAGTTAAGTGATCGTCTACCCCACAAATCATGCCAATATGGATATTTTCTAAATAACCGCCCCTTCTTTCCTCAATCAATTTCTCCATTTGTAATCATCCTTCTTTGTCTTTGTCATACTATTTAGTTTATCATTCATAAGGTACGGTTAGCTTATTGATAAGATAGAATAACCCAAATAAAAGTAGAATTTGCACATTTATTTTGCTAGATCATATATTGTTCACTAGTCTATTTATTTCAATTAAAAGGCACTCCACTGATTAGGAGTGCCTTGTTTTTATAGTTGTATTGGGTCTTTTAGCGTACGCTTTAGAAACTCTTTCGTACGTTCTTGCTTCGGTGCTTTAAAGATTTGTTCTGGTGGACCTTCCTCTGCAATGACACCCTTATCCATAAACACAACACGATCAGATACTTCACGGGCGAATTCCATTTCATGCGTTACAATTAACATCGTTAAGCCAGAGCCTGCTAGCTCTTTCATAACTTTTAATACTTCCCCTACCATTTCAGGGTCAAGCGCTGACGTTGGTTCGTCAAAAAGAAGCACATCTGGCTCCATTGAAAGTGCTCGAGCAATCGCAACACGCTGCTTCTGGCCACCTGATAATTGGCGAGGTTTTGCATGAATATACGCATCCATCCCAACAACCTTTAAATAATTCAACGCTGTCTTTTCAGCCTCTTCCTTAGAGCGCTTTAAAACCTTCATTTGCCCGACAACACAATTGCCTAACACATTTAAATTATTAAATAAGTTAAATTGTTGAAACACCATTCCTAAATGAGTGCGGTACGAATGTATATCATGCTTGTTGTCTAGTATGTTCTCATCTTTATAAATAATCTTCCCACCAGACGGTTTTTCTAATAGATTAATACAACGCAATAACGTCGACTTTCCTGACCCAGACGAACCGATGATTGTTACTACTTCACCTTTTTGCACGGAAAAGTGAATATCTTTTAACACTTCATGGTCTCCAAATGATTTTCGTAAGTTTTGAATCTCAATTAAGCCCTTCATCTTCACTTCTCCTTTCTAGTTTTTAGGTGTTATTTCCACTTGTTGTGGATGGTGGCCGACCTTCTGATAATGATCAGGTCCATCTAAACGCTTCTCTAAATGGCGTAACAATAATGTCACAGAATAAGTCATAACGAGATAAATGATGCTGACGATAAAGAACACCTCAAAAAAGACGAAGTTTGCCCCAGCAACTGTTCTCGCTGAATAGAATAATTCGGATACAGAAATGACACTTAGGACGGCGGTATCTTTAATATTAATAATGAATTGGTTCCCAGTGGCAGGTAATATATTTCTGACAACCTGAGGCAGTACGATGTTGGTCATCGTTTTCATATGGTTCATCCCTATTGCCTGTGCAGCTTCATATTGACCATTATCAACAGAGATGATTCCCCCACGGACGATCTCAGCCATATAGGCACCTGTATTAATGGAAACAATTAAAATCCCCGCGAATATAAAGTTCATCTGGTAACCAAATAATGCGGCTGTTCCATAGAAAATGACCATAGCTTGTACGATCATTGGTGTACCTCTGAAAAACTCTATATAAATGGACAAGAAAAAGTTTGTTACTTTTAATAGCCATTTCTTAGGTCCTTGTTCTGGCATTGGAATTGTACGAATCACTCCAGCTGCAAGTCCTATTAGTGCACCAATCAGCGTACCAACTATAGCAAGTAATAATGTTATTCCGGCACCTCGTAAAAACATTGGCCAGTAGGTTTCAATGATTCGAAGTATCACTTCTAATGTCATGTTAAATCCTCCAAGCGATCCCTGCTATTATAGCAGGAGCTTCTATTAATTGGTTTGAAAGCCGACTGCATCATATGATGCAGTCGGCTTTATTATTTATTAGTTTGTAGCTGGTTGATTTATAATGGCATCATCCATAAGCTTTATGCGCTCTTCTTGTGGAATGCCATCAATAATTTCATTGATTTTTTCTGTGAGGTCATAGTCTTTCACAACCCCAACTGCAATCGCTGTATCTTCCTCTGACGCTTCAAATCCATCTGTAAACTCAATCATCGCGAAGTTATCATTTGCTGACGATGCGCTTACTCCTTCTGGGCGCTCCGATACATAACCATCAATGACACCAGACTCTAAAGCAACACGCATCGCTGGAAAGTTATCCATCGCTGGCTGTTTAGTGACTCCTTCAACTTGATCGATAACCGAATAGTGGAAAGTGTTTAATTGAGCGGTAACTTTTGCACCGTTGAAATCAGCTAAAGTTGTTGCACCTTCATAGTCTCCACCTTTTTTCACGACCATCACTAGATCAGAATTGTAATAGTTTGTCGTAAAATCAATTGATTCTTTACGCTCTTCGGTCGGTGACATTCCAGCAATGATCGCATCTATCGTTCCAGATTGTAATGCTGGCAGCAACCCGTCCCATTCAATTTTCTTAACAACTAGCTCTTTTCCTAGCCCATCGGCAATTTTCTTTGCAATTTCAACATCATACCCACCAGCGAATTCTGGAGTACCGTCAATCTTTACCGCTCCATTAGCATCATCCATTTGTGTCCAGTTAAAAGGAGCATAAGCTGCTTCAAGTCCTACTACAAACGTATCTTTTTCATCTCCAGAACCACCATTACCAGCATCATTCGAACCACAAGCTGCTAAAAATAATAGTGACGCAAGCGCTAACATGAGAAATGCTCGTACATTCTTTTTCATCTTTTTTTCTCCCCCTTAGTTTCATTACATATTATGTTTGTTATGATCATTTCATACAATAAATACACCGAATTGATCGAATAATAAGAAAACAACTATAACAAAAGAGACCTGAGATGAACTCAGGTCTCTATTATTATAGTTAGCCTAAATCCTCTACTTTTCCCAATAAATGAGATAGCACAACTCAGGTAAACAAATTGTCTCCTGAGACAGTCCTGCAACTATTCAATGCAGACCCAGCATGTATATCTTGAGGGATACACACACTTCGGCGATTTTTCCTTCTCCTAAGCCTCATCACGCCTCAACGTTCAACTTAGAACTAATAAAAACCGCACCTCTACCCCACTAAGAAAAAGTGAGGCATTATTCAATTATCAATTCTATTATTAGACTACAATAACATTCATTCTCTGTCAATCTAGTTCATTCATCCTATTAAATCTATAGAAAAAGCTTTATAAGCCCCTTTATTAATTTCCTTTAATTAACAATATATTGACAAGATAGTGATAAATGTCACATACATATACCCTTATATAGTATATCTTTATAGTGCAAAGTATATGATTAATCCCAATTAAACCCATTATCTATGACTAACTATCTAAAAGGGGATGGATGAAATATGAGAGTAACCATTCGTAAGAAATTATTTGGTAGTTTTGCTACATTTTTTCTTATTTTAATCTTAATTGCTGTCATTTCTAATAGCCAAATTACAAAGATCAATGAAACCTACCAAGAGCTCAACCACAAGCATGCTAACGAATTAGCGATGATGAAGGAATTAGAGATCATTGCAAAAACGGAGCAATCCTATTTTAGAGAATATTTGTTATTGCATCAAGATGATGCCTTACAGAATTATAAAGAAGCAGTTTCTAGCTATCACCTGTTAAGTCGTACACTTTCAGAATTAATCGAAGATCCAGTAGGACTAAAACTCTTACATGAGCTCGATGCAATTGAAATGGAGCATATGGTGTTTACAAATGAAGCGATTAATCTTCAAGAGGGCGATCATGTTGAACTTTACTCCAACTTAATTGCTGGTGAAGGACGTGATATTGTTGAACGCTTTAGCGCTAAAGCTGCTGAATTAAGCGACTATCAGCAGTCCATTTTTGACGCTGCATCAATTGAAACAAATGAGAAAGTAGAAACGATCAAATCCATTGTTCTTGGTCTCAGTATCTTCTCTATACTATTAGGAATCATTATCACTTTTTATATGGGAGAGGTCATTTCAAAACCGATAATTAAAATTACAACAGCTGCTAAACAAATTGCGAATGGAGATCTAACTGGGGAGGTACTTCATACTAAATCAAAGGATGAATTAATGGAACTGACAAAGGCATTTAACATGATGACAAAGCATTTACGAGAAATCATACATCATGTTGATGATAATGCAAGGACTGTTTTGCATACTGCAGATGCCTTATCATCTAACTCGAACGAATCTAGTGAATCATCTAGGAAAATCACCGCTTCTATTCAAGAAGTTGCTGCGGGAGTTGATGAGCAGTTTAAAAGCGTAGAGACTATTTCGATGACGATCGATGATATGGCTAAAGGCATCCAAACGATTGCAGATCATTCACAAAATGTTTCCAGCTCTGCAATTGACGCCTCTCAGAAAACAGCAGATGGGAGATCAAAAATTGAATCAGCCGTATTCCAAATGAAGTCAATTGATAGGACTGTTCAACAATTAAGTAAAACCATTCATCATCTACATGAGCGCTCACAACAAATCAATGACATTATCCATTTGATTACTGATATTTCATCACGAACGAACCTCTTAGCATTAAATGCATCCATCGAAGCGGCTCGAGCAGGGGAGCATGGAAAAGGGTTTGCCGTAGTTGCTGATGAAGTACGGAAACTATCAGAACAAACAGCTGATTCTGCAAAAGAAATACAAACACTGGTGACTGATATTCAAACCGAAACTGCACATTCAACGAAGTTTATGAAAGCGGCAACACAAGAAGTAACAACAGGAATATCTGTAATTAAAAATGCTGGGTATTCATTTGAATCGATAGAAGAAACGGTTGAAAAGGTGAATAAACAAATTTATCTCGTCTCTTCAGAAGTGCAGCAAATGTCAGCGGGTGCAGATGAAGTCGTTCTTGCAATGAAATATATCTATGAGATCGGACAAACAGCTGCAGCCAATTCACAACAAGTATCATTTGCAACTAACGAACAACTATCTTCAATTGAAGAAATCTCCATTGCTTCTTCATCTTTATCAGAGATGGCTCAGCAGTTAAAATTGGCGGTGGGGCATTTTAAAGTTCATCATTAAGAAAAGTAATGTTTCGATTAGTCAAAAATATGAAAGACAAAGTCGATCTTCGTCTTTGTCTTTCATATATTTCAAGGTGTTTTTTACAAATGAAAAAAACTCATAATGTCTTGAAAACGCTTGTCAGACTAAGTTTAATCGAGTGAAGATCTGAATAGAACACATGGTTGGGGAAAGGGTTTCTCTGTGATACTGCGAAAGCTTGTCAACAGCCTGAAAACCTTCAATTTATCTATTCAACCGAATACCTTCTAGCAGGCAACACGTCAGCTCCACTCAGAGTAACTAAGGTAAATAGTTCCTGCTTATCGACGTCGAAAATGCCAAGATGGCTAATACGGTTTTCATCACGGGTTATTGGGTAAAGGCAATAGCACCTGTGAACTGGAAGTGCATAAGAGTAACAAAACTTCTAAGTGTACTTATCCTTAAATAAGTGCATCAATGAGAAGATATACTCCTGTAACAAGTAAAATAATATATGTAACCCACTGAAATACTGTTTGATTCATTTTTACAAATAATAGCTTTCCTGCGTATATACCTGACAGCAATACTGGTAACGCTAGGATTGCATGAGTCCAAATGAACACACTTGTTCCAGCTGATACTATTTGAATTAATAAGCTAAAAGGGTAAACAAATAAATAAAAAACAAGCGTTGTGCTCCTTACGGTTTGCTTTGACAATTTCGCTCCTGCAAAATAGAGCAAAAGTGGTGGCCCTGGCATGCCGATGCTTGTGGTTAATCCACCTGCTAGGCTACCAACAATATAATCTCCAGCTTTTGAACGTTTCACAGTAATGTTAAAGAGTAACAGGACAGTGAGCATAATTAAAAACACACCAAGGGCAAATTTTATTTGATTCGCATCCATAACGAGAAAAACATACAACCCAAGAGGTAATCCTACTATACTCCCGAACGTTAATTTTTTTAGCAAAGCTAGATCCAAATCCTCCCTCAATGCTCGAACAAAAACAATTGAGATTACAAAGGACAAAATCATGTTAACTTGAATGGCCTCAATCGGCATGAAAAGAAGCAATAAAAACGGTGTTGCCACAATAGAGAAGCCAAAGCCTGTACTCGCCTGCAATGCAGATGCAAAGAAGACAATAAGCATAAACAAGAAAATCTCCATGAAAATCCCTCAGTTCAACTATACACTTCCTTCATTATACCAAAAAGAGAGCTACCTATTGTTTGGTAGCTCTCTCCTTTACTCTTCTCTTTGGATTAAATTCTTTAGCTTCTTACTTAAGTCATTCATTTCGTAAACAGCTTCATTTATGGATGAAATTAATTCATGCTCTTCATCTAATGTGGCAACAATTTCTTCAGTTGATGCTGCGTTTTCTTCAGAAATATTGGCAATATTTTCGATTTGCTCTTGGATCGATTCATATTGCTCAGCAGCGGCAGAGATTTCCTTCATCCCCTTTGTTAACTCAACTGTTGTTCCTTCATAAGATTGGCGTAAATCTGTAAAATACGCAGCCACTTCATTTAGTAGAACTTGCCCCTCTGTTGCTGACTTTTCACCTTCCACAGCCCTGATCTTTGCTTCTTTGGATTTATTAAACAACGTTTCTGTTACTTCAGTTATTGTAATCGTAATATTTGCACTTTGCTCAGCCAGTTTTCTCACTTCATCAGCAACTACAGCAAATCCTTTACCGTGCTCACCCGCACGCGCAGATTCAATTGCAGCATTCAATGCGAGTAAATTTGTTTGTTCAGCAATTTGACGAATGCCTGCTAATAATTGATTCACTCTTTCTAAACTATCCTGTAAGTCGGTCACTGTTTCATTTGTTGTCGTAATTGCTGATTGGACAGTTGATATATGCCCATTTGCAAGCTTAACCTTTTCCCAACCTTCTTGAACCTTGTCATTCATGACCTGTGATTGATCGATAATTCTTCTTGAGATTTCAGTCGTTTCTCTAGTCTTCTGCACCGATGCTGACATCGCTTCATTCACAATACCTAAGCTATTTGCCTCTTCTTGTATACTGTCTGACATTTGCTGAACGGCGTCTAAAATATGCTTGCTAGAATCATGAATTGTTTCAATATTTACCTTTAGATGATTAGAATTACCTTCTAATGAAACAGACCCTTCCTCCACAGAGTTAAAAGTTTGTTTTAATTGATTTAATAGCGTTTCTGTTTGAAGCTCTTTCTCATACGCTTCTTCTATGATTGCTCTACCCCATTTTGCTAAAAAGAATAATACAAGGAACACACTATTGATGACAAAGATGACTGTAATAAATTGACTCCAGTTATCTGCAGAAACTCCTAGCAAATTCTGTGGAATTATAAAAAACGTGCCAATAAGTAATAAGTTAACTAATACTGCGAACGATATAATAACTTCTTTTTTAAAATATAGCCCTACCATTGCAATTGTAAAAATAAGTAAATAATGCTTATTTAACGCAAACCCTTCTATATAAAATAACACTGTAACAATTAGGTTAGGCAACAACGCAAAAATAAATCCTTTTACATATGGATTAATTCGCAAGAAATAATTGATGACTGCTAAGATTAAAACCGTCGCCCCTGCGATCACGTTATAAATTGTGTCCATAAAGCCTCTTTCAATTACAATTGGAACAATTACTAAAAAAACGAGTGCTATTGTTAATACAACGTTCACTTTATGTACTCTCTGTGTATCATACGGATCGTGATGCCTCATAATTAAACCCCTCTCTCTAATAAATATCTATTTATTGTTAATATTAGTTTAAAAATAACAAATAAGAAATTAGTAACTTATGCCTAAGTATAGTACCAAAATCCTATTTTTCGTTTTTGAAGGGTATCATACTTTTTACTTTTTCAGCATTGAATTGTCATTATTCCTACACAAGAAAAAGACCATAGACAAGAAACAGTGTTTGTCTACAGTCGAATAATAAAGATTTTTCACTCTTCTTTTTTTAGTTTTCGAAGCTTTTCTTTTTTCTCTTTCTCTGCCTGCTTCTTTTCCTCTTTTCGTTTTTCATCAATCCAACGTTTTTCTTCTTTTAACTCTAGCTTAATCAATTGCTTTTGCATTCGCTTTGATAGTAGTTTCTCTTTTGTTGCTCCTGCGAGCTCCATTTCTAACCGAACTTGACGCAGCTCCTTGATTAATGAAATTGTCATCAAAACCATGACAAAGGAAAATGGGAATGCAGCAATAATCATCGTATTTTGAAGTGCCTGAAGGCCTCCTGAATACAGTAGAACAGTTGCAGTTGCTGACAATAAAAATCCCCAAATAAGCTTATTACGAACAGAGGGATTCATAACACCTTTAACAGCTTGCATTCCAAGTACGACCGTTGCTGAATCACCTGATGTGATAAAGAAAATCGTGATTAAAATGATCGCTAAAATGGATGTAAATAAGCTTAGTGGCAATACTTCCAAAACACCAAAAAGCATTTTCTCCGTTTCTAATACTGCTAAATTTGCGACTCCTTGCATTTCTAAATCAATGGCTGTACCGCCAAGAAACGCAAACCAAATGAAGGTCACTAAGGTAGGGACAATGAGAACACCTACTGTAAATTCTCGGATTGTCCTACCTCTAGATACTCTGGCGATAAAGCTTCCAACATAGGGAGACCACGCCATCCACCATGCCCAATAAAAGATTGTCCAATCATTAATCCATTGTCTACTTTCTTCACCCTTAGGTGCAATTCGAAAGCTCATTTCAGGTAATCGTTGAATATACTTTCCGATTGTGTCAGTAAATAAATTGAGTGAATATAGTGTCGAACCAAATATGATAAAAAACATTAGCAATATAAGCGCGAGAATCATATTCACATTGCTTAAAATTCTGATTCCTTTATTAATGCCTGTTGTGGCAGATAGAAGATAGATTACTGTAATAACTGCAATAATGATCAATTGGATAAGAAAACTATTAGGGACACCCCAAACGTAGGAGATCCCGCCATTTATTTGTGAAGCACCAAATCCTAGCGTTGTAGCAATTCCTGTGATTGTTGCTAGAATCCCGATAATATCAATAACTTTTCCTCTAAAGCCGTTTGTATTCATTAGTGGAGACAACGTCGAACTAATCGAACCGTCTCCATTTCTGCGATAATTAAAAAAAGCTATACATAAAGCAATGATGACATAAATACTCCATCCATGTATGCCCCAGTGGAAAAATACATACCTTAACGCATCCATAGCGGCTTGATTTGTGCCTGTTTCTCCTGTAGGAGATGATATAGCAAAATGATTAATTGGCTCAGCTGTACCCCAAAACAACAACCCTGTCCCCATTCCTGCACTAAATAGAAGTGCAAACCATGTTGGGTAGCTGTATTCAGGTTTCTCATCGGCTTTTCCTAGTCTTAATCTCCCATACGGACTAACAATTAAGAACAAACATACACAAACAAAAACTGTAACAATAATGAGATAGTACCAGCCAAAGCTAGACGTAACGAATGATTGGATTTCAGAAGTAAACTGCTCCATTGCATCTGGAGCAACTACTCCAAACACGATTAATAGACATAGGATGCCTACAGACCAATAAAATACGGCTCCGAATTTTTGTTTTTCTATTTCTTTCATCCTCATTAACTCCTCTTTTTCTTCCGATTCTTTGCTCTACATAGCGTTCCCGCAGGGAGGAAGCTTATACACTTAAATGCCCGTTATCACAACGTATGAAACTACTTATACTTTTTAGAAAAAGTGTTTTATGAGGGGAAAAGAAGGTATGTAAATAATAGCAAAAAAATAAGGGGGTCTTCTTTTTGTCATTGGAGTCTATAGGATTTTCAATCCTTATTCTTGCGATCTTACTTGTAATCGGCAAATGGATTCGACTACAATTTACTTTTCTACAAAAATTATTTCTACCTACTTCATTAATCGGGGGCTTTCTTGCTCTCCTTCTAGGACCAGAAATTTTCGGCCTGTTTTTCGATGAAGATAGCAGACTTGCAACTGGTATTTTTACTAAAGAAATGGTGGAAGTTTGGGCCGATCTCCCAGGTCTACTGATTAATATTGTTTTCGCATGTTTATTTATTGGATTCGTACTTCCAAATCTAAAGAAGATTTGGGAACATGGTGGGCCTCAGACTATGCTAGGCTATACCATAACTTGGGCCTATTATGTAGTTGGGATCTTACTAACGATGACCATTTTAACGCCTTTCTTCGACTTAAATCCCGCCGCTGGTGCATTAATCGAAATTAGCTTTGTCGGGGGACACGGCACAGCAGCTGGATTACAAAATACCTTTACCGATTTAGGTTTTGAAGAAGGCTATGATTTAGCTATTGGTTTAGCCACTGTCGGAATATTATCTGGTGTCATTATTGGTATGATTCTCATTAATTGGGCAGCGAGAAAAGGGAAATCTGAAACATTAAGTCATCCGGATGATATCTCGATCGAACAACGAACTGGAATTGTAAAGGATGAAGATCGTTCGTCAGCAGCAACAACGACGACTTCCTCTATTTCCATTGAATCTTTTTCTCTTCATATAGGGCTAATTGCTATCGCAATTTTTATAGGATTTATTCTACTAGAAACACTCGTTTGGCTAGAGGATCTAACATATGGAAGTGCATATGATCTATATTTATTTGAATACATTCCATTGTTCCCATTTGCAATGGTCGGAGGCATTCTGTTGCAATTTGCATTTAACCACTTCGATAAATATAAACTCATTGACCGCAAAACCATTAACCGCATTCAAGGTGTCGCCCTTGATTTTTTAATTATTAGTGCAATGGCATCCTTGAGTTTGCAGGCCATTGGTGAAAATCTAGTACCATTTATCATCCTTGCAGTTGCAGGAATTGTAATTAATTTAGTTCTTTTCCTTTATCTAGCTCCTAGGATGATTCCGGAATATTGGTTTGAGCGTGGGATAGGTGATTTTGGTCAAGCATCAGGTGTTGCTGCAACAGGCATTCTGCTTATCCAAATTGTTGATTCTGAGAAAAAGTCACCTGCACTAAATGGATTTGGATATAAACAAATCCTGTTCGAGCCTCTTGTTGGTGGAGGACTAGTTACTTCAGCCTCCGTACCTTTCATCATTCAATTCGGCGCGTTGCCAGTACTGATTGTTATGACGGTTTTGCTTGCAGGATTTTGGATTACTGGTATTTTTGCTTTTCGTCATATAAAGAAGTAAAATCCCGATCAATGTAAAAATCTTATCGTTTAATAGAAGTCCTCTCGGGTGAAGGGTTTCTTTTTTCATTCCGAAAAACAAAATTTCAATATAACAATATTCTTTAAAATCTGTTTTAGATAATAGAGAAATTTTAGGAGTATATATTTACGAATAGTGACAATTAATCGAAAAGTTTAAATTTCAATTGACAGCATGGTTTAAATGATATAAATTATGTGTTGTTGATAACCATTATCAATTGGATTGAGAATCAATTTCAATCTAGCTTATATACATCAAACTAATAGATAGGTAGGTTCACAGATGAATAAGAAAAAATCACTTTTACTTGTACTAATCTTTGCTTTTATTGGTGCTTTTGCATTAGCTGGTTGTTCTAGTCAAAGTTCAACGAACGAAGATAATGACAAAGAGCCAGCAACTCAAGGTGAAACAGAAACGGATTCACAATACCCAATTACAATTGAGCACGCACTAGGTGAAGCAGTTATTGAAAGCAAACCGGAGCGAATCGTTACGATTCAATGGGCAAATCACGATATTGCACTTGCTTTAGGTGTTGTGCCAGTAGGTTTTTCAGCTGCCAACTTTGGTGTTCAAGATGATAGCGGTTTATTGCCATGGACTAAAGAAAAATTAGATGAGCTTGGTGTCACAGATCCAAACGTATTCCAAGATACAGATGGTCTAGATTTTGAAGCTATTTCCGACGCAAATCCAGACGTTATTCTTGCAGCTTATTCTGGTATTACTCCAGAGGATTACGATTTGTTAACTCAAATTGCCCCTGTAGTTGCTTATCCAACTTCTCCATGGACGACTACATGGCGTGAGCAAGTTGAATTCAACGCTACTGGAATGGGTATGAAAGAAGAAGGCGAACAACTAATTAAGGATACTGAAAAGTTAATTGCTGATAAAGTAAGTGCATACCCACAGATTGAAGGAAAAAAAGTAGTATGGGTAAATTTCTCAGCGAATGACTTATCTCAATTACACATCTACACTCCAATGGATTCACGCGTAGCATTTTTAGAAGAGTTGGGTTTGACTCATCCAGAGAGTGTATCTTCTCTAATTACAGATCCAAAGAGTTATTCTTTAACTTTAAGCTCTGAAAATGTTGAAGCACTATTTGATGCAGATCTTATCGTAGGTTATGGTGACGATGCACTTTACGAAACAATCAAAAACGACCCATTGCTTGGGAAGATTCCTGCAGTTGAAAGAGGTTCTGTGGCGTTTATTACAAGTGAGACGCCTTTAGTAGCAGCTGGTACTCCTAACCCACTTTCAATCGCATATACAATTGATGAATATTTAGAATTAATTGGCGGGGCACTCGATAAAATTGAAGAATAATCCCTCAGCCACCAAAACGAAGCAGCTTGATATACATGCTCCGAAGCATTTTTCATTGATTTTAACAACAGGGTTGGTTCTATTAATCCTTACAATCATCGCTTCTCTTGTATTAGGTGCTAGAGTGGTTAGCTTTCATGAATTAATGGATGGGCTGTTTTATCAAAACTTTGATTCCTATGGAGCAAATGTCGTGCAAAAACGGATTTCACGTACAGTTTTTAGCCTGTGCTGTGGTGCAGCCTTAGGAATCGCAGGTGTGCTTATGCAGAGTGTAACACGCAACCCATTGGCTGACCCTAGTATATTAGGTGTAAATACAGGTGCCGCCCTGTTTGTTGTAATTGGCATTGCGTTCTTTAATATTACAACTGCAGGTCAATACATTTGGCTCGCATTGATCGGAGCTGCTATTACTGCGGTATTCGTTTTTGGAATAGGTTCTATGGGGCGCGGTGGCGCCACGCCCATTAAATTAGTCTTAGCAGGAGCTGCAACTAGTGCAGCTCTTTCTTCACTTGTAACTGCAATTATGATTCCAAGTTCATATGCAATGGATCAGTTTAGGTTTTGGCAAGTTGGAAGTGTCGGTTCTGGTTCATGGAGCTCCATTACTATCTTCATCCCATTCTTATTATCTGGTATCATCATTGCAATCATATCAGCTCCTGCATTAAATGCATTAGCATTAGGTGACGATGTCGCTACTGGGCTTGGTGTAAGACCCGGAGTGCTTCGTTTTTTTGCCATCTGCTCTGGGGTCATTTTATGTGGAGTCACTACTGCCCTAGCTGGACCGATCGCCTTTATCGGGTTATTAGCAACTCATGCGATGCGATTAGTCGTTGGGCCAGATTTGCGCTTTTTAATCCCTATGTCCGCATTAGCGGGTGCAATTATTTTAACCTTTTCCGATGTGGCGGGGAGATTGCTTGGGAGTCCAGGTGAACTTGAAGTTGGAATTATCACAGCATTTATCGGTGCACCCATCCTCATCTTGCTAGCTAAGAAAACGAAGGTGAGGTCATTATGAAAAGTCAATCAATTCATCAATCCTTCATTTTAAAGGGTATGCGCAATAGAAGAAGACGTTGGCTAATTGTTACGTTTCTCTTAACAATTTTAGCAATTGCTCTTTGCTGCGCTATGCTCCTCTTAGGTAATACAATTTATCCAGTAGATGTGGTCATTCGTTCACTAATGGGTGAGGAAATCGCTGGAGCAAACTTTGCAATCAATACGATTCGATTGCCGCGCATGATTGCTGGTTTATTTGCTGGATTTGCTTTTGGAGTAGCTGGATATGTCTTTCAAACGATGTTGCGTAACCCATTAGCAAATCCGAATATATTAGGGATCACTTCAGGCTCTAGTGCCGCTGCTGTCTTTTGTATTACAGTTCTCCAAACAAGTAATACAATCGTATCGATTGCTGCTATTATTGCAGGTCTTTTAACTGCTATTCTTATGTATTTTTTGGCACGTGGCCGTTCTTTTTCGATCGGTCGCTTAATTATTATCGGCATTGGGATTCAAGCTATGTTAGATGCTTTTATTTCATATTTAATTTTAAAAAGCTCTCAACAAGATATTGCTACAGCTTTAAGATGGTTAAGTGGGAGTTTAAATGGTTCAAGAATGGATGACTTACCTCCATTAATTATTATGGTTGTTTTACTAACACCGATCATGTTACTGCTTAGCAAGCAGTTAAGCATGCTAGAATTAGGAGAACAAACGGCTACATCGCTTGGAGTTTCCACTGATAAAACACGGGTCATCCTTATGGTGAGCTCTGTGCTCATCATCGCAATTGCAACAGCTACAACAGGTCCTATTGCCTTTGTATCGTTCTTGGCAGGGCCGATTGCGAATCGACTAGTTGGTGTTCATGCATCAAACATTCTCCCAGCAGGTTTAGTTGGTGCAAATCTTGTATTACTTGCAGATCTAATTGGACAATTCGCATTCGAATATCGATTCCCGGTAGGGGTTATCACAGGAATACTCGGTGCACCATACTTAATATATTTACTTATCCGAATGAACCGAAAAGGAGAATTGTAATGAGCAACACACATGATTTTATAGTGGACGAGTTAGTTTCTGGTTATGAGGATAAAACTATTATTCATGGGATTGATATGGAAATTCCCAAAAATAAAATTAGCGTCATCATAGGTGCGAACGGTTGTGGAAAATCAACACTTTTAAAAACGATGGCTAAGCTCATTAAGCCTTCTAAAGGTGAGATTACGCTTGATGGCAAAGCAATCCATAAGTATCCCCCTAAGCAACTCGCACGAACATTAGGGCTTCTCCCACAGTCACCAGTCGTCCCTGATGGCATTACAGTTGCTGATTTAGTAGGTCGCGGAAGGTTTCCACATCAATCCTTATTCAGTGGATGGTCTCAGAAGGATTACGAGGCAGTGGAAGAAGCAATGGAGTTTATGAACATTACTGAATTTGCCAACCATGATATTGATGAGCTTTCAGGAGGACAACGACAACGAGTATGGATTGCGATGGCACTTGCACAGCAAACAGATATTTTATTCCTTGACGAACCAACAACATTTTTGGATATTACTTATCAGGTTGAAATATTAGATTTACTAACAAATCTTAATCGTAAGTACGGAACAACCATTGTCATGGTTTTACATGATATTAACTTGTCGGCACGCTATGCCGATCATCTCTTTGCAGTTAAAGAAGGTAAGCTATTAGCTGAAGGTAAACCGACTGAAGTACTAACAAGTACACTAGTAAGAGATATTTTTGATTTAAATAGCGTCATTATTCCTGACCCTGTATCCGGAACGCCACTCATTATTCCAAAAGGGCGATATCACGTAAAAGATCACCTCTGATACAACGAGGTGATCTTTTTTTCCTTAAAATGCAGGAATGGCTGTTTCATCATAGTTTTCTTCTAGGAAATTTCGTACTTCGTCGCTTGTCATTACTTCAGCAAGCTTTTGAATCGCTTCTGAGTCTTTGTTATCTTCACGAGCTACTAGCGTAATAGCAAATTCGTTGTCTGTGCCTTCTGTTAATAGCGCATCTGATTTCGGTGTTAAACCTAGTGGAGATGCGTATGCTGGAGTCATTACAACAGCATCTGCGTCGTCGTATGTTCTTGCAAGCATTAATAAATCAACTTCTTGGAACACATAGTTTTTCGGATTTTCAGTGATATCCGCTTGCGTATGGTATGGACCTGTTTTTTCTTGTAGTTCAATTACTCCATGCTGTGCAAGTAGAGATAACGAACGGTCAATATTTGAAATGTCATTCGCAATTGCAATTGTTGCACCTTCAGGAAGTTCATCGATTGAATCATATTCCTTTGCATAGACACCATAGTTTGCAAAGTAAATAGGTGTGATTGGCACTAAGTTTGAATCATTGTTGCGATTAAACTCTTCCATGTAAGGAACGTGTTGAAAGAAGTTTGCATCTACTTCATTTGCAGCTAATGCTGCATTCGGTTGTACATTATCACTTAAAACGATCATTTCAAGATTAATGCCTTCTTCAGCTAATTTTGGCTTCACAAGTTCCAAAATCTCTGTCATTGGTGGGATTAAAGAAGCGACTTTTAATGTTACTTCTTCACTAGCACCATTTGTATCTTGGTCATTTGCTTCCTCCTGATCATTGTTTTGGCTACAGCCCGCAATGAAAAGTATAAGTGCTGCTACTAAGAAAAGTATTTTTTTCATTGTTTAAACCTCCATTGTTTATCTATTATCAATCATTCGAGCTACAGTTGTTCCTGTAAACTGAATGGCTTGTACCAGTATGGCCATGATGATAATCATGTATATCATTAATTCCGTCTCAAATTGTTGGTAGCCATAGCGAATCGCAAAGTCACCAACTCCTCCCCCTCCAACTACACCCATAATTGTAGAGTAAGAGACAAAACTAATTGTTGAAGTCGTTAAACCTAGTACGAGACTTGATCTTGCTTCAACGTATAAGAATTTATAGATAATCTCCCATACGGAAGCTCCCATTGAGACCGCTGCCTCTAGAACTCCTTTTGGAACATCTAATAGTGACTGTTCAACTAAACGTGAGTAATGGGCAATTGCAATAATACAGAGCGGTACAGTTGCGGCTGCTGTGCCAATTGCTGTGCCAATAATGAGCCTTGTAAATGGAATAAGAACAACTACGAGCAATAAAAATGGAAAAGAACGAATGACGTTCACTAAAGTATTGAGTATTGAAAACACAAACCGATTTTCTAATATTTGTTCTTTCCGACATAAGAACAGCAATGTTCCAACTGGTAAACCAACTAAAATGGCTGCAAGGACAGATACACCGACCATTATAAATGTCTGCTGAATCGCCAAGATGATTTCAGCTTCGTAACGAACCAAGAGCTCAGGCATGGCTTTCACCACCATCCCTCTGTAATTGCTGGACAAAATATGTAGGGCTGCGGTCGATCTCTTGGATGCCTTTTGGCTTCATTTCAACCGTCTCGAACACCTTTCCATCGGTCAAAACCGTTGCTCGTTCACAAATACTGCGGATGACTTCCATCTCATGGCTGACAATCACGATTGTTACCCCGAGTGTTTTATTGATTTCTTCCAAAACCATTAAAATTTCTGCCGTTGTATTCGGATCAAGCGCTGATGTTGGTTCATCACATAAAAGTACAGATGGCTTATTCGCTAACGCCCTTGCAATGGCAACTCGCTGCTTTTGTCCACCGCTTAACTTTGCTGGATATTGTTTCTTTAAATGTTCTAGTCCAACAAAACGCAAGCATTCCTCCACTCGCTGTTTTCGTTCTTTCCGCGGGTAATGCGCTAACTCCAAGGGAACAAGTACATTTTCATAGACCGTCTTATTTGCAATAAGATTAAAATGTTGAAAAATCATTCCGATAGACTTACGAGCTTCTCGGAGATCCTTGCCACTAAGAGAAGTCATATCCTTTCCATCAACAATAACCTTACCTTCATTAGGAGTTTCTAGAAGGTTTATAAGTCGCAGTAAAGTAGATTTACCTGCACCACTTGCTCCAATCATTCCATGTATTTCTCTTTCCTTAATAAGCAAAGACACCGATTTAATGGCCTCGAATTGATCAAATTGCTTACTCACTTGAACCATTTCAATCATAAAAAAACCCCTTTCTCTCTTTGAAAGGTGATCACAACGCACTAATTATAGACTATTTGACAATCATTGTCACTGTAAGTCACATTATTATATTAATTTCTAAACTTTCCTAAAATTCAAATTTGAAATGAATAATTTATTGATCTCTATTACATAAATGTCCTTTCGTTTTTTCATACTAAATTTGAGGTGATTTACGATGAATGACAAGAAACTCTTACGAGCAATTACGATTATAAGCCTTTGTGGCTTAGGGGTAATCTTTAGAAGAAAAGGGGATTTAAAGGAATGGTTTCTTATTTACTTTATTAAATCTCTTGTTTCGACTTTAATTGATGTACCAGTTATTAAAAATAAATACGTCATCTATCCATACCGCTATTTTCCAAAATTTTATGATACTAATATTGTATTCCTTTACGTTATTTTTCCATTGTTATGTGTCTTGTATAATCAATTCACCTATAAAATGAAGCCACTCAAGACCATCCTTAGCGTCTTTCTGTTCAGTGGGACGATGACATTGATTGAAGAATGGCTAGAAAAGAAAACAAATCTTGTTAAATATCGTAAAGGTTGGAACGGGTTCTACTCGTTTACCGTTCTTACTTTTACCTTTTGGCTTGTGCGTGCTTCAATAGGAGCCATCCGCTTTTTCGATAAGAAGCAAACTAAGCAAACAGAAAACTAATCAAAAAAAGACCGCATTTTTAGCGGTCCTATTACGATTAGCTATATACAGGCTTTTCATCCATTAGTTTTAAATCTTTGGCTGTAGAATCAAGAATTTCCTTGAATAACTCTGGTTTGTCAGTAAGCTTCACACCGTAAGATGGAATCATTTCTTTCAATTTAGACTCCCAACCAGGCATTTCATCTTGGAAACATCGTCCCATAACTTCGATCATCACATGAACAGCCGTCGATGCACCTGGTGAAGCACCAAGCAAGGCCGCAACAGACCCGTCTGCTGCAGTGACAACTTCTGTCCCGAATTGTAATGTCCCTTTGCCGCCTGCTTCAGTATCCTTAATCACTTGAACACGCTGACCTGCAACAACAACATCCCAATCTTCGCTTTTTGCATTTGGAATAAACTCCCGTAATTCTTCAATACGCTTTTCATTCGAAAGAAGCACTTGCTGAATCAAATATTTTGTAAGGGACATTTCCTTCATTCCTGCAGCAAGCATTGTGAACAAGTTATTGGGCTTCACAGAGCCGATCAAATCAAAGTTCGAACCTGTTTTTAGAAACTTTGGTGAAAATCCGGCGAACGGACCAAATAATAATGATTTTTTATTATCAATATAACGGGTGTCTAAGTGTGGAACAGACATTGGAGGTGCTCCCACCTTTGCTTTTCCATACACCTTTGCATGGTGCTTCTCAACGACTTCTTGATTTTTACAGACTAAAAACAATCCGCTAACAGGGAACCCGCCAATCTGCTTAGATTCAGGAATTCCTGTTTTCTGTAACAACGGCAAGCTTCCACCACCTGCTCCAATAAAGACAAACTTAGCAGTGTGTCGACTTACTTTTCCTGAATTCAAATCCTGCACCTTTAATTGCCACATGCCGTCACTCGTACGTTTTATATCTTTTACACTATGCTTATAGTTTATTTCAACATTGTTTCTTTCGAGGTGACGGAATAACATTCTTGTTAATGCCCCAAAATTAACGTCTGTACCATAATCAATTTTTGTTGCAGCCATTGGCTCATTTGATGTACGGCCATCCATTACAAGCGGCATCCAATTCGCTAATTCCTTAGCGTCTTCAGTGTACTCCATGCCTTCAAATAATGGATTATCCTTAAGCGCTTCCATACGTCTTCTTAAAAAGTCGACATTCCCTTCTCCCTGAACCAAGCTAATATGTGGAATTGGACGAATAAATTCTTCTGGGTTTTGAATCAATTTCTTTTTGACTAGATAAGACCAAAATTGACGTGAAAGCTGAAACTGTTCATTTACTTTTGTCGCCTTCGTTGTTTCAATAGATCCATCAGGCATTTCAGCCGTATAATTTAGCTCGCACAGAGCTGAGTGCCCTGTACCTGCATTATTCCATTCGTTCGAGCTTTCTTCCCCTGCACTTCCAAGCTTTTCAAATACTTTAATTTTCCAACTTGGTACTAACTCTTTTAGTAAAGTTCCCAAAGTTGCACTCATGACTCCAGCACCAATTAAGATAACATCTGATTTAGTTTCACTGTTGCCCATTTCTTCCATCCTTATATCTGTATTTTTTTAGAAAACGCTTTATTATCTAATAATTATATATGATTTATGAGTGATAAAAAAGAAGAAATCCACGCTTCATTGCGTTAAATCACTTATCTACTTTATAAAATTAGGATAAATATCCCCTTTAGGAAGATACCCTTTTATGAGAACACTCTTTAACGTGAAGAGAAACATCAACGCTGGGACTCCCCTAATTGCTTTTCAATAGAAGTTGAATCGCTTCATTTATCCTTGTGACTAGGGGGTTCATTAAATTCCTAGAACAACTTAAACAAAATGAATCATGATTCACTCCTTCATTTTAATATATACAAAAATTCGCAAAACTGCAACGATTGCTCCTAAGAAAAGAGAAGCCTAAGTAGGCTTCTCTTGGATATTTACTATTGAAATTTATGTTGTACCTCTTTTGGAGCCTCACTCAAATCAATTTCATCATAAGACGTTACTTCTGTTCCATTTTTAACATATAGCATAAGGTAAGCATCTTGTCTTAGCTCTTTTCCAGCAGAAAATTCCACTTCGATTTCCTTTCCATTTTCGTCATAAGCCGGTAGCGTATACCAATAACGCTTTATAATGTCTCCGGAATCCAACCTGGTTTCTTCAACTAAAGGCTGATCTGATACTACAACATATACATTATCTTTGCCTATCCGATTAAAATCGATTGTTGCTAGTGCGAACACACCGAGAAATAATAATACGATGCCTCCTCCTATTATCCATGCCCCTTTTTTCATTTAGACCACTCCTCTTTGCTGAACGATTTTGTTAAATTGGTGAACTGTTGCCACATAATAGATAGCATAAATAAGCGTGTATGCAACCATCCAAAGAATAACGGGGATAAGAATATCCATCATCATTAAGTTTGAAAATGCTACAAGAGCCACACCAGCATGTGCCAGCCCTAAAATCAATGGTGCCCCAAAGATAACGCCAACCTGATGACGAATTGTTTTCTTCATTTCCTGCTTTGAGCCTCCTATTTTTGAGAGGATATCAAAGGTTTTCTTATCATCTTCAGCTTCTGTTAATACTTTAAAGAAAATAATACTGCCTGTAGCTACTAAAAACACAAGCCCTAAGAAACTACCAACAAATAAAAGCGAGCCAAATGAAGCAATGGATGTCTTATACTCATGTGTAGCACTTGAAAAATGTTCAGCTTGAACCGCAAGCATGTCTGATAATACATGTTGGTTTTTATAATCTTTTACTTGTACGGCTTGATAAAGTCTTTCTTCCCCTGAGACCTTACCGTATAGCTCATTAGGCATGATGATGACACTTCCAGGAATCGTTCCCTGATTGAGCAACGCTTCTGAATAAAATGCTCCTACAGAAAACTCTTCTTCATCTAAGACAATCGTTTCGGGCTTTTCACCAAACCGCTCGTCATAATAAGCATCTATCACTGCAACTTCGCCTCTAGGAATTGATTCAATGTCCCACGATAATTGGTATGCCAATTGTTGAAAAGCAGATTCATTTAAGACAGTATATTCTCGATCAAAGCTTGCACCCTGTACCACGAGCGATTTTGCCACAATGGATTGTTCGAACTCAATGAGGTCCGAAGATATATGTTTGGGCTGTCCTTCCCACATATACGTATAAGGCGTGTACGATTTAACATTCTGTTCTGTATTATAGTAAATCCCAAAGACTGCACCACCGGCCGTAATCGTTGTTGCACTTAATGTCGCAATCATTGTTAATGTTTTGGCATTTCCTCTAAGACGATAAAACAACTGAGAAGTAGTGAATAAGTTTAACCCACTCCAAGCCCGTTGTTTGTTCCTTCTCATAGCAGAGAGAATAAACACAAATACACTATTAAAAATGAGATAAGAACCAATGATTGTAAAAGCAATAATGACGAGTGGTGTAGATAAACCAAGCATTCGCCATACTTGTGAATTCATCAAATCTTGTAGAGCAAACCAATATGCCGCACCGATTGAAGCGATCCCGAGAACGACTGACAAGATGCGAGTCTTAGGAGGTTCCTCTCCCTTTTTCTCAGCATGAAACAAATCAACTAGCTTGAATTGATAGATGACGCGATATCCTTGTAATGACGTTAGTAGGAAAATCAAAAAAAACACAATCGCTGTATCAACCAATGCTGACTTTGAAAACGTAAAGCTATATACAAACCCTAACCCCATCAGTTTATTTAAAACAATGAGCAGCAACTGTGATAAGAAGAAGCCGAGAGTCATCCCAATTACTAAAGAAATGATGCCAATTACTATATTTTCAAAAAAGAGCATAAAACCAATTGTGCGCTTTCGAACTCCTAACAAAGAATATAATGCAACTTCCTTTTTCCTTTTCTTTAAAAAGAATGAATTGGAATAGAAAATGAAGATCGCTGAAAAAATCATCAGTATAAAAGCAGATGCCCCCATCAAACTGCTTAACATATCACTTGATTCGATCCTATTGCTTAGGTCATCATTGTATTTCATTGTGACAAAAGTAAAATAAATGATCATTGAAAAGATTGCGGAACCAATGTATAGAGCGTAGCTCTTAAAGTTTTGTCGTATATTTTTAATAGCAAGATCAAATATGGTCATGGCTGTCACCACCCATGGTTGCAAGCTCATTTAAGACCATTTGGAAGAATTCTTTTCTCGTTTTTGAACCTTTAATCAATTCCTTAGACAACTTCCCATCTTGTATGAATAAAATACGTCTGCAAAAGCTTGCTGCATATGCATCATGCGTGACCATCATAATCGTTGCGCCTAACTCTTCATTTAACTTTCTCATGCTTACTAATAGGTCAGTAGCTGACTTTGAATCTAATGCTCCAGTAGGTTCATCAGCAAAGATAAGCTTCGGATTTGATATTAACGCACGGCTCGCTGCAGTCCTCTGTTTTTGTCCACCTGACAACTGATAAGGATATTGATCCAGCACTGATACAATCCCAAATTTTTTTGCAAGCACCTCAACCTGTTGCTTCATTTCCTTTACAGGCTTTTTGGCAATTGCCAATGGCAAAATGATATTCTCTCGAACAGTTAATGAATCAATTAAATGATAATCTTGAAAAATAAACCCAAGGTGATCTCTTCTAAAATCAGATAGCTTCTCTTCACTCATTATCGCTAAGTTATCATTTTCGATTAAAATGTCTCCGTTCGTCGGTTGATCAATCGTCGCTAATACATTTAATAATGTAGATTTCCCTGCTCCTGATGGTCCCATAATACCAACAAATTCTCCGTGGTCTATTTCAAAAGAAATATCTTTTAAAGCATGAAAGCTTTGCTTTCCTTTTCCATAGATTTTTTCTACATTTTTCACTTGTACTAATGATTCCATTTCTACAACACCTCTTTCATATACGTTTACTATACCTAGCGACTCTTAACGAAAAATCACAACAAGCTTACAAAATACTTAAATAACACATACTAATTATCATTTCTTGTTAAGATGAACATATAAAACGTACAGAAAGGTGGACAGCACTTGGACAAGCCACGTATTTTAATCGTTGATGATGAAGCAGATCTTTGCCAACTAATAAAGGCAGCGCTCATGAAGGAAGGTTTCACTGAGATTGCATTGGCTCATTCAATTGAGGAAGGCTGGGAGGTCTATCACCACTTTACCCCAGACATTGCGATTTTAGATGTGATGCTCCCAGATGGAGAAGGATACGATCTGTGTAAAAAAATTCGTGAGAAGTCACGTATCCCCATTTTGTTTTTATCAGCAAAATCTGATGAAGTCGATAAAATTCTCGGCCTAGCGATTGGTGGAGATGATTACATTACAAAACCTTTCAGCCCAAAGGAAGTCGCCTTTCGTGTAAAAGCTCAGCTAAGAAGAGCCGGCGTTTATGCAAATGAGTCACAATCAAAGGGAGAAGAAGCCATTAAAAACATCGGCCCCTTTTCAATCAATGATGGTGAAACTGAGGTCATGAAAGATGGAAGAACACTAGAATTAACGGCGAAAGAAGTAGGTATGATGGCTTGCTTTCTACGTAATCCAAATCGAATCTTAAGTAAAGAGACGCTGTTTGAAGCCGTTTGGGGAGAAGAGTTTTATGGAGCGGATAATACGATTATGGTTCATATTCGTAGGCTTCGGGAAAAAATTGAAGATAACCCATCAAAGCCAAGCTACATTACAAACGTCAAAGGACTTGGATATCGCTTTGTGGTGAAACAATGAAATGGAAGTTAACGGCTCGTTATTTATTTTCCATTCTTAGCATTGTTTTCGTCGTCATTATTGTGAATACGGTCATTTTTATAGTTATACTCACCTTCGAACGTCAGGATTATGATGAAGTCATTAGTTATTCATCAGAAACATTCACACGAGATTTCAGACAATTTCTATCTATCAATGACGGACAACCTCAAGCTTCAGAAGCAGGGATAAAGTCGCTTGAAGAATTCGGGGGATGGTTGCAAATTTTAGATGATCAGGGCTATGTAGTCGACAGTTATTTAACACCTGATTATGTAAGCTCTCATTACAGCCCATTCGATCTTGTCCATAAATATAAATATATGGATGATGATTTTAATACGTATTTTGTTAGTGAGTTCGATGGCTACAGCTATATTATTGGTGTACCTTTTTCAAAAGAAGAACGTCGAGTTGTACTGACGATAAACCCAAGGTCAGCTTTTGAAACTGCCGTTAAATTCTTTCTTATCATTTTAGTAGTGGACCTCTTTATCGCTGCTCTTGTTGGATTATTATTTAGTACTTTTTTAACCAAACCAGTACAACGAATTATTAGCCGCATTAGCCAATTAAAAACTGGGAATTTCCTTCATCAGAAGGTAAGCCGGACCGGCATTTATAAATCGGTTTTTCATAACTTAAATGAAGTATCTGAAACACTACGTTCTCAAGAAGAAAACCGTCAGAAACTTGAAAAAATGCGAAACGAATGGATTGGCAATGTGTCACATGATTTAAAGACACCACTTGCGTCAATTCAGGGCTATGCTGAGCTGTTACAAAGTGATGAAATAAACGAGGCTGAACGAAAAAATTATTCCGAGGTAATTGAAAGACAATCAATTTACTTAAAAGACTTAATTGATGACTTTAATCTCACTATGCGGCTTCGTAACAAAGAAATGCCTCTTAATTTAAAGCGCACACAAATGGAATCGTTCACAAAAGAGATTGTTATAGATGTTTTGAACGACCCTCAATTTAGTGATGCACAGATTTCCTTCGAGAGTGAAGCCTCAAAACTGTATTGGAATATTGATCAACATTTGATAAAGAGAGCATTATTGAACTTTATTTATAATGCGCTTGTACACAATGATCCAACAGTTGAAATCACTGTTCGGATTGAATCGAGCTGTATTATCATAGAAGACTGTGGTAAAGGAATTGCACCATCAGACATTGAACAAATCTTTGAACGATACTATCGCGGAACAAATACAACAACGATACAAGGAACTGGACTAGGTTTAGCTATTTCCCGGGACATTATCGAGGCACATAATGGAACGGTTCATCTTGATAGTAAGGTCGGCGTTGGTACAAAAATCATTGTCCAATTAACAGATTAAATTCTCTAGATACTATCTAAAGCCTCCTATTTACAGGAGGCTCTCTTAATTTATACTCTCGCTCTCGCTAGTAGATAAATAAAATACGGAGCTCCAATGATCGCCACAACAATACCCGCGGCCATTTCAGATGGTTGCACGACCCAACGACCTACCATATCAGCAACTAACAGCAACAAGCCTCCGAGTAAGCCAGCTGTCGGAAGCACATATTGATGCTTTGAACCAACAATCTGCCGAGCTAAATGTGGCGTGATTAACCCGACAAACCCAATCGCTCCAGATACAGATACACTAGCTCCGGCTAACCCAACGGCTATTGATAATAAGATCAATCGTTCTTTTTCAATTGAAACACCGAGACCTTTCGAAACGCCTTCTCCTAGTGAAAGTACGTTAAGTACCCGCATTTTGACGAAGGCAATCGGAAGCAAGATGAATAGCCACGGCAAGAGTGCGAACACGAAGTTCCAATTAGATCCCCAGATGCTTCCGGCAAGCCAAGTAGCCACGAATTGATAGTTAGTTGGTGATAGCTTCATCGTTAATACAATCATAGCCGCACTAATTCCTGCTGCTACAGCTACACCTGTTAACAGCAACCGCACTGGTGATAGCCCTTCTCCTTTTTTATAAGATAGACTATAGATGAGAAGTGCCGTTAAGATCGCTCCTACGAAGGCAACAAATGGAAGAATAAAGACTGGGGCTGACACTGCAGATGCGAAGAATGAGATATAGAGCATGACACCTAAGCCGGCACCTGCATTAATTCCCAATATCCCAGGATCAGCAAGGGCATTCCGTGACACCCCTTGTAAAATTGTCCCGGAAACAGCTAAAGCAAATCCAACTAAGATCGCAAGGACAATTCTTGGCAACCTAAGTTCATAAAGAATGAGTCGCTGTTCCTCTGAACCCATTCCGAATAACGTCTTGATTACTTCAGAAGCAGATAAACGAACATATCCTGTATTCATACTAAATACAAATGCCACGAAAATACAGATAACTATAATGATCATAATGCTTAAGTTTCTGCTCCGTTTTCTTCGATCAAATTGCTGAGTTGATTGTAATGGATTCACAATTCTCTCCCCCCTTTTCTAGACAAGTAAAGAAAGAATGGTACACCAATTAATGCAATCAAGGCTCCAACCGGGGTCTCGTATGGAGGATTGATCATTCGAGCAGCAAAATCCGCTCCAACCATAAGTAAACTCCCCAATAACGCCGAGCATGGGATGACCCACCGGTAATCATTTCCGATTAAATAACGGGAGAAATGTGGAATCATTAGCCCTACGAAGCCGACCGCACCGACCACCGAAACGGCTGCTCCTGCTAGAACAAGCACAATAATCGCTCCGAATAAACGAACGATACCTGTACGTTGACCAAGACCTGTAGCCATCTCCTCTCCTAAGCTCAAGACTGTAATAGACCTTGAAAGAAGGAGTGCACCAATGATGGCAACAATCACCCATGGAGATAAGATTTGAAGATGCAGCCATTTCGTCCCTGCAACGCCTCCAGCATACCAAAACGCTAAATCTTGTCCAATTCGAAAGTAAATAGCGATTCCCTCACTTAAAGCAGCCAAAAGAGCACTCACAGCTGCTCCTGCTAAAACAAGTCGCATCGGGGTCAATCCATGCCTTGATAAGGAACCGATTCCATAGACAAGTAGAGCACCAAATGCAGCACCTACAAATGAGAAAAGAATGATATACATATAGGATAAGCCAGGGAAAAACGCAAAGCAGACCGCAAGCATAAACGCAGCACCTGCATTAAGACCAAGAAGGCCTGAGTCTGCCAGTGGATTTCTTGTCATCCCTTGCATCATCGCTCCAGAAACGGCGAATGCGGCTCCAACCACTGTAGCTCCGAGTACTCTCGGAAGTCGTACTTCATGAATAATATGGTGTGCGTAATCGTCCGCGTTGTACTGAAAGACCGCTGCCCAAACAGTTTTCCAATCAACATCTGCTACACCAAATGATAAGGATGCTATCATTGTCACAAGAAGCGCTACAAAGGCCCCGAAAATCACAATGATCGATCGAAAAGGTCGGATGTTATTATATTTTTGTATCGTCTCTTTTTCTAAAGCAGTCATAGCCATACTCCAATCATTTCATACGAAAAAGAGGAGCTGTGAACACCGCTCTGCTCACACCCCCCTTTTTCATTTCTATTTTAAGCTTTTCACAAGATCTTCTAATAACAGTTCTGCTGCTTTAATCCCACCAGCTGAGTTCCAGATTGTTTCATTGACCTCAAATACTCTATCATTTTTGGCAACATTTAAGCTTTGGAATACTTGGCTTTCCATCCATTCATTGGCCATATCAGTTACAGCTGTCTCGCCTTTTTCCTGAGTGAGCCAGTAGAAGAGAATGTCCCCATCCATAGCCTCCATTCCTTCTTCTGATACTACTTGAGCAAACTCATCTACATCCTGTGATTCTGGTCTTGCAAGTCCTAATTGTTCAAGAAGAACCCCACTAAATGTATCTTTTTGATAAATTTGAACGCCTTTGAATGAAAAGCGAGCCACAGATACTTTTGTATCTAATTGATCCGCTAATTCCTGCTTTGCAGCAGCTACACGCTCATCGAATTCAGCCATTACCTTCTCGCCTTCTTCAACAATGTTTAATGTTTCAGCATAAAGAGCAAAGTTCACCTTCCATTGCCCCGATAAATCTGCTGAGAACACTGTTGGAGCGATTTTAGCTAGCTGGTCGTATACTTTTTCATGACGTATTTTGTTTCCAATGATTAAGTCAGGTTTCAATTCAATAATTGCTTCAAGATTTGGTTCATTTTCAAAGCCTAAATCTTTGACGCCTTCCATTTCATCTTTAATATGATCATGCCAAGGCTCTCCACTCCATGATTGAACCGCTCCGACAGGCTTTACACCTAAACCTAATAAAGCTTCAGTTCCTTCATTCGTAAGGACCACAATGCGCTCCGGTGTGCCTGTAATCTCTGTAACACCCATCGCATGTTCAATCTTACGAATTTCTTCAGTCTTCGGCTCTTGCTTATCTTCCGGCTCCTTATCCTTCGTTGTCGCATTGCTTGAATCTGCACTGTTCCCACAGCCGGCAAGAACCATCATGAATGCCATGATCGCTGCAAATAAAAATGAAATGCTTCTCCGTCTACTCATCTATAAAACGCTCCTTTTATGTAACTAATGATTGATTTTGATAATCACTCTCAATTGATAGTTTACGTTTTTATTTAGTTGACCACCATGGACATGGTTATCCAATCTTAAATAGACAAAGTTACCCTCATTTTTCGAAATAAGTAAGCAGCTCCTTGACCATATACTCTCTTCCTGATGGTCCCCATGGATCCCATCCGTAGCTATTTGGTAGATGAACAGTCCCTTCTCTAACAGCTTTTAACTGCTTCCATAAAACGTGTTCCTTCATTCGTAAATAATCTGCTTCTCTGCTCCAAAGGATAAGGATGTTTTCCGGATCTAATGCTAGAAATTCTTCCATTGAATACGGTAAGCAAGAGCGATGCGTACAGCCATCTGCTACCTGAAATCCTAATCCTTCAAAAAATAAATCGTTTACCGCATGCCCTGTAATCCCATGAACTAATAGTTGATTTTGTTGAACCCGGATGATCGCCCATTCTCCACTCCTTGATAGACTCTTTAGCCTGTCTCTTCCTTGCTGTTCTATACGGTTAACTCTTTCAATAATCGATTCTGCCTCCTCTTCCTTATGGACGAGCTTGCCAATTTTGCGCTGATAGTCCTTCCAAGAAAGCAATCGATCTAATTGAATGACTTGATGATTGAATGCATTAATCTTTTTTCGATCTTCAACTGAATGATGTGTCGTCGTTAAAATATAGTGAGGATCTGCATCAACAACACCGGTAGATTGAATTGAATTTTCGAGATTGATTAGTTTAGCTTTGTTGAAGTTATGTTTTAAATAATTTGGTAGCCCGTAATTATTCGGGAATTCTGTAGGATAGCAAGGAGCGATAACTGGCTCTACTCCTAAGCTTAGCAAATGGTCCTGTAAAAAAAGACGGCTAATAACTGCTATCTTCGGCTCTTTTGACGAGCGATATAGAGAAGGAGAAACTCCTTCCTTCTTCTTAAATAAACGACTGAAGTATAGTTCATCATCATAGCCAACTTTCCAGGCGACATCTTTCACCGTATGATCTGGGTACATGAGTAATTCCTTTGCCTTCTTCACCCTTAATTGGTGCAAATACTGAGTCGGAGTACTGCCTGTATGACGCTTAAAAGCACGACAAAATGACTGCTTGGTTAACCCTGCTTGTTGGTGAAGGGAACCAATGGCTAAATCATCTTCATAATGAGCATGTAAGTATGCCAGGACTCGTTCCATTCCTTGATCCATTGATTGTTTTGTCTTTTCAGAGTCAGAATGAAGAACCCACAACAAATCAAAGAATTGAGATTGGTACTTTAACCATGATAAATGCGTGCGATCCGCTTTACTATATGTAGAAAGTTTATTAAAAAGGGAGGAAACCTTAGCAATCGAATGAACGTTGAATGTACTTTTTAAAGTAGTCTCCTTGTCACCAACTATTGATCGAGAATATTGGAGAACGTAACATTCAAGCCGGCTTAACACCTCAACCTCAATTGTATTTGCGGGGGATACATACAAGCACATTCCTTTTTGTAATTCCCATTTAACCCCATCGACACTAACTGTCACTCCGCCCGAGATTACAAAGCAAATAAAATGAGATGGAGCCTTAATCTTTCTGCCTCTCAGCCACTTACCAGTTTGAACCTCATGCCTTTTACAAGAAACAACTGCATAACCATTGCTAGACATCTCACTCATCTCTTTCCTCAATCTAGTAATATTATATTTTTATTTTAAATGAAAATGATTCTCAATATCAAGAAAAAAGAAAAGCTCTAGTGGCTGATTCCAGCTTGAGCTAAACATAGATTTTGTTCTTGCAAAATGGTTTCCTAAATCATCTCCCATTCAGGCTTCTTTACCCCCTCTTCGCCGCTACTTGCAGGAGTTTTACGACTCCCTCTGAGTAATTGATCCAGTTATGTGGCGTGCTTGAGTCAAAGTGAAAATTATCACCAACTTGCATTTCATAAAGTTGCCCTTTGTACAAGAGAGTTAATGTTCCTTCAAGCACATAAATAAATTCTTGGCCTTCATGTATATATGGCGAGATCTCTTGCTTCGTTGGAAGCAAGGTCACAATTCTTGGCTCAAAATAAGGAGTCTCTAAGTCGCCCATCAAGGAATGATAATGAAAGAATGTGTCGTTCGGAAGTTGAACGAGCTGCTCCTTACGCTTTACCTGTGTAAGTTCAACATATTCAGACCTTTCAAAGAAATCACTAGGACTAACATCTAGCGCGTCAGATACTTTATTCAAGGATTCTAAAGTCATTGAAGATTTCGAGCGTTCGATTTGGGATAAAAAAGAGATCGAAAGTCCTGTTTTTGCAGAAACTTCTTTTAGAGTAAGCTTTTTTTTCTTGCGAATTTGTTTAATTTTATGGCCAATTGTATTCATAGAATCCTCCGAAGGAAATTAATATTCTAAATTTTCTTCTAGTCAATTTTCGTATATCTATGTATAATAATAAAAAATCATGTACCTGCGCGCAATGGAATGATTCTTTTTTTTTACAGGAAAATTGAAGTGACACTGTAATTTCTGAAAATTGGAGGGATTTTGATGAATGAAGCCATTGAAGTAAAATCATCTAGGCCAGTGCCATCTAAAAAAGATTCTAGAAAAGCACTCATTGCTAGTTTAATTGGAAGTTCAATCGAATGGTTTGACTATTTCTTATATGGAACTGTTGCAGCAATTGTTTTAAACAAACTTTTCTTCCCTTCTTATGATCCTCTTGTAGGTGTCATGCTTGCATATGTTACGTTTGCATTGCCATTTTTCATTCGACCATTAGGCGGTATCATCTTCAGTCATATCGGTGATAAAATTGGACGTAAAAAAACACTTGTCATCACTCTGTCCCTTATGGGAGGAGCAACCGTATTAATTGGTCTCTTACCTACTTATGAAATGATTGGGGTTTGGGCACCAATTCTATTAATCTTGTTACGTTGTGTGCAAGGTCTTGGAATCGGGGGAGAATGGGGAGGCGCTTTACTATTAGCCGTAGAATATGCACCAAAGAAGAAACGTGGATTCTTTGGAAGTGTACCACAAATGGGCGTTACCATTGGGATGCTACTTGGTACATTAGCAATCTCCTTAATGAGCTTATTGCCAGAAGAGCACTTCATGGCCTGGGGCTGGCGTGTTCCGTTCGTTTTTAGTGCATTTTTAGTCTTTTTAGGGTTATGGATTCGTAAGTCATTAGATGAAACACCATCATTCAAAGAAGCTAAAGAATCAGGAAACATCGCGAAAGTGCCTCTTTTTGATACATTCCGTTACCACTGGCGCTCCGTTTTAATCGCAGTTGGTGCAAAGGTTGTTGAAACAGGTCCATTCTACATCTTTTCAACCTTTATTATTGCGTACGCCACAACGAGTTTAAGTTTTGATCGACTCACGGCATTAAACGCAGTCACATTAGGAACACTTGCAGCAACATTAATGATTCCAGTCATGGGGATGCTATCAGATAAGTTTGGACGTAAACCAGTCTTTCTAGCTGGAGCCATCGGGATTGTAGTCTTTGCATTCCCATACTTCTACCTCTTACAGCTTGAATCTACATTCTGGTTATTCGTCGCAACGATCCTAGCACTGGCACTTGTATGGGCTCCAGTAACGGCTGTCCTAGGGACAATGTTCTCTGAAATCTTCAGCGCAAATGTACGTTATACCGGAGTAACAGTTGGTTATCAAATAGGAGCAGCAGTTGCAGGTGGTACAGCACCCTTACTCGCTACGTATTTACTAAATGAATTTAACTCTACTATACCAATTGCTATTTATATCGTTCTAGCAGGTATTATCTCCATTATTGCTGTTGTTTTAGCGAAAGAAACAAAGGATAAAGACCTAGACTAACAAAAGAGGGATTTACATGTTAATTTTAACTAAATCAATGATTGAAAACTTATATACTATGGATGAGTGTTTAAGAGATATTGAACAATCTTTTATTGATAATCAAAGATCTTCTACACCTGTAAGGATAGCCTTAGACCATCCAACAACGAATGGAACTAGCCTTTATATGCCTGCTTTTAGTGAGGCGTTAGAGCATAGTTCAATTAAGGTTGTAACGGTTTTTCCTGATAACCCAAAAGAAGGTCGTCCTTCGTTACATGGTATGATTCTCTTAACAGATGCAAAAACAGGAGAGCATGTTGCCTTAATGGATGCTTCGTATTTAACCGTTCTTCGTACGGGTGCTAGTAGTGGAGTAGCAACTAAGCATTTAGCTAGAGAGGATGCGAAAACACTTAGCGTCATTGGTACAGGTGCACAAGCACTCGGACAAATTTTAGCAGTACTAGCAGTACGCTCTATTGAAAACATCATCCTTTTCAATCGAACAAAAGATAAAGCGGAGACTTTTGCTAAGAGCTTACTTAGGAAGCTAGGAAACTGGAATGGAAGCATAACGGTTGTTTCTACTGCCAAAGAAGCCGTCGAGTCAGCTGATGTACTTGTATGTAGCACAAAGTCAAAAACACCTGTATTTTCTGGAAAAGACTTAAAGCCAGGCACACATATTAACGGCATTGGTTCTTTCCAAGAGGATATGCAGGAAGTCGATGTTGAAACATTACATCGCAGCAGCAAAATTGTTGTCGACACGAAGGAAGGCGCAGAGCATGAAGCTGGCGACCTCCTCATTCCAATCGCGAACAACGAGTGGTCCTTCGATAAGCTCTATAGCGAAATCGCACCAATTCTTACGAAGGAAAAAGTAGGACGTGAGAACGCTGAAGAAATCACGTTTTATAAGTCCGTTGGTGTTGCCTATCTTGATACAGCTGTTGCGGTCGCCGTTTATAAAAAAGCTGTTGATCAAGGAATAGGGAATAGCATTTCATTACATGAATAAGATTATAGAGAAGCCCTGAAAGCAAGGCTTCTCTTTTTTCGGGCATTCATTTTATCTAGCAAAAACCCGGATTTATCTTGCAAAACTTGAGTTTTATCTTGCAAAATTCTAGATTTATCTAGCAAAACTTGAGTTTTATCTAGCAAAACGACAGCCTACGACCTTCGCTATTTCATACTTACCGACCAGTCTTCACATTCATAAGCCATCGTCCAGAATTGATGTTCAAGCTGACAGCTCTTGATAAAGTGGTCAACCATTTTGTCTCTTTCTTGTTGGCCGACTTTCTCAGCCCACGCATCCATTTTATCTTTAAATATTTGTACAATTGACTCTACTCGTTCATTCGCATAAAACGTAATCCAATCATAAAAAGGATGATCTGGACTCGGATTCATTTCTTCAACTAGGCGCATTCCAATTTCATAGTACGTCCATGGACAAGGTGCGAGTGCAGCTAAAGTCTCCCCTAATGTTCCACCTTGTGCGACTTCAAGCATATGGCGTGTATAATGATGAGCTGTTGGTGCTAATGGGGCGTGCTGAAGTTCTTCGTAAACCACACCTGCAACCCTACAAAAATTATTATGCGGATGAACCTCCTCATTTAAAACAAATCCAATCTGTTGTTGGAAGAACACCATTTCACTTCGTTCCGTACATTTCGAAACCGCTAAACCATAAATGCGGCAAAACGTTGTTAAATACTCATAATCCTGTTGTACGTAATGAATCAAGCTCTCTTTTGGTACATTCCCATTTGCAATCCCACGAATAAACGGATGATTAAATATTGCCTCAAAAATAAAATCTGCTTCCTGCCTTACTTGTTCTGAAAAACGCATACTTCCTTCCTCCTTTTCATTTTGGAGGACACCTACCCTGCAGGAAATGATCGACACGAAAACAAAAAGCTCCTCTACCGAAATTGGGAGAGGAGCAACAAATCATCTTGTGTATATGTAAATATCACAAACATGAAATCATTCGTGCTCCACTTTCCTCCGCTGGTACAAACCAGATCAGGTTCTAAGGGTTCAGTACAAACTGTCTCAGCCAAAATGGCGCCCCTAGTGGATGTCCTATTAAATTCCTTTTAATCGTATCATGGTTTTTACTCTTATACAATCAAACTTACAATCTAAACTTCTCGACAGATTGCTGTAATGTTTCCGCCATATGCATGAGAGAGGTGGCAGCTGCAGCCATTTCTTCCATCGTTGCATTTTGCTCTTCAACTGAAGCCGCCACTTCTTGTGAATAGCTTGAGGAAGCCTCTGCCTTTGACGTCACATTATGTATGATTGAATTTGTTGACTCGATTTGCTGGGCCATACGAGCGATCATGCCTGATATTCCTTCAACGTGTTTTGTAACATCAATAATTGAAGCTGAAATGCCTTCAAACTCCTTACCAGCATCCCTAACAGTTTCCATTCCACTTTGGACAACCTGCTTTGTATCGTCCATATTTATGATGGAATGATTGATTTCGACTAGTATTGAATTCACCAATTCTTTAATTTGTTCAGCTGACTTACTCGATTGTTCTGCTAATTTCTTTACCTCGCCAGCGACAACGGCAAATCCCTTGCCGTTCTCTCCAGCACGAGCTGCTTCAATTGCCGCATTCAAGGCTAATAGGTTCGTTTGATCAGCAACTCCAGTTATGAACGTGACAAACTGATTGATTTCATTTGACTTTTGGCCTAAACCATTGATCATTACCGTAATTTCATCTGTTTTATTATGAATTGTTTCCATTTGTGAAACACTTTGTTTAATAACATCCATTCCTTGCACGGACTTGCTTCTTGTGTCATGCGCCGATTGTGTCATTTGTTTTGCATTGTCCATCGCACTTCTCATCATTTGTGAGACATCATGTGTCGATGCATTTGCTTTCGTCGTTCCTGAAACCGTCTCTTCCGCACCTGATGCAACTCCTTGGATCGATTCAGAAATTTGTTCTGTTGCTTGACTCATTTCTTCCGCCCCTGCTGAAAGTTGTTGGGAAGATACAGACACTTGTTGAGCTGTTTTAACAACCTTTTCAATTAAACCCTTTAGACTTTCTCTCATGTTGTTATAGCTTAGTGATAGCTGCCCAATTTCATCCTTTGAAGTGTCTTTCAACTCTTCAGAAAAGTCACCATTACCCGCTCTGTCTAACACCTGCGAAACAAGGCTTAAACGCTTTTTAATATGGTTGGCAAAGAAGGCAATCATAGCACCTGCCAACAACAATCCAGCAATCAACACGATCAAAAATACTTGAACAATGGAAGAAATGGTTTCTCCTACCTCATCATTTGGAACTCCAACAAACCAAATGCCTATAATTTGTCCATCGACATTGGTAATAGGTCGATAAGCTGTTTGGTATGAAACACCCATAACATCAGCATGTCCTGTATATATTTCCCCTTCATCTAGTACTCGTTTTTTAATATGGTCAGAAACTTGAGATCCAACAGACCGCTCACCATCAATCATTACATTTGAAGATATCCTCGTATCACCCATGAAGATTGTCGCTCTGCCTCCTGTGATCTTATTAATGCTATCTACCATGTCAAAGTTTTCATTGACTAAGAGATCACCTTTATATAACTTTCCATCACGAGCTTCCCATTCCCCTGGATACATCCCATCTAAAGCAATGTAAGATAGTTCTAAATCAGACATTGTCTTTTCTACAATAATCTCCTCAATACCATTTGAAACAAACATCCGCATCACAATGAATAAAACCATTGAAAACAAAACAAAAATGGTAATTACAATTAAATTGATCTTCTTCGCAATTGTTAAATGATTAAATACCTTCATTAGTTCCTCCAAATTTTATATATCTTTTTTCTCATGACGTAAGAACTATTCTAATGGTTGGAGACTGCTATAACACGTGACTTTAGAATCATTTATAATTGTAATAAATGGGTTTTTTTAATATTTTTGTTAGAAAAGATTCTTTCTTACAAAAAATTTAAAAATTAGGCTGAATTTTGACTAAAAACATACTCTTATTATTCTCGTTCAATTTTATAAATCGGAGAACTGAATGAATTGATTAAAGAACAAGTAAATAACCAACAGGTGGCTGCATACAACCCTAAAAACGGACTCTTTTTTACTGTATGAAATATTGATATAATCACTAGTAATGATATTCATTTTCAATGAATCATTGAGAATGGGAGATGAGGATTTTGACGATCAAGACGAATGAATTAATCGAGTATTTAGCAACGTCCTCGATTCAATTTAAGAATGCCTTTAAAAGCACACTACCTTCAGGAAAGCTTGACTCCAATCGAAAGACGGATTTACAGTCGTCTGGAATTATTATTCCGTTGCAGGGTGAAGCAAGGTTTTCTTTGAATGGGGTTCCGTATTCTATTAATAAAAAAACAATTGTGCATGCTGGGGCAGGGATGGATATCGAAATTAAAACATTTGAAGAAGAGTGGTCTTACGTTGTTATCCACTACGATGTACTTCATACGAAAGACGATGTTTCCTCTCTCCAAAACAAACATTTCTCGATCGAGATTGACCGTATGGACGAAATTCTTGCTGTCACAAACCAACTGCTCAGTAAAAATATGAACCCTGACTATTTTTCACAATTTGAAATAAAAGTTGTTTTTATGAATTTGCTTCAGGCTATTTTGAACGGAGCTAGAAACAGTGAATACAACTTTACTCTACAGCAAGTTACACAGATCATCGGTTATTTTCAAGCCCATTACGAAGAAGAAGTACTAATTAGTGAGGTTGCCGATTTATTCGAGATTGATCGAAGAAGAATCTCATACTTATTTGAAAAAATAACTGGGTTAACACCGATTCAATATTTAACAAGTTACCGTATTTCAAAAGCAAAAGAGCTGCTCACCATTAGCGAGTTAGCAATCTCAGAAGTTTCAACTGCTGTCGGCTACCAAGATTGCTTTTACTTTAGTCGCGTATTTAAAAAGCAGACAAACATGTCGCCAACAGAATATCGCCAAACGCATAAATTGTAAGAAAGGAGCTGTCCTGAGAGTAAAAACGAACTCTTTTGACAGCTTTATTCAATTTCGGTTCGGATAAAAAAAGCTATCCAAACAAAGCATGATTTGACAGGATGATCATGGAGAGATAGATTATGATTTCAATCAGAGGAGATGTTTTAGATGAGCTGGTTGTACAATATTCAAAAAGCGATTGATTATATGGAGCAACGTTTACTTGAGGATATTCAAATTGAGGAGGTGGCGAAACAAGCGAATATCTCTCCTTTTCATTTTCAACGGACATTTACGCTTTTGACAGATTGTTCGATTTCTGAGTATATACGACGACGACGTTTAACATTAGCGGCGACAGAGTTAGCACAATTACATGTAAAGGTTATTGATATCGCTTTAAAATATGGATATGAAACGCCAGAATCATTCACGAAAGCTTTTCGCAAACAGCATTCTATTCCACCTTCTCACGCAAGTAAATATAGAGCAAAGTTAAAGATGTACCAGCCTTTATCAATCCATGTCATTTTAAAAGGAGCAGTTCCTATGAAATTTACGATCATAGAAAAAAGTAGTTTTAAGGTAATCGGCATAAAAAGAAATTACTCGTGTGTAAATAATGAGAATTTGATTGAAATTCCTAAGTTGTGGGGGCAAGTGAACAGCGATGGTACTGTAAATAAACTCTGTCAATATAATGATGGAACAATCAAAGGTGTCTTAGGTGTCTGTATAGATTCAACAGATAAAGATGAGATTGAATACTGGATCGCCGTAGATTCTACAGCTGTTGAAAGTAGTAAGTTCGAATCTATTGAAATACCTGCTTCAAAATGGGCTGTATTCGAAGTCAAAGGAGAAATGCCTGAAGCAATGCAAAATACATGGAAACAAATCTTCACCGATTGGCTTCCGAGCAGTGGATATGAACACGCAGGTACTCCAGAAATGGAAGTTTACCCTGAAGATGGGTCAAATAAAACTAAATTTTATTCAGAAATTTGGATTCCGATTAAATAAACCTTTAAGAAAAAGCTGCCTAAAGTGGGCAGCTCTCCTTACTCATTCTAATGCTCTTGTAGCATATTTCCTCTATACTCTTGTCTAAAAGTCCGGTCTTGACTAGCAACGGAATGACCGATCATAGAAGAAAAACATAGGATCCACCCGGTAATACGATCATGCTTATCGATTGCTTTCTCGTTATACCAAGCTGAGATGTCAGCAATGACATCTTCTGATGTTCCGATGACACCCCAATTGGCTGAGCCAATTACTTCTCGTTTTTGCAGCAATTATCACAATGTTGGTGAAAGAGTCATCCCTATTTTTAAAGGCATATCAATTCTCCTTTTTTACCGTATGTCATAAGATAGACAAACAGGAATTCCTTCATCCTCAATGATTTTGGCGTTAATTTGAAATACATCGTTTAGTACAGACATCGTCATAATCTCCTTAGGGTTTCCGGTCTCTATAATCTTGCCATTTCTCATTGCAATGATTTCATCTGAAAAACGCGCAGCTTGATTTATATCGTGGAGTACCATCACAATCGTACAACCATGCTCCGCATTTAGTGTTTTTACGATGTTCAACACTTCCATTTGGTGGGCCATATCTAAGTAAGTTGTTGGCTCATCAAGCAAGAGAATTTCTGTTTTTTGCGCTAACGCCATCGCTAGCCAGACGCGTTGCCTTTGTCCTCCAGAAAGCTGTGATAGCTCTCGCAATTTGAACTCAGACGTATGCGTCACCTCCATCGCCCAGTTGATTACTTCTACGTCCTCCTTTGAAAGGCGATTCACATTCTTCCGGTGAGGATATCTGCCATACGCAATTAAATCTTCTACTCGCAATTGAGCTGGCGCCGAGGGGGCTTGCGAAAGAATCGCAAGTCGCTTGGCAATCTCTTTTGTAGACAACGCTTGCATATCTTGGTCTTGAAGAAGAACCTTCCCGTTTTCCTTCTTTAAGATTCGCCCGATCGTTTTCAATAATGTGGATTTCCCACAGCCGTTAGGACCAATAATTGTCGTGATTTTTCCATGTTTGATTTTCGTATTTAGGTTCTTGAATATAATATTTCGCTCATAACCCGCTGATAAATCCTCTATGCGAAAGGCAGTCTTCATTCCAGCCCCCCTCCTTTTAACGTGACTTAACTAATAAATATAAGAAATAGGGAATCCCAATAATTGAAACAACAATACCTACCGCAAGTTCTGACGGTGCAAATAATGTTTTCCCAATAAAATCAGAGAAAACAAGGAGTGATGCTCCAATTAGTGCACTAACAGGGACAACATAGCGATGACTTACCCCAAACAATTGTCGAGCAATATGTGGTGCCATCAGCCCAATAAATCCGATGCTTCCTGAAACAGACACACAGGCACTTACTAAACCAACACTTGCTAGTAAAAGGACAACCTTTTCTTTTTCTAAACGAATACCAAGACTAACGATCGTATTTTCTTCTAGTTGAAAATAGTCTAGTAAATAAGATTTTCGGTAGACATACCAGCCAAGAATAAGGATCCATGGCAGCATCGATAAAATGAAAGTCCAGTTCGCGTTATAAATGGAACCTGCTTGCCATAGGGCAGCCGATTCGAAGTCTTTTTCATTCATTTTTAAAGACAAATACAAGGATAAAGCACCGAAGCCACTATTAATTGCAATCCCCGTTAAAAGCAGGCGCTGAGCATCCATTCTTCCATATTTATAGGAAATAAGAAAAATGATTGTAGCCGCTATTAAACCTCCAACAAGACCAAACAATGGCATCATCATTACCTGGAGCCATTCGGAACCATCAATGCGAACGGCATTAAATTGAAAGAAGTACATAAAAATGACGACCGCTGCCCCTGCCCCAGCGTTGATGCCAAGAATACCTGGATCAGCGAGATCATTCTTCGTAATTCCCTGTAAAACACAGCCTGCAAGTGCTAAACCGACTCCTACTAAAATTGCGATGACGATACGCGGAAGGCGGAGGTCAAAGATAACCAATTGCATGCTGTTATTCGTTTCAAGACCGATGATAGTTTTTATAACATCCCAAACACTCATATCAAACATGCCGTTAGTGATGTGCAAATAGAAGCCTAATAATAGAAATAAACCAATTGCAAATACCTTTGAAAACGTTCGATTCCCCTTCGGTTTAGGCATGTCGTTCACCTCCGCGAGATCGAATTAAGTATAGGAAGAAAGGAATACCGACGATTGCCGTAACGACTCCAATTGGGGTTTCAAACGGAAAGTTAATATAACGACTAATTAAATCACATATACTTAAGAATAAAGCTCCTATTAAGATCGAACACGGAATAATATGTCGATAGTCTACCCCTACTAAAAAGCGGACAATATGTGGAATAACGAGTCCGACAAACGCAATTTTCCCAACAAGTGCAACCGCTGTTCCTGTTAACAGGACGACTGAAAACATAGATAAATACCGAATAAGCTTCGTCTTTTGTCCTAATCCTGTTGCAACATCTTCTCCTAAAGAAGTAATCGTAATTCCGCGCGCACAGAATAGGGCAATCGCTAATCCTACAGCACCAAATGGGATCGATAATAGCAGCATGTCAATGTCAACAGTGTGAAGCTTTGTATTATACCAAGCTGCAATGGTTTGCGAAACTTGAAAATACATCGCTATTGCTGATGCGAGACTACTAAGAAAAGTTCCGATAACTGTACCAATAATTGCTAGACGTATAGGAGAAAGCCCGTTTCGGATTGCCGCTCCAAAACCAAATACTAATGCTGCTCCCAAAGCTGAACCGACAATCGATAGAAGAATCATTTGATAATTCGAAAGACCTGGAAAAAAGATGACCGCCAGCGTAATCACAAATGCAGATCCATCATTAACTCCCATTAAAGATGGAGATGCTAGATAGTTGCGGGTAATTCCCTGCATAATCGCTCCAGCAACTGCCAAAAAGGCACCAACAAATAACACAGCAATCGCACGAGGGATCCTGCTTGTAACGATAATTTGGTGGTCAATGTTGGTCTTATCAAAATTGACGATTGCTTGCCAAATAGTATGTAAGCTAATCTCCTTAGTGCCGTACAAAACAGAGATAATAGAGACACCGATGATTAAAAATGGTGTACTAAATAAAATGAACTTTGGAATTTTTGCTGTCTGTATCAATAGACTACACCTATCTTCTAACGTGAAAATTGGCAAACAAGGTGTTGCCTTGCTGCCAATTCAACATTTCTATTATTTCAATAGAGTACTTTCTACAACATCTATAAACCTCGTTTTCGACCAAGCTGTACCACCTTCAGCCAGTGGTGAAATTGTATTTATATACACTTCGTCATTTTGCGAAGCTAATAAGCTTTGAAAAATTGGATTTTGTTGTATTTCTTCTAACGCTTTCGGTGCATCGGCATTTTCAGAACCATCAAATTGTAAAAAGATCACATCTGGATCTACACTTGATAACGTTTCTAATGATAATTCCGCTTGTGCTTCGGCTTTATCAACAACCTCAGGAACTTGTAATCCTAATTCTTTATAAAGAATTGGGTTAAAGTAAACATCTTGAGGATACACATACATTAATCCCCCGCGAATACGTATCATTAAAACTGATTTTTCACTAACATCTGAATCTGCAATTTCAGATTTTGTTGCTTCAACCTTACTCTCATATTCTTTGATTAACTTTTCTGCTTCTTCTGTTTTACTTGTGATTTCTGCCAAAGCCATTAAGTTGTCTTTCCAATTTGAAGAGATATGTGAATATGGAATCGTTGTTGCTAATTTATTCATTTGTGACATCACATCTGCTTGCCATTTCGACGTTCCGATAATCGCGTCAGGCTCTAATGCTAGAATTGCTTCAGCATTTGGTGAACGCTTATTCCCAACCAAAGCCGCTCCTTTGAGCTCACTTAAATGCTCTGGGATTTCTCCCCCAATTTCTAATACTCCAACTGGCTTGATTCCAAGAGCAACTGCATCTTCCATTGATTCAAAGCTTGCAGCTACGATGTTATCTACTGGGTGTTCAAATGTATACTCTTCCCCTAAGTATGTAATCGTAAGACCTCTCTCTTGCTCTGCTTCATCCATTTTTTCTTCTTCCGCTGGACTATCCTCTTCCGATGAAGAATTGCCTTCTTCTGATGTATTACATGCAGCTAACGTTAAAGCTAAGAGCGTGGCTGCACCGATTTTCCAATAATTTTTCATAATTAACCCTCCAATTACGAATGATATTCATTCTCATTACAAACATTATCCTATCAAACAGCTTTATGTAATTGAATAGATATTTGCGTATGAAAGCATGGATTTTTATCTTCCATTTAATTAACAATTTTACTCAAGTTAAGAAAAGTTTCTGATACCTTTTTAGACTGCACTTATTCGCGGACAACACTTCAACCCTATAGAAGAGCATAAACACTTTGAATCTTCGACGTACTTAATGCACTATTTCACAAGTTATCATGCACTTTAAATGATAGAGTTTAGAGATATACATTATTTAAATTGTAGATTTACAAGAATTAACTGTAAATGTAACTATTAAATAAATCCTCATATATCTCTTTCACTCGAACAAAAGAAATAGGCTGCGGCATTTTAATCACATGGACTTTTTTCGCCCTACTACCTTCACTTATTTATTTTCTTATCAAAATTTTGACACATTTAGATGGTGAAAAAAATGACTATCTTGCTTCTATACTTGCAAGTGAATGAATAATCTAATTCAAATTATACTCATCAGTATAATTTTAAATTTTTGTTGACTTTTCCCAAAACACCTACTAAGATTGAAATTAATTCTTTTCCAAATTGAATAGCTACATCATTTTCTTATCAAGAGAGATTGAGGGATAGGCCCTATGACATCTCGGCAACAGGTTCCATTTCGGAAAACTGTGCCAATTCCTACAAACACTTATGTGTTTGACAGATGAGAAAAAGATCGTTTCTTTTATAGAATCCTTCTTTTTCTTATGTTTTAAGAAAAGGAGGGATTTTTTTGTTGTCTAATTTTACTTAAATTCATTTATTGCACTCTAGAAAATTCAGATGAAAGCTTCAATGACAGATAGAATTGTAGAACGCTTCAGGAGGGCAGTAAATGATTGAATTTAAGAATGTTTCCAAGACATTTGAAGTTGGAAAACGGAAAGTACACGCAGTAAAAGATGTTTCATTATTGATAAATAAAGGTGAAATCTATGGCATTATCGGGTTCAGTGGTGCAGGGAAAAGTACACTGCTTCGATTAGTCAATATGCTAGAGCGACCAACGGACGGATCTGTCACGATTCAAGATGTTGATGTGAGTAAGCTTGCTGCAAAAGACTTACGAACGCGTCGTCGCAGTATTGGGATGATTTTTCAAAACTTTAACTTATTCAATTCACGGACGGTTGCTGGAAATATCGCCTATCCGCTGAAATTAGCTGGATCATCAAAAGCAGAAGTGAAAAGCCGAGTTGACGAATTATTAAACTTCGTAGGCCTATCCGATAAAGCGAAGAATTTCCCTGATCAGCTATCAGGAGGGCAAAAGCAGCGTGTCGGAATTGCAAGAGCGCTTGCTACATCACCAGATATATTAATCTGTGATGAAGCAACCTCCGCTCTAGATCCGGAAACGACAGCTGATATCTTAAAACTATTAAAAAAAGTCAATCGCGATTTTGGGATTACAATTCTACTCATTACACATGAGATGCACGTCATTCAATCGATTTGCGACAAAGTAGCCATTATGGAAAACGGTGAAGTGATTGAGTCTGGAAGTGTGTTTGATACTTTCACTAATCCACAGCATCCAACCACACAGCGTTTCATTCAATCGGTACATCAGGATCTACCATCTAAGTCGATTCTTGAACATTGGCGTGAAGGCGGCGGCGGCAAGCTTTATCGTGTCATTTTCAAAGGAGCGATTTCCAATGATCCTGTTTTATCGACTGTTACAAGAAAGCATGGTATCGACTTTAACATCGTGTACGGTTCTGTTCGAGAGATTCAAGAAAGATTATTCGGAAACTTGATCATCTCGTTTATCGGAGATGAAAAGTCGGTTGAAGATGCTATCCAGACTTTAACATCGATCGTGGACATTGAGGAGGTAACAGATAATGAACGTTGATTGGTCTACATTTTGGCCCCGAATCGTTGAAGGCACTGGGGAAACGATCATCATGGTCATCGCAACTCTCGTTTTCGGTTCAATAATAGGAATAACGATGGGACTCCTGCTCTTTGTGACGAGAGAAAACAACATCCTTGAAAATAAACTCATTTTTCAGGTAGTAAATATCATTATTAATATTATCCGTCCAATTCCATTTATTATTTTCCTAGTAGCAATTTCTGAACTTACTAGATTGGTTATCGGAACGACGATTGGGACGGCAGCTGCAATTTTTCCGATGACAATTGTCGCAAGCTTCTCAATCGCACGAGTCGTGGAAAACAATTTGGTTTCAATTGACCCTGGTGTAATTGAAGCTGCTCAGGCAATGGGTGCAAGCCCGCTTCGGATTATCTTCACAGTGTTAATTCCGGAAGCACTCGGTCCACTTATTTTAGGACTAACATTCGTCACTGTCATGCTCATTGATTTCTCAGCTGTAGCTGGAACCGTCGGTGGAGGCGGACTCGGACATATTGCGATGACCTATGGTTACCAACGATTTGATGGCAGCGTCATGTTGGTCACTGTTCTCATACTAATTGCGATGGTGCAGGTAGCTCAATGGATTGGCAATAGCCTTTCAAAACTAATTATGCGTCGCTAATGCTTATTAGAAAAGCGTAAAAAATTTAGTAACACTATATAAATGTTCTTATAAAATCTTTACGAAAAAGGAGATATTTTACGATGAAAAAATTATGGCTTCTAAGCTTTACACTTCTATCTATCTTTGTTCTTGCAGCTTGCGGAAGTGAGGCGGGTAGCGGCAGCGCAGACGGTGAGACGGTAACAGTCAAAATTGGAGTGAACGGTGCAGATGGTGCCCAATGGCCCATTCTAAAAGAAAAGGCAGAGAAAGAAGGCATTGAAATTGAACTAATTGAGTTTGCAGACTACACATTACCTAACAATGCGCTAGCAAATGGAGACATTGATCTGAATGCTTTCCAGCATATCGCATTCTTAAGCCAGTACGTGAAGGAAAGTGGCGAGGATATCCTCCCTATTGGTTCGACTGTGTTTGCACCAATGGGTCTGTATTCCGAAAAGGTTAAGGATGTTTCAGAACTAAAAGAAGGTGACAAAATCGCGATTCCTGATGATCCTTCTAACCAGGCACGTGCACTACGTCTACTTGAAAGCGCCGGCCTAATCAAGCTTGCAGATGATTTTGGATTGTTCGGAGACCCTTCAAAAATAAAGGAAAATAGATTAAATCTAGAAATCATCCCAATGGTTGCACAACAAACACCACGTGTTCTACCGGATGTTGCTGGCTCTGTTATCAATAACGGTGTTGCAGGTCAAGCAGGATTTCATCCAGTAGATGATCCGATTCTAAAAGAAGATGAAAACAATGAAAGCATACACCCTTATGTGAACGTCATTGCAGCAAGCGGTGAAAATAAAGAAAACAAAACGTTTAAACGAATCGTTGAGCTTTATCAAGAAGCAGATATCGAAAAAGCAATTACAGATGATACAAATGGTGGTTCCTTCTTAGTGAAATTATCTCAAGACCAATTGGATGGAGCGTTTGCAGAATTAAAAAATTAATTTTTTCGGAGGTATGACAATGAGTGTTAAAAACGATGTGAAAGAAGGATTGTTTCAGTCTATTGAGCAAAACCGAAAGCTTTACATTCAAACGAGTCAGGATATCCATGCGAATCCTGAAATCGGCAATCAAGAGGTGTATGCATGCGGGAAGCATGTTGATATCCTCCGTGATGCAGGCTTTGACGTTCAAACTGCTGTTGCTGGTCATGAAACATCATTCTATGCAATAAAGGATAGTGGAAAAGAAGGCCCTACAATTGCCTACCTTGCAGAATATGATGCATTGCCTGGAATCGGCCATGCGTGCGGCCACAACATCATTGGTACAACAAGCGTTGCAGCCGGTATCGCGCTTGCTGAAGCACTCCCTGAAACAGGAGGTCGTGTCGTTATTCTTGGCACTCCAGCTGAGGAAGGTGGACCGAACGGTAGTGCCAAAGGTAGCTTCGTTAAACACGGCTTCCTAGAAGATATTGATGTAGCCTTAATGCTCCATCCATCTGGAAGAACAGGCTTAACAGGTGAAACACTAGCCGTTGACCCGTTAGACTTTCACTTTTATGGAAAACCAGCGCATGCATCAGGCTCACCTGAAAAAGGGATCAATGCACTAGATGCTGTTATCTTGTTGTTCAACGGCATAAATGCATTGCGTCAACAGCTGCCATCTGATGTGCGCATTCATGGAATCATCACACATGGTGGCGATGCCCCAAACATCATACCAGAATACGCATCGGCGCGCTTTTTCATTCGTGCCGAAACGTGGAGCAAAACGGTTGAAGCGTCAACAAAAGTAAAAGCCATCGCCGAAGGTGCTGCCATCGCAACTGGTGCGACAGTCAAAATCGAACGCTTCCAAAACGAAGTAAAAGACTTTGTTCTAAACCCAATATTAGATGAAGCACTTGGTGAAGAGCTAACTGCACTCGGAGAAATCGTGCATATAGAAAAGAGAAAAGGCAAAGGGTCAACCGACGCTGGTAACATCAGCTACGAAGTTCCAACAGCTCATGGTTACATCAAAATCGGACCTGACGACCTCATCGGCCACACCGTCGAATTCCGAGAAGCAGCCAAATCGGAGCAGGGAAACATTGCCCTCATCACAGGCGCCAAAGCTCTTGCATCAACAGGGTATCGCTTGCTAACAGACTTCGAACTGCTCCATCAAGTGAAGAAAGAATACGAAAGAGCAGTAGCGGAAAAAGCTTAAAAAACAACGATCATAACGGAATAAACGAAGACTGATCACAAAGTCTTCGTTTACCTATCCGTTTGATAGAGATGCATATTCTTGAGATTTTGACCTTATCTTTTGTTTCTTCATAGAACGCTCCTTCTGATTACCGTCTATTAAGACAACACGATCACATATTGCATGAATATCCTCCTGGTCATGTGAAACGAGTAAGCATGTTATATTCGCTTTACGTAAAATATGTCTTAGCTCATTACGAATTTCCATTTTCAAGTGAGCATCTAAACTACTAAATGGCTCATCCATTAGAAGCACCGAAGGTTCTGGAGCTAGTGCCCTAGCCAGTGCTACCCTTTGTTGTTGCCCACCACTTAATTCATGCGGATACCGTTTTTCATACCCTTCTAGTTGAACCAATGCTAGCATTTGTTGCAATCGCTTCTGGCGAAGTGGCCTTTTATATTTATGGAGTCCAAAAACGATATTTTCAGCGACAGTCATGTTTGGAAATAACGCATAATCTTGAAAAATCATTCCTATTCCACGTTCTTCAGGTTCTACAAATGTACTTTCATCCATCAAAACGCGATTGTTCACTTCAATTCTTCCACTTTCAGGGATTTCAAGACCGGCAATCAACCTTAATAACGTACTCTTGCCACTCCCACTTGCCCCTAATGCACCCACAATCTCGCCGCGTGACATCGTCAAAGATAGCTGATCTAACACTACTGGCTGACGTTTTTTGAATCGGAAAGTTACCTGTTCAACGTTAACATACGTCATCGTCTCACTTCCTTTCTGGACTCAGTATAAATAATACAGATACAAGTCCAATTAATATAAGCAACAACGATGGCAATGCAGCATCAAACACTCGTTCATCGGTTGCATACTGATATGCTTTAGTGGATAAGGTGTTGTAGTTAAAAGGTCTAAGTAAGAGTGTTAGCGGTAATTCTTTAATAATTTCTACAAAAGTTAAGACAAACCCAGTAAAGAGCGATCCTTTAATTAGCGGAATCTCTATACGAAAAAAAGTAACAATACTGCTCCTTCCGAGCGTCTTTGATGCCTCTGAATAGACTAATGGTACTTTCTCGTAACCTGATTCCAGTGCATGAAGGCCTGTTGCCATAAAACGAATGACATAGCCTGTTATTAACATTGCTAAAGACATGCTAAGCACCAATGCCCCATCATGCATGCCGACCTTCATGTAAAAAGGAGATAGAAAGTCATCTAATGAGAGAAATACAGACAAGACTCCAATTGCAACAATTGCTCCTGGAATCGAATAACCTGATGATAAAAGTCGAGTTACTCCTTGCATAAAAGGAGAATCAAACAATCTAGCTGCACGAGAAGAAAGTAATGCAATTGTTAGGATGATGATTGTTCCAATGCTTGCTCCCATTAATGTATTCACAATTAAATCGTAAAAATCAGCATGTAAAACATTTTTACCATGTTGTATTGACCATATGATCAATTGAATGATCGGGGCTAGGAATGCTAGGAAGAAAATGATTGTACAAAACAGAAATGCTCCCCAGCGTCCGAACCCTTTAAGTTCCTTAGGCTTAAGTAAATTACTACTTTTTACTGCACGTCCATACCTTCTGTTTCTTCTTAGTAGACGTTCGAGTATAAAGAGTCCTATTACACCAAGCATAAGCCATGCTGCTAATTTCATTGCCGATTGTACATCATACATTCCAAACCATGTTTGAAAGATCGCTGTAGAAATCGTTTGCACTCCAAAGTAATTCGCCACCCCATAATCGCTAAGTACCTCGAACACAACTAACATAACTCCAGCGATAATTGCTGGCCTTGCAAGAGGGAGAATGACTCTAAAAAATACCGATAGAGGCTTGTGACCAAGAAGTCTTGCATTCTCAAAAAATGTAGCACTTTGGTTCTCTAGAAAGACTCTTGTAATCATGAATACATAAGGGAATAGAAATAAAGTCAGGACGAATATTGCACCCCGATTCGACATAATTTCGATGGTACCAGCAGGTAACTGTATACCGAATTGGTTGCGCAAATTTGCTTGAATAACCCCAGTATAGCCAGTCATTGAACTATACGTATATGCTGCAATATAAGGAGGGATCGCTAGTGGAAGTACAAGTGCCCACCTATAAAAATTCCGTAAAGGAAAATTATAAAAAGCGATTAGCCAAGCGAGAAGCACTCCAATTATTCCAGCTAAAAAACTTGTTATTAAAACCAACTTTGCTGATCCTAAAATATAATCAGCTAGTAGATACTGTTTAACATTAGCCCAATTATCTGTCGCTGGATGAAACAATCCAGACATAACATAAAAGATGGGCAGCAATATTACAACTGCCCCAACTACACTTGATACTGTCCATCCATTAATAGATCTTCTGGCTAATCTCGAAACCAGATTGATCCTCATTCTCTATTTCCAGCCTACTTTGTTTGAAATTTCTACTGCCTTTGGATTGTATTCTCCGTACTTAGCAAAATCAATATTTTGGCTTTTAAACGATCCCCAACTTTCAAGAAGTTCCGGAATAGTTGCCTCATCATTCACTGGGAATTCAAAATTTGCATGAGAAATTTTCGTTTGAGCTTCTGCAGCTGTTAAGAACTCTATTAGTTTAATGGCATTCTCTTTATTTTTGCTATATTTAACAAGTCCAGCTCCGCTAATATTTATATGAGTTCCGCTTGTTTCCTGATTCGGGAAGAATACTCCAATCTCTTCTGCAACCTTCGCTTCTTCTGCATCTTCAGAAGCTGCCATTTGCCCTACATAATACGTATTCATAAGAGCGATATCGCCTACACCTGCGACAACTGCTTTCGCTTGATCACGATCTCCGCCCTCAGGCTCACGTGCAAGGTTTGCAACTAATCCTTCCGCCCAAGACTCTGCCTCTTCCTCGCCCATGATGTCGATGAAAGATGCTAATAGCGACTGATTGTATAGATTGGTTGATGACCTTACAACTACTCTTTCTTTCCACTTATCTGTCGTCAAATCTTCATATGTAGATAGTTCACTAGGATTCACACGTTCCTTTGCATATACAATTACCCTTGCTCGTGTAGATAATCCAATCCAATTGTTTTCTTTATCACGAAGTTCAGCAGGAACTTGAGCTTCTATAACTTCTGATACGATTGGTTGTAAAATATCTTCTTCCTTGGCTGAGTTTAGAATTCCACCATCCACTGTAATGAAAAGGTCAGCAGGTGTACTTTCACCTTCACGCTTCATGCGCTCAATCAATTCAGGAGCTTTTCCTTCAACTACATTTACCTTAATACCAGTTTCCTTTGTAAAAGTATTGTATAGCTCTTGATCTACATCATAATGTCGAGCAGTATAAATATTAACCTCTCCACTGGATTCAGTAGATTCAGAGCCTGATGTATGATTAGAATCATTATTTTTCGTATTATCTGTATTGCTTGAGGATCCAGAACTACATCCTACCAAAACCGCTATAAACAAGATAAATAAGACAGTAAGAAAGCTAAAACTTTTATTGTTCCACATGTTTCTTTTTTCCTCCTAGAACGAATATAGGGACATTCTAAAACTTAATGATAATGAGAATCATTATCTTGGTCGCCTATAAAGTATTCTAACAACGAAAAATGAGAAAACACTGTGAAAATGAAATAATTTTTTTAAAAATTTTCTTACTTCCATCCTGCTTTTGCAAAAATGTCTACCGCCTGCTTTTGATATTTTCCAAGATTACGAATATCCAATTGTTGAAACTTAAACCTTTTCCAGCTTTGCAAAAGGTCAGGCACATCGGCTTCATCATTCACTGGAAACTCGTAACTGCCGTATGCGAGCATAGATTGACCTTCCTCACTTGTTAAAAATTCTACTAGCTTAAGCGCATGATCCTTATTTGGAGCATATTTCGCCACTCCAATTCCACTTATATTCATATGAGCGCCTGTAGTCAACTGATTTGGAAATAAAACGCCGAGTCGTTCTGCAATTTCCCGCTCCTCAATATCACTTGATGTTAGCATTTGTCCAATATAATACGTATTCATAAGTGCTACATCGCCAATATTCAAGGCAATTGCCTTTGCTTGTGCCTTATCTCCTCCTTCTGGCTCCTGAGCAAAATTTGATACAATACCATTCGCCCACATTTGTGCTTCTCGCTCTCCTTCAATGTCAATAAATGAAGCTAATAATGACTGATTGTATAAGCTAGACGAAGAGCGAACAAGAACTTTTCCTTTCCATTGTTCATGTGTCAGATCCTCATAAGTGCTCAAGCCTACGGGATCTACACGATCTTTTGCATAAACAATGACTCTTGAACGAGTCGCGATCCCTGTCCAATAATGATCAGGATCACGCCACTTTGTAGGCACATTCTGTACTAAAACATCTGAATTGATTGGCTGGAGTACCCCCTTTTGTTTCGCAAAATCAAGAACACCTGCATCAACTGCAAGGAATAGATCAGCAGTTGAGGACTTGCCTTCCTGCTTCATCCGATCGATAAGCTCCTCTGCAGTTCCCTTCACTTCAATCACATGGATACCCGTTCTCTTAGTAAATTCCTCAAAAATCTCATTGTCTATTTGATAATGTCTTGAAGTATATACTGAAACTACTTGCTCACTGTCCTCTGAATTTGCTCCCCATTTCAACGTGAAGAATAAAGAAAAGAATATGAGCATTGCTAATGAAATAATGAATAAGAATCTCCACTTATTCCACTTTCGCACGATCATCATTCCTCCTTCTCTTTAATATGATAGCGCCATGCGAACGATATGGTCACATTCGTTCCTACACCCTCTTCGCTTCGAATCGTCATTGCTCCGTTGTAGCGATCAACTAGCCTTTTAGCAATAGACAATCCAAGACCAGTTCCTCCCTGCTCCCGACTACGATTCTTTTCGACCCGGTAAAACCGATCCATTACATTTGGTAAGTCTTTTTTAGGAATCCCCACTCCATAATCACTAATTTCAAAAATTGCGTTCTGATCATGAATTAAACCCGTCACTCGGACAGATGAGTACTCTTTAGAATATTTCACCGCATTATCTAACAAGATCAACATTAGTTGCTCTAAATGCTTTTCACGAATTAAAATTTCCTTATCCTCGAATCCTAAGAAATTTGTTTCAAACATAAACTGTGGATGTAATTGCTCTAATTGTCCAATTACATGGAGAATCGTCCGATCAGCGCGTATCGTTCCCTCATTAAATTGACCCATTTCATTTTCCATATTTGTAAGGACAAGTAGGTCTTGTACTAATGATTTTAGCCTGTTCAATTCATGATAAGAAATTTGCAGAGACTCCTGCATTACTTCAGGGTCGTCCTTTCCCCAACGGAGCAAAAGAGACATATGTCCATCCATAATAGCAATGGGTGTCCTTAATTCATGCGATGCATCTTCTACGAATCTACTTTGCCTTGAAAATGAATCCTCAACCTGATTCATCATATCATTAAAAATTTTCATCAAAGCGGTCATTTCATCTACCTTTTCAGGAATATCCATCCTCTCTTTCAGTCCTTTACTCTTCACATTATTCATCGTCTCAGCCATTGACTGAAGGGGCTTCAACAATTGTTTCGCTAGTATGCCACCGCCAATCCCACTTATAAGGGCTGCACCAATTGCAGACAAAATGAACACATAAAACATGGCTTTTGTCATCTTTTGGAATTGATCCATTTTTTTAACGATTTCAATGGTTCCATTGAATGAGTGAATCATGATTGGACTCCTCATTACAAATAAGCTATATCCTGATTGTTCAATTAGATCTGTCTCGGTCTTCCATTTTTGCACGAAAGGCACCCATTCTTCAGGGATACCTTCAGATACTGTAATCACTTTAGACCCGCTTTGATCAACAATTCGAATCATTTGGTCAGGCTGATTTTTCTTCGTTAAATATCTACGTACCCTTGGCAAATCTTCTTGAGTGAAGCCCGCTTCCATCTCCAGGATTCCATTTAAAATATCGTTCATTTTATGTTCAACCTGTTTTTTTTCCTGGTTAATGATCCAGTTCTCTACAAACACATATTGTATGGCGTTGTAGACAATAAATAATATAAAAATGAAGAAAGCTGACCATAAAGTTAAGATCCATTTTATTGGTACACGAGACCAATACAGCCTTAATTGATTCATGACTTCATCATATAGCCAATCCCACGGACAGTCTGAATGTAGCTTTCTTTTCCAGGCTCATCAATTTTATTGCGTAAATATCGTATGTATACATCGACTACATTCTTATCAACTATTGCTTCAAAACCCCATACTTTATCTAATAGCAGCTCTCTATCCATGACTCGATTCGAGTGTTCCATAAGGACAGCCAACAAATCAAACTCCCGTTTAGTCAAACCAATCTCATTGTTTCCTCTTTTAACTTCTCTCAAGTCTACATTTAAAGACAAGTTTTTAAATGTTAAAATAGATTGTGAAAACTCAGCGTGCTCCCTTCTAAAAATCACTCTCATACGAGCTTTCAATTCCGCAATAGAGAAAGGCTTCGGCATATAATCATCCGCTCCACAATCCAACCCCTCTACTCGATCCTTAATACTATCTCTAGCTGTTAGCATAATAATTGGCGTTTGTTTTGTTTTACGAAGTTGTCGGCATACTTCCATTCCATTCAACTTTGGCAACATTAAATCAAGCAGTATTAAATTCCAGTCTTCCGATAATGCGAGATGGAGACCAGTCTCCCCATTATTAGCCATAATTACTTCATTTCCCTCTCGCCCTAACTCCATCTCAACGAATCGAGATAGATGCTGTTCATCCTCTATAAACAATATCCGCCTCATTTTAGTCTGATTCCCTTCATTACTAATTTCTATATTTATGATTATCTTTAAAACTCATTATAATGAGAATGATAATTCTTTTCAATTAGAATTGAGCGACCTCCTAGATTAAGAAGAGAAAAAGTACTAAAAGAAAATCAACATGAGCTTTTATCCTAACGTTCATTTTTATAAAAAAAGAGAGGGGTGAATTTTAGTCTTTCTAAAATTCACCCCTCCCTATTTAAACAGGTTATGTCCCCTCTGATTCAATCGTTAAAGGATTATTAATGCATTAACTGTTATCTAATCGGATCTTCAAAGTTCCAGTTCGTAAAAATGGCTCCTGCAATTACAGGGTCTGTAGTTGTATCTTCCGTAAATCCTCCTACTAAGTTTCCTACTCTAAATGTAGGTTCAAAAAGTTGCTCCTCTTTAGGTGCTGCTGTAGGACCATCTATCCCTATCTTCGTATCATCAACAACTACTACTTCCATTCCATTATCCAATGTAAAGCTAAGTCCATCCTCTCCAACCTCTGTTATGACTCCTTCTATGTTAAGCATTACACTTGCAGCCGGAGCTGAATGGTTCACTTCAATTCTCTCGGTTAAATCTAACGCTGTTTCACCATTTGTATTTGTTAAAACAATGACAGCAATTGCCGCACACGCTACTAAACTTCCAACCATCAGCTTTATCTTTTTCATATATAGCCTCTTTTCTTTATGATCATATTCCATCATTTCTTTTTGCATTTTGCTCTTAAAATCTTCAGAAGCATGGATTTCCTTCATAACCTTCTTATAAGCACTCATCAGCTTAACTCCCTTCTTCTAAAATGTCTTTAAGTTTCATTCGTACTCTCCTTAGCTTAGAGCCTACTGTATTTGCGTTCATTTCTAATAGACTTGCAATCTCTGAACTCGTATAGCCTTCATAATAATGTAGATAAACAATGGTTCTCTCCTTTTGATCAAGCTCAAATATTTCAGGGAGAACACCTTGCTCCTCTTTAGCAATAAACATCATTTCTTCTGTTATTGGTACTGTCCTTTTAAAACGAGAAGACTTAAAGTAATCCTTGCATTTATTAAACGTCACTTTAATGAGCCAAGCCTTTAGATGTTCTTCATTATCAAAGGACTGTTTCTGTCTCATAAGTGTCATATAAACATCTTGAACAATATCCTCTGCTTCAGACATATTTTTTGTCTGCTGCACAGAGATTCGTATTAAGGTGTCACTATAAGTTTGAACGATCTCATGAACACGTAAGCCGGCGAACGTTTTCATATTCAACCTCCTTCAATTCATAATACGATTGATTTTCATCTTTTCGTGCAGCAGGGAAAAATATATTTATAGATTCGAGAAATCCTCTCTTTAAAAGGGTTGCATTTAATGAGAGCAGAGTCATGACCAAATCGCTTTCTCTTTTTTAACACTTAAGGTATATCGATAGATTAGTTTCGGAAGGTTATGTAATCGTGTGGATGAAAACAGTGCGGAATGAAAAAGCTGATAAATGCAAATGAAATGTGACTCCACTTAAAAAGTTCGACGATCATATACGGATCATCGAACTTTAGTAAAAAAGGATATCGTGTAACATATTATTAAAGCATCAGAGTGTTGCTATTGTAACCAAGAAAGAATGGCTTCTACGATTTGATCTTGTTGTTCAATTGTTGAAATCTGAGCTGGATTATCTCCCTTTTGCTCTCCATACCATCCAAATTGAGCATGGTTTCCACCTGTTACTTCTACGTAAACTGTATCGTCAGGCAACAAAGTATCCGCTGCTTCAACTTTTTCAGGTGTGCTAAGTCCATCAAGGTCTCCGTAAATAGATAGCACCGCTAACTGTTCTTGAGAGAAATCAACCCCACCTCCAGGATACGAACCGAGGAAAAATAGTCCTTCAATGTGCTCAAGATTCTTTTCTGTAAACATTGAGGCAGCTACTCCTCCCATTGAATGTCCTCCAATATACCACTGTAACTGAGGATATTGATCAATGATTTTCATCGCTTTATTCACATCTAAAAGACTTAAATTCAAGGTAACACTAGGGATAGCTACTAGATAGCCTTTTTCTGCAAGTTTGTTTCCTAAATAACTATATGCTTCAGGCTCTACTTTTGCACCAGGATAAATAATAATCCCTTTTTGATTTTCGGGAACTTCCTCCCCAAAAATAAGCCAACCCTCTTCCATTTTATTCTCATCCACTTGAATATACTCATTCACTTCTGGACTTGCTTTATACGTCATCTGTGTCCAAACGACAAATCCAATTACGCTTAAAAGGATGATCGCAACTACTGCCAATAATATCTTCTTAAAAATTGATAACTTTTTTGTTTTCATTCTCCATGTACTCTCCATATTCGTTTAACTGAGTTGTTTTTAAGTGAAGCAAATCTATTCTTATTCTCTCCTTTTTTTTTTTTCAACTAAATAAAATGTAAGCCATTCATAAATCAATGTCCAGTTTTAGGTCGTACCATAAACTGGACATTGAATAGAACGGTATACATTTCTGGTTTTATTTTTGTAGATTTACTTATTTTTACTTGCTGTTATTCTCCCTTGATACATTGTCAGTTCTGGTATAACGCGTCTTGCCACAACTTCTGCAGAGGAATGGGCATTAGCTAGTATAAAGTTAGCTTCTTCACCTACTATTGGCCATTGTTGATTTCCTTCTCTTGTTAGAGGCACTTTGCGATCTGTAATATATTTCAAGCTTTGGGATAATTCTAACTCATCGCTCCATCTTGATGCTTCCGCTAAGCGGCTCACCCTCTCAATTAAATCACCATTTCCAAATGGAGACCATAAGTCAAAAATGTTATCGCAACCAACTGCTACCTTTACTCCTCTTTCTTCTAAAAATTGTACAGGTGGAAAAGATCTGCTAATAGGTACACTCGTAATGATTGTGATTCCAGCCCTTGCCAACCATTTAGCTGTCTCTTCAAGAGGATTTAATTGTACATCAGCTAAGCCAAAGGCATGGCTAATATATACATTCTGCTTAAGGCCAGCTTCTATTGACAGTTGCGCTAATCGTTTCATCGTAAAAGTACCCAAATAATCTGCATCATGTAAATGCAAATCGATCCCTACTTCGAATTCAGCAGCTAAGCCTACCATCGTTTGGAGAGATGTTTCAATATCACCGTCAACTGAAGCTGGATCTACTCCCCCAATGTATTTCACCTGTTCATACGTTAATGCTTCTCTTAAAAGCTGGATCGTTTCATCATTTAGTAGACCATGTTGTGGGAACGCAACAATCTCAACATCTAATTTATCCTGATAAGTTTGTATCGCTTCAATGACTTCCTCTAAATTCTTCAGCCCTACTTCTGGGTAAATATCAACATGTGTCCTCATGTGAGTGACACCATTTTGGATATAGGTCTGAATAAGCTTTTCTGCTCTTTCTTTTGTTGTTGTGCGAAGATGAGGAAGGATGTTCTTCTCCATTTCAAACCTTTCAAAAATTGACTTTACCTTCTTTACTGGCCGCCATGCTTCTCCGAGTAATGTTTTATCAAGATGACAATGTTTTTCAACCAAGGAAGGCAATAAAAGAAGCCCTTTTCCGTCAATATGTGTCTCCTCATAATCGACATTATCGTCACTCGGGATAATGTCATCAATGTAACCATTTACAATTTTCACATCGATGCGTTTTGTTTTCGTTCCAACATAATGACCTTCATCTTGAATATAACCTGTTTCTACTGCAACGTTTTTAAGCCAATAACGTTGATTTATCATTTGATTTTCTCCTCTATTAAATCTTATTGACAATTAGCTTCCCTTGGAAGAATACCGCTCTTCTCTCTGAACGTCTGTCAACAGCTTGCGCACTACATTGTGCATCAACTAATACAAAGTTAGCTGGTGTGCCAGGTGTTGGCCATACTCTATTTCCTTTATGATCTAGTGAAGTTGTATTTCCCGTAATAAAAGAAACTGCATGGTGAAGGGCATATTCATCCTTTTTGCCAAACCTTTCTGCATAGACCGCAGCTTTATCTAGACTATCTCCGTTTCCAAACGGAGACCAGTGATCCGTAATGCTATCTGCGCCGAAAGAAATTGGCACGCCAAGTTTCTGAAGACTAGGGATTGGAATTGTTTTACTAGGTGATACAGTAGAAGTAATATCTATATTTTGATCCTTCAAACGATGTCCAACATCCATTAGCTCTTCCTCGCTAATATCTGCTAAAGCAAGAGCATGACTAATTGTTACACGTCCTTGCCACTTTGCTTCTTCAGTTAGAGCTGCAAGACGTTTCATTGTGAACAAGCCTAGATGGCCGCCATCATGAAGATGTATATCTATTCCTGCATCTTCCTTTACAGCTAAGTCCATCATCGTATGCAAAGATTTTTCTATGTCACCATCAATAGTGGCTGGGTCAACCCCACCAACTAATGTCGCACCGTTTCTCAAGGCTTCCTGTACGTAAGCACTCGCTTGTCCACGAAGAAGTCCTTGTTGTGGGAAAGCAACAATTTCTATCTCTACTTTCTCTTTATACTTATCCCTCGCTTCATTCGTTGCTTCTAGTTGATGCAGTCCTTCAATGTGACCGACATTGCAATGTGTACGAATCTTCGTTGTTCCTGATTCAATTAATAAATCAATGAGTTTTTCTGCTCGTTGCCTTGTATAAGGCCGAAGTTCCGGAAGCAATACTTCTTCTTCTCGCAAACGGGTATAAATGCCCTCTTTCGCTATTGTCGGTGCTTTCCAAGGGCCACCGTAAAAGGTCTTATCTAAATGAATATGCATATCTCGAAACGCTGGCATGACTAATAAACCCTTTGCATCAATAAATGGCCCATTTTCTTCTGGCTTTTCTTCCTGAATTTTTACGATATAGCCTGATTCTATTTTTAGGAAGTAACGCTTTGTGTCAGTCCCAACTATTTCTTCATTCTGGTACGTAAAGCCTGTTTCAAGTACAACATTAGAAATCCAATATGTAGACGTATCCATCTATTCCCTCCTATAATGAAACTTTATAAGATGGTAGCACAATTTAATGAAAATTCATTATATGAATAATATGGATTAGGATAAGGTTTTTTATATAGTAATAAATGTAGAGGATGAAAACGAATGGATATTAAGCAATTGCGCTACTTTAAAGAGATTGTGGAACAAGGAAATATTTCCGCAGCAGCCGAAAAATTATATATGTCACAACCCCCACTTAGTCAACAACTGCGCTCCTTAGAAGAGGAATTGGATACTGCCTTGTTTGATCGAAATGGAAGAAAGCTTGAATTAACGGAAGCTGGTCGATCCCTGTATCAATATGCGTTAGAAATCATCCAACTTACAGAAGAAGCAAAACAAAATGTGAAAGATATAGGATCTGGCTTAAAGGGTACGTTAAGCATTGGCATTAACACTTTTTCATCTACCGAATTACTCACGAGTATCCAAACATTTTATCAACTCTATCCTAACGTACACCTTAAGATTCAACAAAACGAATCGAGTCAATTATGTCAGTTAGTTAAAAAAAGAACGATTGAGCTAGCAATAATAAGACTTCCTTTAGATTTAGGTGCATTTGATGTTCTTCATTTAAAAGATGAGCCTTTTTATTTTGTCACATCCAAACAAACCCCAATGAAGCACACCATCACGTGGCAAAAAATAAGTGAATACCCTATGATGTTACCTAGCACAGAAGGGTTAGGAGTCTACTCGCTCATACGCGAGCGCCTTGCTAAAAAAGGCATTGATCATTCGCTTATCGGTGAATGTTCCGATATTCACTTACTTACACAAATGATTGCTCTAGGCATGACAAATGCCATTGTCCCTGAAGCATATGTGAAGCAAAACCAGCATCAACATATAAAAGCCTTACAAATTGTCGATGAAGAAAGCTTCACATCACCAGTCGGCTTAATCTGGTTAAAAAACCATAATCTCTCAAAGCCTGCAGAACGGTTTGTACAAGCTTTAAGAGGGTTGCTGTAAATGAAACTAAAACATGATAATTCCCCTAAGGTTTTCATGTTTCCAGAGAAAATTTGTTGAATACTCAATATGGGTGATTTTTATTGTATTTTAAGTTGAATGGTGACGGGTAATGACCTTATTTCAGTACATACCTCTCTTTAAATACTTCCCCCAGCACTCTCCCGTCACATGTGGGAAAGTTTATACCTAGTAAGTTAGCGATTGTTGGTGCAAGATCGATGACTTCAACTTCGCCAAGTTCATATTCGCTTTTTATTGCTTGTCCCGATATGACAATCGTGCTTGTGTAATTTGGTTTGTTTGGAGAATAGCCGTGTGTTGCGTATTTGATCCCGAGTTCATGCAAGTCAATGAGAACGGGCTTATCGTATTCATCTTCAAAGGCATAACCTTCCCTGGCTTCAATCATGTAGGGAAAGATAGGATCTACATGCATAGGATCGAGGTCTTCTCTAGTAAGGATGCTTTCAATGCCATAGCGACCCTCACCTAGAGCTTGTTGGAGTATTTCTAGCACTCGCTTTTCTGCTTCTTGATCGTCTTCTCTTATATGTACATACGCAGCGCCACCAGCTCCTTGCACATACGCTCGCCAATGCATTTCACCATTCTCTTCAAATATTAACCCTTGATTATACAGCAGTCGATTCAAGTATACTTTGTACCTTACATCTAACTGTCCGTGATCTCCTACAACGATAAAGGTTGTATCATCCTTAATCCCTGCTTCTTCAACAGCCTTCATCAGATCACCAATTCGTTCATCCATCTGGACGATCGCCTCCTCAATATGAGGACCCTCTGTTCCGAACGCATGCTTCACTTCATCTAGTTCAATTAAATGCAGAAGGAAAAGGTCAGGCTTTTTCCGCTTGATTGTATCGACCGCACACATTGTTGAGAAATCATCCAGATACGGCTGTTCAATACCCTTACGATATCGACCGTACTTTAATTCCATGCGCATGCTAAAAAGCGGACTTCCATTTTTTAATACTTTCAATGCTTGATTTTCATTTCTAATCGCTTTTATTTCTGGAAGATTGTATTTAATTGAGGCATGACCAGTAACCGGCCATAAAATGCCGGCTACTGTCAACCCTTGTTCTTTTGCTTCATCATAAATAGTCTTTGCTTTGACATCTTTCCTAAACCAATGCCACTCCTGATCGTCTTCAGCAACAAAAGGCTGAAATGGGTTATTATGATAAACACCGTGCTTGTTCGGATAAACACCTGTTACATAAGATGCATGAATGACATACGTAAGTGTAGGATACACACTTTTCACCTTCGTAGACCATGCACCATTCTGAATAAGCTTAGATAGGTTAGGCAATTTACTAGCCATTTCCCAGTTATCCTTAGAAAAGGCATCGTAGGAAATAACGATTACATGTTTTTTATTCTTTGATTCTGAGTTCATTACTCTCACCCTATCACTTTAGCATCAATGTTTTCTTCCTTTGGTAATGTTAAAAACACGATCAGTCCAATAATGAACAATGGAATAATAGATAGAATGCTATATTGTGGATTGCCAGTTAAAGTGTTTGTTATGGACATTAAGAATGGCCCGATGATTGCTGCGAACTTTCCAAAAATATTATAGAAGCCAAAAAATTCATTCGACATTTGCTTTGGAATGATCTTTCCATAGTACGACCTGCTCAGTGCTTGAATACCACCCTGTGCGGAGCCAATCAATATACCGAGAAGGAAAATATGCCATACTGACGAAATGAAAAATGCAGCAATACAAGCGACGATATACGTACTAATCCCAAAGACTATCATTTTCCTTGCTGAATATTTTTTTGCTAAGCTCCCATATAAAAGTGCAAATGGAAAGGCAACAAGCTGGATGATTAATAGGATTCCAAGTAGAGTAAACATATCTAAGGCATCGCTTCCTAGAACACTTTGTGCATAAGGAACGACCATTTTAATAATCGTATCGACACCATCAATATAAAAGAAATACGCAATTAAAAACACAAACACTACTTTATAGCTTTTAATGTGTAATAATGTTTTACCTAGTCGCTTAAAGCTATTCACGACAGGCTTAGGTTCTGGCTCAATATAGTAGCGCTGCCTAACATCTCTAAGCATCGGGAAGGTTAGTAGCCCCCACCAAAGTGCTGTAATAATAAAACCAATTTGATACCCAATTGCTTGATCCATCCCCATGAAGAAGATAACAGCAAGACTTATTCCAAAAGGAATAACACTGCTAATATATCCGTATGCATACCCGCTCGTTGACACCTTATCCATTCTGTCATCGCTTGTCACATCGACTAAGAAGGCATCATAGAAAACATTTGCGCCTGCAAAGCCAATTGCTGATAACACGTACAAAATGATTAGAAGCTGCCATTGACCACTCTCAGGAGAAATAAATGCAAACGAAAACGTTGCTAAAATACCGAGTAAGGCAAAAAAGATAAAGAAGCGTTTCTTCTTATCCTTATAATCTGCGATGGTCCCTAAAATCGGGCTAAGTACTGCTACTAGAATACTAGCTAATGAATTAAAATACCCCAAATCCATACTATTTGTGCCTTTAAACATCCCGAACACAATCGGAAACAAAGCTGTCGAAATGGCCATAGAATACGCTGAGTTACCGCAATCATATAATATCCATGATTTCTCTTGCCTACTTAGCTTCATCCACCCAATCCCCTTAAAAAACATATTTTACCGATATTATATCATTGCCTTTCCTTGTAGATGATTAAATAAGAAGTAAATTTACATAATTATAAACAAAAAAACACAACCCACTACCGTCTCGTAATTGTTAATAAAATGTAGAGCCTGGATTTTGTCCTACGCACTCCGTTTTAAATGGCAAACAAGTAAAGAAGCAGTTTGATTCTCCTTAATGATCTTGCAGTATTTCACAAATCATTCAATATAAAAGGCTGTTGCTTTTATCCATCAACAGCGCTTTCTAAGGGCTTCCAATTGAGATCTCTTTCATCAAGCTTATTCGGTTTCCTCACAAATTCTAAACATCTCTCTTCGCAAGCTCCAAGTTCAAGAAAGTTTTTTTGTGCTTGTCTTAATGACGGGATGTTTGCTCCACCATCGTAATCAGGGTCATCATATTGAATACCATCATCTTCCCAAAAACAAATACTGCAAATTTCATAAGTTCCAGGGGGTTCTTCATCTAATGTTTTATAACCACAGCAAGGACAAGTATATTTCAACATTACCACTCCAATTTCAAGGACAATTTCATCGCTATTTTCACATATCCATTCTAGACATACAACTAGATCTTTCGAAAATTTGTTAACTACGGTCATTGCAACATGTGAGTTCTAGGGTACATGATTTATACAAACAAATAATCTTCCCCCGTCACATCTAATTTCTTGTTCAGGTTTCTTTATACTTTTAAAGTGTTTTGATTTTTTTGAAAATAAAGTTTTGCAAACCTTAAACATGATATATAATATTTAATATATATCGTTTGATCTATATAATTCAGACTCAGAAATGGAGATCCTATCATGGCACCTAAGAATAAATATTCCAAGCAGCAAATCATTGACGCCGCTTTTGAAATTGCAACGATGGAAGGAATTGATAACATTACAATTAGAAAAGTAGCTGATCGATTAGGAAGCTCAATTGCACCCATTTACGTCAATTTTAACGATGTTGATGAACTAAAACGAAATGTCTTAAAAAAAATATATGAACTAAGTAAACAACTGTTAACAGACCAAGATTCTGGAGATCCATTTCATGATATAGGAGTAGCAAGCCTGCGCTTTGCTAAAGAGTACAGTGTCCTATTTCGTGATTTGATCATGAAACATAATGACTATCTTGAAAATTACGACGAAGAAATGGGATATGATTTAATATTGCATATGAAGGGTGATCCTAAACTTAAGGGCTTTACAGATGAGGAGTTGATGATGATCTTATTAAAGATGAGAATCTTTTCAGTCGGACTTTCAACTATGGTAGCTAATCGATTACTGCCAGAGGATTTGTGTGAAGAAAAAAAAGCGATCGAGCTTTTAGATCGTACAGCAACAGATATCATTGCTGCAGCGCGCCTTAGACAAAATGAGGGGAAGTGAGTATTATTCAGATAGAAGAAATTAGAATGTCCATTGAAAATCGCTTTAGAAAAACAATACGGAAAGATGACAACATACGCAATGCCCATTTATTAGTGCACTCAGAAAAATTAGGAATCCACATTAATATTGCTGGAGGCTCAACAGGGAGTATTCCTGCTCAACCTGAACAACCTTTCTTTATTGCAAGTGTCGGAAAGTTGTTTACCTCTGTGTTAATTGGCATATTGAAAGAACAAGGAAAATTAACTTATGAAGATTATATTGCATCCTTTTTAAATCCTGATTTACTGAACAATTTACATGTATATAAAAAAACAGATTATACAAAGGCTATCAAAATCAAACATTTACTCAATCATACATCAGGTCTTCCTGACTACTTCGAGGATAAGCCAAAACAGGGAAGAACAATGATTAATAGGATTCTAGAAGAACCAACCACGTTTTGGTCACCACAGCAAGTAATTCAATGGAGCAAAGAAAATCTTGCTTCACATTTCCCACCTGGGGAAAGGTTTCATTATTCAGATACTGGTTATCAGCTACTAGGATTAATCATTGAGAATATTACAACTATGCCTTTTCACAAAGCACTTCAACACTACATTTTTACACCGATTGATATGAAACACTCCTATCTACTACAACATTCTGAACCACTTGAAAAAAGCATCTATCCTATCGCAAATTTTTATAAAGGTCGAACAGAATTAACTCACTATCGCAGCTTGAGTATTGATTATGCAGGTGGAGGAATTGTCGCTACGGCAGAAGATTTGTTGAAATTTATGAAAGCACTGGTCAAGCAGGAGATTTTGAATCAAGAGACAATGGAACAAATGAAGAACTGGGCAAAGTTTTCGCTTGGTATTGATTACGGATACGGAATCATGAATTTTAAAACCGTACCATTGTTCATGCCAAAAAAATACAATGTTTGGGGAAATGCAGGAATGACTGGCTCCTTTATGTTTTACCATCCTGAACTAGACACTTACATCATTGGAAGCTTAAATCAGTTCCGCTATCACCGAAAGGGAATTATGTTCATGTTTAAACTGATTCATATTCTATCAAAGCTTCCCAATGAGCAATGAACATGTCATTTTTCCAATGACTATGTGCGAAAAAATAGATGACTTTTTTTGTGATACACAAAATACTAATAACTCTTTTCGAAAAAATATGCATAAGTTTGTTACTAGTTGAATAATAGAGTAAAAGTGGATGAAGCTTTTGGGGGAGTGAAGAATGGTATTTTTCATGAGAAAAAGAGATTTTATGATTGCGGATACAGGGCTCGATTCGGTTGAAAATGTTTTATTAGGTGGTGTGAATCAGTCCATTCTTATTCAAGCAGAGAACCCTAAAAACCCAATTTTATTATTTATTCATGGAGGACCATGTATGCCAGTTCCCGGTGTAGCATCGCGTGGTCAAGATTATGCGATCGCAATTGCGACTAAAGAGCTCGTTAAGCATTTCGTATTAGTGTTTTGGGATCAAAGAGGTGAGGGGAAATCATATGATAAATCGATTCCATCTGAATCAATAAGAGTTGAACAATATATTCACGACTGCAACGAATTAATTGATTATTTAAGAGAGAGATTTGATCAAGAAAAGATTTATCTTGCAGCTCATTCTTGGGGAACTGTAATAGGTTTATCGATTGCCTCAAGTTATCCTAAAAAGCTCCATTCTTATGTAGGCATCTCTCAGCTTTTGAATTGGGCTGAAAATGACCAATACTGTTATTATTGGCTAAAGGTGAAAGCAATAGACGCAAATGATAAAAAGACGCTCAAAAAGTTAGAAGTTCTTGGTGGGCCACCTTATAAAACTGTTAAACCTTGGATCGATTTTCGTGGTTTATTAATGAAATATAAATCCATGGTTTATGAAAATGAAACCATAAAGCATCCAGGGATAATCGGGGGAATAACCATATTTTTATGTGCCCGTGATTACTCTTTAAAAGATATTTACCACTCGTTTAGGAGTGCCTACGACTTAACATATACACAAGCTCTAATCGAAGATTTTGCGAAAATAAACCTTCAAACTATACGTAAGGTAGATATACCCGTTTTCTTTTTACATGGTAAACAGGATCTTCATCTTGACGGGACATCCGTAGAAAACTTCGTGAAAGAATTAGATTCGCCTTATGGCAAAGAAATGATTTGGTATGAAAACTCCTCGCATATGTTTCACCCTAAGGACGCAAAAGAAATAGAGAAATACATCATTGAGGTTGTTAAAGAAACAAAAAAGTGAATAAAAATTAAATATTGTAGCTCTACGATAAGGACTCACTATGAATCAGTGGATTAATCATTCTAATAGAAAGGAAGTGTTCTCACAATGTCAAAAATGTTTCAAAAAATTGATACTGTTTTTGTTCCAACACGAAATATTGATACTTCGCTTAGCTGGTATACTGAAGTTTTAGGTGGTACTCCAGGATGGAAGAGCGAAAAAGGTGAGTACCAGTGTATAGAGTTTGGGGAAACATCACTAACATTGTTTCTTACTGATGATCAGGTACACTTCCAGCCCCGTCGTAGCTCGTTAAATTTTTATGTGTCTGATGCAGAGACAGCATACAATTATTTAAAGAAACATGGAGTCAAAGTTAAAGATTTACAAAAATACGGAGCACGCTACTTTGCCTTTTATGACCACGATGGAAATTGCCTAGAAGTGTGTGAATATTAGGACTCTAAACATTAGTAGGTTTAACCTTCTTTTTTTAAAAAAGGCTCTGTTACACTTTATTGCTGATTATATGATAATTGGAACTCGATTTTTAGAGTTCCAATTTCTTCATTCGTCTAAAATCCTTATTCATACAGGAATTCTTCAATTTTTTACTTTTTAACAAATCTTTTATTTCATAGACATTGTAGGAGAGCTGAATGTAAAAGTAGTTAATAAACTCTAAAATTGCAAAAACATATATGAAGAAGGCGATAGCTAAACCTCCTAATGGCAAAGATGGATACCATTTGATGATATCATAAGCAAATACTATCATTACGGTCAAAATTATAACCATATTCACTGTTTTTAAACTATGAAACTGTCGAACAACCTTAATCTGGGTTCTAGCATTATTCTCATTTCTTAGTCTTTTAAGTTTTACATGCCAATAGATCGTTCCTTGGATTAAAAGAAACTCTAAAAGGATAAATGAAACCCAAAATGAATAGAGAGAATACAATTGTAGATTTGGAAATGCGTAATCTACTAAATAACTAACAGGTACAAAAGTAATTATAGAAAATAATTCCCCAGAGTATAAATAAGCCAACCTGTTTTCTAACGTTTTTTTCACATTTATTTCTCTCCTCTCTGCTATACATTATATGAATTAAATTAAGGTAAGAAAACTACATATTGTATTTTATCGTTTATGTCAGTCACCTCAAATACTAATGGTGTTGGTAGAAATTCTTTTATTATGTTATTATCATCAAAAAATAAAGAGGCTCGGTTGTCCTTCGCCTCTTTATTTTATATGAATAATTACTTCGAGTGACGCAATTTGAGATTGATACAACTCCTCGTATTTTTTTGCTGAATTGAAGGCAATTTCTCTTTTTGTTGCATTAGGACTTTCCTTCAACACATCTTGTCTCAGCTGATGATTTATTTTTTCTAATAGATGGCTCTGTGTATAATATTCATTGAGCCCATTCTGAAGAATAATCGTGTCAATCTTCTCTACAAGTTTTTTTGTAGAGTAACCTTCTTCTATTTTGCTCATAGTAGACTCTATTGTCTTTTGGACTACATCTTCATCTACGGTTAGCCCTTTCTCTTCGGCTAGTAAAAACATAGAATAGCGCTCGATCATTTGTGAGAGACTTACATTGTATTTGTCGTTATATCTAATTTGTTCATCCCAGTAGTTCATTTGCTCTTCAAGCTCTTTCCCGTGCAAACGAAGTCTGTCTTCCTCTCTATGCAACTCGACCTCAATCTTTTTCATTAGCTTGAATTTATTAAAGTCTTTTAGTGTAAATGTCTTATCATGAATCGTAACTACTTCATCACTTCTATTCTCAGGTTCATTGATGAGAGATTCTATTGTTTCAGTAGATGGCAGACAGCCACTTAGAACATTACCTAATAAGAGAAGGACTCCTAGGATAAGTAGTTTTCTCATCATCAAAGATCAACTCTCTTTCACTTCAAATGAAAGAACCTTCACAAATTCTGTACCTGCCTTCTCTGCTTCGAGATTTGCAAGCCACTCTCCACCCATTGGAAACTCTACAGTTGATTCATACAACCCATTTCCTCTATCTTCAAAATTTGCCATAATTGTACCATGATCCATTTTTTCCATTTCTAGGAGAGCAACAATGTTCAAGTTTTCCACAGGATTTCCACCCTCAGTTACTCTTAATGTAAATTGAGAAGCAGTCCCAGCTTTATACTTAGGTGCTTCTTCAATCATCACTTCATAATTATTTTTTAGTCCGCATGCTCCCAGTATGATGGTTATTAGCACAAGTAAGAAAAAGCGATTTTTCATTTTGCTCTCACTCCTTTAAAGTGGGTTTCTAAAAAATCGTTGACCGTATATTTTGTCATCATCCCATTTTCTAAAAACGCGACATGGGTGCACGTCTGCTCAATTTCTTCCATATGGTGGGAAGCCATAAAAATTGTCTTATTTGTCAATGATTTTAGAATACCAAGGATTTCTTCACGACCGAGTGGGTCAAGGCCACTTGTAGGTTCATCTAGAATAAAGATTTCTGTATCGTAATAAAGCATGACACATAGACCAAGCCGTTGCAGCATCCCCTTTGAATAGCCCATAATTAACCCATTGCGATCATCCCATAATGAAACAAGCTTCAACTTCTCTTCAATCCGCTTGTCATCAACTTTACTGGAAACGAGTGAAGCAAAAAATTGTAGATTTTCTAATCCAGTCAAATGTGGATAAAGATGAAACTTCTCTGGCAAATAGGAAACCATCCTTTTCCATGACTCCTTCTTAATTGAACTGCCACCAAGAATAACCTCTCCTTTTTTTACTGGAAGCAGGCCAAGTATAGAATGGATTAATGTTGATTTCCCTGCCCCATTTCGCCCTACAAGCGCGCATTTTTCATCCTTTTCTATGACAAGATTAATATCTTGCAAGACCTTTTTACTATGATAAGATTGATGCAGACCTTTGATCTCAATCATATGTTTCGCCCCTTCCTTTTGCTCATAATAGCAGCTTCAAACAAAAGTGCCACCCAGAAAATGACGACGATGATCAAAAACTTCCATGGAGCCATCCAGATCATTTTTTCCATTAGGAAAGACATATTGTTTAAGGAAAACAACCCTAACGATGTTTCAAAAAACAAACGAATGGTATGCATCGGATCCAAAAAGTAAAGAAAAGAAAATAGTTTAATATTTTCAAAGGAAACAGATGGGATATATTGAATAAACAGCAAATCTAATAGGAATATGAAGAAAAACCACGAGAATACCACTGAACCAATTAACTGCATTTTGGTATGAGAGATTGTACCGAGAAATATACCAATTTGATTAAAAACAACTAATTTCGTTACGACCGTTACTAAAAAAACGATAAAGCCCAAAAGCTCAAACTGAAGCATCCACTTCATCGGAATCGCCAATATAAAATACCAAGCAACAAAAATGGCTAGAATTACGACTTGTATGGCGATACTTTTTTTAAACAAAAAACTTCTAGGTGATTCTTTTTTTGTTAAGAGCATCATAGCTGTTTTTAGTTCTTTTTCTTGATAGATGGAAAAAGAAGAAAGAAACATCGCTAAGATCGGTATTAAGTAAATGTTCATATCGTAAAGCGAGAGAAGAAAGACATCAAACCCTAAGTCAATTGGATATGAGTTTGCTTGCCATAATAAAAATAAAGAGGTTATGATGACCATTGAGAGTCCTACCCATAAACCTCTTCCACGTGATTGCTCCATCCATTCCTTCCAGATATAATTCATTTCATGGTTCCCCCTCTCCGCTTGTGCTTATAATAGATTACGCCACCTATTAATAGAATAAGGATCGCGAGAATAATAAACTTACTAGTAGCGCTTTTATCAACATCATGATCTATTAAAGGAAAGTCATCCTTTGCTGCTACTCTTTGTTTATTTACTAATTGATTGACCTTCTCATATATATTTATAGCTGGGCTTTTCAAAAACAAATAGGCTAGCTCATTCTCCTCTATCAACCTATAGAGCGAAGATTGATACTCAACTGGGTGATCACCAACTGAATTTTGATCTAAATCAAACACTGGATGTTCATCTCCCCAATAATTCCCTCTCCCATTCTTACTCCATTCATTATTTGATTGCGCGCCGATTGTAAGAACATTGGCTACATTTTTCTTAAAATGGTTTTCTGTAAACACTTGAGCATTGGAGGTTGTCCATAGTTCAATCCCAATGTCATTATAAAAAAATCGATTTCCTTGAATGTGATTTTGTGTTGACTGTTCCAAGTAAATACCGCGTTGATTAGAATAAAACTCATTATTGTCCACTATATTATTGTTACTCGTTTGAATAATTAATCCAAACGATCGGGAGCCTTGGTTAAATGAAAACTGATTATCCTTTAACACTATCCCTTGTGACTGCATAATTGCTGCGCCACCTGTATTCTTAATAAAGCGATTATGATAGAAGCTATTATCATTAGAATACATATAGTGAAGCCCATATCTCGTTTCGCTCACATAGTTATTATTTATTTCATTGTGGTCTGAATACTCTACAAAGATGCCGTCACGCGTCTTAGAGATGGTGCTGCCTTCAATTCGGGTATTATAGGCTCGAATTAACTGAATACCGTTTCCCTGACTACCGAGTTTACTTTCTCCTTGCCCGATCACAGTCACATTTTCAACCGTATTATGATTGACATTGTTTAAATAGAGACCATGGAAAACGTCTTGAATCACTAAATTGCGGAACTGATGATGATCTCCTGTTGCACGAATTCCGGAATATTCCTCATCGGAACTACGCGTAAGACCACCATTGCGAATAACAAGATTTTCTAACGTTACATTTGAAGCATCAATGGTTACCACATTTTCTGTTGCATCTCCATGTATGACAGTGTTTTTCTTACCTATGATTGTAATAGGTTTTGTGATTGAAATATTCCCCTCATAAATCGAGTCGTTTAGCACTAATACGCCTTCAACTGGTGTTTCATCAATGAGCTGTTGCAATTGTACGCTTGCTTGCGCAATAGGAGCTGTTACCATCCAAGAGACTAGTCCTACCAATAACATCATTCGTTTTTTCATTTCAATCTCTCCAAGTATAGAGGCATAATCGATAGAAGGAATGCCAAGCCTAAAATGAAGACTCCTGTTGTAAAATAGCTATCTGTAACAAAATTAGCTATTGTATTTTCTCCGATGATAGGTGGGATAAAAGGCTCTATTTCAATCGGTGCCATTGGATCTAATTCAGTCCCAAATTTTGTTAACCAGCGTTTCATATCATAAATGCCCCATACGCCTCCGATCATGAAAAGGCTAATAAATCCATAGAGAAGGCTCCTTCTTCTCAAAACAGCGGTCGCAACAGCCAATAGTGCCATAACAATAAGTAGATAAGGTAAATATTGTAGTTCGGGAAAGGTTTCATTACTGAATTCAGCCATACCGATATAATGGTTCAACCCGTTAACGATATCGATATTTCCCGCTAGCTTGCTTGGGTAGACAATAATATCTAATCCTTCTGGATATTGTGGTGCATAGAACTTCATTCCCCACCACGGAAAAAAGATAGAGACAACGAGAAGGAAGCCCGCTCCAATTAGACAGTACATAGAACGATTCGATAACTTTTTTGCCAAGTTGGTCATCTCCCCTCTACATTGAAGAAGGATATGTAAATTCAATACCCTTCTTCAACTGTTCAATTTCCTCTATTTGTGCCATCCTGAATCGTTACACTAGCTCCATATTTTTCTTAGGACCTAATTTGGCTCTACTAACAAATAACCGCTCATTTCCTGATGTAATGCGGAGCAGAAGTTTGTACAATAAACTGGGAAGGTTCCTGCTTTATCTGCAATGAACTCAAGAGTACTTGTTTGACCTGGCTGGACTTCAAAATTAAGATCATAATCCATAATCCCAAATCCATGTGTAATATCTTGGTCAAGATCGATGTTTGTTAGATGGATGATAACTTTATCGCCCTCTTTGACTACGAGTTCATCGGGACGTTCCGCTTTTGCATCAAAAATAAATTTTGAACGCATAGCTATTCCATAGACATGAACTTCATTTCCGATTCGTTCAATATACGTGTCTTCTTGTGTCCACACGGCGTTTTCTCGATTCTCATCCTTTTCATAAATGTAAATAGGATTTATTTTATCGCGATGAACTATTTGAGCATAATGCGGTTCTGGGTCGACTGGAGCTGTATAAACTAGCTCCATCTTGTCTCCTGATATGTCGATTAGCTGCATTGATTCTGGGTGTGACGGTCCGACTGGTAAGAAGTTATCCTTCGCAATTTTATTCAATGAAACGAGCCACTTTCCATCAGGTGAAGCTGTATCTCCTTCAGCAGCAGTACTATGTCCCGGAGAGTAATGAACAGAAACTCGATCAACCACTTCTCCCGAATCTACATTCCACTTCACGACTTCAGAAGAAATAAACATCGTATTATAGGCGAATCCTTTGTCATCGAATTGCGTATGAAGAGGCCCTAGCGCACCCGGAGGATCTACTTCACGCTCTACAACCTCATCGTAAGGTAAAATCGGAATTCCGAATTTCTCTTCAGCAAAATTTCCTTCTTCTATTAATGTGAAAGCCTTCTCAAAAGAGAAAACTGTGATTAACGGAGCAAGCTTTCCAGATGCTACAAATCGAGTTCCATCTGGGGTAACATCAACTCCATGTGGTGACTTTGCAACAGGTACAGCGTATATAGAGCCACTATGCTTACGAGGATCAATTACTTTCGCTCCATTTATTTCATCGAATTGGCCATCTGCCACCTTTTGCTCAAGCTCTCTCCAGTTGATTAATACAATATAATCACGATCATTTTGAGAAGCATTAATTTCCATATTGGTCGTGGCGAATTCTGTATTATATGTTGTCATGACAATCCAATCACCAGACATTTTCTTCCCAGCATCTGATAAATCATAAGACCAAGGTGGAAGCATAATTTGGTAAGCTAGTTCAAACTCTTTCGCATCTTGATCAAACTTCACCATTGAGGTAACCCCTTTATACTCCTCTTCAAAATCATCTAAAGGGGCATACTCTTTTCCAATTGGTACAGAGAATCTTGTTGGCATAACAATGTATTCTGTATTCTCCGTTACAAAGGTTCCTGCATGAGGCCCTCCCATATTAGGCATTTCCATGATGTCCACTGTATGGAAGGAGCTAAGGTCAACCGCAGCGATTCGATTATTAGCAACATCATTTGCAAATAAGAATTTTCCATCATAATCACCATCTGTTTCTGAAACGGCAGGGTGATGGAAATCTCCCCACGTATAGCCCCCAAGCATTTCTTTAGACTTTGCATCAAATCCATATCCTGTCGCAGGGTCAGGCGTAAACACTGGTACTGTTCTGATTTTTCTCATTGATGGCAAACCGTATACAAAAAGCTGCCCCGAATGTCCACCTGACGAAAGCATATAATAGTCGTCCAGTTCTCCATAAGGGACATATACCTTTTCAGCATTCGATTTATTTGAATTATTGGCTGCATCACTGCTTTGCCCTGGAGAAAAGTCTGCAAAAAATACGGTCGACATCACCAGGCCAGTAACTAAACCGAAAATAGCAGGCATCCATTTTTTCATTCTTATTGCACCACCTTAATCTAATTTTCGTCTCTTTTTATTGTTCAGATGCTTGTTTAAGAAGCTCTACAATTTGATTGATCTCCTCTTCGGATAGAGGGTCTCCCGCAATGACGCTCGACATCACAGCTGATGTTGGTTCCTTTAAAAATTCTTCCAACGACTTCCCATGCTTTCCTTCAATTTGTTCATACGATTTCGATAAATCTGGTCCAGTAATACCACCAGAGAGATTCAAGCCTTCTACAGCATGACATCCCAAACAGCCCTTTGTTTGCAGTAGACTGTCTTCAACCGGCGTAATTGGGACTTCAGTTTCTTGCTCATTAGAATCAAGTTCATCGGATTGGATTGGGTTTGTCTGATAACCTACCATATTTGATGCCTTTTCATCTGAAAGATAAACCTCGAATAATAAATAACCTAGCCCTAATCCTATAAGAGCACTGATGATGAAATAAACAATCGATTTTTCCACCTTATTCCCCCCTCGTAAGATTTCATTTTTAGAATAAACATAAAAAAGAACGGTAATTGTGATCACCATCACAACCCCCATTGTTATTGTGACGAATAGGTGAAAGATAAAATTAGACCTCTCATTTAACAAATGCTGTGTGAAATAAGTCACATAATCGTTCGATGCACTTCGTTAAAATAAAACCAAACTACATGTAAGCAGGTGAAAAAGGATGAAGAGTGAGATCATTGAACCGAAGGTTACGCACTACAAGAACCCCTCCCATGAGGATTTTCTAACGAAAATAGAAATTTTTAAAAATCTCCCTAAAGAGGTCTTACAGCTTGTAGATAAACGAATAATCAAAAGAGCTTACAATAAAGGAGAAAGAATTATTTCTGAGTTCGAAGAAGCACAAGGTGTATTCTTTGTTCATTCAGGGATTGTGAAGCTAACAAAGCAGGATGAACAAGGGAATGAAATTATTGTCTGTATGAAAAAAGCAGGGGAAATTTTTGCAGAAGCAAACCTTTTTAGTCAAGCAGGACAGACTTATCCGGCTACTGGCACTATGATTAAGGATGGGGAAGTGTATTTTTTGAATACAGATGATCTAGAATTGGAGCTCATGTACACACCAGAGTTGGCTGTTCAAATTATTCGCGACATGAGCGAATCGTTAAGGGATATGACATCGATGCTACGAGACATTGCCTTACTTGATGTTTACATGAAGACCATTAACGCCCTTGAAAGACTCGCAGAAAAATTTGGTGCAAACCATTGTAATCGAATGTACATTGAACTTCCTATTACGGTTCAAGAGTTCTCTACTTTAATTGGTAATTCACGGGAAAGCGTAAGCCGTGTGTTCTCAAAGCTAAAAAAAGAAGGCATGATCGAAATATCAGGAAAAAAAATTGTCATCGTTGACTGGTGTAAATTTTGTGCTTGCTACCTACATAAAAATTAGCTGATATACAATCGTGGAAACTGTAGCTACATGAATAGGTTTCGTAACCGCTGACTAGATTTCATATATTTACTGAAAAATTGATATCCATCTTTCAACAAATAGATTATGACCATTTTTGAAGGTGTCGTTGATAATACGAGACCTATTTCCTATACTCTCAAAAGTGCAACATAGGACTGCAAAATAGGGGGAAACTGGATTGAACCTATCGAACATTCTTCAATCAAATGATGAGTTTAGTGCAAGGTCATCATCCTTATGGAGAAAATAATGGTATTATATACAGATGATGAATAAAGTGCATCACTAGAGTAGTAAAAGTGCAAAATATGGAGGGAACATGAAATTATTTAGAAGCATGTCCAAAATAGAGAAAGATAATTGGCGAAAAGGAGCTATACTTGGTTTCTATACTTATATGATTCTCTTATTTATCAATTATTCTTATTCTTTACTATTTGAAAGAGAGCCTATTTCTTCATCTATTATTTTTTGGGCGGGATTAATCATAGCTTTCGGATACGATTTTTTCTTAAATATTAGATCAAAGATGCAAGTGAAAAAAACGGATGGATAGTTCTTTTTAAAATAAGTTCGCTTTTAAGCGATTTAGTTAAAGAAAAGCAATATGTACTTGTACGGGTGTGTTGATCTAAGGATTGACCACTTTTTTGTTGTTTGTAATTTTTAAAATGTCTTAAAACGTACGGCCTTAGTGAAGACCCGAATAGAATACACGGTTCATGAAGGACGAACGAAACAAACAACAACGTATGCGAGCGTTTATCAACAGACTAACATAAGTTTTACTTATGGATTATCATTATTATAATCGAATTTTTTTATACCCCCTGCTTTGCTATAGTTTAAGATAGAAATTATTATTCATTGGGAGGGGTTTTAATGAGTAATCATTGGAATTCAAAGCAATATATGTTATTCGGGGATGAGCGTACACAGCCGTCAATTGACTTAGTTCATCGACTTGAATTGGAGAATCCGAATAAGATTATTGATATAGGCTGTGGTCCAGGAAATAGCACAGAGCAGCTATACAATCGTTACCCTAATGCTAGTGTTTATGGCATTGATTACTCATCTAATATGGTTGAAGCAGCAAGAAAAAAATACCCTAAATTGCGCTTCGATCAATATGATGCTGCCACAGATTTATCCGACTTAGACAACGATTATGATCTTGTGTTTTCAAATGCCGTTATTCAGTGGATTCCAAATCATCAAAAACTGTTATCAGACATGTTCGCACTCTTAAAAGCCGGTGGGTCACTTGCAGTTCAGATGCCGATTAATGAAGAAGCTCCAGCCTTTCTAGCAATTGACGAAGTTGTCAATAACCGTAAGTGGGGATTCACAGATAACGAATATGCTCAAACGAATAAACTTCCTAGCCAAGATTATTTTGACATCCTATCACAACTTACAGATCAGTTCTCCATCTGGGAAACGACATATTACCACCGAATGAAAAAGCATAGCGAAATTTTAGAGTGGGTAAAAGGCACAAAGCTACTTCCATATTTAAAAGCGCTAAATTCAGATGAGCAAAAAAAGCAAGCATTCCTATCCGAGTTGCTAGATAAGTTTGCTGAAGCTTATCCAAAGCAGAAAAACGGGGAGATCATCTTCACCTTCAAACGGCTATTTTTTATTGCGAAGAAACAATAGAATAGAGCATTACTCTTTTAGCTTATTTACATTCAAGCATAAGCCAAAGTCTGTAAAATTATTGCAGGTTTTGGCTTATAGCATTTACTCAATGATTCGAAAAAAGAAATGTTGAGCTCACTCTCTGGAGCCTTAAAATAAGAAATTGGTTCCATAAATGTTTTCATCGTGATACGGATGTGCATTTAAAAGCTGACCAGATTCGTCACCGTCTGATTTAACCTTTCACTTCCCCTTATCTACTCTTAAAATGGGGGAAACGTTGATTTTTATAGAGCTACTTGCAAGATACTAGAGCGTAACAAAACAGGAGTGACCTTACGTACAGTTTTTTGTTTTGTAACAATTGCCACTTTTAACCTCTAAATCTATTTAGACTTTATCCGAATTAATTACTATAAACACAATTAATAAGTGATAAAATATACCCAAAACATTAATAAAGGAAATCTTTAAACCTATGGAATTAATAACAAGTACTTACAATCTTTCACTGATCATGCTCTCCATTTTAATTGCCGTTTTAGCATCCTATGCCGCGCTAGATCTAGGTGTACAAGTTCGTAAAGCAGAATCGCATTTACGTTTAGCTTGGGGAAGTGCAGGTGCATTAGCGATGGGAATGGGAATATGGGCCATGTACTTTGTTGCGATGCTGGCGTTTCACCTAAATATACCCGTTCACTATGATTATCGAATTGTGATCATCTCCATCATCCCAGCAATTCTTTCGTCTGGAGTAGCTTTATATATTATTAGTAGAACTGATCTAAAGAAAATTCATGTGTTAATTGGTGGATTCTTTATGGCCGTAGGAATTGGTTCTATGCATTATATTGGGATGGAAGCGATGATTATGGACGCCACAATCGTCTATAACCCTATCCTCTATGCAGCCTCTCTCCTCATTGCATTTGTTGCATCAATAGTTGCGATTCATCTTATTTCATTTGTCATTAACAACCAGAGAGCAAAAAATATATGGTGGCGAAAAATACTTTGCTCGCTCATTATGGGTATTGCAATAGCTGGTATGCATTACACAGGGATGGCCGGAGCGAGTTATGAAGCACATCATCATCACTTTGAAGGTGTTGAACCACTCAAAAATACTTATTTAGCTTATGGAATTGGAATTGTCATTCTTCTCTTATTAGGATTTGTCTTTTTAAGTACGATGTTTGATCGTCGGTTTGAAAAACAGGCAATTTTTTCTGAGAGACGATTTTTATCCGTCATTGAATCTGCTAATGATGCGATCATTCTATGTGATCATACAGGGTCCATTATTTCCTGGAACTCTGCTGCTGAATCGACCTTTGGCTTTAGCAAAGCGGAAATAGTTGGCGAGAGTTTACAAACCATTCTTCCCAAGAGATACCAGCAAGAACTGCAACAAAGAATGGATAATTACTTATCAGCTGAAGAGCAAAGATTCATTGGGAAAACAGTAGAATTAGAAGGCGTCAAAAAAGATGGTACCGAAATTCCAATTGAATTATCGCTAGCCGCGTGGAAGGAAGAGGAAAAGGTTTTTTTCAGTAGCATCATTCGTGATATTACTGGTAGAAAGAAAAATGAAAAGCGTATTAATCAGATGGTGTACTTAGACCCTCTTACTGGACTTCCAAACAGGCGATTATTAAATGACCGCTTAACATTAGCTATGGAGCAAGCTAATCAAAACATGCAATCACTAAGTATTATGTTTATTGATCTTGATCGCTTTAAATACATTAACGATACGCTTGGACACGCTGTAGGGGATAAATTGTTAATAGAGGTCGCCCAGCGGATTCAGTCGTTTTTAGGAAATCAAGACACAGTAGCAAGACAAGGTGGCGATGAATTCATTGTCTTACTCCCGCAAGCGACAGTAGTTGAAGTGACAATGGTGGCAAAAGCGATTGTTGAAGCACTTAATACTTCTTTTATTCTAAAAGACCAAGAACTTTATATTACACCATCTATTGGCATTGCCATGTACCCAACAGACGGAACAGATATAGAGACTCTTATCAAAAATGCTGATACAGCCATGTATCAAGTCAAGGAACTCGGAAAAAATCATTTTCAATTTTACACACCGCAAATGAACGAAGCTGTTACACGGAGAATGATGTTAGAGGTTGGCTTACGTAAGGCCCTAGAGCATAGTCAGTTCAAGGTCGTATATCAGCCACAAATCGATGTAACCTCAGGTGAAATCATTGGTACAGAAGCACTTCTTCGCTGGAATCATCCGGAATTAGGTGCAATCTCACCCGTTGAGTTCATTCCAGTTGCAGAAGAGACTGGACTAATCTTACAAATGGGAGAATGGGTTCTACATGAAGCATGCAAGCAAAATAAAAAATGGCAAGAGCAAGGCTATCCAAAACTTCGGATGTCTGTGAATATTTCCTCCCGTCAGTTCCAGCAAAGTGACCTTGTCCACAGAGTGAATAACATCTTAAAGGAAACTGGACTAGAACCGCAATACCTTGAACTAGAGCTCACTGAAAGTATTATTCAAGATTCCAAGAATGCACTAGATAAAATGCAAAAATTGCAGGACATGGGCGTCTATTTATCAATCGATGATTTTGGTACTGGTTATTCATCTCTTAATTATTTGAAGTCAATGCCCATTCACACTTTAAAAATTGATCAGAGCTTTACCAGAAACATTTACACCGATCCAAAAGATGCCTCTCTCGTAGAAACAATCATTACAATGGCCCATAACTTGAATTTAAAAGTCATTGCAGAAGGCGTAGAGACAGGAGAACAGCTACAGTTCTTACAACAAAGACACTGTAACGAAGCACAAGGCTATTACTTCAGCCGTCCTATTACAGCTGAAGATATGGAAAGCATGTTTTTTATAAAACAAAGTAAAAGGTGAATGCTAAGCATACTCTGTGACTCAAAATGATTATGTCACACCCTCCTTACTTAACCATTACCCAATGGTCATACAAGGATTATAGGAACTAATCATTTTCGCATTTTTATTACAATGAAATACCCAACATAATTAGGGCTTCTTTAGGGTTCACCGATTCTAGATATCGATTTTGTAATTATGTGATCTATGGATGTTCCCATTAGTACTATATGGTCAAGTAAAGTCGTTAACGAGATGACAAATACTCACTTACTGCTTTCACTCAAGACTTCATCTGTAGGAGTGAATGATTTGAACCTTAAAATAAATCATAATCATTACGATTAATATCGCAAAAAAAATCCTCCGCTTTTGTTTAATCGTAATGATCATGATGATCGATATTCTTACATTTAAATTGTACAAGATATGAAGAAGGGTGCAACAAGCCCTCTCTTTTTTCTATGTAATCATACCGATGAACAGTATCCAAAACGAAATTATTACGATTTAAAGTTTATAAAATCTCAATCTTTTAAAAAATAATTAATGTGCTAGCATATCCCGCACTAATCCAGCAGCATCTAATTCAGAAGGATAGTATGTTGGCCAATGTTCTACTTCTTCTAACAATGCTTCACGATCATCGCCCCAATATAAGTGATAATGGTGAGACTCAACTGGGAATATATTATGATCACTAAATTGAATGTATTGAGGCATATTCTCTGCACCATTTGCTAATTTAAAGATAAAGCGCACTCCTCTATTCCCTTTTTCATACTGAAGGATTTCGTACCCATCTGCAACATATTCTCCTGAATTTTCTTCGCCATTTTCAAAAAAAGTGACAACATTATCTTCAATAAGGATGCGACCAACGTCTGTTACATAACCATGAGTATAATACTCTTTGTAAGCTTCAGCAGTCATCTCTCCATTTTCTGCCTTATGTTCGAATACTACATCCAAATCACCTGATAGTAGGTATGGATAGACAGACTGCCAATCACCTTCCCAATCTGACAACTCTCGGTCTTTTACCTGGTTATCTTCGAAATAGCCTTGATAAATTTGCTTGCTAGCTTCATCATGCCCATGATGGTCATCAATGGTAATTTTCACAGGATGTGATTGCACAATTTGATTATGCTCATCATCAAATAAAACAGCTTTGATTTCTAATCCGTTAATCTCTGCTTTACCTGTAAAGATTTCAGTTAGCTGTCCTTCAACACTACTCCATTCTTCATCAGCAGATTCTCGACTATACCAGTGCCAATGATCATGTTCTGTTTCTTCATCCAACACAGCTGTTAATTTAATTTCATCACCGGTATGATAATGATCAGCTAGCCCTTCAATTGTCACACCCTCTGGAGCCTCTCCATCATGATCATGATTATGTCCTTCTTTTTCATGTTCTTCTGATTCTGCGTTTCCTTCTTGTGATACTTCATTCGTTGTTCCTTGGCATGCCACTAGGAATACACTTAGGAACAAAATGCTAAACAAAAGCTTCTTCATTTTACCTCTCCTCACCCTTATATAAATCGTAATTGTTACGTTTTATAAACTAACACTTACTGATAACAACTGTCAAGATATTTTTTATTAAGGGGTAGACCAAAAATGCTAGAAAGTTATAATGATGCTCTCGATAATCTTATCTTCTTTTTGCAAACACCGTGTTTAAGTGGACTCCTATTCCTATTGATCAAAGGGAATATTTGAACATTAAGGAATGTAATTAAACTCTCCATATAAATGCAAACTAATTTCTTGCGTGATAAAACCGGATCACTAACTAAAATAGCATGTTCGAAACAACTCTTATAAGAGGCTTCAATATTTGAAGTAATTTGAAGTAACCATTTAAAATCTTAAAGATAACGTAGAAAAGCAAAAGGGATGTTACATTGGGCAACCAGGAGCCAGATGTAGCTTTGAAATAAAGTTCGAAAAAAAGAGGCCATAGCATATGGAACTAAAAAATCCATTCTGAAAAATTGATCAGAATGGGATTGCGATTACTAAATATGTACGATTTTTTTGAAAGGTTCTGCACCCGTTAGTTTAGGTAGATATCTTCACAAATCGGTTTCTTTTATTAAATATATTCTTTCTTAACTTATCTTTATTAAAGCTTATGAATATGTGTATCCTTAAAAGAATTTCCATATTTCAATCCAAAACCTAATAATCTATCCATAAAAATATGCGCAAGCCAAATGATGGTGATGAGAAGCAGATAATCATTTAAAAAGAATAAGAAGTAACCTATGACTAAAAGAAGAGGTAACACTAAGCTATGCCCCAAATTATAAACAATTGCACCTATTTTATTGTTAATTACATATCCAATCATTGTGATATCAGGTATGAATAATAAGACAAAAAACAACCAGATTGGAAGGTCTAACTGTGTATAAATATAAAATGAAAGGGCAAAGGCAATTCCGTTTTCAATACGCACCACTTGTTTCATATTCATGTCATCCCCTCTCTTGAACCATCTTAAAAAACAGGTCTATCAATTCTTCAATAACCTTTTTATTTTGTAAATATTTCTCATCACTTACTAGTTCTTTAAGTGTTTGTACTATTTTCAAAGATTGCTGATAAAACTGGATTTTATCTTCAATTTTAATTATTTTTTCATCTAATAACAAAACTGTTGAATTGTTGCAACTAGTTGATACGGCTTCTTTTCTAAGAGTAAGTACTTGTTGTATTTCTTTTAAAGAAAATCCTAATTCTTTTAACACGATGATCAGCTGAATCTGTCTTTCACATTCTTCATCATATTCTCGATACCCATTTGAGCGTCTTTTTGGCATTAATATATTCTCTTTCTCATAATAACGAATTGTATCAGCCTGCAATTGATATTTCTCAGCAAAGTCTTTAATTTGCATGTTCACCACTCCTCAAATACAACATTAACATTGGAGGAGGCTCTAAGGTCAATAGTGGAATTTAGAGTCCAGACCTAAAAACATAGTAATACTTTGGAATCCTACCTGCCCCTGTTATAGAATAAGAAAAAGCCACCTGTTTTGGCAGCTGATGATGAATATAAGCACCCGTTAGTGTAAGTAGAAAACTTCACACTCTCTTCTAAAGAGTTTCAATACAATATTTGGTATGAATATAAAAAGCCCTTCTTATTTAAGAAAAGTTATGTTATTCCCAACATCTTTTCATATGAAAGGCTTATCCATATTAAGTAAAAACTCTGTTACCTTTAATTTATATTAAAATGAAGGGTATGTAATTTTTCCTGTTTCTAATAATTCCTTCAAACCTAAAAACATGTAATGCCAACCTTGCTCGGTCTCTTTTTTCCAATCTTCATGTGCTTTTTCAATATCTTCTGTGGTCCAACCTTCTTCATGGATTACGTTGATTTCTTGTGTGAAGCTCATTTCACAGCCTGTTACATGCGGTTCGATCTCTACTGTAATGTCGTCTTCTAAATCACTAAATTGAGGCATTTTGAATGTGAAAACAAGCTTTGTTGGTGGTTCCACAACTTTATATTCTCCAATAGCTCGGTAATCTTTCCCATTTCGGTGATCAACAATTTCCCATGTTCCACCGACACGAAGATCACTCTTTGCTACTTTATTCGTATGTTCCATGGTGAACATCCATTTTTTGTTTATTTCTGCGAAAGTCCATGCTTCAAACACTTTTTCTGCAGGAACATCAAATTTTCGTTTCATATTAAGTATTGTTACTGATGTTTTTGTCATTCGAACCATCCTCTTCAACGGTATTATTTTGTTAATTGATTATTATTTTTTCATTACTTGAAACATTGTACTTAATAAATGGGTAGTAGTCATTCTAATTAACAGTATACCAAATATAGGATATTTTTCGAATTATAGTTGGGAGATAAAACAATTGTATATAAACAATAGACTAATGGTGTTTTTTTTATGTTCCCCTACAATCCATATTGAACTATCCTGCCACCTTTACTTTAATAAGAACATTGTGACAGTATGACAAACCCTAAGATGATTATCAGAGTCGTAAAAATTTTTGTAAGACAACAACCTTTTACTAATGCTGAAGGATCACCAAACATCGCACGGTTTACTGCGTCAGAAAAATTGCCCATAGGATTGTTTTCCAACTCTTTTTTCCGCGTTTTTTCTTGGTCATCCATGCTCAAAGGAATCATCCTCTCTTTGATTTTCTTCTGTGGTAAGTATTACGGAAGTAAAAGCAAATAGTTTCGCTTCCTTTCTTCTTTAACAAAAACTGCCCCGTTAGTCAGATAAGATAAGCTGCCTAATTTGGCAGCTTACCTTGAAGAACAGCACTCCTGTTAAGTACGTTCCTTCAAAAAATTGTCATATTATAGAAAAAGAAAGCTGGTTTTGAGTATTACTACCCAATAGTTTAAAATAAAATTATTTATTTACTATAAAAAATTGTTCCAGTAGCAGCCTGATCTTAAATTATTAGCTTAAAATAGTCAAAGGATATAACTGAACATAAGATCACTAAATACTGTATTTCTCTTCATTATTTATGTTAGGAACCTTCATGCCATACAATACTTTTTTGGGGTTGATAATGATAATTAAAGTTGCTGTTGTTAAGTAAAAAATTGCGTTATACATAATCAAATCAATTAAGTTTCCGTTTATTAAGCCAATATAAAAATTAAAGAATTGATGGATGATGATAGGAATGATTAAATTCCGATTTAAATTATAAAATGCTGTCATGATAATTGAAGTAGATATGATTGAGATCATAAAGGATAAGATATAAATAATCAAACCCATGCCCCAAAACCCTGTAGTCAGCCACATAGGCAGATGCCACAATCCCCACCAAAAGCCGATGATAATTGAAGCTTTTAATGGCGAATACCTCTTTTGAAGCTCAACTTGAGCAAAACCTCTCCACCCTAACTCTTCACCTAGTGGTCCAGACAGTAGGTTTCTAAAAAAGTAATAGAACAGCATTCCCCATGAAGATATAGTAAAAATGTAGTCAACTTCCCTTTTATTCATTATGAGAACCAAAATGATTATAAATATTGCCAATTGAATCATACAAACAGAAAGGATTACAGTTAATTTAATTTTAGTCTTGAATTTATTTTTAACAAAACCTATAAAGCTCTGCCCAGGAAAGATTTTTTTAAATAATATTGCAAAAGCAAATGTGGAAGACCAAGCAGATATACATTTTGCTAAATCAAAAACCCATGTAGGAAATCCCAATAGCTTTATGGCCCCTACCAGACAAAAAAGTGGTAAAAAAATGATATTGGTTAGCAGAATAAAACTTGCTACCGGATTTTTTAATTTCTTTTCTATGCTCATACAGATCACCCGCTTATAACGAAGTATCTCGCCAATACCATACCGCTTATATTAACGAATACCTTCAGCTTAAACCTAGGGGTTAGACACAGGTCAATACAATTTCTGTATTATTTTTTCGATAAGTGGACAATAAGACTCTACCTGTAATCATAGAATGTTTAGACTTTATTTGTTCCTCTATCTAAGAGTTAGGTGAAGTATATTCAAAATCTAGATTCACTTTATTGGTACATACATTTCCAAAAAAATACGTTCAAGTCCATCTTCATATGTGGTAAGCAATAGATTTATATAAGCAAGCCCCAATAGTTCATACCCTTTTTCTTTTGCTGCTTTTCTTAAACTTGCTTCAACTTTATGGTCAGTGTTTTTCCCACCTGTTGACCATCTTCCATCTTCAACAACTGTATAAATACATTTTGGATGAGATAGTATTTCACCTTCTATTGCTTTGTCACCATCTTTTACTTTTTTTACAATGACAAATTTATCTTCAAGAATACCTTCTTCATTGAAACTTATTACTCTTCTTAAAGATGTGAGAATAACTGCTTTTTTAAAATTGTCTGTGCCTTCTTTTAGGGTGTCATATTCCTCATATGAGGTATAATGCTTCATTTCGCCTTTAATTTCTAAAGGATTCATTGCCTTTATTGTGTATGTATTTAAAAAATTCCTGATGTTTTCACAATCTTCTTTTACACTCTGAAGCTTTTTTAACAGCAGTTTGTTATATTCTATTATTTCCAAAACCTCTTGTTCTTTCTCTTCTATAACCGATTGTATTCCCTCTATACTCTTACTTCTTTTTAATTCTTGTATTTTCTTTATTTCAATATCAATTTCTCTGTAGAAGTTGACGGATGTAATATCATATATATCAAAATGATTATATTTTCTGTAACCATTCTCACTATTTTGCTTAGGCTTGACTAACTCCTTTTCCTCATAGAATTTCAGGGTATCTCTAGATACATCCAAAAATTTAGCCACTTGTCCGATTGTATACATGGTACTCTCCTTTATCTTTAATAGTTGAAATTTCATATTTTCAGTAAGTCCGAAAATATAATAGAGATCTTATTTAAATGAATATGCAGCTATCAATTCTTATACATTGGTATGTCCATTGTAATCTTCCCTACTATATTCTTCATAGTCTCTTCTAAAGATAGCCTAGCAAATTCTTCACCTAAATCTAATTCTATATTCTATAAAAATAATTCCATATTCTTGTTTCACTATCCTGCCCCGCTTGTTACATAAGAAAAGCCGCCATATTTGGCAGCTGATCTTGAAGAAATGCGCTAGTAAGTTGAATAAGATATCTTAATAAGTAAGTTTCTTTGAAAGGTAATACTGCTGGTTATCTTTATTAGGATGTTCTTCTATTACACCAACTACTTCATAACGGGGTCCCGGTAGTAAAACGCGGAAAAAACGAAAGCAAAATTTGATATAAAAAAATTTGATTTTGGGTTTTTTAATCTGGTATTTTCCTTAACGTTGTAAATCAGCATTTTACTGACGCTACCCCATATAGAAATAATGAAGTTGTTTAATTTCGCTTAATTTTTTATTTAACTATTTTAAGCAAGAGCCTTGCTACATTTTATACGTAGCAAGGCTCTTTAAAATCGTTTCAAATTACATCGAACGAACTGAGTAATCTATAAAAATTACTGTTATTCAATCATAAATTATATTGCTCTTTCTTCTAATATACTAAGAAAAGATTGTAGTACTGGAGATATCCACCTGGATTTATGATAGATCACATTACTTTTAATAAGTTGTGATGCTTCAATTGGCTTAAAGATTAATTCGTTATTGTTACAATTTTCTTTCACAACAATATAAGGAAGAATAGCAAGGCCCAACCCGCACAAAACTGATTGTTTAATAACTTCAATACTTGAACTTTCAAATGTTCTGTCAGGCAACTGTCCACTCATACGTATGTAATTATCCACCATGGTTCTGTACCCACAATTTCTCTCTGTATAGATAAACTGATAATCCTTTAATATCTTTAATGGATTATCACATGAAGCTAAGTCAGTCGGTAAAACCCAACCTAAGGTCTCATCAAACAAAGTAGTCGTAATGAGCTCATCGTATTCCATTGATTGTCCAATCAAAAAAATTATATCTGTTTCTCCATCTCTCAGCTTCTTAATTGCTTGTTCATTTGTTCCCGTCTCAAGAATAATATTCACTTTAGGATTTATCAGTTTATATTTTTGTAAGATATTTGGTAATCGATAGACAGCTAAAGATTCATTCGCAGTAATAGTAAGCGTACCTTCAGGATGATTGCTATCTTGTGGGATTTCTTGTGCTTTTTTGTAAATCGCAAGTAATTCTAACGCATACGGATGAAAATGATGCCCAGATTTTGTTAAAAGTACTTTTTTTCCTAACCGATCGAAAAGTGGAGATTGTAAGTCGTTCTCCAAAGCCTTAATATGCGTTGTTACAGTGGATTGTGCATAATCTAATTCGCGTGCTGCTTTTGAGAATCCACCATATTTAACGACAGCACAGAAAGTCTTAACATGTCTCATTTCCATAGCTAAACCTCTTTTTAGTATCATAATTTATGAATGACTATATCATATAATTCAATTTATCAAATAACAACTCTTCCATTATAGTAAAAGTAGGAATTAAAAATTGATCTATTCCACTTCTAAAAATTGATTATCGGAGGAGAATAATATGAGGAAAAAGAGCTATCATATCGCTGTTGTAGGTGCTACTGGTGCAGTTGGCCAGAAAATTATTAACTTGCTGGAGCATATAACTCAATTTGATATAAACGAAGTCACTCTTCTTTCATCGAAGCGATCTGCTGGTAAGAAAATCTCTTTTAAAGGTCGAGAAATCATAATTAAGGAAGCGGAGGAAACAAGCTTTAAGGGTGTTGATATTGCATTTTTTAGTGCTGGCGGAGAAGTTTCTAGACATTTAGTAAGATTCGCTGTCGATAGTGGCGCAGTTGTAATTGATAATACTAGCGAATATCGTATGTCAACTGATGTTCCACTTGTTGTTCCAGAAGTGAATGCACATACTCTTATTAAACACAAGGGTATTATTGCAGTACCAAATTGTGCTGCTTTACAAATGGTGACAGCGCTTCAGCCGATTAGAAGATTATTTGGTTTAGAAAGAATCATTGTCTCTACATATCAAGCTGTATCAGGAACTGGAATACATGCAATTAATGAGTTAAAAGATCAATCAATGAAATTACTCGCGGGTGAAGAGGCAACCGCTTCTATAATGCCTGCAAAAAAAGATAAAAAACATTATCCAATTGCTTTTAATGTAATTCCGCAAGTAGATGTATTTACTGAAAATGATTACACCTTTGAAGAGGTAAAGATAATTCAAGAAACCAAGAAGATATTCGAAGATTCTAACCTGAAAATGGCTGCCACTTGTGTCAGAGTGCCAGTTGTAAGTAGCCACTCTGAATCTGTTTATATTGAATTGGAACGAGTAGCAACTGTTGATGAAATAAGAAATGTATTATCTTCTGCACCAGGCGTTATTTTGCAGGATTCTCCAAGTGAACAACTATATCCAATGCCTATTTACACAGCCGGAAAAACAGAAACGTTTGTTGGAAGGGTTCGGAAAGACCCTGACAATCCATATGGTTTCCACCTCTGGATCGTATCAGATAATTTATTAAAAGGGGCTGCTTGGAATTCAGTCCAGATTGTTTTGACAATGGTCGAAAAAGATATCATTTGATCTCAGCCTACTTGAAATGGAACAATAGCAACACCCAAATCTCTTTAATTGTAAATTTTAAAAAAGGATCGAATGGAAAAAATGCCCATAAGGACTTGATTAGATCAGAATTAACTAGGAAATAAGTGAAAAATCTACTAAGAGAAGTATTTCACTTAGTATAGAAATACCCCTGAATTAATTTGTGATTTAGGGGATGTTTTTGCTTTCTCTATTCAACTAACCTGCCTCTTATATTCAATATGAAAAAGCCACCTGGTTTGGCAGCTCTACATAAAGGAAACGCCAAATACTGCAATACCCGGTGCTAATGAAGAAATATTAAATAAGTCCACATGGATGCTGCTGTTAATCACTGATAAAAGTATAAGTAAAATAATAGGATAGGCTAAACCAAAAAATAATGAAATAGGATCTCTGTTAATTTCCTTCACTACTCGATTAGCAAAGATAACTGTATTCATTCAAAAACCTAATAACATTTAAGTGTGATAAATTCTTTTGTTTGTTGATTTTTCAATTTGACATATCGAGATAAATAGATATAATAAGGTTTATGAATACTATCGATGTATTTAAAGCTCTATCTAACGACACTCGACTTAATATCTTACAGTGGTTAAAAGAACCGGAGAAGCACTTCCCCAAACAAGGGGCTCATCTTCCAAAGGAGGTTAGTTATAAAGGCGGAGTATGTGTTGGGGACATCCAAGAAAAAGCTAAAATTTCTCAATCTACGGTATCTCACTACCTAAATATGATGCAGCAAGCAGGTTTACTCGAATCTGTTCGTTATGGAAAGTGGACTTATTATAGAAGAGATGAGGAAACTATTCGTAAGTTAGCTGAATATTTTAAAACGGAGATCTAATTAGAACTTCGTTATTTTTTAATTAACACATCGACAATTCTGGATATTTAAATATATAGATATATTTATTGGGAGGATTTTAATAATGCGGTACATTGCATATATTTTTGCTTTATTCGCGGGGGTAGCCCTTAGCTTCGAAGGAGCTATTTACGGCGAACTAGGTAAAACAATAGGTAAGCTCGAAACAAGTTTTTATAATTTTTTTGTAGGTGCAATTATAGTTGGACTACTGTGGTTGTTTTTTGGTAAAGGCAAGATTTCGTATGTAGTTGAAGCACCAAAATGGACACTCCTTGGAGGTGCATTAGGAGTTGTTTATTTAACAGCAATTGTAATTAGTGTTCCATTTGTTGGTGTTGGTATAACAATGGTCGCTGTTATTATTGGTCAATTAATAATGAGTATGGTCATAGAACACTACGGATGGCTCGGAAATATGAAATCATCAATTAATAAAGAGAAGATATTTGCTGTTATTTCAATGATAATAGCTCTTATTTTAGTTAATTAGGAGGTAAAACATGGGTATAATTATGATTCTTTTCACTCTACTTGGTGGAATTACATTGAGTGCACAATCAGCCATTAATGGTACATTTAGTCGTAAGGCAGGGACTATTGAAACCACATTGTTAACCTTTGTCACCGGTACTATGATTTTAGCTATAATGATTCTCTTCTTTGGTCATGGAGATATATTCGCTATCTTTGAAGTGCCCGTTTGGCAATTAAGTGCGGTATTTTTAGGGGTGATTTTTTTACTTTTTAACGTCTTTGCAGTTCCGAAAATTGGTGTTATTGCAACCAGTATTACTGTTATCTTCGGACAATTGGTCAGTGGAATCGCAATTGATCATTTTGGTTGGTTTAATAGTTTAGTTCTCTCCCTTGATACTAAACGTTGGTTTGCATTATTGTTTATGATTATTGCTCTTTATTTTATTTATAAAGGAAATAAACGCTCAAATGAAGAGGCAAGTGCACAATAATTAATGTATTAAAGTGCTTCAACCATTAATATCCGTTGGAGTACTTTTTAGTTATACCTATCAGCTAAGCTATCCCGTTTGTTCCATAAGAAAAAGGACTTCCTTATTTGAGGACTGCCCCCGTTAGTGAAAAAAGCCCTCCTAATCATAGAGAGGGGCTAGTGTTTTGGAAAGAGCAACGTCACATGTTTATTAAGTAATTTGCCTTTCTAATCGAGTTCACGTAACCTTTGGGCAAATTAACGGTATTAATCTCCTCAATTGAAATCCAATCAAACATTGAATGTTCATCACTAATTTTAACATTCCATATCTCCGTGCAGTTACACAAGTAAGTAACAATCAGTACATGCTTTCCTTCTATTACTTCATAAACCCATATATCAATTAAGTTGTTTATTAAACATGAAAGTCCTAATTCTTCTCGAATTTCCCTAATGACACATTCCTCTGGTGTTTCTCCTTGCTCTAACCTACCACCAGGCAATTCCCATTCATTACGTTCATTTTTTAGTAAGATTACTTGGTCATTGCTGAAGATAATTCCTTTAACCGAAATTGGAAGTTTCCAATTCAAATTATCCTCTCCTAAAGAATTTATAGTTTAAAATTTATTTTTTGCTTTATTTAAAGGCATAAATGATGAGGGAATTAGTTCTTCACTTTCAATAACAATAGCAATTAATCCTGTTTCAGTTTTAGTTTCATGCCATTCATCTTTTTCCCAAAAAACAGCATCTCCTGATTGATCTTTCGTGTATTCTTCTTTATCACCTCGAACAAAACCTTCTCCATTCATGACTAAAAGAAGTTGAGGTACTACTGCTTGATGATAGCCAATAACTCCGTTTTCTTGTAAGTACATGCAACCTACATGAGTTGCCTTTACAGTTTGAACAATACTAGACATTACAAAGTCTGAATTAAATTTTGAGATCTTCTTACCACTTTCCTTATTAAATTGATAAAACTCCATATTAAACCTCCAAGACAATTAAATACTCATTCGGATTCATAAGATGATTCGCAATTGTTATTACATTAACCTGCCTCTTTATTGAAAAAAGAAAAGTCACCTGAATTGGCAGCTGTCTTGAATATAAGCACCCATTGAAGAAAAGTAACTATTACACCGTCATATTTAATTACATATCTGTTATTTCCAACTGAATGGTGTATACTCTATTATTTCCCATTCTAAATCTTCCTTTACTAACATCATTACTATCGGATTGACCTGCGGATTCGTTGTTATGTATCTTGTAGAGCCAATCATAATGCTATTCCCATCAAACCCAATTACATATGAGTCTTTATTAGTTTTAATTACTAAAGTAGTCAATATTACTGGGAGTTTTAGTGGATCAATCTTTTTTAGTTTAATTTGTTGGTTAAAAATATTATTTATTAATTTTTGGTCATCTATTGTAGTTGAAGCCGTTTTCGTAACAAGTGGTATTTGGCTATAAACCGTTATTTGCTCAACCTCTTCACCCTCTTCAATTAAATTTGCCATCACTTCTTCATATGTGGTTTTCTTTGATTGTTCATATAAAAAGTTGCCTACTATAATAATAATAAGAACAATGATACTAACTATTTCTTTCTTGTTCATATCCCAACCTCCGGATCATTATTACCACAGGTCTATTCAACTAATCTGCCCTTTTAAGTAATAAGAACAACTGCATAGTTTGGCAGATGTACTTTGAACTAAGCATTGTTAGTTTTAAAAGGTATGTCTTTTCTTTGATTTACCTTCTCTCTATGTTGGAAATTCGTTTATTTTATTTGGAAATAACAGGTGTAAACATAATAAACACAATACCCAATACAGCAAGAAAAATGAAAAGATTACTTCCCATAAAATTCCTCGTTGTTGAATCAGTATTCGTCACGCCCTTTCATTATTCCTTCTTCAACAAACCCTGCCCCGTTAGTAAATAAGCCCTCCTAATCATAGAAAGGGGGCTTACATCTTTACATGCTTGTATTTGCTATTTCTTTTTACTGCAGGCATGCTGCCCCTTCCTTCCATAAAACCTCATTAAACTTAATTTTATACAAATAGACGCTTTCTTAATAAAGAAGAGCGTCCTATTTTGAAGAAGCACCTTTGTTATCTTTACAAATCTTTCTTTCCGTCCTGATGAAGGGCTATTTTCCTGCTAATCAGTTCCTCAATAACCATTTCCATAAACGTTTCCTCTTCTTTGTTAAAAGCACTAGGAAATAAATAAGGATTAGGGTTTTCATAAGAATCTTCATTATTCTCGAGCTGTTTTATCATTTCATCGTCTATAAGAGGTTTGACTGTCGCCTTCATATTGGATATCATGGCTTCGGTATGATTTAGCACCTCAGGATCATTAGGTTTTTTTCCTTCTTGAATGAATCGCTTCATTTTACTAGTCCACATGGTCATTTCCTTATCCAAGTCAAGTCGAGCAGTGTACGATTGTAACTTATGATAAATCGAGTCCGCCCCATGCTCATTGATCCAGCGGTTTCGTGCTTCTTCATTTTTCAAAGCATGAATAAGCACAAGCAGTGTATCATGATCGACGACTTCTGATTCTGATATGGTTCTTTGTACAGAGGCAATGGCCTGTAAAACTACATCAATCTGTTTTCGTTTTTCTTCTAGCATTTTTGCCTGAGTGATCAGTGTCTTTGAAAAATCCTGCTCAGGCTGCTTAAGATATTCGGAGATCTCCTCTAGTGACAAATCCAAAAATTTTAAGACTAATATTTTTTGAAGTTGCGCAATGGATGTATTGTTATACTTCCGATGCCCCTGTTCTGTGTATTCCGAAGGTTTCAATAGGCCAATTTGATCATAGTGACGCAGTGTGCGTTCAGTTATTCCTGTCAGTTTCGAAAATTCTCCAATGGCATAATTTTTTTCCATTGTCATTCATCTCACTCCCTTTCCTTTTGAACTTTATCACTTGACGTTACGTCAAGTGCAAGGACCTTTTTTGTATTAATTAATCACAACCAAGATTCTGGAAAGGTTTTTATAAATGTAAAACATAATAAAAAAGACGTGTGAAAAGAAATTCTCACACGTCGCCTTTATCTTCTAAAAAACATATTTTTCTCCAGTAGCACGTACTGTAATATCACTAATATTTACACCCCAAGGCTGGTTGATTGTAAAGACAACATTTCTAGCTAAGTCTTCAGGAGAGATAAAGAATAGCTTTGTGCTGTTTTTATCTAATTCTTCTTCTGATATATCTCCATTTACAAATTTTTCTAGTTTATTTAAATATTCATTTCCATTGTGACCAGCTAAACCAATCTGTGCTTCAGGATTTATAACGGAATTACCTAGATTTGTACCAGCAACACCAGTTGGTTTTACAGTAGATACTTTAATTTTCCCATTTGCTTCAACACGTAAAGAGTCAGAGATGACTTTAACTGCAGCTTTTGTTGCAGAATAAACACCAGAACCATAAATACCATAATTTCCATAAATAGAAGAAATATTAACTATTTGTCCCTGTTCTTGTTCCATCATTTGGTCATAGACTGCACTAATGCCGTAAACAACACCTTTAAGATTAATGTCAATTACTTTATCCCAAGCACCTGCTGCTTTTTTGTGATCAGCAAAGAACGATAAAGGCATAATCCCAGCGTTATTAACTAATACATCTATACGACCAAAAGTTTCAACTGCAAATTTCGCCATATTGTCCACTTGCTCTTTTTGTGTAACATCTGTTACAACATATTCTGCTGTTTGCCCTTTTGATTTAAGATTTTCTACAACTGTTTTTAAAGCATCTTCATTAATATCTGCGGCAACTACTTTTCCCCCTAGTTCAGCAGTCATTTCAGAAATTATTTTTCCAAAACCGCTGCCTGCACCAGTAATAACTATTACTTTATCTTTAATGTAGTTCTCCATATTTTTACCCCCTAAAATTTTTAATTAAGTTATCTTTATTTCAAAGTAATTTTAACTCTAAAACAAAAATTAATCAATTAAAACAATTCCCTAACATCAGATTTTTTGAAATATCACTCAAATCATTTTACTTTTTCAAATATCATTCTTCATCAAACCTGCCTAAATTAGCTACTGATCTTGAACATAGAGCCCGTTTGTTTCTGTACATTCATTCACATCTTTGTAATTGTTAACTAAAATTCTTTATTTTGTAACTATCTCAACGGGGGTATATGCTTCCCATGGACTTTTATCCATTTTCATCACCTAAAAATTACATTTAGGTTTAGTTTGACTTGTTCAGTTACAATCATTTCTTCTTTAACTAAACTGCACCTTTAGTTAATTAGAAAAAGCTGCCTCAATGGCAGCTGGTTCAAAATAAGCAGATTGTTTACACCGAGTGCTCTTTAATTTTTAGTTCTTTCAAATCGAACTTAAAGATAGTCAAAAATTTTCATATCTACCGAATCAATGTAACCAATTTCTTCATTAAGGTCCCATAGCTTTATTTCTGAAGTTTCATCATTCTTCTTAAATGGTTGCAGTCTTTCAATTGTAGTAAAGTAAACTGGATTATACTTTATGTTTCCACTCGCAGTATTTTTCACCTTTAATAAACCTTTGAACTCTAGATTAGTTACATGTTGTCCTGTTTCCTCATTAAGTTCTCTAATGGCACAATCCTTTGGTGTTTCGTTATTTTCTCTAGCTCCAGATGGTAGTTCCCATTGTCTACGTAAGTCGTTATAGCAAAGAAGGTAGTTCCCTTCACACTTCAAAACTGCAAAAGATCCGGCTAAAGGTTGATATTCATTTATGAATGTTTCTTCTGTAATAATATAATCGAGAAATTGAAAGCCATTGTTTTTTAGACTATTCAAATCGTGAGCTCCCTTTTTATTAGAATAAGATTTACTTCTAGTTACAACACAAAAACACCTTTATTTCCATTCTACTTACTAAACTAACCTATCCCTTTTTATATAAAAAATAGAGCTGCAGAACAGCTCAGTGATCTTCAACAAAAGCGTAGTTTAAATACACAAAATCGAATAACATTCGTGACCTTTTAAGAGGTTCGTTCTGGGTTCATGTATACTCTTTCTTCAACTTGTTCCTTGCAAACCCTAAATATCGAGTCCCTTGAAAATTTAATATTCCAATATCATCTTTCGAAAGTAAACCATACTCTTTTCCAGAAACATGAAACTCAGAACGATCACCATCTTCGAACTCGAACGTAACAAAGTATCTTGTATTTGTGCTTGAAGAATGGTGGTGATGGTTGTCTTGTAGATGATGCAAATTTGACCTTCCGAAAGCATCTGCTCGTTTTGATTTAACTATAGCCGGCACACTAAGTGTAGGAGATTGCTCATTTTTATGCCAATGGTTAACTCCTTTGGTAACTGATAATAAAATACTACCTATAACTATGAAAAAATAATTCCAATAAAAATAGGGACAATTTGAAACATTGGATCACCCGTAAAGAATTGACCTGACATGTAAACACTCCTTCGGTTACATTTTTTAAATTTATACGAGTAAATAATTGAAAGGTTTCATTTTGGGAGCGTCCTTATATGAAGATCTTCTGTTATTTTAGTAGTAAAAATGTTTAAACTTCAATAATTCTATCTATTTAAAAAACTGTTCTTATTCTTCTTGCCCCAATAATAGAAATAAACAGAACAGCTGTAATGGGAGCCGTTCTTTCACACAGATAGTTGAAATTCAAACTTCTTCAATACTATTTCCAGTGACAATAAAGTGAGGATTGTTTTCTTTTCGATTAATGAATCTCCAGTGTTCACCTTGTTCATCGACTTCGGAACTATCTGGGAAAACTTCTAACGTGTAACCCCCAGATAAAGTGACATTTAATCCACCAACTTCATCAGAATCAATTTTTAATACTTTTAATTGTCCATTGTCTTTTATAAAAGTTTTCATACGTTCGTCAAATCTATTATTCCCTTGTATATCCCAGTCGAAATCCTCATTTTTTCCATCCCATTGTGAGCTTGGAGAATATAAATCCTTTGAAGCAACAAAAATTTTGCCGCTCAAAGTAATTCTCCATGAACATTGGATATGTAGAGCATACTCTGCCGTTTCCTCGCTTCTGCCTCTTCGAATTATTTGAACCATATCTCCAAAACCAAGCCAAAAGAGGTTGGATGCCCGTCCTACATACTGTAATTTTAAATCTACTAATTTTCCTATTTTAGTTTCAATTTTTTCTCTCATACCTGGCCCCTTTAACTATGATATTTTTACTATATATTCCAAATTAAATCACCTTTTGATTTTGAACATATGCATAAGTTAATTGAAGAAGAAAAAGGATTACTTTTCTAACAATCTACATATCGCCTGTTAAAGTCCCTCAAGAGAAACTACCCTATCGACAGCTAAATCTTCAGTATCAGCAATCGGTAATAAATAAAGTTAATCACTTTATCTACCCGTTTGAATAAGGATGCCTTGCTTATCAAGCTGTTCATACTTGTATGGAATAGTGCTTAATTTTTTGTATTTTTCATTCCAAATTATATGTAAAAATGGTGATGGTTTTTTAATAAAATTGTCAGGAGTAGCGTTTTCGTAACGATAACAATCGTTTGGGTATGTTTTATTGAACCCAAATAAATCAAGAACATTTTCTTCGATTGCAAGTCCACCGATTCTAAACTCATAAACGGAATACAGCTCTTTAAGAAAAGTTGTAAAGTCCGTATATTCCTCTTTTTTTATGCCAATTTGGTCCCATTCTGGTGCATCAAATTCATCTCCATAAAACCAAAAATCAACTATTATTGCATTAGCAGAAACGATTTCTATCTGCAATGTCGATTTTCTCTTTCTTGAGAAATAGACATACAATCTTAATCTTATAGAGTGTAAGTGTATGGATTGCGGGTCTTCTTCATCATAGGGGTAACCTTTATGAAAATAATCAATCATTTCATTAATGTTTTCATCATCAACGATTTCAACTTTATTTTTGATTTTTGATAACTTATTTACTATACCTTTTATTGTTTTTACTTTCTCTTCCTTAAGTTCCAACAAGAAGCTAACTTGATGGAAAGGACCACCTTCCAACCATTGTGACCACTCCATCAATAATTCCTCCAATTCCTTTCATAAACAAACCTGACCATAGAAAATAAACCTGCTGTTTAGACCCTTTGTTAAACTGCAGGCTCACTTTTTCCTTATTGAATGAGAGTTTTTTCAATGACAAGTGACATACTATTAGCTATTTGCTGATACGTTTCATCATTTGGGTGAAAGACATCACTTGAGAGATCACGTTTCGCATCAGTGACGAGGTTGAAGGTATCAATAACTTGAATATTGTATGTTAATCCTAATGTCCGAGCAGACTCGTTCCATTTTTGGATGATAGAATCCATTGAATCTGAGTCCTCCGATTGCTTGAATGGATTATATAGCCCCATATAGAGGATCACTGCATGCGGATTATGTTCCCGAACGATTTTAAACGTCTCTTCTAAGTTAGGAATTTCTGCCTCAAGAATGCCAAGCGCAGCTTCTTCTGAATAATCTTCCAAACTTTCGCCGCGATTGAATAGATTATTTCCACCGATGGTGATGGTAATGATCTTGGCATCTCTAAGGGATCTTTGGACTTCTTTTTGGTTGATTTGCTCTAGTAAATCTTCAATTCTTGCACCTCTTACACCAAGGTTCTGGAAACGTTCAATCATGTTTTTTTCTTTAAGTTCTTGTCCAGTTAGTGAAACAAACCCTTCGCCCTTTGCTGAGCCTACGCCCCTCGTTAATGAATCTCCAAGTGCAATATACGTATCACCTGGGGTAACAGGTACCTCTTCTTCTGAAGTTGCTATAATTTGCCCTTGGGGAGGATTCGTAACATCCATATAGGCACGAACAAGACCATATCCAAACAGAACGGTTAGCGCGAGGGATATTGTGATAAAAAACAACCATTTTTTCATGATTGCACCTCTCCTTCTATGGTGATTGTATCAATCTTTTCTTAAAATGAGTATTTATAAGAGTCATTTTCTACTATTTTAGTTAAAATAGAAATAGGGTGATGTTATGGACTTAAAGCCAACAGTTGAATTGGAAAATGTAACAAAGGTAATAGGGAAGAAAACGATTATTGATCATATATCATTTGAGATCTATCCTGGAGAGGTGTTTGGATTCCTAGGTCCAAATGGTGCCGGAAAAACGACTACGATCCGAATGCTTGTTGGGCTGATTAAGCCCACTTCCGGAAAGGTGAAAATTTGCGGTTTTGATGTCAGAAAGCATTTTGTTCAAGCGATGCAGCGCCTCGGCTCAATCGTAGAAAATCCAGAGCTGTATAAGTATTTGAGTGGCCGTGAGAACCTGCGGATATTTGCCCGGATGCTGCCTGGAGTGGATGAGCAGCGAATTCAAGAAGTCATTGATTTGGTTGATTTGACTGCACGGGTAGACGATCAAGTTCGAACCTACTCTTTAGGAATGCGACAGCGTCTCGGTATAGCACAAGCTTTGTTAGGTCGTCCAGAAGTGCTTATATTGGATGAGCCAACAAATGGACTAGATCCCATGGGGATAAAAGACCTTCGTCTATTCATTAGGAAGCTTGTCGATGAAACAGGACTTTCTGTCCTCGTATCCAGCCATATTTTAAGTGAAATCGAAATGCTAGCAGATCGAGTGGCAATTATGAGCCATGGAAAGATTGTCAGAGTCGGCAACGTAAGCGATCTAGTTGACACATTATCTTCTGGTGTTGATTGGAGAGTCAGCGATTCCTTCCATGCGCTCGAAATTTTCAATGCATCTCCATATGTTCATTCTGCTGAACAATTCGATGACCATACGATCCACACCGTTATGGATGAAAATAAAACATCCATTCTGAATGAAGAGTTATTAAAGGCAGGTATCGATGTATGGACAATCGAAAGAAAAGTGCAGACACTGGAAGACCTATTCATCACGTTGACAGGAGGCGATCATATTGTCTAATCCAAATATGATTGGCCTAATTCGGAATGAATTTGTAAAAATCGCCTCCAAAAAGCGATTAGCCGTTGTCATCGGTATTCTCGTTATTTTAGTATCCATGTTTACATACGCACAATACCGCCAGATCCAAGAACAAATCGAAAAGCAAGGGATTCTTGATTGGAGAGTAGAGCTTCAGCAAGAGATTGTCGATCGACAAAACCGGCTGGCATCGAGTGGCATCCAAGAAGACTTTAGACAGGTTCTTGAGTTTGACCTGAACCAAAAGCAGTATTATCTTGATAACGATATCAATCCGAACTACCCTGGTGCCCCTACGTTTATTCGCATCTTCTTCTCTCAGGGTATCACACTTGTCCTGCCATTATTCATTATTATATTAATGGCTGATATTGTGAGCGGAGAATATAATGAAGGCACCATCAAAACATTGCTGTCGCGGCCGGTCAAACGGTGGAAAATTCTGATGGCTAAATGGCTGACCGTTTTGCTGTATACCTCCATCTTAATGGCGGCAACTGTCTTAGTCTGTTATGGGGTGTCAGGCATCGTGCTTGGATATGATGGCTGGACTGCCCCTGTCTTAACAGGTTTTCAAACTTCTGCAACAGGAGAATTTTCAACTGAATTCATTCATACATTGACGATGTGGGAATACTTGCTCATGTCAGTTGGTCTTGCTTGGTTCGTAACAGCAGTCGTTGGAACGATAAGTCTGATGATTTCGGTCTTAGTCAAAAATACAGCAACTGGAATTGGAGCGATGATGGCGGTGTTAATCGCAGGTACACTTCTCTCTTCCATCGGTTCAAGCTGGACGAGCTCCAAGTACTTAGTAAACTTAAACTTTGATTTAATCGGCTATCTAGAAGGCAGAGCACCGCCGATTGAAGGGATGACACTACCATTTTCCTTAACAATACTGGCCGTTTGGGCTGCTGTCTGTCTTGCAGTCGCGTTTTGGAACTTTACTCAGAAGGATATGTACTAGGACCGGACCTTCCTCACCAAACGGTGATCTTAATATCTGATAACATTGTTGTTGATTAATGCCGAAGTTGTTATTAAAAAGAAGTCCAGGATGAGACCAGTGTTAAATGCTGCTTTTCTAGTATGCACCGCTGGTCTCTTTTTTTGTATGAACATATGTAATCCCCCTGCCCTCTTCAACCATTCTAAACATAGAAAATGTTTTGCGATACTCCATTTTCACTATAACCTTTCCATTGCTTATGAATTTGCCAAATACCTCTCCATTCCCTGTCATGCCTTCAAATAGTATATTTTCCTTTATAATTTCTCTACTCTGATTGAAAAAAAGATCAAGATGTACTTCGAATAATTATCTTGATAATTTAGAGTTTTTACTCTATTATTATTTTTAGAGTAAAAACTCTAATGTGAGGTGACTTAAGAAATGGGAACTAGCGAAAAGAGAGATCAGATTATTCAAACAGCGATTCTTCTCTTTAATGAGTTTGGAACAGGAGCCGTTTCCACAAATAAAATTGCCAGCGAGGCAAAAATCAGCCCCGGCAACCTTTATTATCATTTTCAGAACAAGGAAGATATTATTCGATCTATTTTTGATGTCATGGTTCAAGATTGGGGTTCCATATGGCTTCCTCCAAAAGAGGATTGGCAACCCGGCTTTGAGGACGTAAAAGCCATTATCCGTGCCAACCTTCAATTGCAGAGAAAATACAGTTTCTTCTACAGGGAACTCAGCATTCTAATTCGGACAGATCTAGAGCTACAACAAAGACATCAACGCATTCAACAAGAACGAATGCTACAACAGCGTATGTTTATTCAGAGATTCGTAGATGAGGGGATCCTTAGGCACATGTCTCGGCAAGAAATGCAGAATTTAGTAACGACATGTTGGATCATTAGCAATTATTGGCTCTCCTTTTTGGAAAGTAGCGGCATATCCAAGGATGAAGATCAAATTGAACAAGGAATTGAGCTGATCATGTCGGTTCTTCAGCCATATCTTAAAACTTCATAATTCATATTGAAAGGAGAGAGCGGTCGTGGAGAAGAAAACAAGTAGAAGAGATTTTCTTAAAAAATCCAGTGCTTCGATACTTGCAGTGTCGTTTGGAGGGTTATTATGGAGAGCAGCAGACCAAGGTGTATTTAGTACAGGGAAAGGTCCCGCATACGAGCCGTGGTTAATGGAAGAGGATACGATTTTAACCGACCCCATGGCGATCGTGCAAGCAGCGACACTTGCCTCTAATCCCCATAATAGTCAACCGTGGTTGTTTAGCGTAACAGAAGAATCTATCGATCTATATGCCGATCACTCAAGACATCTTGGAACTATGGATCCCCTCTTTAGAGAAATGCATATGGGACTTGGTTGTGCGATAGAAAATATGGTCGTTGCTGCTTCCGCCAAAGGATACAAGACGAACATTCACTATTTCCCTGAAGCATCAGATACAACCTATATCGCAAGAGTACAGTTGCTTCCGCAAACTGATAAAGACAATGACTCTTCTCTGTATCCGTATATCTCTAAGCGGCGTACCCATCGTGGGCCTTATGACACCGAACAAAGCATTCCTTCCGAGTTACTGATGAAAATTAAAGACTTCAGCCTTGAAAATGGGGACTCATTGGACTTGCTTTGGTTGGATTCGGAAGAAGATACTCAACGTGCAATGGAATTGGTGAACTCCTCAACAGAAGCCATTATTAGCGATGACGAGATGAGTGATGATAGTAATCACTGGTACCGCGGGGATTGGGACGATCTTCAAAAGCATCGCGATGGACTCACATTGGATGCTCAAGGCGGGGCCGCATGGCTTCGCGCAGCAGGAAAAATACTTCCAAATGTATCACATGAAAGCGCTAACCAGTTTTGGCTAAAATCAACCAGGCAGACCCACACCCAAACAGCAGCGGCATATGGTTTGATTACGATTCGTGATCTACATAACTTGACTGACCGAGTAAAGGCGGGGCGAATATGGCAGAGAATCCATCTGAAAGGAACTATGGAAGGGCTAGCAATGCATCCATTGAACCAGCCTATGGAAATGCGGGACCGTGAATATCAGCTGAAACGTAAGCCTGCTCCATTTTCTGAATTGCTTCGGAATTTAGTACCTACGAACTCAGAGGAAGCTATTTTCTTGTTTCGCATCGGATATCCTCTCTCCAATGTTCATCCTAGTCCGAGAAGAGCTTTAAAAGACGTTATGATATAAGTAAACCTGAGAACGAGTTTGCTTACTCTTAATTATTCATGGTTTTAAAATATTTAGACCTAAATATATCTTAATTGTTGATTTTTGACACTTAAAAACAAACTTACTAAAAAGGGCGCCTATTCAAATCAAAGATAGAGTTTGACATAGGCACTTCTTTTCTAGTGTAGTAGCTATATAGTTGTCATCCTTCTTATTACCTTACAGTACATCAATCAACTCTTAGTATCTAGGACTCGAGATTGTAGACAAAGTCGATTTCCGACTTTGTCTACATTTTTTTCGTAGTACTTTTGATAATAAGAGAAACCCTCAGAATGTCTTGAAAACGCTTGTCAGACTAGGCATGCGGTCGAATGAAGACCCGAATAGAACACACGGTTCATGAGGGGACTTTGATGCCAAACAACGACGTATGCGAGCGTTCGTCAGCAGTCTGAACTCTTAATATCTAAGACTCTTTTTTAAGTAGTAATATCTTTAATGTATTGTCCGATATCATTGCTTTGTTCGTTAAGATCTTGTATATCCTTCATAAACTCAACCATTACACGGGATTGCTCTTCTGAAGCAGTAGATACTTCATCAATACTCACTTTCAAGCTCTCCATATTTGTTCGTATTTCTTGAAGTGATTGAGAGATTGTGCCTACAGCCTCCTTCGTGCCGATGGAAAGCTTGCGTATTTCATCTGCGACAACACCAAAACCTCTTCCTGCTTCACCAGAGCGAGCAGCTTCAATTGCGGCATTCAGGCCTAATAAATTCGTCTGTGCAGAAATATCTTCAATTAACTTTACTACCTTACTAATATCCTGAGAACTCTCATATGCATAGGCTGCTTGACCATTTATATCCGTGCTCGTAGCGGAAAGTTCCTCAGCTTGAGCTGCAACTTGCTCGACCTTCTCTTGCAGACTACTGACAATTGAGCGTAATTCATCTAGATCAGCATCTAATAGTTCTTCATCTTTCAATGTTTTGGTGATTTGGAATACACCGATAACCTCACCTTTTTCATCACGAATAGGATTGGCAGTGTTGTGCATACCAACACCATACCTCTCTTTCGGAATATGCTCTTGTACTTTTTTCCCTTTAATTGCTTGACGAAGAATATCATTTTCTTCAGAAAATGCAAAGTCGCCAACTTTTACTTTATAATTGAAATCTTTTGACGGGGAAAAAAAGATAAAATTCTCAGTGTCGGTAACAATAACAGCACAGTTTTCACCGGAATTTTTTTTGATTTCAGGAGCTAAGTTGACAACTGCTTGTAGTGTTAGATGCATCATATAATCTCCTATTCCTGGTTCGTTACTTTCTTCATTTTTTCGAAGATTTGTTTGCTTTTTTCATCCAAATCCTGAATATCCTCCATGAATTGAGCCATTGTGATAGACTGCTCATCCGCTGAAGTTGAAACTTCATTAATGCTTAGTGTCACATTTTCAATACTAGATCTGATTTCGGCTAAGGATTTATCGATTGTTTTTACAGCTTCCTGAGTATTATTAGATAGTTTTCTAATTTCATCTGCCACTACCCCAAATCCTCTTCCTGCCTCTCCAGAACGTGCTGCTTCAATTGCTGCATTTAACCCAAGAAGGTTTGTCTGTGTAGAAATTTTTTCAATTAATTGAACCACTTCGCCTATTTGACGTGAGTTTTGGTTTGCACTTTTAGCTTGTTCATTAATGTCACTGCTCGTAGCGGAAAGTTCTTCTGCTTGTGCTGCTACATGCTGTACCTTACCTTGTAATGCATCGATAATCTCATTTAATTTTGTAAGCTCTTTATCTAACTTCTCTTGATGCTCCAATGTTCTAGACAAAGACAATATGCCAACAATTTCTTTTGTTTCTATATCTCGAATTGGTGTTACCGATGTTACAACAGGTGCACCGAACAAGGTAGGATCTTCTGTTTTAAAAACAAATTGTTCTCCTTCAAGTGCACGCAAATAAACATCATGTTCATCCAGTCTTGCTTTTCCTACTTCAAGGTGTAAATTCAAGAGTGTTGATGGAGCGAAATAGACAACTTTCTCCGTATCCAACACAGCCATTGCGGCTGTCGGTCCTAGTGTATCTTTTATTATCGGGGCAATATTAACTACTGCCTGAATTGTAGAATTCATAAAAACAATCTCCTTAACTTAAGTATCGTGTTTATATCGGCAAAAAGAACCATGTTGTAAAGTGGTTATAATTTACTATTTCATTGTAATTCAACTTCAAGAACGAGACAAAAGAACCTTTCCAAGTTTCAGTGGCAGGTCACCGTTTTCAATGATAAAATACAAATGTGAATTTATTACAAAGGATGGTTGTTCTGATGGAGCTATTAGCAAGAAACGAAACGAGTGGCAATGATATAGAGCAACAATTCATCGAAAGTAATAATAATCTATTATTCGAGCGAATTAAGTACGTTTCCTATATGCTCATCTTCACATATCCTTTGTTTTACATTGTTGACTTTATCCTATTGGATGAATTGAACAACCCGATCTATAAATTAATCCTTTCTACCTTTCACATAATCGTCCTGATAATCTCCCTAGTCTTTTTGATCCTTTACCGCCGTAGCAAGGACAACGCCAAAGGGGCCATTATTCTCACCTATTTATTTCTTTATTTGTTTATAGGTGCCGTCTCTTCAATCAACAGCCAGCTTAATAACGGAAACATCTATGCATATATTATTATTCTCTTAGCCGCTGCTGTTATCTTTCCTGTTCGACCAAGACAGCAGGCTTTTCTTATCGCAGGAATTCATCTTTTTTTCGTATCAGGGTTGTTCCTGCTCGAAAAAGATCACTTTTCATTCCTATTCAAGCTTGTGAATTCAACAGGTGCAGCTGTCATTTCATTTACGATCGCGTATACCTTCTATTCATTTCGCAAAAATAATTTTACAAACGAATGGAAACTAAAGAAGAATGAAGAAAGCTTTCGCAGATTATTTCACATGAACCCTAATCCATTGATTCTTTTCAACCTTAAAACCGGCAACATTTTGCTCATGAATCAGCAGGCTATCGAATACTTCCATTTAAAAAATGATAAAACAAATCTTGATGGATGGTTCATGCTGAATACTCCTGAGGAAAAACATCGAATCGTAAAAGAACTCGAGGAACATCAGAGTCTAAAAAACTTTATGGTTAAACATAATCACAAATGGTTAATCCTTAATTTTGAACGAGTCAATTACTTGGGAGAGAGCTGTGTCCTCATTGGAAGCACAGATATTACTGATTTAAAGGAAACAGAAAAAGTCCTTTATCATCATGCATCGCTTGACCCGCTTACAGGGATTCTCAACAGAAGGCGCGGAATGGAAATACTTTCTCAACACCTCAGAGAATCTGCATCAGATTTTATCGTCTGCTATATTGATATAAACAATTTAAAAATGGTTAATGACAAGTACGGGCATTCTGCAGGTGATGACCTGATCCTTTCTTGCTGTGAAACAATCAAACGTCATATTAGAGAAAAGGACGTTCTCTTCCGTCTTGGCGGTGATGAATTTATTATTCTCATCTTCGATCAACAACTGGAGATCGCACAAACGATCTGGACTAACATTCAAAGTGAGTTTCAGGAAATGGCTAAGGCAGGTCATAAGCTTTATCCAATCTCAGCGAGCCATGGTTTGTATCAATGTAAACCCGGAATTGACTTAAGTCCAGAAGAAATTCTTGAGCGGGCGGACAAGGAAATGTATAAAGAAAAGTCCATGTACAGAATCAATCAAATGGCTCTTAACTAAATAGACAGCCTCCCGAAAAACCCCTCACTACAGAAAAGGTAGTGAAGGGGTCTTTTGTTTTCTACGTAGTAATCACATACACGAATACAAGTTTGGAGATAGTAAGATTATCTTTTATAACATAGGAGGATGTATATGAAATTACATGCTGGAACCTATTATTGGCCCATTACCTATCCTGACGCTCCATCTTACCCTGCATTGGAAGAGGATATTTCTTGTGATGTGTTAATCATTGGGGGCGGAAGCTCAGGAGCACAGTGTGCCTATTATCTAGCTGAAGCTGATTTAGATGTTGTTGTAATAGAAAAAGAAACAATAGGTAGCGGGAGTACCTGTACGAATACTGCCCTCCTTCAATATTCTGGTGAAAAAATGTTTACAGACTTGATCAATACCTTTGGAGCAGATTACATAAGTAGACACCTACAGCTATTAAAAGGCGCAATAGACGAGATAGAATTAGCCTCCAAAACCTTCACAACTGATGTTGAATTCGAAAGAAGAGATACACTTTATTCCGCTAGCTGTCCTGAGGACGTTGAACACCTAAAAAAGGAATATGAATTTTTAAAGCAGCAGAACTGCGATCTCAGTTTTTTATCAAAGAAACAAATAGAAGCAAAATATCCTTTTAGCAGGGATGCCGCTATCTATTCTATTAATGATGCAGAAATCAATCCATTTCGTTATACGCATGCGTTATTGGAGTACGCGGCAAAAAAAGAAGTCCGTGTATATGAGAACACAGAAATGAATGGCCATCATTACGATAAAGAACATGAAAAGATGATCGTTTCCACTAGAACGAAACATACGATTAAAGCTCGCCATGTGATTTTTGCTGCTGGGTATGATGGGATGGAAATCAAAAAAGATAAAAAAGCAAGCTATGTTAGTACCTATACAGTGACTACAAACCGTGTCGAAGATCTTTCTGCTTGGTATAACAGGACTCTTCTATGGGAAACTGCTCGCCCCTATTTATTTATGCGCACTACGAAAGATAATCGCATTATCATTGGGGGGCTTGATGATAATGCAACCTATCCAGAAGACCGCGATAGTAAGCTCATTAGCAAAAAAGATAAGTTGATAGAGGAATTTAATCTTCTGTTTCCTTCGATAAAAGTAAAGCCAGAATACTATGTTGCAGCCTTTTATGGAGGCATATCAGACGGAATTCCGATGGTAGGGAAATACGATGACTATCCAAATAGCTATTTTTTATTTGCCTTTGGTGATAACGGCACCGTTTATAGCCAATTATTGTCGAAGATGATCGTACAAGAAATTGTGGAGGGAGAAAGTCCAGATTTACCACTGTACTTACAGGACCGCCCTCTGTTGAAGAATAAATAAAAATGGAGTTCTGTCTTTGTTTATTTAAGTATTTTCTACTTTTTTAAGCGAATATTTTACAGCTTGCGGGGGCTACCCTTAACGTTTCCCGTACGCATATTATGGATGATTTAGTTTAATTTTTATCAGTTCTTTATTCAATTTAAATGGAATAATTTTCAAAATTTCTATTAGAATATACACTTAATTAAACGAGAAGAGCTAGAAACAATTACTTATACGGTAAGTGTTTCTAGCTCTTGAATTTTTTAAGGATTCGTAGACCATAATCCAGCTGATTTTAGAAAAATACGTGGATGAAGTTTTAGCTGAGAAACGATAAATTCAGCTAAGTCTTCCGGCTGCATAACCTTTTCTGGGTTGCCATCTGTTAGCTTTGCTTCAATAGCAAGTTCGGTAGCGACAGTACTTGGTGTTAGCGCTGTTACACGGATGTTATGCTTGCGCACCTCTAGTGCAAGTGATTCCGTTAAGCCAAGTACTCCAAATTTAGAGGAGCTATAGGCACTTGTAAGAGGTGCACCCTTTTGTCCAGCAGTTGAAGAGATGTTGATAATGTCTCCACCACTTTTTTCAATAAGCTGAGGAAGAACGGCTCTTGTAACATAGTATGTCCCCATTAGATTCACATCAATGATCGCTTTCCACTCTTCTGGAGAAAGATCAAGGAAACCACCGAATTTCCCAATGCCCGCATTGTTAATAAGGATATCGAATGAACCTAATTCCTTCGTAAGTGATTCGACAGCCTTTTCCACTTGCTCTAGTGAAGAGACATCAGCTGTAGCATAAGCTACTTTCACTCCAGTCTGTTCAATTTCTGCCAGAACACTCTGTAAGTCAGCTTCTGTTCGAGCAAGTAGTCCGATATTTACGCCTTCCTTAGCAAGAGCGATTGCAGTAGCCTTTCCAATTCCTTTACCACTACCAGTAATTAAGGCTGTTTTTCCTTTAATTATTTGTCCCATAATCTGTCCCTCATTTCCTTATGTAAGATCCTATCTATACTTCAATCATTATTGTACTGCTTTTCTCTAATGATATGAAGTATATAAGCCTGTGAGGTATTAAATAGTCACTAATCAGATAAGGATTGAAATTATTTTATTACTAAAATGTATAAATAATTCATCTCTTAAATTTACTATTAATCTTAACAACTGGTTTAACTTTCAAAAAAGCTGTAACACCAGTTATACTGATACCACAGCTTTATGTTTAAGAATAGGATTATATAGAATGAATGACAATTCATTCTATATAATATTTACACAGTCTTCGTGGAAATCAGCGTGGTTGCGGAAACTAAATAAATATCATTTTAACGACTTACTTTCCACAATTTTTTTATCCGGAATATAAGAAATATACATCGTTGAAAAATCCCGCTTCTGCGTAATCGAACAAAGACTTGTAAACTCGGGACAATTAAATTTCACAAAATAATCATTGTCTACATGTAAGTTGTCAACAGACTCTAACACTTCTGGTGCATACTCAAATGAATAACTCACATTTTTATTCCCTAATAAAGTTAAATCCTCTAATCCTTCTGTTTTGTGACGACCAGGCATAAAAAAAGCCATATCCGATATGGACATGGCGTGATCTACATGTATCCATAGTTTTTTATAGAGGGTATCAGCTATGAACCTCTCCTGAACAACTCAGGTATTTTACTATTTTTCATTGTATTATATAAGCATCATCCAAGCCATCTTAATAAAGTAATAACTATATATACCCTTCTTTTAGAAAGAAATTAAATACCTTAATTCATTTACAAATTAGGAACTTTTATTCCTGCTGCATAAACCCTAATTTCCACAAGAGAATCACGGGTACTTGCAGCGGCTTGAACGACAGAAAGAGCGGGGATATGCTGCATATTTATCCAATCGTTCCAGGCATTTTTAAATTCTGAAAATTCCTCAATATGAGCTAACCAAACTTGTGCCATCAATATTTGTGTTTTTGCAGAACCTAAACTTATCAAATGCTCTTCTATAATATCTAATATCTGCTTTGTTTGCTGTTCTGTGTTACCTGATTTATCAGGGGCCGTCAAACATACCGAGGTCATAGACAGACATGCCGATCCTAGAAATATATTAGGTGATGGTGGTCCAATAACTCGGCCAATTTTGGTTATGTTCATACAGGCTCCTTTCTAGTACGACAAGCAGTAACTACAAATTCTACCAATAAATCAGGACGAGAGAGTTCTCCTGAAACACAAGTACGTGCTGGAGGATTGTTTGGATCAGCCCACTCATTCCATACAGCATTCATAGCCCCAAAATAACGTGTATCTTTTATCCATACATGAACCATTAATATGGAGGATTGATCTTCTCCAACCTCCTCCAACAGCGTGTTGAGACGAGCTAATGCTGATCGAACTTGCTCTTTAATATCTCCGTCTCTAGAGTCAGGTTGGATACCTGAGAAGAAAATCAACTCATCCGTCGCTACTATCTGAGATCGGTAAGCACCATCCAATTTGTCAACATTAAATCTTTCTATCATTTCAAACATCTCCTCCCAATTTAGTAATTATATAAATCGAAGCAGCCTGATAACCTATTCTCTAATAATATCCATCTACCTGCAAATGAGTAAAATCAAAAGGAAGTCAAAACTATTTCAGCCGATATTCCAAATTATTATTAAAGTGACTGAACTAATTTCACAAAGAAGTAAATAAAATCGCATCTCCATTTGTCAGGGATTCCGCAGTTTTTTAAAACAAAATAAATAATTTAGAGAAAATTGTCCTATGGAATAAACTAATCATATTGGTGTATCAAACAAAATGTCAATTAAAATTTGAATTATTAATTAATTTTCAATAATAATTCTACTATAATAACAAACCGAAAACACGCGTTTTACGACCTTTGATAACGTTGTATTACTATTTCTCGTATGCCCTATCAAAATAATAGCGTTTATTTTATTCCGATATACATGATTAAGTTTTAAAAGTGACTGGTAGATATCCAAAATAAAGCCAGGTGAAGCACAAATTGAGCGACCGCGCCCCTTAATGTTCATTGGTCTAAGCACCGAAATTTCCCCATATAATTCATTGAAATTAGACTAAAATGATAGGAGGAGAATTTATGCATCATCGTAAAACAAATCCGCGGAGTCAACCTCTGCACGAAAAAGCGCCAGGAAGCACTTATAAATGGAACATAGACCTTCCAGCTAAGCTCCACTCTCAAACTGTAGGTAAACGAGGCCCAATTTTAAAACAAGATAATATTGAACATGAAACAATGCAAACATTTATTCACGAAAAAATTAAAGAAAGACCTGTACACGTTAAGGGATGGGGTGCTTTTGGTTACTTTGAAACATTATATTCGATGTCAAATTATACTTCCCTATCATTTTTACAACAACCAGGAACAAAAGTACCAGTATTTGTACGATTCTCACTTGCCGTCAGTACTAAAGGAACACCTGATACATCAAGAAATGTACGGGGTTTTTCCACAAAATTTTATACAGAAGAAGGTATTTTTGATCTTATTTGCAACCACATTCCAGTATTTTCTATACGTGATCCCATTCGTTTCCCTGAAGCCATTAAGGCATTTCTTCCCTCACCAAAAAACAATTTAATAGATCCAAGCCGTTACTGGAATTTTGTTGCAAGAGCACCTGAATCGTTATTATTTACACTTCTTGTTTACTCTAATTTTGGTACGGTTAAGAGTCTACGTCATTTACCTGGTTATAGTGTCAATACGTATGTTTGGAAAAATGCTGACGGAAAGCGACATTATGTTAAGTATACTTGGTCACCCCTGGCAGGTCAGCAGTACATTCGGAATGATGAAGCAGTGAAATTAGCAGCAGAAAATCCTGATATTGCTGGGCAGGATTTATATAATGCGATTGAAAAAGGAGAACACGTGGAATATGGGTTGTTTATCCAAGTGATAGACCCAGATAAAGCAATGGAACTACCATACGATCCATTAGATGATACGAAGATTTGGGATCAGCAACAATTTCCATTTCATCCTGTCGGACGCATGGTGTTAAACAAAAATCCAGATAACTACATGGAACAAGTTGAAAAAGCAGCCTTTTCACCATCGAATTTACTGAATGGTGCTGAATTATCGGATGATAAAATGTTACAAGGCCGTGCCAATGTTTACTGGGATTCTCAACGTAATCGGATTGGAACTGATTTTCGAAACGTACCTGTAAACAACCAGGCAGATTGGTGGCCAGGTGATTTAGTTACTAGCGGTAATGGTCGTTATGTTGAAGGCATACTTCAACGATCTGACCTTGAAAAACAGGATGATTTTACACAGGCTGGACTTTTTTATGAGTCTCTTTCCGAGGAGCAACAAAATGATTTAATCGAAAATATGGCACAAGGATTAACAACCATTTCATCAGATGTGTATAACCTTGTATCCCAATATATGAATAATGCATCCAATGATTTAGCAAGAAAATTGAACAAGGCTGTGAAATTAAAACTAGAGGGATAAAGATTATTTGAAAGAACTATATTCGAATTCTCTGGATCTATAGTTGAAGACTGGATATTGAGATACATCCTGTTACCTCAAAGATTGAGATTCTGGCTCCAGTATATATACGTCATTGAAATAATATAACAGCACCTTCATCCGATTAGAAAGTGCTGTTATTTTTTTTAATAAACCTTGTGTACTTATGAAAAAGCAGCTATTTTAAATGCAGATTACATTGATTAGACAGACATTTTAGTCAGACGTTTTTCCCTATGCGCTAAGCCTTGAGCTAAAAGCATCGCACCAATCATTTGCATGACTGTTTTTACAATCACTTGACCAATTATAGCTGCAGGGACGGCTGCCCATGGGACATAGCCTGCACCAATTGGACTTAAACCTACAATTACAAAAATAACCGAATCTAACAAGCCACCGACAATGCCACTATAAAACACGCGCCACGCCATCGGTAGCTTTAATCGTGTATAGATCTCTGTATCTGTCGTTTCTGCTACTATAAATGCCAAGGCGGAAGCTGCAACGATGACTAATGTATCTCCTAATAAAAAGGACACCACTGCTGATAAGACTAACGCTACAAAAATAAAGGCATATGTCTTTTTGCGACCATATTTATTTTGAACTAAGTCGCGGAAAATAAAGGTCGCACCAATAAGGAATGAGCCCATCGGTACGATAAACATCCCAAATTCAAGTGGCATAAATCTCGCTGTTACGACATTTGCCGTAACAATTGATGCTAAATAAAGCAAAACTCTAATCATAAAATCCTCCTATTTTAACGATTGTATATAAGCTTTCATTCCTTGCAGACGAAGCTTACATGCTGGGCACTCCCCGCATCCATCCGCAATGATTCCGTTATAACATGTCAATGTTTTTTGACGTACAAATTCAAAAGCACCTAGTTGATCCGCTAATGCCCATGCCTCTGCTTTATTCATCCACATGAGTGGCGTATGGATAACAAATGGTGTATCCATCGATAAATTTAATGTGACATTTAATGATTTTACAAAGACATCGCGACAATCTGGATAGCCACTAAAATCGGTTTCACATACGCCTGTCACAATATGCTTCGCGCCAATTTGGCTTGCTAAAATCCCTGCGAATGATAAAAAAACTAAATTACGACCTGGCACAAACGTAGATGGGAGCTCCCCTTCCTCTCCTTCTTTTATTTCGATATCATCACGTGTTAAGGCATTTGGGGCTAATTGATTCAAGAGAGACATATTTAAAAGATGATGTCGTACGTTCAACTCCTGTGCAATATGTTTAGCGCACTCAATTTCAAGTGCATGCCGTTGCCCATAATCAAACGTTACGACCTCTACCTCTTTAAAGTTTTTTAAAGCCCAAAACAAACATGTTGTACTATCTTGCCCGCCACTAAATACAACAACGGCTTTATCGTTTTTCATTATTTTTTTCTCCACTCCTTTAAAAAACAAAAACAGCACTAAGATACCGTGCTGTTTGATCTTAGTTTTTTATAGAGGGTCGCTAATAACCTCTCTTTGCGTGCAAAGTTTATTAAATTTATCATTTAGCGATTATCAATTTTTTCTGGATATAAATCATGATTCATTAAACGATAGTTTGCTATTTCCTCATATTTCGTACCTGGACGACCATAGTTACACCATGGATCGATTGAAATCCCTCCACGTGGCGTAAACTTCCCCCATACTTCAATATAGCGAGGATCTAAAAGTTTAATTAAATCATTCATAATGATATTTACACAATCTTCGTGGAAATCTCCGTGGTTGCGGAAACTAAATAAATACAATTTTAACGACTTACTTTCCACAATTTTTTTATCAGGAATATAAGAAATATACATCGTTGCAAAATCCGGCTGCTGCGTAATCGGACAAAGACTTGTAAACTCCGGACAATTAAATTTCACAAAATAATCATTACCTACATGTAAATTGTCAACAGACTCTAACACTTCTGGTGCATACTCAAATGAATAACGCACATTTTTATTCCCTAATAATGTTAAATCCTCTAATCCTTCTGTTTTATGACGGCCAGACATAAAAAAACCTCCTTAAACTAATACCGTAGTATTCCAAGGAGGGCAGACATAACGACTATAAATAAACTAATAGAGGCATAAAAAAAGCCACATCCGATATGGACATGGCATCATTTACATGTATCCATAGTTTTTTATAGAGGGTATCAGCTATGAACCTCTCCTGAACAACTCAGGTATTTTACTATTTTTCATTGTATTATATATAGTGGTAGCTGTAAATCATTATTTTCAATATTGCTTAATCAAGTGAAAAAGCTACTTTTGAGGTATAACTTTTTCATATCATGTTCTTTCCAACCTCTGCAGCATTGCTTTGCGAAACCATTCAACCGGCCCATACGGAAATTTAGCTAACCACACATTTGCCAGAAAAATTTGCCCTATTACGATCATGCAAAAAACACCTATAATTTCCACACTATTCAATTTGCCACCGAGTCCTAAACCCCACCCGTAAAAAATAGCTGTAGAGGTTATGTTTTGCAGCATATAACAACTTAAAGACATACGACCTGTTTTCTCAAGCCATTTCCATATACGCCATGTGTTGTATGTTCGAACAATATAAGCAATCAGACCTAAATAACCTAAAGACAGGATTGGGGCGAACATATAACGGACAGGTAAATCAAATAGACCTCCTGGTACAAAAATCAAGGCATTCAAAGGCAATCCTAGACCTAACCCCCAAAACAGCAGTTTCCGTTGAATGGCAACACCTTGTTCCGAAAAGGAAAAAGCACCGTTGCGCATAAGCTTTATCCCAATAATGAATAAGCATATATTGAAAGGGATAATAAAGATTGCCTCGGTTCTAAAGAAGAGAAAATTCGTGAGACGATTCTGGACCTGCTCCAACCATGATCCCTCTGCATAAATCGCAATTAATTGTGGAGAACTCGATAATGAAAACGATGGTCCTAACAGCATCGAAGTAAAAATCAAGGCAACCATTCCTAAATGTATAGCCCCTGCAATCCATAACGATCGTGTCATTGCCCGTTCCCCGCGCTTAAGAATGACAGCGATTATTCCAGCAGTGATTGCATAGCTCATGAGCACATCATATTCCATTACAAGTACATAGTGTAGAAGACCTTCCACCATTAGAAATACGATCACCCATTTATACATCCCGACCCAAGGTTTATTGTTCCGAATAGACTGCTGGTATTTAATCTCCATGCCTACTCCAAACATGATGGTTAACAAGCCCAATAACTTACCGTTCACCATAAACAAGACAAAGATGCGAATCAGATCATCCATACTCGACCAACTGGTAAAATCCATTGTTGTTATGTACTTAAGATCACCTAAATAGGCAAAAATCCATATATTTGTTCCCAGTGTTCCCAAAATGGCTATTCCTCTTAAAATATCGATAAAAGCAATACGTTTCATATTGATGACCCTCCACTTCCGTATATTTATCATACATTGGAGGCATTTGGAAAAACATTCACAGGCGTCAATTAATACATATGACACGTGTCACTTATTAAAGATGATAGATCTTAGTATCGAAATTATAAATTGCACATTTCAAGCTCCAAAAAACGTTTTAGAAAAAGTTGCTCATGCCATTCAGGACTCCTGTTGAAGAAGAAGTAAAATTTTTATCACGAGAAAAGCAGAATCAAACCCCTATCATTGAGGCCTTTACAAAACAACGTAATATGTTAAACATGGTGCTGGTAGCTTTCATAAATAAAATAGCTATCAAATTCATGTACAATTTGATAGCTACTTTCTATAGTTATAATTTGGAACAGAACCCATTGATCGGATCTGTAAGTGTGGATTTGAACTTCATTTCTTTGTCGTTTAAAATGATCGTTTTTTTGCTCTAACAATTAAAAACGAAGGTCGGCGAAATTCCCTATTAAGACTAGGTAAATTACATACTGCTTCTTCAGTAGGTATTGGCTCAATCACCTTTTCAATTTGTAACCCACTTTCAATAAGCGTATTTAAAATGGTAGACATCGTACGGTGATACATCACCACATTGTTAACGAGCCAGTTTTGGGTACGCAGTCCTTCATCTTGATAATGATCTACTGCAAAATGAATTAAGTTACCTTCTTGATTTGTCATCCAACTTTCCTTTCCCTTATTTGCAGTGACAATAGGGTGCTCAACGGAAAAGAGTAAAGTCCCTCCTTCACATAATCCAGTACTGATCTTCTTTATAAGCACTTGAAAATCTGCAATATAATGAAAAGCTAATGAACTACTAACAAAGTCAATTGATGCATTTGGCAATGTCATATCTTCAAATGCAATCTGTTCAAAAGTTAGACCCTCATGAATATGACGTTTTTTTGCATTCGCTATCATGTTTGAAGAAATATCAATTCCAGTTACATGTTTTGCCCCTTGGCTAATACAGTACGCTGCAAAATCGCCCATCCCACAGCCAATATCTAATACTACTTTTTTTTTTAAGGCTTGGAATTAGAGTGAGAAAATTCGGCTGTTCTAACAAGTTGTTATAATTATTTTCTCGTGCTCTTATTTCTTGATATTTTTCAAAAAACGTATTGTTATCATATATATTTTGTTTCATTTTTTCCTCATTTCCCATAACGTTATGAAGTATGTGCGCAAATTAATTATTTCATCTTTACATAATTAAAAATAGACTTATAATTCAGTTTTTGGTAAGATGTAGATAGAGGCATGTCTTCTTTTCAAATTTCTATAAAAATAGTAAAAGGCAGAAATCAAATGGGATTTCTGCCTTTTTTATATGAAGTTCTGCCTGATATCATTATTAAAATCACTTTATTGTTCGGAGTAATCAAACGCCCGAATATAACGGCAATTTTAGATTTATTATAAATACACCTTCTTCACTTAGGATACGGTTCACAAAGCAAAAAATATGAGATCATTACGTCTCAGATTTTTTGAGAATATCGTTCGAATCTTCCTGTAATTCATTTATTAACATTATGAATAATTAGTAATTTTTTACACGGATGAGTATTCATATTTTTAGGAGAAACAGTTCCCCTATATCAGATTCAACACTCTGTACAATATTGTCACAAACTCTGCTCTTGTCACTGGTTCATTCGGTCTAAATTTGTCGTTGTACCCAATCACAACCCCGATTTGTGATAATGCAGCAATGTAAGGATAACCCCAATGTGTTATAGGCACATCTTGAAAAGTACTTGTCTCAACTGGTTCTAACTCAAGAGTTAATGCCACGATTTTAGCCATCTGTGCACGAGTTAAAAAAGCATTTGGATTAAACTTTCCATTTGAACCATCGACAATCCCTGCTTGTTGTAATGTCTTAATGACTTCAAAGTACTGATGGTTGGGATCTACATCTAAAAAATCAGTTGCATTTCGTTTAGGCTTGAAATCAAAAACACGATAGAATAAAAGTGCCATATGCTGACGTTGTATATATTCATTTGGACGGAATGAACCATCTGAATACCCTTTTATAATGCCTTTGCTAGTTAGTTCCTCTATCATTTCTCTTGCCCAATGATTGAGAATGTCATTAAAGGACTGTTCAGTTTCCAGTTCTTCAATCCACTTCGCATACAGTATCGTATCTTTTGTCACACGGTCTGTTGCTATATCCCACACATTGATCAATTCCGCCTCTTTATACCACCCGTCAAAAGCATAACCACTCTTTATAGGGATTTCCAAATCTGATAGCTTTGTATTATATGCTACCGGTAGATTCTCAATAAAGACCCCACCATTCGTTTCAAAATACACCATTACATTTTGCGGTAATGAGCCTCCACCACTACTGTTTACAACCCACTTCGCGTATAGTGTCTTATTCTCATTTACTACCTCGAATGTAAAATCCCACAGGTTCGTCAGCGTATCTTCTTTATACCAGCCTTGAAATGTATAACCCAGCTTGGTTGGAACAGGTGGTTCTGTTGCCTTTGTATTGTAGTCTACCATCTGTGATGGAATTGCACTTCCTCCATTAGTGCTATACGTCAGTTCATACTGCTCTATTTTCCAATTGGCATACAATGTTGTTGGCTGACTTACTACATCATTCGTGAAATCCCACTGGTTCGTCAGCGTATCCTCTTTATACCAGCCTTCAAAAGTATAACCCAGTTTGATTGAAGCAGGTGGTTCTGTTACCTTTGTATTGTAGTCTACCGTCTGAGATGGAATTGTACTTCCTCCATTAGTGTTATACACCAATTCATACTGCTCTATTTTCCAGTTGGCATAGAGAATTAAATCCCCAGAGATTGTTTTTACTTCATCTACACTATATTCCGTACCGCTACCGTCCTGCTCAGTATTCCATCCCATAAATGTAAAACCTATTTTCTTTAATGATCCTTGGTCTTTTACAATAAATGTATGAGAATCCTTTCCTGTGTAATCCTCTGAAACTTCTCCACTCGTTTGTCCATTCCCATCATATGTGATTTTATATGCTGTTTCTTCAAATACAATCCCATTTGCTTCAGCGTATTCTTTTGCCTTTGATGGGTTAGCACCTAATATCTTTGTGTTATTGGGGATAGAATTTTCCATTAGTTCTGTATCCGAACCAACAATCGTTATTGTTTTCAAATCATTACCATTAAAAGCGTTTTCTCCTATTACCTTTACACTACTTGGTATCGTTATGCTTGATAGATTATTATTAATGAAAGCAGAATTTCCGATCCATTCTAACTGATTCGAAAGAATTACAGATGACAAATGTGGATTATTCTGAAATGCCCCGTAACCCACGACTTTTATATTATTCGACATTACTATACTGGTCAGTTGTTTATTTATAAATGAGTTTACCCCTATTGTAGTGACAGGCTTTCCACCTAGTACATCCGGAATAACCAAATCTTTCCGGACAGGATTTGAATCCCCAATAAGAGTTACTCCACCTGGATAATACGGTATAACGTTTGGTTGATGTCCACATATATAAAATCATCTTCAATACTATTTGCAAAAATCTTATTCTCAATTGCTGGTGATAGGAAAAAGATAATACATATTATAGCTATTAAAAATATAAACTTACGCATTTTTCACCCCCCTTTACATTTTTTTATAAAAAATAAGCGTTATAGTATATTCCACTTTTTTCTTATATAATAAGTTTATGTATTTTTCTAAATTTTTTCAATACATTTTAAAGCATACTATAGAAGATTGGATCCTACTTAAGCAAAATTCCACAACAATGTTTCGTCCTACTTATGATACGGTTCTCCGTGATGTATCTATATGAGGTTTTTTATCTTTGTATTAATAAATTCTATAACCTTAAATAAGTAATCATTCATTTGCTCATTCCATAGAGCTAAGAATACCAAGAAACTTCCTAGAAAAATTACAACCTTTTTATATGAAAGCCGGCTTTTGTAATCATCCACAAACATTACAGCACCAGGAGATAGATTTCTCGTATATATGGTGGAATTTAGTGGGACATCTTTTCCTTTTTCTGATACTACAATTAGACTTTCACCATTTTCACCTTTTGCAATATTAATATCATAGAATAAACTTAATATCGGATTGATATGGTAAAGGTTATTATGCATATAAAGATATCCTATTACTAGAAAAAGCACTAAAAATGCAAATATCGTTGGGATATTAAAGTCTCCGTCGCTGTTAGTAATATTTGAGTTAAATGAAATAAAAGGAATTATATAAGTTACTATATAATTTAAAGCTTCACTGCCCTTACTATTTATCATGACTAATTTAATTGGAAAATTAGGACTTGCCTTTATTGGTTTCTCTAAATATAATTTTAAAGTTAAAAGAGTGATTGACATAGTCAACCAAATAAAAAGACACAATACAAGGTTATTTATGTTCATTAGGAACAAGATAATAAATAGAGGCAAGTAAGAACTTAAGAAAAGCATATACCTAAATACTCTATTAATCATAAATTCTACTTTATCCCCCATGATATTATCCTCTCTCCCCATAAGTTAGCCTATGTTTATTCTTTGGTTAGCAAATATCCTTGTCTCACTTACTAATGTTTCTGCTGCCTCATCATTAATAATCCTTATTATTTGGTCTACTGACTTATAACTATTTTCTTCATCGATGCTAATTGTTTCCTTTTCTGAATCCAAACTAAAAAATAGACCTTCATGTATTGCTTCCTTGACCTTCTTAAAAGTCTCAAAAGTAACATTCTCAAACTTACTCGCAGAACTTATCGTAAAGAGCTTCTTCTTAAAGTTCTTATTCCTGTTACAATGAGACTCTAAAACAAGAAAGTTATCTATTAAGCCGCTCCCATTAATACTTCCTAAGATAGCCTCGGAGTGCATGTTTATATGTTCTTCGTACTTAAATAAGCGTTCAAAGAAAAAGCCATGCGTTACAAAAATCTCATCATCAATACTAAATGCACAACATTTTTCATTTAACTCTAGGTGTGATACTTCTACTTTTTGAAGCAGGTCACCATCTTCATTGCCAAAACTATATAAGCTTTTTTTCGGCTTATAGAAGTTAGATTTTGAAAGTGTCGAGAATATTTGAACATGGAATTCTTTTGCTGTGTTATTATTTGTTACAATCACATCAATAACGTATCCCTTCATAGAGCTTGAAGACTCTTCGAAAATCTTCTTAGTAAGTCCAGTGGAGTTATCCTCTATGATGAGTTGCTCAATATCTAGAAAGTTCGGTACTTCAACTTTCTTCAAACATGAGACACTTTCATTACCATCTGGTGATGTATTATTGTGATATTCGAACAATTGAGCATCAATAGCATTTTCTAGATTCCTACAAATTATTGTTCTTAAATCTTCATGGGTGGACATATTCAGCTTATATAATTTAAAAGGTTCCTCTTCATCTGAAAGTAGAAATGCTGACAAACCATTAATTGAATAGTTTCCAGTACAATTAACGAAAATATCTTGTAAAACCTTAAAGTTAGTTTCCATACAATAACCTCGTTCAAAGTAGTTTAGTGATTCATATTTACTATTTTATCACAATCTTCTTTAAACTAAGGCTCTTGAATTTACAAATTCAATGCATAATGGAGTTGGATTTCATGAAAAATCTGTATTCCAATTCTCTTAATATAGATGTTTTCTAAATGTATTCTATCAATAAACTCCAACTCTATTTCTGATGTTTTTTTAAATAACATATCGAGCTCCTTTTCATTTTCAATAACCACCATGGCTTGATACGATGGTAACTTAAATTCTTGAATCTCTTCTCCATTACTTAGATACTCGAATAGACTGGAAAACTCACTGCGTAAGTAGTTTACCATTTCATTTGGTAAATCTCCTGCAAGGTTATTAAGGTCCTTTAAGCAATAAATCATTTTCATTACAGATAACTCCTTGAAGGACTCTGTGTAATCTCTGATACTAAACAAGCTACGATTCCAACGACTGCTCCCATTAAAAAATATTGCATTATTATTCCCCCTTTATTTTTTCAGATTAGTGTTCTTCTTCACATATACGTAAATAGATACGCCAAACGCCACGCCTGCTTTGAATAGGTCAATTGGTGGCATGAACTCACCTCCTTTACCGGAAAATCAAACACGAAAAAAGAGACGAAAACTCTTATAGAGCAAACCTCTCTGACTTGTAAGCGTATTGATTGTTCTACCTTTCCGACTGCCAGTTCTTCATACGAAGCTTATAGGCTTAACAAGTTTACCATCTCTCAGCAAACCAATTCCGATATCCTTCAAACCATGCTTATCCTGTAATAAGTACACAACGTTCGATGTACCACCATCGTAGAAGAATACCCAGCATGTTAGTTCTGGTTTGTTTTCATCTGGAATAGTAGCCTTAACCTTTTCGTTTTTTATGTCATCTACTGAAAGAGTTCTAACATCCGCTTTCCAGTCCTTCCAAGCTAAATGTGGGTGATGCTCCTCCATGTAATTCCTGAATACATTAATAATGCTCATAAGTAATTTGCTCCTTTTCATAGGTTGATTAAAATAGAAAAAGGGGGAGAGAACTCATCCGTAATAGATGAATCCTCTCCCCCTTTAAAGGTGAAGTGTTTTGCAACTTCTTTATTGAGTTGTATTTGTATCGTATCAATCTTTCGGTTCTCATTGATGGTGATTTGACGGATGAGAAGGTGCATTAGCCTTTTCCTCTGCTCTCTGGTCAATGACTCTTGATAGGCACTTTTGAAGTTCTGCATGACCTGTTTGACCATTGAAAAGTTTATGAGTTGTGTACCACCTTCCCCCATTTGCAATTCAATTGGAGATAGTCTTTCTTCAAGTCTTTCCTTTTCTTCATTCAAAGTGGATAGCCGCTGCACAAGGTCTGCTTTTTGAATCAAATCATCTTCGTACAAACCAAGGACTTTCTCTTTCTTTTGTTGATTGGATTCTAGTGCCTTTTTCAAGGTCTCATATTCGTGTTGAAGCGGAGATGAATCTCGTTCTTTCTTGTTATTAATACGTTCAACAATTTGCTCTATAAGCACATCACTGGTGGCTATGTTTGATAGCTTTTCAAGTACATGAGGGTCTGCATAATCCGTCCTTACTCCATTCGACCGACAAACTGCTGAACCTTTATTCTTCCAAGCTCCACATACATAATACTCCAGAACCTTTTTTGTTCCGTCTTTGAGTGTATTCGTTGTCCTTCCAATCACCATTCCTGCCCCACATGCAGGACACTTCATGATACCAGTGAGAGGGAACTCGCCGTCATGTATTCGATTAGGCTTGCCGCTTCTACTCGCCATGATATTTTTTGCTTTTTCCCATGTTTCTTCTGAAATGATAGCTTCGTGCTGCCCCTTTTCAATTACAGGGTGAGGATTAATATTGTTTCTTCTCTTCTCGTTCCAATCTCTCCGGACATTGTAGCGAATAAATCCTGCATAAAGGGGATTGCTTAGAATCGTTTTTACCCCATTGATGGAGAAGTCTTTGTTCTTTTTTGTCCGGTGTCCTTCATTGTTGAGTTTGTTTGCGATGGATTTGTAGCCATTCCCCTCAACATAAAGGTCAAATACCTTTCGAACCGTTTGAGCTTCTGTTGGATTAATCACAAGGGTAGATAGCTTTCTTTTACGATTCTCTCCTGGAACGCTTACGACATCATAACCAAGCACCTGACCACCATTCCAGGAACCTTCTTTTGCTCGTGCCAACATCCCCATTTTTACGTTTTGAGCGATATTATCTCGTTCAAATTCAGCAATGACTGCTAACATACGAAACTGCATTTTTCCAGCAGGAGTTGCTGTTTCATAGTTTTCAGTATATGAGCGAAAAACAATATTTTTCCCTTCAAGTTCTTCAACAATATTAAGCAAATCTTTCGTCTTTCGAGAAAAGCGATTCACCTTCCAAACAAGCACTAATTCAAAGTCTTTACTTTTTGCATTATGCAGTAGTTGTTGTAAAGCAGGTCTACCTTTAATATTTTTTCCGCTTTTACCTCTGTCCACGTATTCCTTATGGACAACGTAACCTTCTCGCTCGCACATTTCCCTTAGTACTCGGACCTGTTCATCAATACTGTAGCCTTCTTCTGCCTGTTCCAATGTGGAGACTCGAGCATAGATAGCTGCTCTTTTCTGTGTTCCAGTTCGGCTGAATTGGTCAAGCTGGTCGTCCAGCTGTCTCGCATAGTTCGGCATCAAGTTCACCCCCTTTCTTGTTTTCATCTTCAATTAACCAACGTGCTACCAGTGATATCGGAATCCCTTGCATGGCTGCTAGCCTTAAATGTCTCGTATTGAGTAATTTGCACATGGATTCAAACACTATCAATCCTTCTTCTACAGAAGTGTCGAAAGGTTCCATTATTGAGCAAATTTCCACACCATATCTTGCAAGCTCTCTTTCTATTCGTAGAAGCTCCTCCCCATCAGGAGAAAGCGTAAATACATCCCAAACAACGACTACTCCAAACAAGCCTTCAGCAGCATCCTTCAACATTTGCTTCAATTCTTTTCTTCTTTCCTCATGAGATTCCGAGCTTGGTTCCCGGTAGACTCTACTGACTAGATATCCAACCCGCTCACACTTGTCTTTTAAGACCTGGACGTCTCGATGAATTCTGTACCCCTCAGGTTGGGTCCACGATGTATTTCTTGTGTAAATTACTATCTTGTCTTGGTTCTGCTGTGCAATTTCATCCTTACTAATCATTGGAACCTCCTCCTTTGGGGTGTTTTGTAAGATATTCTGTGACCATTTCTGCTAACATGTCTAAAAGATTTTGATATTCGTAGATAGAACCTTCTTTTTCGTTCATCGCAAGCTCTCCTCATCGTATTAATAATATATATTTAGATAAGATTTCACTCTCCCTAGTCTCCCTTTTCTCCCTTAGAAAACTATTTAAATGTGTTTCACCTACATGCATTCATAATATTATGAATCCATAAGAGAGATGAGGGGGATAAGGGAGACTAGCTATTAAAAGCCCTCCTCTAAGATGTTTCCTTCATAGCAAATGCAATATGTGTAGTCTCCTTTTTGAGGATAACCAGATTGTCCAAGCAACTCTTCACGTTGATCAATTTCACCTTTTGAAAAAATAAACTTTCTCTTTTGGTTTTTATTTTTATCGTGAAGAATCAGACCTTCTTTTTTCAGTGCATCAATTAGAACTTTAGAATCTGAATAGCCGTAGTCTCTTGCTATTTGGTCAAAAATAACGGGCAAGATATAACATTGAGTCTGGTTAGAACTCGTTTCAATTTTCCCCCATATTTCCTGATGACTTGCTACAGCTTCTTTATTTATTTTGAAGTTTCTTTTAAATCTAATAATGTGCTGCTTCAATTCACGATAGAATTTAGGGGCCATTTCTCGTTCAGACATTGCTTTTAATTCTTGATCGATGAGCATTCCAATAATTTCTTCACCTTCAAGCTCCAAGTCTAATGTTAATTCTATTAATTCTCCTGCAGTAATAACCAACGCTAACTTTGTTGCAATTCTATCTTTAAATTTACTCTCAGGTAATCTTTTTAATAGAAGCATCTTGTTTTCTTCCAACATAAATGCAACTTTCTGTGGTCCAAGTTCTAACATTTTCTTAGCAATTTTAGGAGCTATATGACCATAACTATTAAGAATACCCTTCTTCAAGTTTTCTGCATTTTTTCCGTCTTTCGTCCATTTATCCAGTGAAAATTCAAATAATCTGACTCTTAAACCTTCATTTTTATTTGATTTTGCAAGGATAGAAGACTCTCCAGTAGAAATAATGGTAGTGCTCCAGGATTGACTATCCTTTAATTCTGATTCCTTTGTAAGTCTAGTTTTTTCGGTGTTTTGAGCAATTTCATATATAAATGAACTAAAATTCTGCATATCCATAAGATTCATTGTTGATTCATCAAGTACAATAGGTACACCATAATTACCTGCCAATTTCTTTGCTATTGCATTCCTTGTGCCATTGTAAGACTGAAGCAGGCCTCTAGCTGTTGGAGCTCCAGCTGCAGATACTCCAAGCATTGCAGCAGTTGTCTTACCAGTAGTCGATGCTCCGTAAATATGTACTAGCAAGGTATCTAAGTTTAATAGATTTGTACGGTTTAACATGCCTATTATTAAAGAAGACATCGTTAGGCACAGCATTAATTGAAGCGTTGTTTTTCCCATAACTTCCCTAGCTAAAAGATTGAGATAATCATAATAATCTCCCCTTGGTTCAATATCATAATCCCCAATATAATTTGATTTGGTTGAATTAGAAGTGTGAGCTATCAATTCATAATGTTTATATACCAATTCACCTTCCTGAAAATCCCATCCCATTCCTTTATGAACATTTGTTGGGTTTATAGTTTTTTCTTGTTTATTTAAAAAGTTGACAACTGCAGAAGCTTGCTTGTCTTGCAAGACATCCAAACCTTTAGAAGCCAGTTTCTTTAATTCACGCTTAGATAAATCACCTCTACTAATTACTACAGTTTCACAACGATCGAATGCCCAAAATACAAGTTCAACCTCTATATCTCTTGTTTCTAAACATCTTGTTATTGAAATAATTTTTACTGCTTTAGACACTGGGATGTATTTTTCCCTTTGGTCATCCCATACAAGCAAGTCTTGTTCTTTGAGTTTAAATGGATATAAGTCCAAGTCAAAAATCTTTTCTGATTTCCCTTTATAATTTTTATTACAAGTACGTTCAGTTGTATTTATGTTTTTCAATTTTCCCTTAGAATCAGAAAATTTTACTTTTTTTATCGGCATCAGGCTATATACTCCAATCTTTCTCGCATATACACAATGTTAAATTCAGCGCCTACTAGTCCAAAGCAATCTGGACTAAAAGTAGGTGCGAAATTAATCAATTCATTAGGTACACCCAAAACTGTTCTGTCCGGGTCTTCCAGTAGGCATCGTTTAAGGAAGCATATTTTTAGTTCCTTTATTCTTTCAATAAAGGCGATATATTCCTGTATTAATGCTAAATATTGTCCATAACCTAGGATCATTTGGTACCCTTTAGGGTACCAATGTAATTCAATTTTTTCTGGGAAAACAACTATTTCATTTGGAACAACAGACAAATTACTCAACTTTGTAATCAACTGATTTATTTTCATTTCTTTTGGCACTGTTTCTATTTTTGCAGATAACCTATATAAAGCATTTTCCCCATCATAATGGTCCTTTCTAAAGTAATCTTTTTCAATATAACAATCGTTATGTGTATACATATCCATCCCATCCCATCTGTTTTTTAATCAACTAATCCAGTAACTTGGCAAGAAAATATGGAAGTACCTATTACTGAATTGATGTGCCAGGCTAAAACAATAGAATTTTTCTTTATTTCATAGCCAATAGGCTTTACTTCAAATTCATCAAGATTATTTATAATTTTTTGCGTAACTTCATCTCTTGCTTCTTTAGTCATATCAGAAAGAAGTGTTTCTTTGTAACGAGTTATCTCGGCAAATGCCGTTAAATTTTTTAATGTACATACATTATCTAGCATCACTCTATTATTTCCTTCCTCTAGAACATCTTCTTCAAAGAGTTCTAAATCCAAATCCATTAATCTTTTTTCTTTTTTCAAAATTTCTTTTGGATCTTCTTTTTCTCCATCACTAATTAACGTTAATGTACTGGAATAGTATTTTTGAGTTTGTTCAAATTTAGTCATTAGTTCTCACCCCACTAAAAGTTTCAAGTATTGCTTTAATTTCTTCATTTTCATAAGCACCAAAGCATTTTGAATCGAGTACAAAAATTTAATTTGCAAATTAAACGTAATCCGGCATATACTGTGTCAAAAAAAATGATGTAACCAACTTTTCAAAATGCTCCACTTTTTGTTAACCCTCAATTTTCTTTGTTACTACTGGGCTAGTATGATTTTTTTCCCTCCTTTCTTGATGTATATAATATATAACTATTAGTAGACACAAAAAATGGGTGAATCGGATTTAAAAAATCTGATTCACCCATTTACTTTTAGAATGTATTTTTCTTTATTGTATCCAATTCAACTTGGAATTTTTCTTTTATTACTTTTTCAATTTCTATAATTAACTTATCCTCCTGCATTTCTTTAATGACTTTTCTCCAATACTCATCAGTATAATACTTGCTCGTGTTAAAGCTGAATTTTATATCTTCATTAATCTTTTCTAGTTTCTTTATAGACTCATTGATTGCAATCATTTGTGGGATGGAGCCATCAATTTTTTCTAACTCAAAGATAATATCACTTATAACCCTCACAAGTTGTACATCATAACCTTCCTTATCCACTTTAAATAATTCAGGATAGGCACATTTTGAAAGAATCTGACCAATCACAGAATCAAATTCACCTTCTAGTAAGTTTAATTCATTAATTTTATTTTCCACATTTTTCATATTATTTATCGATACTTCTACAATAGGATTTGGTGTGATAATTCTTAAATTATCTTCCTTAACTTCTGAACTCCATTTTTTATACTTCAACATTCCTAAACTTTTATACGCCTTTAGCAGCCATTCTAGGTTTGATTGTAAAACCTTTTGTGTTGGGACCTTCCCAGATTCAATAAATTCCAATATCGTTTTTCTCATTGAATCATATCTCTTGTGTGTACTTGTTCGTATCATAATAATTAAAATTGTTACTTCTTCTATGGTCCAGTATTCCTCATGAATAGAAGGTAAACCATTTTTTTCATAATTACTGATCCGATCAAAATCCTGAAGTTTTTCAAGAGCCTTCGGCGACAGCTTGCTATCTGCTTGAACTTTTTTTATTACGATTGAGAGTAAATCCAAACTTTGAATTATTTTCTTCTCAAGAATATTTTCTACATTAGCGTTCTCATTATACGTACTTATCAATGAACAGATATAAATAGTATGTGTAGAATATTTTCTTTCCATTTATTAATCACCATCCCCCAAAAAAATAAATGGTGCATTACAACACCATCTATCGCAATTTTATCACCTATTGAAGTGAAACTTTAAATTTCAAAAATAGATAAGCTCATTATTATTTCATATCATAAATTATGTTAGAACCTATTTTCCTTGATTCTCTTCCCTCAATAGTATTTCTTCGTAAACCTTCTCCTCGTTTTTAAGACAAACTAAAAAGAGTGGTTGGTTCATATCAGCATCAGATGCTACACAGACCAACCACTCTTGTTCCTCTTTATTGTAAACACAAGAATGAACTAATACCATTTTAGGAGAAATACTAAGCAATTCCTCTGTCACATAGCTTCCATCGAGTTCCTCTTTATACAAAAGAACTGACTCTTCTCCAACTTGTTCTTCATCAACCTCAATGCCAAATTGTGATGACATAAAGATAGCAAAATGTTCAGCGTTATAAGAACACATATATCTTTCCTCCCTTAAATATACCCTTTTTCTTTTAAAGAAGTAAATTCTCCGTCGCCAATTATTAGATGATCCAAAAGCTCAATTCCCATTAACTTTCCTGCTTCAACAAGACGTTTTGTGACATCAACATCTTCTCTTGATGGAGTGGTTTCACCTGAAGGGTGGTTATGAGCTACCATAATACTCGCAGCTGAAGACAGAATTGCAGATTTCATTACTTCACGAGGACTGACGATACTTGCATTCAGGCTACCAATGTGACATATGTTAATTGATACTGGTTGATTCTTTGTATCTAGAGTTACAACAATAAAGTGCTCTCTATCTTTATCTTCTAAGAAACCTTTCAATAGTTCATATGCGTCTTGTGGAGAACGAATATTTCTTCTATCATAAAGAATACTTCTCTCTCTAACTAACTTTACCGAAACTATATTCACTCGCTTTACTGATGTTGTTTTCATTTAACACCTCTCCTTTTGTAAATAAAAGAGAGGACGTTTCAAGACAATTTTGTCTTTGAAACGTCCTCTTTTAAAATCTAATAAATAATATATATTTATATTACTTCAAAGATACAGGTTTAACTATCTTTAAATTTCAAGTATATTTCAGTTTAAGTGTGGTATATTTATTTTATATAGCCTACGACTACTAAGACTATCGACTAAACTATTGATATGCAATCTTCTAAACAGAAATTAAATCTTAGGAGCTGTAATTTTATGATTTGTTCTTGTGGGGGTGTTTTTTTAGTGAAACGGATTGAAGAAATCCCACCTAATTTACCGGCTAACGAAAAGCTCTCATACTCCCGTTTGTGTGATGTTGAATGTGTTAAATGTGGAAAGGTTCGATATTCGCAACCATTCGATGATGGTAGCAACTTAAACATTGCAAAGAAAATAGAATAGTGGTAAAAAAGGGATGATGTAAATTACATCATTCCTTTTTCTTTAAATAGATCGTATATCGCACTAGCTAATCTCTTACTGAACTCGGGTGGAACTGCATTCCCAATCATTTCGTAATTTTGAACCATACTACCTATGAATTCAAAGTTGTCATCAAAAGTTTGTAGTCTTGCTGCTTCCCTAACGGTTATTGATCTAGACTGAATAGGGTCTGGGTGAATATGTCTAAGTCCATCTTTTTTCAAGTGAGCTGGTATAGTATTACTTGGCTGATCCCATCTAAGAACATAATATTTATGAATATTTGAAGTTTTTCCTGTTTTCTCAGTATAAAGCCTCTTTAAATTTTCAGTAGACAGGTATTGATTATAGCCACTATTAATATCTTCTGCCAATATCCTGAATATATCTATATCTCTTCTATTATGGTATCTTGGATAATGCCAATTATAATTTGTTTCATGTGGAACATGCGAATATTTCCGGCGTCCCAATTTGTAATCTTCTGGTGAAGGTACTAATTTAGGAAGCTTTCCTATTGCATCACGAACTGTATAAATTTTTTCCGATTTATACCTAGTTAGAATGTCGTTGTAAAAGAACTGAAGAGTTTTTTGGTTTTCTGCCTTATTCTCACCGAAATATCTTCTATTTAAACCAATTAGTATTACCCTTTTCCTTTTTTGCGGAACACCAAATTGAGTTAAATCAAGTAAAGCTTGGCCTTTAATATCATCAATAATATCAAAGCCATAATCATTAAATCCTCGTTTTATTTTATCAACAATATTTTCCCCATCTGGAGCTGCCGACAGCATACCTTCAACATTTTCAAATACAATTAATTTAGGGTTATAGACTTTAACAACTTTTAAGTAGCTTTCGAAAAGATAGTTCCTGTAATCATTTCTCATACCATCTTTATCTTGTATCCTACCCGCTACTGAATATGCTTGGCAAGGAGGGCCACCAACAATTAAATCTATGTCCCTATTATTTACTATAGAGTCAAGACCAACATGTGATCCATAAACCTCATCATCTTTCCAACCCTTTATTAATTCTCCTGTTCGTTGAATATCAAAATGAAGAACTCTTTTTTCAGCATCCTTATAATTATATGTCTTTTTTAATCTATTAATTAGCGTATCACATGCATACTTTTGCCATTCAACACTAGCAACTGTGTAGTATTGCCTCGTTTTTTCAAAGCCGTCTAAGAGTCCTCCACAACCAACAAATAACTCTAACGTATTTAGTTTACTCATAATATCACCTTTATAGATTCAATTCCAAGTTCAATTGTTCTAAATCTTTTACTTTTCTACGCCCACTTTTCACATCATCAAAATGTTGAAGTATGGCTTTGGCCAAATTAAGGGATAAGAGAGGTGGTACTGCATTTCCTACCTGTCTATTTTGTTGAGTTTTCGTACCTATAAAAACAAAATCGTCTCTAAAGGATTGTAATCTTGCATTTTCTCTAACTGTTGGCACTCTATTATACTTGTAGTGAAAGTGATTTCTGTGACCAGTATCAATTGTTCGAGAAGGCTTTTTACTATGATATCGAGTCCAAGCTTCATTGAACTTTCTACTATCACCAACTCCAGGAGGTAAATCCTTATGATTACCACCTTCAGGAACTTGACTTATAACCCATTTAACATGCTCCGTATGATTAGTAGCAACATGATTATGAAGCTTTTTACTGTTTTGTCTCATGAATTCTTGATATAACGATTGAGGTTCCTTTTCATAGTTATCAACTTCTTGTCCAAAGTCTTCCTCTCTACTCGGCAAATCACTAATTGCTTCACTACAAGTTACATATCTTTCTGGTGTATGAGTTGGTTCTGGAAATTCAAAAGATCCATATCCCTTTTCTATTCCCACAAAAAACATTCTTTTTCTCATTTGTGGTACGCCGTAATCAGCTGCTAATAAAGGTTTAGGTGAAACTGATACATTATACCCCATATCCTCAAAAGTATTTACTATTTGTTGCTTAACAGTACCATTATATAATGTTGCGATCCCCGGGACATTTTCAATCAAAAATGCTTTAGGTTTAAATCTCCTTACAGCTTTAACGACTGCTAAGTAAAGGGTATTTCGTGTATCATTTATATCTCGTGATCCTGTTAATGAAAATCCTTGACAAGGTGGTCCTCCGATAACTATGTCCACTTTTTGGTCCCCAACTTTGTCAGCAATTTCTTGTATAGCTTCATCTTTAGAGAGATCTGCCAATAAAACATCTGACGATTCATGATTATATTTAAAGGTTTTTAACGCTGCTTCTTCAAAATCAACACCAAGAATTACATTATAACCCGCATCTAAAAATCCTTGTGATAGACCTCCACAGCCACAAAATAGATCTAATACATTTAATTGTGTTTCACCCATAGATCTATCCTCCATTCTCGTTATTACGAACATGTATTCTCTTTTATTTTAAATATATTTTCTCGAATATGCAATTACTAAAACTCTATAATAACATTTTTCGACAGTAATTTGAGGTATTAATCTTTTCCACTTAGAATTTCTTGATTAATACTTTTCTTCCTCTCAACCAGATCGACAAAAACTTCCTGAAAACCTTATTAAAAGGGTAGTCCTTTGAAAGTATATCCGAAAATTCAACTTCATTCTTTTCCCACTCTTTACTCAAAGTTCTCATTGTTATTATCAATTCTTCAAGCTGTTGATTGAATTTCTGCATGCTATCACCTCTCTTATACTAACTTTCCATTCCAGCTATAACAATGGGGTATAGTTGGAAATGAGATCATTCATATAATATATATCTATAAAGAGTATTAAATTGTATCGCGCATAAAAAAGACCACAAGTTGTAAACCAACCTATGGTCTTTTCCACTACTTTACTTTATAAATTTCCCATAAATATGATCTCTGTGGTATTTAATCATGTCTAAATTGGGCCATAAAGTCTTATCTTGTGGCAAAAGTAGTTTTTTTCGATCAATTTCCTGTAAAACCTTATTCCCTTGCATCTTTTCATGTACCTGAATAGTAAAATCATCATTTATTGCAAAAAAACCACGGTCAAACGCCCAATGAAGATCTAAGGAAAGTGAGAGTCCGTTAGTAGGATTATCTGATCCTCCATATTCTTTCCCTTTAATGTGAGCAGCTTGAACATTTAGTGTATCCCCATAAACAATAGAATGCCCTGTCACAGCACACTTGAAATTGTAGGCCTCCAACACTGCTTTACGAAATCGGCGATCTCTTTTTATTTTCTTAAGTATGGTTACAGTGCGATCTACACCATCCGTTTCCAAACTTTGCTTTAATAGTTCAGCTAATGCTTCCGGAGACAATGTTGTTGGGAGCTCTACACCCAATCTTTCATCTATTTCCTCTCCACCATCTAATGAACTGGATTCTAAACTTGGCAATTCAGTCCCCTCAAACATTTCAGTGAATGTTACGCCTTTGGAAATAAGCTCTAATGATGGAATCAAAGCAGATAAGCTTCTTCCTACTTTATATTTTTTGATCAAATCCATGATCTCATGATAATTTGGACTTTCAGGATGAATACACCCAACTATATAGTCCTCACTTGCATCAGGGGATTCAATCATTAGAATAATATCATCAGGATCTAAATCCTTGATGTAGCCAGAATACATGCGATATTCATTTCGGCCATTAGGTTTTGATTCAACAATTTTACTGTTATGGTAATCATAATTAAAATTGTGAACCTCCCCGCTATTACTTTCTTTAACAGTAAATTTCTTCTTCGGATTTAGTTCAGATGTGGTTAATTCTCCGAAAAAATCTTTGGCAATTTGTTGAGCTATTAATGCAAAAGAACCTGCTCTTTCACCATTGGGACGAATACCCAATTCATTAGATTGTAGTACTTTTCCAAAAACTAACCCACTCTCTTTCATTTTTAGCTTTTCATGTTTATCCTTCACATTTTGATACACCTTTTCTCTAGCACTTGGTGTTAGAAGGTGACCCTTTTTTTCTAAGAGTCCAATGAATTTGCTTGGATTCATAATTTCCTTCAACTTCAAATGACTATCAGTAAGGTCCTCTTCTTTTTCAAGGTCAATCTCAAGAACCTTGGATAGTTGGTTCTTTGAAATGTTATAAAAATCAGTAACTTCAGTTATTAGTAGCAAGCTTTCTTTGACAGATACCATATAAAGCGCCTCCTCACATCATTGAACACATAAAAAAAAAGAATTAAAACAGCTGTTAATTATGATTATACTAATTAAAGCTGTTTTATGTCAATATTTTTTTAAATTTTATTATTTTTTTATAAGGTAATCCAGTTTAAGTTGTTCACCTATACAATTAAGATGCTTTTTAAAAAAAACACCAATATTTATTCAATTGATTTTAAAATAGAAAAAAATTCCTTTTCAGGCTAAAATATTTTCAAAACGGAATTAGGGATGGGGTAATTACTTATGATGGAAATAGAACAACTAACAGATGAAAAATTAATAGAGGCGTATGGGTTCGTAATAAACCAATTAAAAAAAAGAAAGATAATTAGAAGTAAAAACTTCTTAGGTGATCTTGGTGAATATTATGCTATTAATTACTACAGCAGGACTGTAGGACTACCTAAGTTACAATTTGCTCCTGTTGGTACTCAAAACATTGACGCTATTAGTATTAATGGGGAAAGGTATAGTATCAAGTCAACAACTGGCAAGACTACTGGTGTTTTTTATGGCTTAAATGAACCAAATTCAATTATGCCTGAACCACAAAAGTTTGAGTATGTAATAATTGTAATATTTAATGAAAACTATTTGTTGGATAAAATCATTGAATTAAATTGGAGTCAGTTTTTAAAATACAGAAAGTGGCATAGTAGAGTTAGAGCCTTGAACCTGTCTATAACTCAGAAGCTAATAAACGATGCAAAAGTAGTTTATTTAAGACCATAAAAGGGAGAAACTGAGTATCCCCCTTTTATTTAAAATTATTTATGAGCCCAACCTTGAGGAGAGGTACTCACTACTAAATCTGGACAAACCTCAAGATTAATGTCATATTCAATTCTCTCTATACCATTTAGGACGCCCTCTTGAAAAATACTCGAAGTTAGCTTAGGAAAATTTTTATTTACATTATACATCCGTTCATCAACAACCCTATATCGATACTGGACATATTCTTCTCTTAATTCATGGAAATACCCTGCTTGGATTAACTTACTTTCAAACTGGTTAATCATCACTGGATCATTCCTTAAAATGTTATTTATTCTTTCTGCAAGAGTAGGTAATGAATTAGAGGCCGTTTGTTCCCTTCTTAGACGAAGGCTGTAAAAAAATAATTGATTACTCTCTGGTGGGTCTAACTGATCTAATCCATTTATTTTATGAATATGACCTCTAATTGAAGAAGTTGTCTTAACTTCAACCGAATAAGATTCATTTTCAAAATCATGTATTGATCCAGAAGGTCCAGACCATAGGTCAATCATATTAGTTCCTTTTGGTAATAACCAGAATAGTAGAAACCACATCTCTCCAAACAAACCTTTAATTTGTTCTTCAGTGAGTATTCTTCTTTGTCCACCAGACCAGAATTGTCTCCATTTATTAAGAGTTCTAACTACTGACTCGTTAGGAGACAATCCTGTATGGAGTAACTCTATTATATCTGATATAACTAAATTAAATGTTTCGTTTGCATCTTTATAATTGCAAGTTACATCTAGATAGAGAGATTCAGGAAAATCTTCAACAATTAAGCGACGATTTTGTACTGATATACCTCGGCTTCTTTGGTCAGTAAAAGATTCGTTTTGATTGGTTATTGGTACTAGTATATGTCGCAACATATTATGATCTATCCCAATTAATACATCAATTTCAGTACTTAGTCTTTTTGCTTTAAGTCTACCGAATTGTGGGGTTGTATTTTCAATACTTTTCCAACTTCCCTCTGTGACATCTACTCTCATTATATCTCAGCTCCCACAGTACCCACTACATATTCTACAGTTGCTGCTGTATTAGAGTTAGGGAAAATTAATGCAACACCAATAATATGTTCGCCTTCTTCCGGATTACTGAAAATTGCCTCTCTATTTAGATTACTCCCTTCCAGATCATCATGTTCGTCTACTGATGAATACTTGCTAATTGGATATATTAGTAGCACACCTTCTTGGTAAGAACGAATGTGTCTAAGTGCTTCATTCTTAGTTACATTCAATTCTCTTTTAATGATATCAGCTTGTGCTATTTCATCTTGTGTCAATCCAATTTCATGGTCTTGATTTGAGACAATTGCACCAAGAGAATCGAAACCAATTAACTTTGATCTTTTAATTAAATTAATGGCATCCATTCCACTTATATTTAAATCAATTCTATCCATTTCTGGATCTAAAGTGTTTCTTCCAAGGACCCCTACTGTCCAATTAGTTAATTCTCCGCATTCATTTTGTCTAATAATATATTCTTTTAACATTTCTGCTCTGACAATCGTAGCATCAGGATCAGTCTTATAATTTTCTAGGAATTCAATGATAGAGCTTGAATCAACATTAGACCACAATGGTTTATTAGAATTATCCATAATATGAGGCGTTCCTAATGAAGATAAAAACCCTCTTGTAATTTCAATATTTTCGAACAACCATTCAGAATCAGAAAACGGGAATGTTATTGTTTGAACCAATTTATCTTTAAAAGAAGCATTAACCACTTGTGAAGATCTACTTTTCAAGCGACTAGTAACTAACATTGCTGGATGCTGACGTATTCTAACCCCAACTTGTAAAGGTGTTAAACCTTCATTTTCATAACGGGAAATATCTCGGTGTAAGTCAGCTTCTATAATTGATAAGTCACTGAACCACCTAGCTAATTGACGAGTAGTATAAATTCTAGTTAAATCAAAATAGCCTTCTCTAAACCCGAACCATCTACCCATTTGCATTAATGTATCGAAAGAGTATTGTTGGCTATTTCGTACAAAGTAACTTATTAGAAGCCCTTCTAAAGTAAGCCCCCTCGACAAGCGGTTTCCTCCTATAACAATTGCTTTAAGGCTAGGCTCGACTTCGTAATTAACCTCATCATTAGAATTACCGTGAAGTTCTTTTACAGTGACTTGTTCTAAGAATGTAGAAATCTCATCAAATATTTCGTCAAATGAAAAATCGTAATCAATATTAATTGATCTTGTAAGCGGTCTGAATTCACTATCCCATCTTCCAGATAATTCTTGGGTGAAAGGATTTTCATCCCTGTTATATCTCCATTCATCTCTCATATTATCAAGATAAGCCCGCACTAATTCAGCTAACCTTTCCTGTATTTGTGTTCTATAACTAGTATGAATTAGCATTGAGGTAGGTTGATCCCCTTGGCCTCTTTTCAATCTAGCTGCACCGGTAAGAATAAAATCAATTATTGCTTGTTTTAATGTCTCTGCTAAAGTAGGTTGAAATGTTTCGACTTCTCTTCTGCTTGCAGGCACTAGCTGAGAAACATCCCTTCTAGGTACATTACGAATAATATTTATTCCATCGGTATTGTTTTCTAAAGAGCCAAAAATCTCTTCAGCACCATAATACCCATGTGGACGAGGAAGTGCCATTATAAAAGAATGAGGATATAAATCTCTACCTGCTATCACATCCTGAGCCTCGTGATCAATTAGTACATTTGCAAAAGGAGTTGCTGTATATGCAATATATGCTTTTTTACTGAATAAATTTAACAGTTGTCGAATAAGTTCGTTTATTGTACTTGGGTTCTCATCTACATCATTTTGTTCCTCAGGATCCCAGTCATGTGGTCTATTACCTCCTGTATTAACTGATGCTTGATCTGCTTCATCGTCAATAATTAAACAAGGTAAATTACGTTTTGTAGACTCTTGAGAACCTTCTAACCACTCAATTAACCTTCTTAATACAGGTCCATTCTTTTTAATTACTACTAAGACAGGGTTACTCCCATTTAATGCAGCATAGCTAGCATTTCCTGGGTTGAATTCACCATTTAGTAGATCTGCTTTTGTAAAAGTATGCCAAAGTTTATCTGGTCTCGGATAACCTACACCAACCGTTTGACCGTTGATTAATCCAACTAGTTCTTTATCAAGTCTAACTTGTGTTTGATATCGAAGAGAGTTGTGCATTCCTGCCAAAACAATAATTAGTCTATATCCAGTATCAGCTGCTTTTGCTATTAGAGACGAATAATTTGCTGTTTTTCCACTTTGTACAAAACCTACACCTAAAGCCCTTGTGTTAAATTCGTTTCTTTCTATTGGATTTTCCATGGCCCCCAAGATCCTATCAGTAGATCTATCTATTGATCGTACAGTAGCTAGTGGCCAATTTTTTTGATCTATTAAATAATTTCTAAGTCTCGGCCAGTAATACCACTCTGCTCTATCAACCCTAGACAACCATTCCACATGATCTCTTTGCCTATCCTCAACCATGTGTACGTCTCGAACATCCATTACATCCTCTGATTGTAACTCTGTCAAAACCTGCAGCTTATATTCTTCTGGAATTGAAGAGCTGCTCACTGCTTCTTCATTTGAACAATCAAGTGCATCTTTAATGCTTTTCGCTATTCTGATATAGGCAACTAATGACAATGACATTCACCCCTATATATTAAATAAGTCTTTTTAACTATTTCTACGCAAGGGTTAGTCATTCCTCCTAATTTTGGAAATATATATGTACAGGGTGTAGCTAGCTAGAGCTTTTTTAAAAGAACTGTATTTAAAATAGCAAAGAACCTACCAAGTAGCTTTGCTTCTAGAGAAAATTGTAAAATCAAATAAGTATCTCTTGATTAAAAATATCTCTTACAAAACTCGTGAATGGTAGGTTCTTTATTCGGTACTATAAAATGTAAAAACCTCATTTACTTATGATACGGTTCACCCCGATTAATCCTAAAGCTCCTGTACACTTGTTCAACCAAGACGAGTCTCATGAGTTGGTGTGGGAAGGTCATTTTTGAGAAGGATAGGGCGTATTTGCTCGTTCCTCTTACTTCGTCACTCAAACCGAGTGATCCACCAATAATGAAGGCGATTTTGCTATTGCCATATGTTGCGAGGGAGTCTAGTTTTTCAGCCAGTTGTTCGCTTGTGAGCATTTTGCCGCCGATTTCTAGGGTGATGACGTAGGTGTCGGGGGCGATGTGGTTTAGGATTTTTTGGCCTTCTTTTCGTTTGACTTCTTCTTCTTCAGCTTTGCTCATGTTTTCTGGTGCTTTTTCGTCTGGGACTTCGATGATATTGACATTGGCGTACACTGATAGCCGTTTTAAGTATTCGTCAATGCCTTGCTTTAAGTATTTTTCTTTTAGCTTTCCAACAGAAATAATTGTGATTTTCATATGCTGACTTCCTTTTCGTTCGTTTTCATAAATAATATAGAGCTAAACTCATTTTTTATAATAGTTTGGACTTTTTTATTAAAGTAGATGTATTGAACACTGTCTAGTCTCCAGACGCCATCAGCTCGAGGCCATAGCCAAAGCCCTCCAGAAATCAGGATTTCTTATGGTCTTTGGCTTATGCTTGTCGCCGATAAGCAGGCGTCTTTCGCTTTTCCTCTATTGTAGCAAACTCACTACAAAATAGAAAAACGCCCTAGCAATGTTTCAGCGAGAGCACTGCATTACTCATATAGTTCAAATACGATTCATAAAATGGTTTTTAAGTCATTTTATTTGATTGATCTCGTCAGTTCTTCTACGATTTGAGCAGATTGCGGCGACTCCTGCGGGAAAAGCGTGGCCAAGGGAGACCCCGCTCGAAGGAGGAGGCTCCAGGTCCGCCCGCGGAAAGCGTCCGCAAGGCGAAAATCAATCTTTCTTTTTATAAAAAACGAGTAAGTAAACAATTAGTGTGTTTACCTACTCGCATATTTCTTGAGATTATTTTACTTACGACTTAAAATTCATGCCTTGCAAGGGCTGTCGCGATTTCATCTTGGATGGCGGTTACAGATCCAGTGATGTAATTGTTCATCATGATCGCGAAGATGAGTTTCTCGCCATCCTTAGATGTAACGTAGCCAGATAGTGTGTTTACACCTGTTAATGAACCGGTTTTCGCAAGGACATTGCCCTTTGTATCTTCACCACCGAGGCGATTGCGTAGCGTTCCACCGATGAAACGATCAGGCTCACCAGCAACTGGCAGTGAGTATTCAAAGTCCGTAAACCATTCCTCTGCCTGCACCTCGTATAGAAGCTTCGTTAATTCGTTAGCTGGAATTAAGTTTTTATGTGACATTCCTGACCCGTCACGGACGAGGATTGTATTCATGTTCAATCCTTTGTCCTCAAGATAGTCTTTCACGACTTGCAAGCCTTTGCTCCAGCTTCCTTCATCATGAACCTCCTTGCCCATTGCCTTTACCATCATTTCCGCATGGCCGTTGTTGCTCAGCTTCATGAATGGGATGAAAAGCTCATTGAGCGGCATGGACTCCCTTGAAGTTAGCAAAGTGGCTTTTGCTGGAGTTTCTCCAGTTTTCACCTTGCCATTGCCAATTTGCGTGATGCCTTGTTCGTTTAAAGATTTTTTAAAGACATCAAGAACATATCCCGTTGGCTCCCAAACCGCTACCCACGCACGGGAAACAGTTCCACTAAGAGGCATATTGCCTTTAATGACAATATCGTTCGTTCCATGATTGCGCGCGATTGAGATGTTGCGTGCAGTTCCTGTTGCTCCAGTACTAGCTTCATTGACAATCTTCACATAATCCGTTTGTGGTGTCACCGTGACACTTGGCTTGTCACCAGCTTTTTTCCCTGGAAGGACCTCGACAATCACCGTCCCCATATCGTAATCTTCATTTGGTGATAGCGTTAACGCTGAGACTTGCGCAGCGGTATAGTTGGATTCATCGTCCCAGTTTAAATCGGTAGAAAGACGAACGTCATCATACCATATGTCATCACCGATTAAATCACCATTGAACTTTGTGATCCCCTTTGCCTTTAAATCTTTTGCAAATTGATCCAAATCCTTCTTCATTAAGGTTGGATCACCTTTACCTTTTATGTATAAATTCCCTTGGAGAACAGGACCTCGTACTTGTCCGTCTGTATACACCTCTGTACCAAAACGATAATCCGAACCGAGAATTTCGAGTGCAGCAGCACCCGTTAACAGCTTCTCATTCGACGCTGGATGGAGGCGAATGTCTCCATTGCTTTCATAAAGCAGCTCTCCATTGCTCGCTTTTCGTACACTTACTCCTGTAATCGCTCCATCTAAGACAGGATTTTCTAAGGTTGTGTTTAACTTCTCCTCTAATGAGGTAGATTGTACATGTATGGCTTCTGTCGATTCATTGGATGTGTGATGCACTTCGTTTGTCGCACTAACATTCCCACTCAGTACAAATGGGAGAAACAGAATAGCAGATAAACAAAGGAAAAGTCCCCTTCGTCTCATTGATTGACGAATTTTCATATGATCACACCCTTTTCTTTATTTCCTACATTATAACGGGATATACCGCTATAATAGTCAGAAAAATCTAAAAATGATTCTGATTGCCTATCATTTTTCCCCATCTAGGAGTTGTGACCTTCAGTTATTTAGAGATATTCACAGCAATCCTCAGACAATGTACAGAATATCCACAGAATTTATCCACATATCCACATTTTCTATCCACATCTTGTATGGAATCACTTGTTCGCCACAAGATATATTGCATGCATTTGACAATATTCACAGGTTGTTGATAACTTTTCTTCCTCTGAAATGGTTGAAAGATGAGGGAACGTTTCGCACTCATCAACTAGTACATCCATTGCTAGATCTATATGTTCTTCACAGCTATAGATTTTCATTATATGCTCCTTTTCTATCGTACATTCGATTTTCATATTATGTTTTGTGGATAATGTATTCTATTCTTAGTATTATCCACAACTCATCATAGCATAAATGCCAATTCAGACATAAAAAAGAGAGGGATCTCCCTCCTTGGAAAAAGAAACCTCAGAATGTCTTGAAAACGCTTGTCAGACAAGACGTGCATTCGAGAGAAACCCCGAATAGAACAAATAGTTCATGAGATGACAAAATGAGACAAACAACGACGTATGCGAGCGTTTGTCAACATTCTGAGAGGTATCCCTCTCCAATTTCAATTCATTTACGCCTCAATGAACGTTTTTGAGTATACAATTTTTAGGTCTTCTTATCAGTGCAAATAGCCCAGCAATCATATAGAACACTGCACCATATAATCCATCACCATTCGTTAAAATAATCGCAATGATTGCAAGAGCGATTAATACGGAGCCAGCAACCTTTGCCCACTTATTTATGACCATACATACAATCGCTGCGACCCCAATAATTGTTGCGATTAATGATACACTCAGCCAGCCACCAACAGAAGCTTCATTAATATCTTCTAAATGGAGTTCAAATAATTTATGATCAAAACTTATACCAAATTTATCGACCATAAAACGTGTATAACCAAATGGATCATTTTGCACAGATGTAAATAGCCCAGCTAAAAGACCAAGATACACAAAACATACTAGACCGAGAATAATAAACATCAATTCTAATGCTCTTGTCATTCCAATATCTCACCCTTATTTCAACTTATCTTTTAAATGGAAAACAATCCCTTATCGGTCATTGTATCATATTATTTTAAACAAACCCTTTTGTTATTAGAATTTTCGATAAAATTGTTTTTGATTTCTTAATCAATGAAAAATCCGCTCGAGTCACTTCGAGCGGATTCCTTCCCTTTAGAACGTTTGACCAGAAAGTTCTACTGTTGCTTCTTGTAGTTGCCCTTCACGGTAAAACTTCACATGCATGTCTTCCCCAATTTGCTTTTGAGTATATAAGTGCTTTCTTAATTCGAGCACATCGTTGATTTCTTCTCCGTCCATTTCAACAATTACGTCAAAATCTTGTAGCCCTGCTTCAGCCGCAGGTGAACCAGTTTCTACTCCGAATACTGCTACGCCTTGACGTACATCATTTGGAAGCTTCAATGTTTCCTGTTGATGATAGCTTGGTACGTCCGAAACGTTGCCAAGTTGTATGCCTAAGTATGGACGCTTTACTTCGCCAAATTGCTCTAAATCCTGAATGACTGGTAGTGCTGAATTCACTGGGATTGCCAAACCGATTCCTTCTACAGCAGACTCCGCAATCTTCATTGAGTTAATGCCAATTAATTGACCATTAATGTTTACAAGTGCACCACCGCTATTTCCTGGATTGATTGCCGCATCGGTTTGTAGAACCTCTGCTTGCCAATCGACCTGGCCATCTTGGTTAATATCAATCGGCACCGTTCGCTCTAAACCTGAAATGATTCCTTGAGTTACCGAACCTTCAAAGTTCCCTAGTGGATTCCCAATCGCTATTACTGGTTCACCAAGTTTTAATGTATCGGAATCACCGAGTTCAATGATTGTGTCGATTTCATCAGCTTCCACTTCAAGAACCGCTAGATCTGTTAAATCATCACTTCCCACTAGTGTTGCTGGAAGCTTCGTTCCGTTTGCTAACGTTACCTCAATTTGATCCGCGCCTGCGATGACATGATGATTTGTCATAATAAAAGCTGTATTCCCATCTTTTTTATAAATGACACCCGAACCAGTTCCTGCTGCCCTTCCTTCAGGCTGTGCCCAAAAACCGCCACTCGCCTGTTGAATATTTGAAATACTAACAACAGCGTCGGCAGCCTTATCAACCGCACCCGTAACATTGTTGGTAACATCCGCTGAGATTTGTGTTAAACCCGCTTGATTGTTGTTATTGGAGTATGTTGCTGATTGCTGATCTGCCACATTTGGTAGTAAATTATTTTCGACTAAAGTTGGCATCGCTAGAATGACTAGGAGTGCACCTAATATGACACCAGCAAAGCTTGATAGAAAATACCCGCCTTTACGACCCTTACTCCGGTCAGTACGACTTGTCGAATGCTCATCATAATAACCCATGTTCATCAAACCCTTTCTTTTTGCTAAAACTTGTGACAGTATCCATACAGATGAATGCTATCTTCTATTGTTTCTATATACCCATAATTATACTCACCTAAAATGAAAAAACGAGTGAAAACTACTGCTCCAAAGCAATCTTACGAATTCCGTCATACTTTCGTTTTTGTTTAGTAATAAACCAGAATGAAATGAAGTCTAAATAGCATGTTTTGGAGTAAAGAATGTAAAAACCCCTTACCTTAAAGGTAAGGGGCCAATCTCATTATTTATCTCACTCGTGCAAATCCAAAACCGGAAGCATAGTCATCGCCAACCCCTGCTCCAATTCCGCCACGAATATCGTATTGCCTTGCCTTCGTTTGAAGCTGACTTCTTAATTGAGTATTTGATAAAGATGTGTTTGTTGCCCACATTTTTGCTGCAAGACCGGCAACATGTGGTGTTGCCATTGAAGTTCCACTGATTGTATTATAGTTATTATTGATCCATGTTGATTCGACCGCTGCTCCAGGAGATGAAATTTCGATATCCCGCTCTTGAATAATAAAATCTCCAGCTGTCGCAGGGTTTCCTCTAGATGAGAAATTTGCTACACGATACGTGCTGTTTTGCTGTACATTTTCTAATGCAGCAACAGCTACTGCATTCGTTAGTGCAGCCGGATAGTTAATTGTATTAGAAGCTGAGCCTGTATTTCCAGCAGCTGCAATAACTAATGCACCTCTACTTGTTGCGTAATCAACAGCGCTTGTGATCAATGAATCTTTGCCTGCCGAACCTAAAGACATGTTAATGATGACTTTTGATCCAGTACTAACCCCTTGATCCGCTGCATGACGGATTGCAGCCGCAATATCATCTGAATATCCATTTCCACCATCACCTAAAACTTTATATGCCCAAATTTTTGCTTGAGGAGCGACCCCATAAATTCCTTGACCATCAGAGCCACCATTGGCTGCTACAGTTCCAGATACATGTGTTCCATGCCCATTGCGATCTGTACAAGAATTATTAACAAAAGAAGAGCTTGTCGTAAAATCTTTGCATTGTTCAATATTCGTAGATAAGTCGATATGATTTCTTGTTGTTCCTGTGTCCAGAACAGCTACTTTTATGCCGTTCCCACCAGATGTGCTAGATAGTGCTTGATCATTATAGATTGCTTTCATTCCCCAAGGTACTCTCGTTGAAGGATATGCTGACACATCAGCTGATGACATAACTGCAGTGTTTTGAATTGAGAAAGTTGCTACCTTTTCAATCTCTAGTTCAAGATTCTTTACTAGCTTCTCATATTGCTCCTGTGTAACTTCAGCTGTGTATCCTTCCTTACCAAAATCTCGATTGAGTTTATACGACCTTTTAGATTCTGTTAACACGTCTTGGTCACCCTTGATGATGACTCGGAATGTTTCATCCTTGCTCGTATAATCCTCTGCACCGACTTGCCCACCAAATCCGAATAGACCTACGCTCAAGCCAACAAAAAGCAAACTCTTTCCCCATCTTTTCCATTTTGCCAATTTCCCTTCCTCCTCTCAATAATTCAGAATTTTCAAAGTTTCATTGTTATCATAAGGGCGGAAGACCTTCAAGTAAATACCAATAATTTACTTATAATGTAATGTTAATATTTGTAATATTTAGATTGCTAGTTTACTCCCACCCTTGGAACTACGGCATTTGGAGCAGTCAACGTAAATGAAAAAAACAACATGATGTAAGTAGTAGAACTAATGATTCAATAGAAAGTAGAAAACGATGAAGGCGTTCAGAGAACCTTATACGCATACAAGAAAAAAGCCCTACTACTCAAAAAAGTAGTAAGGCACAAATTTCATGTTTCATATATAAAAATCTTGTTACATTTTTTTCTAATTGTTATCAATTAAACCTCTGTTAAGAATGTTGGCACACGCGGATCGGTGTCGTATAACTCGAATTGCTCACCAACAACGACACCTTTTGATTCTAACGTTTGTGTAACAGACATCCTTGCTAAGTCCTTGATATTGTTGTCTTGACTTAAGTGTGCAAGATATATACGCTTCGTATTATCACCAGCAACCTCACTCATTGCGACTGCAGCGTCTTCATTTGAAACGTGACCAACATCGCTCAAAATACGACGTTTAATGTTCCATGGATAACGGCCCATCCGTAGCATTTGCACATCATGATTGCTCTCAAATACATACGCATCGGCATTGGAAATCAAGCCCTTCATACGATCGCTAACATAGCCAGTATCCGTTATAAGGACAATTTTTTTACCATCTTGGTGAAACACATAGAACATCGGATCTGCAGCATCATGAGACACACCAAAAGATTCAATATCGACGGATCCGAATGTTTTCACCGATTCCATATCAAATGTGAATTTCTGCTCGACTGGAACTTGTCCAATGAGCGAATCCATTGCACCCCATGTCTTTTCATTCGCATATACTGGTAGTTTATATTTACGTGCTAAAATACCGACACCTTTAATATGATCACTATGCTCATGCGTAACAAAAATGCCAGAGAGCTTGTTAATGTCTCGATCAATTTGTTGAAACAAGCCCTCCATTTGTTTGCCACTTAAACCAGCATCCACTAAAAATGAATGTTCCCCATTCTCTATATAGATTGCATTCCCAGTGCTTCCACTAGCGAGAACGCTTAATCTCAATGCCATTCTCTCTCACTCCACTATTCATTGTTTGTCGAACTGCTGCTATTTAAGTCCAGAACGCCACCTTCAACTCCGTGTACGAACAATTCAGATTCATCGTCTAAAACGAATCTCCAAGCTTGCGATAATACTTGGGCCGTCTCTCCTGTTACGTACGTATAGTAGATCAATTCAACATCTGTAATCGTACTCTTTGGTTCCAACGCTTTATTATTATAAAGAGCCTCTATCGCGTTCAATGGCTGAATAAGCTTTTCAGAATCTTCACTGCCTTCGATATCCTCTAGATATGATTGGCGGTATGAAATGATGCTATCCTGCTCTTCGTTTAAAATGAGCGTCAGCTCCGCATTTGCATTATTGTACAGAAGTTGGTTTTCATAATGCTGATAGAAATAAATAATATTGTCATTTTGTCGTAGAAATTTATATTCATTGCCAAACAACGTGTAATTTAGGATGAAATTTAACAGCTCTTCTTGTGATCCATCCTTTAATTCATAAGGCTGTTTCAGCTCAGAAGTAATCCTTTTGCCGTCCAATATATTGACATCTTGATTGGAGAGCTTTGGATTTGCAACATCTTCCTCTGTAAACTGCTTCGGTTTCGCTCTTAACGAAATGCTTATTTCTGGTGTTTTTGGCATTTCAGGATACGTAATTTCATCATTTCGGAGTCGGTTTTCAATGGAAGCGACTACAGCTGGTTCCATTTGATTCTCCCCACGAAGTTGAGTGAATTCATAAAGCAAATACACATCTAAAAGAAGAAAGGCGATAATAAAGATGGTTTTTATTTTACTCCAATCCATCTTGGACACCCTCCTCTTCCTCTAAATCAAGATTCTCCCATTGGCCATTGTATTTGTAATACCAAGATGGCTCAAGATCAATTAAACGCGGATTACGTATCATTTTATAACCAGGAATGATCTCTTCAACCAAATTCATGTCAAGTTCATCCTTGCTTTCTAGGTATTCAATGATTTCATATCCGCTCGGCAAAGGATCACTCTTAAACGATTCTAAAAGTCGGTTCATTGTAAAATTGCTACGTTCATACCCAGCAATTGTGTTCATACCCCATCGCACTTCTATTTCTGATAACTGACGATTATCAAAGATTGGGAATCCCTTTGAATCACTCATCCGAAATGTAATATAATCCGGTCCCATTCCTGCATAAGAATATTGGTTGGTCCAGCCACCATGGTTGTTTATATAATCAATGCTTCTTCTTAAAAGAGTTGTTTGATCAACTGGTCCATCGTTTGTAGCTGCTAAGTTCACGAATGAGATTCTACCAATGTTTTTATAAACGTTTAATATACTCTTCTCATCTGTAAATCTTTCTTCCGAAAGAGTTTGAGATTTTTGCACAACATTAGGATCCTCAAATAATGCACCTTTATAAAGATCTCCATCAAGCTGTTGGGAAACATATTTATAAGAGCTCATTTGTACTTCTTCAGTTGGTAGAAACAGTTTTTTTCCATTATTTAATTCATAGGAATATTGCTCCGTAAAATTTTCATTGAATGAGGCTGCGTTATAAAATTTATTTCTAAATGCTTGGATAAGAGATGACCGCACTCTCGTCTGATAAACTTCCTCAGAATTAGTAGATATAAAGTATACTATGCCATCTTGTTGTTGAACTGTATTTGTGTCGATCACAATTGCATCGAACATATACTGATCTAGATTTTTATCCGCAACAGGTATAATGTTCTTAAAATAACCAAATGGAACAGAGTCTGGATACATAATCGCCGTATTCCCTTCACGTTCCATGAATGCGTATAAATTCTCTACTGTATGGGTTACATTTTCAAATTCATCGAATGACCATGATGAGATGTCTTTGATTAGTTTTTCAATTTCACCTGTATTCATCGTCGCAAAATGGCGATCGTTTTCTATATGGAAAATCACTTGCTGTGGACGAATGATCCGTTTTAGGTTTTCCTCAACCTTTGCAATTGGGTCAACCTGAACAGCTGGCTTTTCATCAACAGCTTCAAAGTTTCCTTGATACGTCCAGAGTGTCCATGTCATTACAACACTAAACCCTACTAAAATGACTAATATGATTGATTTAATATTTTCATATGTCATTCCCAATCATCCTCTACTGTAGGCACAAATGGAAGACTAAAGGAGATTGTTGTCCCTTTTCCTTCAGTACTGCTCGCCCATATTTCGCCACCATGCGCTTCTACCATTTCCTTGGCAATGGCTAAACCGAGACCTGTGCCACCTAGCTTTCTTGTTCTTGCTTTATCCACTCGATAAAAACGGTCAAATATATGTTCAATATTCTCCTTCGGTATGCCGACACCTTCGTCAGAAACCCGTATGATCATTTCTGTCTCTTTTTCTTCCACTTCAAAAGTAATCGTTCCACCTTCAGGGGAATATTTCATCGCATTGGAAATAATGTTATCAATCACTTGTGTAAGCTTATCTGTATCCATCTCAACAAATATTGCCTTATTTGGTAAACGACGATTAAATGTTACATTTTGCTCTTTTGTAAATTCAAATCGGTCGATGATGCGGTTATAGAAAAAGATAAAGTCCACAATTTCTCTCGTTAGGCGATAGTCCTTGCTGTCCATTTTTGAAAGTTGCAGCAAGTCATTGACTAAGCGAATCATTCTTTCCGTTTCTGTCTGTGTTACATTTAAAAAGCGTGGAGCAATTTCCTTATCCTGCCAAGCTCCTTCTGCTAATGCTTCTAAATAGCTACGCATCGTTGTTAGTGGTGTACGCAGCTCATGCGAAACATTTGCAACAAACTCTCGTCGTTCCATATCGATCTTTTCCTGCTCAGTAATATCATGAAGAACAGTGATCAAACCGTTCACAAATCCTGTTTCCTTTTGTATGACAGAAAAGTTCGCCCTTAAGATCAAGGATGAGCTCGTATGATGGTCAATATCCAATATGATTGAATCTTGCTCAACCAAAAGCTCTTCAAATGTATATTCATTCTCTATCTCTAAAAGCGTGACAATCGAGGTTGAAAGCACTGTTTCACGTGAAACATTTAACATCTTTAGCGCTGGTTCGTTAATAAGGATGACACGACCCTTTCGATCCGTTGCAATGACACCATCTGTCATATAAGAGAGGACAGATGAGAGCTTTCTCCGTTCACCTTCTGTCGTTGCTTGTGCATCCTGGAGTTTTTTCGTTAAGTTGTTAAACGTATTGGCAAGCTGCCCAATTTCGTCATCTCCGTATACCTTTACCTTCCTTGAGAAATTCCCTTTCGCCATCGCAAGAGCCTGCTTTCTCATATCAGAAATCGGTCGGGAAATCGTTTGTGATAAAAGGATTCCTAAAATGACCGTTCCAAGTAAAGCGATGCCGGTCCCAGAGATGAAAATATTGTTAATTTCTTTCATTTGCTCATACACATTTTCGATATTCGCTTCTACATAAATCGCACCGATAACCTCATCATTGTTATCCTTAATCGGTGTAGATAAGACCCAAAGTCGATTACCGGTTTGTGGATTAATAAAATCATCGCTTTCCTCTTGTTGCGTAGCCAATGTACGTCGAACTAGAAGTTCATTGTTCCGTTGACCTACATACCCCTCGTTATCATCGCTTGAGGTCCCTAGAATTCTTGAGTTTTCTGCTTCAATTACACGAACTTCGATGATGTCCTCAGTTCCAAAGTCTTGCAATAAGCGATCGACCTCTTGCTCTAATGTCAATTCACCATCTTGCTCTGTAGATCTCTCTCTTGTCATTTGTTCTACCATATAAAATGAAAGCAAAGACACTCGATCATCGATGGTCGTCCTAAAATTATCCTTTAGTGTATGTTCTAGCTGCCTCATAAAGTACACACCAATGGTTTGTACAGCGATTAAAATTAATAGTACATAGATGATCACAAACTTTAAATGAATGGAACGAAAGAAACCAACCTTTTTATTCATGAAAAACGTTACTCCTGTTCAGGGTTGCGTAGATAATAACCTACCCCACGTCTTGTTACAATCCATGTTGGATGACTAGGGTTGTCTTCAATTTTTTCTCTTAATCTTCTTACGGTTACGTCTACTGTACGTACATCTCCGTAATAGTCATAACCCCATACGGTTTGCAATAAATGCTCTCTCGTCATGACTTGACCGATATGCTTCGCTAAATAGTGAAGCAGCTCAAATTCACGATGGGTCAATTCAATTGTTTCACCGCGCTTCGAAACGATGTATGCATCAGGGTGGATGACCAATGAGCCAATTTCAATTTCATTCGTTTCAGGTTCTTCTCCTGCTTTTTCGGCAATTTGCTGATGTCTACGCAAATTCGCTTTTACACGGGCAATCAATTCACGCGTGCTAAAAGGTTTTGTTACATAGTCATCTGCCCCAAGCTCTAATCCAAGTACCTTATCTATTTCTGAATCTTTTGCGGTAAGCATAATAATTGGCATGTCATACTTTTTACGAACTTCGCGACATACTTCAATGCCATCCTTTTGTGGAAGCATTATATCTAATAAAATCATGTCAGGCTTGATTTCTTCTACTTTTTCAATGGCAGAGTTGCCATCGTATACACAATGAACGTCAAAGCCTTCTTTTGATAAATTAAATTGCAGAATATCTGCAATTGGTTTTTCATCGTCTACTACTAGTATTTTCTTATCCATGGCTCTCTCCTCTTTCTTAATCAACTTTATTAACATGTATAGTAAAAATTGCATTGCATTTAATGGTATCTTCTTTACTTTACCATTTTGTATAATAGAAATCATCTTTTTGCAGAAGACAGGAAATGATTCTCAACTATGAAATGTGCAAGAAACCGGTCCATTATCAAACAGTACTAGGTTTTCAAATAAGAAAAGCCTCTAGGTTTACTAGAGACTCCTCTACTTATTACGCTTCATTTATCGAAGATAGTTTAATGGATTTTGCAATTGTCCATTTTTGTACATTTCAAAATGTAGGTGGACGCCTGTTGAGTGACCTGTTGATCCCATAACACCAATTGCCGAACCTTTTGATACGGTTTGTCCAACGCTTACAGACATAGATGCTAAATGTGCATAGACTGTTCTAAATCCATTTTGGTGGTCGATAATGATTTTATTGCCATAACCACCATCCCATCCAGCTGAAACAACTTTTCCATTATCTGCGGCCTTAATTGTTCGGTTGCTTGGTCGTGCAATGTCAATTCCTTTATGCATGCTTCCCCATCTATACCCTACATGGCTAGAAACATAACCTCCATTTGTTGGCCAAGCAAACGTTCCATCCCCACGTGATGGGACAACCTTCGTACCTTTTTCAACGATATGCGCAACAGGCTCTTTAAGAGTCGATTCTGAAATAACTTCTTTATTAGCTACTACGCCATTTTTTTCGACAATTCGATACGTTACATTACGTTCTCCGTTTTGACCTTGCTGCTTCACTTTTGTATCGCCTTTTAACATTGAAGCGTTTTCTACCACTTCATTTTCATATGCGACTTCTTCTGTTGCATTCGCTTCTTTATGAATCACAACTTGGACAGCTGGGTTTAAATAGGTGACATTTAGTTCTTGTCCGATTTTAAGCAATGAATCTTCTTTAAGAGATGGGTTTAACTGGAGTAGCTCTTTCGTTTTTAAGTTATGATCAACAGCGATGCTGCCAAGTACATCTCCTTCTTGAACTTCATATTTTTTTTCTTCTAATGTTCCTTTTTCTAATAAGGTGATAGCATCTTCAACTGCTAGTATTTCATTTGGGTGAACTTTTTTAAAAGAAATAGAAACTTCTTCCTCGAATAAAACGTCTAATATACGAGTTTCATTTTTTTCTATTTCGGGTAATAGACTCGTAGTGTCCGTTTTTCTCTGTTGTACCTGATTATAAACTTCCTCAGAAACATATTTTAACTTTAGATGTTTCATCACTTGATTTGCTGCTTCCGTATCTTTCAAGAACACAACAGGATCGCCATTCACTAACAAAGTAGCTGCATCGGCTTTAATGGATAATTCATTCTTCACTTTCGATAAAGCTGCTTCATTCATGACTGACGACTGAAAGTTAAATACATGCTCAGGTATGTATGCTAGATTCGATCCTAACGCTAATTTGACTCCATCATATGAGGAGTTTAGTGCTTTTATTTCATTCTTGACATAGTCATCTATGACTTCTTTATCAGAGACCGTGCCTATGTATTCTTTATCCATGTATACATGAAAAACTGTTGTAAATTTATCATCTGCTGCAAGTGCAGATCCTCCGCTTGTTACAGTTAGTACCAGAACGGCTAATACAGTAAAAATGACTTTTGTTAGGTGATGCATCATCGATGTTTGTCCTGTATTAGTAGTTAGTGTCTTTCTCTCGCTTCTCATTTCTAAAGCCCCCTATACTACTTTACATACAAATCTATTTTTTTGATTCTATTTATCTATTGGTTCTTTTCACACTTCTTTAATGTATCATACGGGAATAAAAAATGGACAATTAGACCCAACAATGTAACAAAATTGTATAATAACTGACATTATATTACTTTAATAGTGACTTTACATTCTATCAAAGCAACCGATGAAACCTACTATAAATGGCTTCATGACAAGTTTTTTTAGCCTTAAATCCAAATAAATAATCACAACCTCTTCGACATCCTTCATTACAAACTTTATATTTTTTGTAATATTAAGAATTCATTTTTCAAAAGAATAATAGATCATCACTATTTTTAGGCATTCTTAATGTAATTAAAAAAGCTGTCGATCGAAAATTCGATCGACAGCTTTCAAGATGGCTCAGGACGGAATCGAACCGCCGACACAAGGATTTTCAGTCCTTTGCTCTACCGACTGAGCTACTGAGCCATATATGATATTGTTTTCCTAAACTTCATGCTTGTCTATTACCTTCACCCCGATTGCCTCTCTCTTGAAGCTTTTCGAAGTTGCTTTCGTCAACCGGTGTGCTGGATGCCTTTTCATTGATGCAAATTCATCGTGCTCTACCGACTGAGCTACTGAGCCATATATAATATTGTTTTCCTAAACTTCTTGCTTGCCCATTACCTTCACCCCGATTGCCTCTCTCTTGAAGCTTTTCGAAGTTGCTTTCGTCAACCGGTGTGCTGGATGCCTTTTCATTGATGCAAATTCATCGTGCTCTACCGACTGAGCTACTGAGCCATATATAATATTGTTTTCCTAAACTTCTTGCTTGCCCATTACCTTCACCCCGATTGCCTCTCTCTTGAAGCTTTTCGAAGTTGCTTTCGTCAACCGGTGTGCTGGATGCCTTTTCATTGATGCAAATTCATCGTGCTCTACCGACTGAGCTACTGAGCCATATATCACTATAAGTGTTTCCTAAATAGATCTAATTTATTTAAAAGAGCTTCTATTAAAAAATCTCTGAAAATAAAAAATGGCGGTCCGGACGGGACTCGAACCCGCGACCTCCTGCGTGACAGGCAGGCATTCTAACCAACTGAACTACCGGACCACTTTTTATTCTATCTATGTAAATGGTGACCCCTACGGGATTCGAACCCGTGTTACCGCCGTGAAAGGGCGGTGTCTTAACCGCTTGACCAAGGGGCCATCTATAAAGAAAATGGATGATTCGCTTCGTTTTTAAGTTCTTATCTCAGCGACGTTTTTTATAATATCACAGAAGAAAGTATTGCACAATACTTTTCGTGAAAAAAATTAAACCGTTTTCATATTCTCTCTATATACTTAAGAAAATCGCTCTTTTCTTTCGAAAAGAGCGATTAAATGAAGGTTAGTTTCTCCAAGGACTTCTTACAATGTTTGTTTGCTTACGATCCGGGCCAACAGAGAAAATCGATAGTGGAATTCCTGTTAATTGTGCGATTCTCTCTAAATAGTGGCGCGCGTTTGCTGGTAACTCACCTAGTGACTGACAACCAGTAATGTCCTCTGTCCAGCCAGGTAGTTCTTCATAAACAGGCTCACATTTTGAAAGAATGTTCAAACTTGCAGGGAATTCTTCAATTACTTTCCCTTCGTATTTGTAAGCTGTACAAATCTTTAATTTCTCAATGCCTGTTAGGACATCGATTGAGTTTAATGAAAGATCAGTAATACCACTTACACGACGTGCATGACGAACAACAACACTATCAAACCAACCTACACGGCGAGGACGCCCAGTAGTCGTTCCATACTCTCGGCCAACCTCACGGATTTGGTCTCCAATTTCATTATTTAGTTCTGTTGGAAATGGACCATCTCCAACTCGTGTCGTATATGCTTTTGAAACACCTACAACATGTTTAATTTTTGTTGGGCCAACTCCAGATCCTATCGCTACTCCTCCAGCAACTGGATTTGAAGACGTAACAAATGGGTATGTACCTTGATCAATATCAAGCATAACCCCTTGAGCACCTTCGAATAGAACACGTTTACCTTCATCTAATGAATCATTTAATACAACAGAAGTATCACAAACGTATTTTTTAATTTGCTGTCCGTATTCATAGTATTCTTCTAAAATATCTCCTAGACTAAAGCCATCGGTTTCATAAATACGCTCTAACACACGGTTTTTATCTTCTAAGTTGCGCTCTAGCTTTTCTTTAAAAACATCAAAGTCTAATAAATCTGCAATCCGAATGCCACAACGTGCTGCTTTATCCATGTAAGCTGGGCCAATTCCCTTTTTCGTAGTACCAATTTTGTTCGCACCTTTTCGTTCTTCTTCGACTTCATCCAATTTCAAATGATACGGAAGAATAACATGGGCACGATTGCTAATGCGTAGATTATCTGTCGTTACGTTCTTATCATGTAAATAAGCTAGCTCTTTTACAAGTGCTTTTGGATCAACAACCATTCCATTGCCAATTACACATGTTTTATCTGAATAAAATATTCCTGATGGAATTAAGTGTAGTTTATACGTTTCACCGTTAAATTTTATTGTATGTCCTGCATTATTACCGCCTTGATAGCGAGCAATTACCTCTGCGTTTTCCGAAAGAAAATCTGTAATCTTCCCTTTTCCTTCGTCTCCCCACTGTGTTCCAACAACCACTACTGATGACATTTATAAAAGCACCTCCGAGGTTTTTACGTAAACCATTTTCAAACAACCTAATTCTAACAGTTTTATTGCATAAAAGTCAATAAAACACGAACGATTTTATAAAAAAATAAATTAGATGTTCGTAATATAGGTTTATAGATAGTGTTTCTTGCCACAATTAAACACGAACAATCTTATACTCGTATTAGTATGTGTATTTATTCAGAGAAAATCAGTGTATTTACGAACCTGTACTATTACCTTACAGATCCCATCAATAAAAAACCCGCAGCAAATTTTTGCTGCGGGTTCATTGTTCATTACGCTCCTGGTGGGGCATATGAGTCATCGAACCTTTTCTCAAGGTTGACGAATTTATTGTATTCTTTCACGAATGCGAGTTGAACGGTACCAACAGGCCCATTCCTTTGCTTAGCAATGATGATTTCGATAATATTTTTGTCTTCTGATTCTTTGTCGTAATAATCATCCCTGTATAGAAAGGCTACGATGTCAGCATCTTGCTCGATACTCCCTGATTCACGAATGTCAGACATCATTGGACGCTTGTCCTGCCTTTGCTCCACTCCACGGGAAAGCTGACTTAAGGCAATGACTGGCACTTGTAATTCACGTGCCAATGCTTTTAAGGAACGAGAGATTTCCGAAACCTCTTGCTGGCGGTTTTCGCCAGTACGACCACTTCCTAAAATTAATTGTAGATAATCAATTAAGATCATCCCTAGACCGTGCTCCTGCTTTAAACGACGGCACTTAGAGCGAATTTCGGTAATACGAACGCCAGGTGTATCATCAATAAAAATCCCAGCATTTGAAAGGCTCCCCATTGCCATTGTAAGCTTTCCCCAATCATCGTCTGTTAAAGAACCTGTACGAAGGCGCTGTGCATCAATATTTCCTTCTGCACAAAGCATCCGCATGACAAGCTGCTCCGCACCCATCTCAAGACTGAAGATCGCCACATTTTCCTCCGTTTTCACAGCGACATTTTGTGCAATATTTAAGGCAAATGCTGTTTTACCAACAGATGGACGTGCTCCAACGATGATCAAATCATTTCGCTGGAAGCCTGCTGTCATCTTATCAAGCTCAGAGAACCCTGTTGCGATTCCTGTAATGTCGCCTTTGCGATTATGCATCACTTCAATATTGTCATAAGTACGTACGAGTACATCTTTAATATTGTGGAAGGCACCGGCATTTTTCCGTTGCGAAACTTCAAGTATGCTTTTCTCGGCTTCACCTAGAAGAGACTCGACTTCATCCTCGCGGCTATATCCATCCTGAGCAATGTTTGTTGCTGTACGAATCAATCTTCTAAGCAGAGATTTCTCTTCAACAATTTTTGCATAATATTCAATATTTGCTGCTGTCGGAACAGAACTAGCCAGCTCACTTAAATAACTCACACCGCCTGTGTCTTCAAGTAGCTTTGCAGCGTTGAGTTCTTCCATGACAGTAACTAAATCGACCGCTTTCCCTTGGTCATTTAGCTTTAGCATCACATTAAAGATTTTTTGGTGTGCCCCTCGGTAAAAGTCCTCTGGTATTAAAATTTCTGATGCTAATGTTAATGCAGAAGGCTCAAGAAAAATTGCACCTATTACCGCCTGCTCTGCCTCCTGATTTTGTGGAGGAAGGCGATCTGCAAATAAATCACTCATGACGATCCCCCCTTTAATCATCCCATTCAGTAGGGACATTCTTAGACCGCTAGTAGAAAAAATGTGATCAGCTTCTAACCGATCACATTTTATTTATTAGTTTGCTTCTTTTACATGAACATTAATTGTCGCTGTCACTTCTGTATGAAGTTTAACAGGTACTTTTGTATAGCCTAATGTACGAATTGCATCGTCCATTTCAATTTTACGTTTATCAATTTTAATTTTATGTGTTTTGTGAAGTTCTTCAGCAATTTGCTTGCTCGTAATAGAGCCGAATAAGCGACCTGCATCTCCCGCTTTTGTTGCAAATTCAACCGTAAGCTTCTCCATCGTTTCTTTTAGTTTTTTTGCGTCTTCTAGCTCTTCTTCAGCCAGCTTTTCTTGCTTTTTCTTTTGTGCATTTAATTGGCTAACACTTGCTTGATTGGCTTCTACCGCCAAACCTTGTTTAATGAGAAAGTTTTGTGCATACCCATCTGCTACATTTTTTACTTCGCCTTTTTTTCCTTTTCCTTTAACATCTTTTAAGAAAATGACTTTCATTCTTTCTTTCTCCCTTCAAAGTAATCATCAAGTGTTTCTTTTAGTCTTATTTCAACATCTTCAATGGAAAGGTCTTCAAGCTGAGTTGCTGCATTCGTTAAATGCCCTCCACCTTCAAGGTTTTCCATAATGATTTGTACGTTAATATCACCAAGCGAACGCGCGCTGACACCGATCAAATTTTCCGAACGATAAGAGATAACAAAGGAGGCAACAACACCGTCCATTGATAGCAATGTATCTGCAGCTTGTGCGATGACGACTTGATCATACACTTGACTCGGATCTCCCTTTGCAATCGCAACACCATTGCGATAAAACGCAACCGTTTCAATAATTTTTGAACGTTGAATATAGGTTTCAACATCTTCCTTTAAGAACTTCTGTACAAGGACCGTATCCGCACCTTGACCTCGTAAATACGAAGCTGCATCAAACGTTCTTGCCCCTGTCCTTAAGGAGAAGCTCTTCGTGTCAACAATGATTCCTGCTAGTAACGCTGTTGCTTCTAACATTTCAATTTTACTCGTTTTCGGCTGATATTCCAACAATTCCGTCACGAGCTCGGCAGTCGAGGAAGCATATGGCTCCATATAGACAAGGAGAGGGTTTTTAATAAAGTCTTCCCCACGACGATGATGGTCAATGACAACTACGTTATGAATTTTATTTAACAATCTTTCCTCGATCACCATTGAAGGCTTGTGTGTGTCAACAATGACTAATAATGTATCCTCAGATGCCATATCCAGAGCTTGTTCTGGTGTAATGAATTTCGAATAGAGTTTCTCATTCTTAGAGATTTCCTCCATTAAGCGTTGGACACTTATATCTAAATCATCAAAGTTCATGACAATATACCCTTCTCGATGATTCATTTGTGCAACTTTTTGAATACCAATCGCGGCACCTACTGCATCCATATCCGGGCGTTTATGACCCATAATAATAACTTTGTCACTTTCAATGACAAGTTCTCTCAATGCGTGAGAAATGACACGAGCACGGACACGGGTTCGCTTTTCTACTGGGTTCGTCTTACCACCGTAAAACTTAACTTTTCCATTCGTTTGCTTAATCGCGACTTGATCTCCTCCTCTTCCTAATGCAAGATCAAGGCTTGATTGAGCAAGCGTACCTAGTTCTGGCAATGCAGATACACCTGTACCTACACCAATACTTAGTGTAAGGGGGACGTTTTCTTTTGATGTTTTTTCCCTTACTTCATCTAAAATTGTAAATTTATCTTTTTCCAACTGAAGCAAGATTTGCTCATTAAATACTGCAATAAATCGGTCGGACGAAACGCGTTTGAAAAATAAACCATTCTCAACAGCCCATTTATTCAACAGTGATGTCACGAGGCTATTCAGGCTGCTTCGTTGTTGATCGTCCATCCCTTGCGTCATATCATCATAGTTATCTAAAAAGATAAATGCGATTACCGTACGCTCTTCTTCATATAATTTTTCAATCTCTGTTTGTTCAGTGACATCAAAAAAGTACAACAATCGCTCTTCCGTTTTATGTATAACGCGAAACTTGCGATCATGTAACGTTATGACTTCTGTCTCCACTTCTTGTTTAATAATTGGAATCAATGAATCTGCGACATCATACAACGAACGACCTACTATAGAGTCCTCATTAAAACAGGACACTAGAAAAGGATTCGTCCATTCAACATAATAATCATCATTAATAAGCATAATTCCAATTGGCATTTCCATTAAGGCTTCTTCTCCAACCTTTTTCACACGATACGATAAGGTGGAGATATACTCTTCAGTTTCTATGCGAAATGCACGATCAAGCTTAATGAAATAAACAAAAGGAATCGTAATCAATAGCAAGCCAACTAGAGAGATGATCCATTGATAAAAGGCTAGAATAATCAGAAGCACAATTGTAATTGCCAATAGCCCGTATATTGGAAAACGAATGGATCGCTTTTCTAAATAAGAAGGCATTTTTTCAGCTCCTAATCAGCAGTGTTATTTTTTCATTCTTTTTCTTAAATCGAAACCTAAATCAATTATACCTAATAAACTTACAATATAAAGGAGAAACGGGAATAAAAACGAAAACACAAAGAGTGTAATCGGTATAGCCTTCGTCATTCCTTTTATATGACTTATGTAAGCGATACATGCAAACCCTTGCACAACTAAGATCATTTGCAGCAAAAAGGATGCGTTGAAAATGGCTGTAAACAGCATCGTCCCCTGCTCAGGCTGTAAGAGCAATTGACCAAGCAAGACAAGTAAATAATACCATATAATGCTTTTAGGTAAGCTTACACTGTGAAATGGTGGCCATTTCGGTATATCGATTTGCAAACGTCTCATCAATGGGAAAGAAATAAGTTGGACTAGGAATACATTGACAAACGATATCATAATCATCAAGCTAGGCATTAGGATTGCAACCATTTCGATCCCGCCTTCAAACATTTGAACAGCACCTGTTACATCCTGCCCCATTGACTCTAACATATTGCGGGAGGTTGAAAGAGATTCCTTCATTACATTCATCATATCGTCAATAAAATTAATTTGGAATAACAAGGACATAGCTGCATAGCTTAACACGAGGATTAGCAGAAAAGCAATAGAACTAGCCATATAAATTTCTAGCTTAGATTTTTTAGCACGAATAAATTCACCTGTAATAAATCCAACTACTCCATATAAGAGCCCCATTACTAATCCAAGAAATGAGCCAATCATCATCGATAAGAGCAATGCTGCTACAAGAAAAAGAGCGCCATCCTTTCTCGAATGACGAGCAGTATAGACCATAAATGGCATCGCTAAAAAGAATTGAACAACAATCGATAGAAGTGGTACATATAGCGTCATCATCAACATGACGAGAAATATGGCTAATGTAACGGCTCCCTCTGTTATCTTTCTTGTTTGATTCATATGTGTCTTCCCTTCAGAGGAGGTTTTCAAAAAAAGCAGTTTTTAATACATAGTTTTTAATACATACTATTGTAGCTAGTTCATCAGCCGTATTCAACCTTCATCACCTTTCCTTATACGTTTTTACATAGAATTAAGAAAAAGCATCGTGTGGCAATATTGGCATGACCCACGTCCTGTAGACCTCAAACCTAAAACAAGACCGCAGGGAATTCTACTATCTATCTGTCTTTAGCATATGGCCACAAGTGGCTAGCTAGACGGAAAAATAACCGCTTTCAGTTGTCTCTTTTTAGAGCAAGAGTCTCTTCGTTACAATCCAATCGATTAAAACGATGCTTGATCATACAATCACTCCATTTACCTTACCACAACATCCATTCTTCAAAAAAAAGCCCCTATAACTAGGAGCTCTTTCTGTTAATCATTTATCTTAAATTGATCAACTATTTCTTGTAAATCTTGACTTAAGTTCGTTAATTGTTCTGCCGAGTTTGCCACTGCTTGAATAGCAATCAATTGCTCATCTGTTGATGCACTGACTTCTTCACTTGCTGCTGCAGCCTCCTGAGCCATAGATGCCATACTGTGAATGGTATTCATCACGTCATCTTTACTATGTGCGACTACCAAAATGTCAGTTGAAATTTGTTTAATGGATGCTTGCATTTCTTCCACAAACTGAGCAATTTTAGTAAACGTAACTTCTGTATGTGTAACTGCTTCTTCCTGCTGTTTGAATGTATGTTTTGTTTTATCCATAGACTCCATCGCTTGATTCGAACTGTTTTGGATATCTAAAATCGTTCCTTTAACCTCATCAGTCGCCACAACAGATTGTTCTGCAAGTTTGCGCACTTCCTCTGCAACAACGGCAAAACCTTTTCCATGCTCTCCTGCCCGAGCAGCTTCAATGCTTGCATTTAATGCTAATAAATTCGTTTGCGCACTAATTTCAGTAATCGTTGTCATGATATTTTCAATTTGATTGATGTTTTGATCAAGCGTAGAGAACACCTTTTCTGTTGAATCCATGTATTCTTGTGATATGGTGAATGAACTTTTTAATTGTCCTACTTGTAGCATGCCGGCATGATTCATTTCGCTTGCCTGCTTTGTCTTCTCAGTCATTTCAATTGTCTTCTCAGTGATTTCATTAATTTGAGCACTTAATTGCCCCGATTGCTTATTCACAAGCTCTGCCTCTTCAGCTGATTGCATCGCACCTTTAGCAATCTGGCTGATTGCAGCTGCTACCTCTTCACTTGAAGCATTAGTTTCTTCAGAAACAGCACTTAAACTTTCCGCAGATTCTTTCACATCTTTTACAGAACCGTCAACAACGGTCAAGGCTGAGCGCATACTCGCCACCATTTTATTAAAACCTTCCGCCAGCTGGCCTATTTCATCCTTTGTATGTACATTTACGGTTGCACGTAAATCTCCATTTGAAACGAGGTTCACTCCTTCCTGTAATTGCTTAATTGGCTTCGTCATTCTTGATGAAATTACATATGTAGCAGCCATCGCAACAATAAGAGCAATAAATGATGTGAATATAATAATATTTCGTGTTTTGTTTGCACTTTCCATTAAATTTTCTTCTTGATAGATTGCGCCTACTTTCCATCCTGCTGTCGGAACTGTCTCAAACATAATCGATAAGTCACCATCAATGACTGTTCCTTCCTCTTGAGATAGAATGTTCTCATAGCTATGTTCACCTTCTAACTCATCAACAATTGGTAGTCCTTGTGCTGAAATGACTAGAGGAGTACCTTCATAAGAAATGTTCACATCTTTTATCATGTTTGCTAAGTCCGTTAATAAGAAGTCGATTCCCATTACACCAATGACGTCAGATTCATCTTCAATCGTAATTGAAGCAGTAACGACTAATTCATTCGTAGAGGCATCTTCATACGGTTCACTGAAAATAAATTCACCAGGAGAAGCGATCGCTGCTTGGTACCACTCCCTGGAAGTTGGGTCAAAGTTCGAGGTATCAAATTCTGGTTTAATCAATAGCTCTTCACTGATTGCTGCTACAGAATAAACAGATGTTACTGAAGCATTTACTTCTAGAAAGGTATCTAACTCTCTACTAAGTGCGTCACGATCAAATTCCTCTCCAGCATTTGAGGCAGCAATAGAATCGACTATTCCATTACTTTTAGAAAAAAACTTCATACTCATCCCATACTTTTCTAAATACAATTGCAGTGTATGGTTCATTTGAGAAACAATACTTGCCGAATCATCTTTAACATCTTCTGTTATTTGTTGTTTTACTTGAAAAATGACAAAATAACTAACTGCAACAAGAATGATAAAAATCAACGTTGCAAAAAACAACATCAACTTTCCTTTAATAGATTTAAACACCATTCAATAATCCTATCCTTTCAAAATTAATAGTATTAACTTATCACGATTATTTTTTTCTCACGAGGGAATAATTTACTATAATTATGGTATTAAAAGTAAAAAGTGAGGTGTTTTTTACATTTTATTAAAAGTCTTAATTCTCCGCCTTTTCTATCATTAACCTCATCAAAAAATGTATAAAAAGTCTTCAAACATCCTTCACATTTTTCCTATATAGTAAAACTTGGACGTGGAAGGGGTGAAGAGTATGAAAGCGATGTTATTTTGGATGACTCTACTTGCATTTATAATGTTTTCACCACATTCTATTTTTGCTGAATCGATTCAAGAAAAAATTGATCAAGCCGAAAGTGGAGCAACCATAGTGATAAATGAAGGAGAATACGAGGAAAACCTCTCAATTGAGCGACCAATCCATCTTCGTGGTGAAGGTGATGTGCTCATTAGATCATGCCTTGAAAAGCCTGTTCTTTCGATTTCTGGTAGCTCTGTTACAATTGAAAATCTAAAGATTGAGCATTGTAGCGAAGTGGATGAATCAACAGCTATTTACGTCACTGGAAATTTGCATCAGCTTATCAATCTCTCACTTGAATTCAGAAGATATGGTATACGTTTGAATGATGCCCATGAAGTCGTCTTACTTGAAAATGATTTGATCGGGAGAAGACGTGGAAACGGCGTAGATTTGTGGAAATCTAGTAAAAACGAAATGAAAACCAATCGCATTGCTAATGTGTCAGATGCGATTTATTTAGAACAGAGCAACCAGAACACCTTACTTTCTAATCAAATGATACGTTCACGATATGGGATGCATCTCATGTTTTCAAATGAAAACCAATTAATTCAAAACACTTCTGAAGCAAATGTAACAGGTGCGATGATTATGCAATCAAACCAAACGATCGTGCATCAAAATCAGTTTTTAGCAAATGCTCGTAATGTTAATGCACAGGGGCTCTTATTGTTTCTTGCAGAACGTAATGAAATAACCGAAAATGAGTTCTTTTCCAATCGTATCGGAATTTATATTGAAGACGCCAATCACAACATCGTACATACAAACTCCATCATCAATAACTTTATGGGGATGCAGTTTATGCGATCAAGTCAAAACGAAGTGAAGCGTAACAATTTTGCTGGGAATGTAAATGATGTACAAGCAATTGAGAGTGCAGACAACGAATTACAGCAAAACTATTGGGATATGGCAGACAAAGTTGACATTGATGGTGATGGTATAAGCAATATTGTTTATGCAACAGATCCTTATTTCCTATCAATTACTGAGAAAGTCCCGCCATATCAACTTTTTTTCCAAGCACCAGGAATGCTCATACTGCAAAATATGCTCACTAGTCCACCGGAGCTGATTCTTCATGACACGGAGCCTTTAATGGAAACATCTTTACTCGTTGAAAAAGAATCATCCTCAAAAGGTATACTATGGGCAATGAGTATCACAATGTTGATTATCAGTGGAAGTATATATTATTTAGGGAGGAAAAGATAAAATGACGAAAAAAATGAAAACCATAGTTGGATTCATGATTGCCATGCTCTTCTTAGCTGCATGTGGAAAGGAAGAGGTACAGCCAGTTGCTATTAATGAAGCAACAGATACGTGTGAAGTATGCAACATGCAAGTGTTAGACAATGAATTTGCCACTCAGGTTGTACTTGATAACGGCCGCTCACTCGTTTTTGATGATGTAGGATGCATGTATGATTGGTTTGCCACAAGCGACGATGAAATTGCTGGCTCATTTGTACGTGATTATAATGACAAAGAATGGATTCTAGTAGAGAATGCATCATATGTTTATGACGAAGACATTAAAACTCCAATGGCTTACAATGTGGTCTCATTTAAAGACGACGCTTCAGCTAAAAGGTTTGTGGAGGATCACGGAAAAGGTACAATCATGTCCTATGAAGAGTTAAACAATCATGATTGGCCACAAAACCCTGATATGGAACATTCCCATGATCATGATCATCATCATGGAGAAAATCATGGAGAAGAACACGGTGACCATCACGAAGAAGAACACCATGATCATGGAGATACACATTAAGTAGTAAATAAGGGCTTTCCTCTTAAAGGGTAGCCCTTGATTTTTTAAATTTTGATTGAAAGGAGGAAATACGATGTGGAATATTTTACGATCCGAAATTCGGATGACAATTCGACAAAATTCCTATTACTCTTTTCTTATCCTATGGGTAACCGTCCTCCTCTTGCTGTTTTTATTGCAGCATAATGCACCGTCTGTTTCTGGTTATACAAATATGACAGGTACGATTGCCAATATCGCTCTGTATATTCTGCCCTTATTTATGCTCATCATTGGTTCTTTTTCAATTGCAAATGAAATTGAAAGTGGGCAATGGAAGTTGTTGAATACTTATCCAATTAGCTCCTTAGCCTATTTAGTAGGAAAAATAGCTGGTCAACTAGTTGCTCAAATTATTGTTTTCACCTTTAGCTTTGGGGTTAGTCTTGCCATTGGGCTTCTTTTCGGCGTGGAGTTTTTAAGTAGTTGGTTATGGGCGATTTATTTATTTTCGATTTCGCTTATTTTTTATTTCCTTATTATCGGGTTTGTCATTGGATCTGCATGTGCTTCAAGATGGCAGGCTTTATCAATATCAGTAATAGTATGGTTCTTCTTTATTATGATTTGGCCCATTGCACTAATCAGCATTTTAGGATTTCTACCATATAATTTAATTGCACCTACTTTAACCGTCTTAACGTTTATAAACCCGGCGGAGTTTGTCCGTGTTTCTTTTGTTGTCTCCATGGATGCAGGGTCTGTGTTTGGACAGTCCTATGATTCCTTAATGACTTTATTGCATTCAGCTTCAGGGTTTCTTGTACAGTTTTTATACAACATTATGTTCCTAACCTTTACTTTAATTGCTTCAATGAGCTTTTTAGAATGGAGGAAACGCCGATGACATTACAAGTGACACAAATTTCTAAAACATATAAGCAACATACAGCCCTGTTTCCTTGCTCAATTGAAGCGTCATCAGGAGAATGCATCGTTCTCTGTGGTGGGAATGGAGCGGGAAAAAGCACATTGCTGCAGTGCATAGCTGGCATTCTTCAGCCTACAACCGGCACAACGGCCATTAATGGGAGGGAAATGCATCTTGATCGTACGAGCTATCTAAGGGAAATTGGCTTTATGCCTGATGATTTTCAAGCACAAGCTCTAATGACAGTAGAAGAATTTCTTCAGTTTTATGGAGCACTACGAAAAGTTGAGAAACAAAGGATTGATGAAGTGCTCATCCAAATCGGTCTTGAGGACAAAAGAAAAAAGCTCGTTAAAAGCTTATCAAAAGGGATGAGACAAAGACTTATATTTGGACAGGCAATTCTCTCAAAACCAACCGTCCTCATTCTTGATGAACCAACGAATGGTCTTGATCCTTATTGGATTAATCAATTTGTACAAATCATCGAACAATTAAAATCTGAGGGTACGATTGTTGTCTTCTCGACTCATATGATGGACGTTGCTGCTGAAACGGGCAATGAAATCTTATTTCTTCAAGATGGAAACTTGATTGAACGTCTACAAAATGACGGAGACGTTGAACAAATGACGCTCACCCTCATGAAATTGCACCGAAATTAATCAATATTGAAGTCTTTTATAAAACATGTAGACAAAGTCAAAAATCGACCTTGTCTACATTCTCTGAAGGATCATAAATCGATCCTCTTTTTTATTACACGATAGCTTTCACTCTACATTCCTTGACCATTTTCACAAAATAGTGCATAAATGCTGGATTATTCGTCAATTCAGGGTGGAAAGAAGTTGCCAGTAATGATCCCTGTTTTACAGCAACAATATGTTCTTCAACCGTTGCTAACACTTCCACCCCTGCTCCTACTCCAGAAATGAAAGGAGCACGGATAAAAACCGCAGGAAAGGGCTGTTCAAACCCATCTACTATTAGTGCAGCTTCAAAGCTTTCTTTTTGCCTTCCAGAGGCGTTACGACGAACTGTGATGTCAAGCAAAGATAAATGCGGATTGGCATCTCCTTCTAATTGTTTTGCCATTAATACGAGCCCAGCACATGTGCCAAATAGCGGCTTTCCTTGCTTAGCAAATTGTTGGATGGGTTCAATAAACCCTAGAGTATCCATTAATTTGCGAATGGCTGTGCTTTCACCACCGGGGACAACCAAACCATCTACATCATCTAATTGCTTTGGTGTTTTAATCGAAACACCCATTGCACCACAGCTTTCAATCTGTGCTAGATGCTCTGTTACTGCTCCCTGTAAGGATAAAACACCAACTTTCATTACCACCCACGCTCCTGCATTCTTTCCTCTAGTGATAGTTTCGAAATGTCAATGCCTTTCATTGCTGCTCCTAGCTCTTGAGAAAGCTTGCCGATTAAGTCATAGTCTTTATAATGAGTTGTTGCTTGCACGATCGCTTGAGCAAACTTTTCCGGGTTCTCTGATTTAAAAATACCTGAACCAACGAACACGCCATCTGCTCCTAACTCCATCATAAGCGCTGCATCAGCAGGTGTTGCAATTCCACCTGCAGCGAAGTTTACAACAGGCAGCTTGCCGTTTTTCTTAATTTCACGTAATAATTCATAAGGTGCACCAATATTCTTTGCTTCTGTCATAATTTCATCTTCGCTCATTAATGTCAGCTTGCGAATTTGTGCTTGCACTTTACGCATATGACGAACCGCTTCTACAATATTTCCAGTACCAGGCTCTCCCTTCGTACGGAGCATGGAAGCACCTTCACCAATACGTCGTGTCGCCTCTCCTAAATCGCGGCAGCCGCATACAAATGGGACAGTAAAGTCACTTTTTAAAATATGGTATTCTTCATCAGCTGGAGTTAAAACTTCGCTTTCATCAATATAATCCACACCCATAGCTTCGAGTACGCGTGCTTCAACGATATGCCCTATTCTTGCCTTCGCCATAACAGGAATCGATACAGCACCCATCACTTCTTCAACAATACGTGGGTCTGCCATACGCGCAACTCCACCTGCAGCACGAATATCTGATGGTACCCTTTCTAACGCCATTACAGCTACAGCTCCAGCTGCTTCTGCTACACGTGCTTGTTCTGCATTGACAACGTCCATAATGACGCCACCCTTTTGCATTTGTGCCATGCCACGCTTTACTGTTTCCGTTCCTAATACTTTGTTCATATGTACATCCTCCTCTTGAAAAGCTCTGATTTGTTTATTAGTATAGAAAGAAACTGATATGATTAAAAGAATCAGTTTTAACAAAAACAAAGGGTTCAGTTTAAGGAGATTGACTATGAACATGCTTTCTTGTGAATTAAATCGTGAAAGTTCCGTTCCTATTTACGAACAACTCTACCAGTTTATCAAAGAAGAAATTATCGCTGGTCGACTTGCATCTGGTACAAAGTTACCTTCTAAGAGAAAACTAGCTTCTTTCTTAACGATTAGTCAGAACACGATCCAGACTGCGTACGAACAATTAGATGCAGAAGGATATATTGAGGTGAAGGCACGGAAAGGATACTTCGTCCTTGCCTACGATGAACTAGAATATGTTGATCTAAATGAACCGAGCCGAAATCATGCTCGTTCTCAAGAAAAGGCCTATCAATATGACTTTCATCCAAGTCAAATTGATACGGCTCATTTCCCTTTTGATAAATGGCGTAAGTCAATGAAACTAGCCATTGATGTCCTTCAGAAAGAATTACTCTTACTTGGAAACTACCAAGGCGAATTCAGATTCCGGGAAGAGATCTCTCATTATTTGTATCATTCGCGAGGGGTTAAATGTCAACCGGAACAAATTGTCGTTGGTGCTGGTGTTGAGGTTCTTCTTCAACATCTCATTCTATTATTTGGGCAGAACACGACATACGGAGTTGAAGATCCGGGTTATCACCTCATGTTAAAAATTTTGAAGCGTCATCCGAATAACGTTTACCCTCTAGTTGTCGACGAACAAGGCGTTGATATTGATGCTATCCTACAAACACCTATCGATATTTTATATACGACACCATCCCATCACTTTCCATACGGGACAGTCCTACCTATCTCTCGTAGGCAAAAGCTGTTAAATTGGGCGGCTGAAAGTCAGCAACGCTATATTATTGAGGATGATTACGATAGTGAGTTTCGTTACAATGGAAAAACGATCCCCTCTCTTCAAAGCATGGATCGTACTGGAAAGGTCATCTACTTAGGTTCCTTTTCCAAATCGTTTATTCCTTCACTTAGAATTAGTTACATGGTATTACCACTGGCTTTAATGGATAAATATCATGAATACTTTTCTGCGTACCACTGCACTGTCTCAAGAATTGATCAAATTGCTCTAACTGAATTTATGAAAGAAAGAGAGTTTGAGAGGCATTTGAACCGGATGAGAAAAATATATCGAAGAAAAGTTGAAGTAGTGTTAAATTATGTGAAGCCATTTGAAAATCAATTGACTGTCATAGGTGAAAGCTCTGGATTGCACTTGATGCTCGTTGTAAAAACTGGACATTCTGAGGATGAACTTGTGCAAAAAGCTCATGCATGTAGCATTAAAATCTATCCCCTATCTCACTATTCGATTATAGAAAAGCATGAGCCATATCCTAAGATCATTCTTGGTTTTGCAGGAATTGAAGAAGACAAACTAGAGGATGCTCTACAAGCATTATTTATTGCATGGGGTATTTTTTAGAACATACAAAATGTTCCACGTGAAACATTCCATTTTTTTCTTTATGCATAACAAACTAAAAATTGGGTAAATAAATGATGTAAGTATTACCCACTATTTGAGCTTGTATTAGAAAGGAATGTTGAAACATGGCAAAGAAAATTGCAGTATTGGTTACAAATATGGTTGAAGAAATTGAATTAACTGATCCAGTAGAGAAATATGAGGAAGCCGGATACACCGTAGATTTGCTAAATGCTGATGGTCCTGCCGAAATTACAGGGAAAAATGGTGGAAAGTTCAAAGTTGAAAAAGGTCTAGATGAAGTCTCGCCTAGTGATTATGAAGCACTATTAGTCCCAGGTGGATTCTCACCAGATCTTTTAAGAATTAATCCTAAAAATGCAGAATTCGCCGCTCACTTTATTAAAGGCGAAAAGCCTGTTTTCGCCATCTGTCATGGCCCGCAGTTCTTAATTGATACAGATTTAATTGAAGGTGTAAAAATGACAAGCTTTACATCAGTAAAAAAAGACTTAATGAATGCTGGAGCAACTTTTGAAGATGCAGAAGTCATCGTTGACCACAACATCGTGACAAGTCGTACACCAGATGATCTACCTGCCTTTAATCGTGAAGCATTAAAATTATTAAAAGCATAATTCAAAAGCGACTGCTAAAAATGCAGTCGCTTGAGATTGTAGACAAAGTCAAAATCGACTTTGTCTACATTTTTTTCGTAGTACTTTTTGATAATAAGAGAAACCCTCAGAGTGTCTTGAAAACGCTTGTCAGACTAGGCTTGCGGTCGAATGAAAGCCGAATAGAACACATGGTTCATGGGGGGACTTTGATGCCAAACAACGACGTATGCGAGCGTTTGTCAACAGTCTGAAGCGACTGCTAAAAATGCGGTCGCTTTTGTCATTTAAAATGGTGGGAATTGATCAAGGAATTCTGACCAATTCATTATCATCTCGTCATCTGTTAATAAGCAAAGATCTAACGATTCAATTAGTTCATTGTCTTTCATCTCTATACCAATAAACACCAATTCAGTTAAACGATCTCCATAAGTAGGGTCCCATCTCTTTAACAAGTCTGGGTCTTCACTAAATAGTAGTTGTTTTTCTGCTTCTGAATAAGTATCAATCCAATTGCCAGCTCCTTGAAAGATAATCGATGGACCAGCTTGTGACAACAAGCCCATCATCTCATTGCGAGAAGCAAGCCAAAAGAAGCCTTTTGATCGTACAACATCGACTGGCCAATTCTCTAACCAATGATATAGACGTTCGGGATGGAAAGGCCTTCTTCTCTTGTAAACAAAAGAAGAGATTCCATATTCCTCAGTTTCTGGCACATGCTCTTCATTTAACTCTTTAATCCATCCAGCACTCTGGCTAGCCTCATCAAAATCAAACAAACCAGTATTTAAAATCATATCTAATGGCACTTTTCCTTGAGAGGTTTGTAAGACTCTTGCTTGTGGATTTAACTTAGAGATTAACGACTCTAGTTCCTTCGCACTCTCCTTGTTGACAAGATCGACTTTATTTAATACTAATACATCAGCAAATTCAATCTGATCAATTAGTAAATCGACTACTTCTCGAGTATCGTATTCATCAGTTGCTTGTTTGCGCTCCAACAAGCTCTCACCTGAAGCATAGTCATGCCAAAATCGATTTGCATCAACTACCGTCACCATTGTATCAAGCTTACACATTTCACCTAAATGAATACCTAAATGTTCATCCATATACGTAAAAGTTTGTGCAACTGGAATAGGTTCAGAAATGCCAGATGATTCAATAACAATGTAATCAATGTTTCCTGATTGTACAAGTCTTTCTACTTCAATCATTAGATCCTCTCTTAAAGTACAACAAATACAACCATTCTGTAACTCTACTAGCTTCTCATCAGTTCGTGTAAAACCACCCTGTTTTACTAGGGAAGCATCTATATTTACCTCACTCATATCATTTACGATCACAGCAATTTTTTTATTTTCACGATTAGACAATATATAATTCAATAAAGTTGTTTTTCCAGCACCTAAATAACCACTTAATACTGTTACAGGGATTTTTTTCACCATCAATTGCACTCCATTTTATTTATCGTAATCATTTTTAAAAATAGATTATTAATTATTCAATGCCTTTTTCAGCGTATCTATATTCATTTTCATCATGCTAAAATAGTCTTCCCCATTATCTAAATCCTCTTGGGAAACAGATTCCATATTACGTAAAACCAAACTTTCCGCTCCAATTTCTGATTGAATTACATCTGCAATTCTTGAACTTACATTGTTTTCAAATACAACAAATTTTAGATTGTTTTCTTTTGCCACATTCACCAACTCTACTAACTTTGCTTGTGACGGTTCTTGAGTAGGTGACAATCCTAAAATACTCAACTGTTCTAGTCCATACCTTCTTTCCCAATAACCATAAGCAGCATGAGAAACAATGATTTGTTTATGGTTTGCTTCTGAAATGACCTGATGCAATTCTTGGTCTAATTCTTCTAAACTCGCTTTTAACTTCTTAAAATTCTCTTCGAAATAAGACTTCTGCTCCGGCATTTTTTCGCTAAGCATGTTCTTAATATTCTGGGCAATTTCAACGCTCATCACAGGATCTAAAAACACATGTGGATCATCTTCACCACTATGCCCATCATGATCATCAATGTGGATGGTTAATGGCGTTGACTGCGCAAGTGGCTCATGGTCTTCTCCAAACAGAACAACTTTAAGTTGCAATCCATCTATTTCAGCAATACCACTAAATTGTGGACTATGATTTTCTCCAATTACTTCCCAATCATCGTGATCTGACTCACGCATATACCAATGCCAATGGTTATTTCCTTCATCCTCATCAATTGTAGCGGTTAAATTGATCTCATCACCTGTATGATAATGATGAGCCAATCCTTCTACTTCAACTGATTCTTGAACCTCTTCTTCATGACCTTCTCCATGTGCATGTTCTCCCTCATGTTCATCATGTTCATGACCTTCTTCATGATGAGCATGACCGTGATCATCAATGACTATTTTAATTGATTCAGATTGTGCATACACTTCATGATCATGATCATATAAAATTACTTTTATCTCCTGGCCATCTACAGTAGCTTCTCCATGATAATGAGATCCACCTTGCCCTGAAACAACGACCCATTCTTCCTGTCCAGGGTCTTTCGTATACCAATGCCAATGGGCATTACCACCATCTTCATCAATTAACGCATTTAATTCAATTTCATCCCCTGTATGATAGTGATCCTTTATACCATCAATTTTCAGGTTAGAATGAGACCCATCTTTCTGTTCATGATGATGATCATCTGTCTCTTCATGAGAATGGCCTGAAGTCAAACCCTTACCAGCTGGAAGAATATGTACATCTTGATTCGCAAAAAGGTCATCAACTTTATCTCCAAATGGTTCTAGCCCAACTCCGGAGAAAATAAAAACATCTCCGTCAGATATTTTCTGTATATCTGCCAAAGTTGGCTCATAAGTATGGGCATCTGCGTTCGGTGGATAAATACTTTCTACTTCTACAAACTCCCCTCCAATTTTTTCTGTAAAGTCCGCTAAAGCGTATATGGACGTATAAATCGATAAAGAATCATTGTCGCCTTTCTCTTCTACTGATGCTGGTTGGCACCCTGCTAAAAGCGTAGCAATGGTCATTAATAATACAAGCACACCTTTTCTCAATTTTTTCCCCTCTCCCTCTTACTTTATTGATAAACATAATCATTAAGATTATTAAAGTGCAATTTTTATTACTTCGTCTCTTTATGCAATGTCTTCCTCTTTAATCTTGGGCTATATTTCATTAACTCCAATCGGTCTGGCTGATTTCGTTTATTTTTCGTAGTAATGTAATTTTTATCTCCTGTCTCTGTACAAGCTAACGTAATCTTCACACGCATTTTTGCTCCTCCTTCCAAAATAAATCGTAATCATTTTGATTTATGACTTTCTCATTATAAAACAGAACGATTACTATTTACAAGTATTTTTCTATAAGACAAGCACTAGGAACTCGTCTTTTAGCAGCAACTTAAGACGAAGGATTATAAATTATAATTTTAAAAGAGTATTTACTTGTACTTGAGTCTTACACACCTTCTAGAACTTCTATTTATATTGGAGATTAAAAAATAGTTTAAAGATGCTTTTTATACCCTCATTTGTAAAACAAAAAAAGCTACCAAACTTGGTAGCTAGACCTTTAATGTTCTTATGCCATTTAGGATATCTTTAATAAAATGATATGAATTTATATAAATCAATCCAACAACTAGTATGTTTTAAAGGTTTAATTAATTTCTATGTTTCCTACTGAAACAGAGATATTTAGTCTTGTCTCATTATTTGGTGTATTAAAAAGTACTTCTTTCCCTGGCCCTTTATTATTAATGTTCAACTTATGCTCTTTAGATACAATCTTCCCGTTCTTAGTTGAGAGATGTAACCCTATATCATCAGGTTTTGTCTCTTTAGGTAACTGAACTTTTACATGGCCATTAGAAATTTTAATGTTATTTTCTCCTATAAAATTTCTGAGGACTAGACCCTTTAAGTTGCCTACATTAATTTTAATATTGATTTGTCCATCTACTTCCCCTAAATTAACAGAACCATTTCCAGATTCGACATTTAGAAATTCGCCTTGAAAGCGATTCATCTTGACAAAACCTACATCAGAAATAAGAGATAGACGACTAACTTCAGAAATTTGATCAATATCAATATTTCCATTATTTGTTTCCAAGTGAATTTCATCTAATAGCCCAGGCGGAATGTTTAAAAGTATTTCACTTCTGTTCCTTTTACCAGGTAATATTTTCTTCCAACCTTTATCAAATGTAAGTAACTGAATAATGGCTTTGTCATTAGCATAATTAATATCAATGTGTGGCGTTCCAAATATGGTCTTTTGACCTTGGAAATCAATATATAAATCTGGATGATTGCTAACTACCTTAATGTTGGAATAATCCGAATGAAGGATGATTCCATTGACTTTTTTTATGTTGGATTGGTATTCAAAGTTGCTCTTGGAGTTGTTTAATAAACCTAAAACTATTAATGTCATAAAAATAATCCCTCCTAATAAATACATTTTTCTTTTCATTTGAACAGCCCATTTCTTTTTTAAAAAATATATTTTAGTAACTAAAATATTTAATAATTAAAATATATATAAAATATATTCTTTCGTCAACAAAAAAAAACAGATCTAAATATGATCTGTTCAGACTGTTGACAAACGCTCGCATACGTCGTTGTTTGGCATCAAAGTCCCCTCATGAACCGTGTGTTCTATTCGGGTCTTCATTCGACCGCACGCCTAGTCTGACAATCATTTCCAGGACATTCTGAGGGTTTCTCTTATTATCAAAAAGTACTACGAAAAAAATGTAAACAAAGTCGAAATCTCAACAGATCTAAATATGATCTGTTTTAAATGTTTTCTTCAATCTTATTAAACAAGCGATTTACCTCTGATAAGGACGTGGCTATCGTTTCTAACTGTTCAACGGAGAACTTTAAAAATATTCCATCAACCTTTTCTTCTCCTTTTTTCGTTAAAATAACTCTTACGACTCTACGGTCTTCTTTTAACCTAATTCTTTCAATGAAATTCAGTTGCTCAAGCTTATCACACATATTTGTCGCAGCACCAGGTGTTAAAAGGAATAGATCCGATATTTCCGTTACCTTAAGATAACCAGACAATTTTAGTTTTAATAACAAAAGCACCAAATTCTCAGAGATATCTTCGTCATGAGTAAGTAATTTCATAAAACGGTTGGATTTAACTTGAATATTAAACATTTCCTCCATTAAAGTTCGCACAGAATTTCCCTTATTCTTATCCATTAATAACACCCTTTACAGTTCTTTCATAAAATAAAATATATAAAAATTATATATTTTATTTTATAAAGGATACAATATGTATCGTTTAATTAATTCCTAATTAAATATTAACTTAAATAGCATAACAAACACTATAATTTACGAAGCGAATACTAATAAGGGTGTACTATGCTGTGAATACGATTTCGACGACAAAAAACCTTCAAGAAGGAATGAACCTTCTCTAAACAGTTAAACAAAAAAGGATAGAAAGCAGGGATTTGTTCCTGCTTTCAATTTTTATTTGCAGCTGCATTTTGTAGTGCATTCGGATAAGTTCGCCAAGCAGCTAATTTAGGTGAAATCGATAAACTAATTCCCGTACTACGAGTTATCCAAACAGCACTAGAATAGAAATCAGAAAATGTAGTTGGAACCGAAGCGATTGTTGCAAATGCTAACAAATTACCTGGAACAATTGAATTTATTTCTGTTTCGAATTCTACTTTTCCATATTCTTGTTCATATCTCTCTATCTCTTCATCTTCATAAATAGCATAAATAGAATTTGGATCTCCAAGTTCACCAGAAATTAATGTTATATTTTTATCTACTTCAAAATCAATTTCACTAGCTTTCTTTGTTGTATATTCATATCCCAAATCATCTGTTTCCGCAAAAGCATTTGAAGTAATTAAAAATGAACATGCTAAAATTAAAACCCCTATCAATAATTTTTCCTTCAATGTAACTCATCTCCTTTTTTATAATTATATAACAATATATGAAAAATAATGTAAATAATAGTTTGCCAAATTTTAAAATTATTAATAATTTTTAGATGCTATCATTATCAACAACATTTATATTTCGTTAAAACTGCTCTAACCTAGCACTAGGCAATTCCCATTCATAACGTTCATTTTTTAGTAGGATTACTTGGTCATTGTTTAAGATAATTCTTTTAATCGAAATATAAGTTTTAATGTTATGAATTCTTTATCAATTGTTCTAATAATGATAATATGTTACAAAGGAGGTGGAAAATGGCTAGACATAAGGAGTTTGATGAAAGACAAGTCTTGCTAAAAGCAATGATGCTTTTCTGGAGGAATGGATATGAAAAAACGTCTATGCAAGACTTAGTTGACAATATGAACATACACCGTAGAAGTATTTATGATACATTTGGTGATAAGCAGACATTATTCCTTAGATCTTTAAAACTATTTGAAGAAATTACTGAGAAAAATATTAAAGAACAATTAAAACCTATAAATTCATTTAAAATAGCGCTAAAAAGACTATTTGAAATTATAGTTTTCTCAAATGAAAGCATGCCCCCAGGATGTTTATTAGTCAATACGGCAGTGGAATTAACATTGCATAATCAAGAAATTGCAAACAGAATTAATACAAACTTTGAAAAGACAGAATCGTTTATATACGAAATACTATTACAAGCACAAATGAATAGGGAATTATCTGACCAACTTGACTTAAAAATTACATCTCAATTTATTCATAATTCATTAATAGGCTTAAGAGTTTTATCTAAAACAACGGATGATAAAGAAAAACTTAAGAACATCATTGATTCAACTTTAGCTGTATTGGATTAATATTTTTAGAATGTTCATTCTAGAAATAATAATTATTAAGGTTGGTGAAATTAATGAATCATTTAGAGGGATTAAAGAAGATGGCTACAGGTGAAATACCAGGGTCTCCTGCTGCACAAGTCTTAGGTTTTATAGTAACTGAAGTAGAAAAAGGAAGAGTAGTAATTGAACTGGATGCTACTGAAAGATTGCACAATCCAATGGGGACCCTCCACGGGGGGGTATTATGTGATATTGCTGATGCTGCTATGGGGTACGCTTTTGCTACTACATTAGCTGAGGATGAGCTCTTTTCTACAGTTGAGATTAAACTGAATTTCTTAAAACCTATTTTTAAGTCAAAGCTACGAGCTGAGGGGAGGTTAATAAAAAAAGGTTCATCTATTGGTTTACTCGAATGTTATGTATACGACCAAAAACAAAGTATTGTTGCCCATTCAACAAGTACTTGTATGGTTCTAAAAGGGAACGTTAATCTAAAAAGAATCCAATCTTAATGTATTCTAAAGATTAGTTATTAGAAAAATTAATGGCGTAAATATACGACTATTACAATATGAGCCCTAAAGAGGCTCATATTGTTTTAAAATTTCCTTTCTAATTTTCATTAAACAGCCTAATTTCCGTTATAAATTATTCAGGATATACAAACGATACCCTTTTAAAGTACATCGTTTCACAATCTCTGGTTATACCAACATAAATATCCAATTTCGTTGTCAAGTGATGTTCGAATATACCGCCCTTAAACGAAACTATTTCAAATCTACATCAAAAACTTAAAGTACATTCAGTTGGCTGTAGATGTCGTTTACTAAATATATATCGAATAGACTAGATTGGTTTAATCGATTTATACGTTTTTTCACTACATGTGTTATGCCCAAGTTGTACATGGAGCTTAATACATTAAATAGTACCTTGTTATAATTGAAAAATGAATTACTATTCGTTTTTTTCACAATCATATGATAAGAATGATTCTAAGGAGATGAACTTATGCTTTTTAAAAAAGGATTTACCCGAAATTCGGTGAACGGAGTGCAAATGGGCAACGGATCAATCTCATTTCAGGGTGTAAAATTAAATGTTTACTGTTTTCACATCGACGGTGTATTGATTGATACAGGGGCAAAGTCATTGGAAAAAGAGTTTATCTCATTCTTTAAAGAATTAAAAACTCAGCAAGTTGTAATTACGCATTATCATGAGGATCATACCGGTTGTGCTGATTATTTTCAGAAAGAACTAGTACCGATTTCGATGAATGAGGAAATGATTGAATATTGCACAAAAAAGCCGGATTATCCATTGTATCGTAAAATGTTTTGGGGAAGGCGCCGACCATTTCGGGCAGAACCAATCGGAGATTCGTTTTCTTCTGCAAATGCTTTATGGAGTGTGATCAAAACACCAGGGCACTCTCAGGATCACTTATCATTTTTAAACAATGAAACCGGTCAGCTTTTTACTGGTGATCTATATTGCCAAGAGAAAACAAAGGTAATCTTGCGGGAAGAAAGTATTTCTGATATTATCGAATCATTGCAAACAGTACTAACTCATGATTTTAATGATGTATTTTGTTGCCATGCCGGTTACTTGGGAAACGGCCGTTCTGCTTTAAAGCGAAAGCTAGAGTATCTTCTGAATCTGCAGGGGGAAATCTTTAAGATGTATGATGAGGGTAAGACACCAAAGCAAATTAATGACGCTCTTTTCCCTAAAAAATATCCTATAATTCGTTTTTCATCAGGTGAATGGGATTCTCTTCATATTGTTAATTCCGTGCTAGGAGAATACGAATAATTTATTGAATATTCCCTTTATCAAAATTGCAAGAATAAGAATTCGGCTGATAAAAACTATTACAAGGCATTGGATATGATAAAATGTTGTTTTATTAGTTTTAGGAATAATGCGGCTCTATATTGAGATACTGATTTTTAATCGTGGAGTGATTTATAAAAACATTACTAACTTCCTAAGAAAAGAATGTTTGTCCATTTTTCTGATGGGAGACATTCTGTTTTTAAATGATGTAAACAAATACATTTAAACAACTTGGTGCTTATATAAAAGATCCAGCAGTCATTGAGACAACATCTTCTTATTTACTAAGAAGGCAGGTTAATTGAACAATATAGCAAAAACAAGGAACCTTTTACTGTTCCTTGTTTTTACGTCGTCTAATTTTCTATAATCCTTGAGCCGCTATTGTTAATACAGATAATTCAATTAAAGGGCCGATAATAAGAACAAGAGCAATTAATGGTTGATCAGGGAATGCTGTCAACAATAGATATTACTTTACTTCAATATCATTCTTAAAGGAGTAATTAACTCAAGACCTTGATCCAAAGCGCCCCTGTCAATCATGAGTATGTTTAAATTACATGGTATTAGATGTTACGACATAGGATTGTTTCTTTATGTCTCCAAATTGGTACGTATAATGAAATAAGTTTTTGTTTATTTTAGTATAAATTATCCTTTCATCTACATTTTTCTTATATGGTTTTGCAAGAGTAATACTAATAAATAAAAGAATCGAGTACCATAAATACTTTAGGTAGTTATTAATCATATTTAAACTATAATGAAACGAAGTACCGTCTATTAATTTAGAAACTCTTTCTCTTAAAAAAAATATATCATCATTACAAACAACATCAGTGATCTCATATTCAATCATAATCTCTGAAAGACATCGTTTTAATCCCCTTAGACTAGTTACTTTTTTAATGATATAGATGTCAGGAAAATAATTATTTAAGAGATTGTAGTATTCTTCGTGTTGATTAGTTATTTCTAATTTAATTTCAAATACTATAATCATTCCCCCATTACTTGATGAAGCTACTTCAATACCCTTCTCCACTAGAAGTTCGCTATCAAGTTGCAAATCAAAAAAAATAATAAGTACATTTTTTTGAGTGTCAGAATGAGTCTTCATATTAAGTACCTCAAAATTTTATGATTTTTATAAAAACACTAGAATGAAGTTCATTCATTTAGATTCAAATAGACAAACTTCATTATAATAATACAGATCAAATTGAATCTAATTTAGGAACATTTTTTGATCGATATTCCATTTCCGACTTACATAATGGGCATTTATGATCTTCTGTTGCGAAATTTAACCTCATCCAAATATTACATTCTTCGCAAATAAGTACTTCTTCTAATTCAAGTATGAGTGGTTGTTCCCTCCAATACCTCGACATTATTCAACCTCCTATTTAATAAAAGTACTAAACATTAATTTTTCTTCTTTTAAGCTCCTCTAAAATAAGTTTGATAAATTCTAAGTTTAAGTTATATATTAATGCCTTTTTATAGAGCTTTTTCAATTCATCGTCTGATAGAAGTCTCATTTTAAATTCCCTCACTCTTATTAAATCTTTTCTTTGTAAAGACCTGTATATTGGCATATTTAATATTCATCCGCTCTAAAAAAGTACTAATTTTCGCATTTATGTTTTATCATTTTTAATGCCCTATGAATATGTGTTAATCTTAGCAACCCCCTTCTTATATGAAATAAATTTCTATGGTACTCATAACAGTTCTGGTCACAGTACATTTTAGGAAATAAAACCCCCTTATTATTACATTTCATACACTTATTTTTAATGGTTGCATCTAGCTTATTCAGAAGAATTATTCGTTCTCTTTTAATGTTCAATTTCTTTCTCCTGTTTAAAACAATTGCTGCATCTGTGAATTGGAATACACTTTAATAAATTGATTGTTTTACAACGAACACATACTATTGCATCAACTACAACTCCATCTTGTACACCTTTTTTCATCCTCTCCATCCTCTCCACATACTTTGTTAAATATTGAATCAATTTGCAATAATACTCCTTAAATTAACTCCTGTTCAATTATTCGTGAGTAAAACCATCAGTGATATGAAACTTTTTTATCCTTCCATTTGATATACATATAAAGACACCACTATTAAAATCAGTGTGTATAGATTTAAAAAAGAAACCTTTATATTGATGATAATTTTCGCACTTAAAAGTAAGCTCATATTGGTTAACATACTTAGACTTAATTAAATACCCTTTGATTCCTGGTTCGTAGTCCCACTCTTCTAATGCTTTTAATGGGGGTATTAGATGCACCTCAATATGAGGGATTTTACTTATTAAATCGTTAATAATAGAGCCCTTAAATAATCTTCTCCATAAACTTTCTTGTGGATGTTCCATATAAATTTGTGTGATTAGTAATTCTTCTGCGGTTTTAATTAGCACCTTATTTAGATCACTAATCCCACTATTTTTCACAACAACAGTAGAATTGTGTTTTATTGAAAGCAATTTCATTTGTAAATCATTCAATTGATGATTATAGCTTTTATTTTTATTATCATCTGGGTTTAAAAACAAAATATAAAACTTTGCCTTTAACTTTTTTGATAAGTAGCTGGACCGATTAATTAAATACTTAACATTTTGGTTTGGTTGAATACACACTAGTATTCTTTCTTCAAGTCTTTTCAATTACAATCCCTCCTCCATAAAAAAAGGAAAATAAATCCTTACTATTGAATGAATTTCATTCAAAAGAGTATTAAAAGATGAATGAATTTCATTCATAGTAGTACATATAAAAAGCATGAATGAATTTCAATCAATTTGAATGAATTTCATTCACACATCATCATATTACTCTAATTACGCTTTTATTGTCAATTAATATTAATTGCATTTTCAATAAATAACAACGTTCCCGACTTTTGCAATTTTACAGTTTCATCATTTGCATTATCGAACAAGTATACCTGTTCTGCAGAGGATTCTACTAGATTTATTATTAATTTAGAAGCAACGCTTAGGTCCATCGTGGTTTTTATTTCATTATTATTTTTAGCTTGTGTTAATAAGTTCTCTAGCCATAGATAATATGGTTGATAAATTTTTTCCCACTTATTAATGTGACCTGCTTTAGTAAGTCCTCCATAAATTAGTGCTTTCATTTCTTTATTCTCTTTAATATTATTAAAAATTATTTCTATCAACTGCTTGATTTGTACACTAATTCCTTTATTAATATCAATTTCATTTCTTAATGTATTAAAAACCTTATTTACCATAGTCTCAGCAATTGCAGGCATTATAGATAACTTTGATGGGAAGTATATATAAAATGTTCCTTGCCCGATACCAGCATCTTTAGCGATATCAGCTATCTTAGTTTGTTCGATCCCATTCCTACTAAATTCTTTCATAGCAGAATTAATAATAAGATCCCGTTTATTGTCCAAGAAAAATCATCCTTTGGTTATTTGATTTTTTATTAGTATATAAAATATATATATCGAACATCTACTTGTCAAATTATATTATTTTTTGAAAATTATAAATAGTAGACATTTGAGTTTATCCATGATAATTTTCTCATTACCATATTGTTTGCATACATCTGGTACGAACTTTATGGGTTTACTGTAATAGATGGTACCTCTATTACAGTTTTTCAAATTAAAATTCCCGTTACATCCTAATCGATTGCAACGGGTTCTCTTTTCCGATATAGCTCCAAGAAGAACTTTTATTCTTATCAAATAGTAATGGCTCTTTGATATTTTGCCTTAGTAGACCTATTATTATATTCATATAGGTGAACTAGAGGTAACATGTTTTGGTTAATGCAACGACCAAGTTCCACAGCCAGTCCTGCTGGTCCGAAATAGAACAAATGAATTTCTGAATATATATTTTCATTTTGTAATCGATATACTTCTTTGCGAAACACACTTTTCAGAACATTAACATAATCCTCATTTAATATGGAATTTAATTTTGGACCATCAATTATGATATCCAAGCTTTGGAAACGGACCTCTACTGCAGCTGTTATATCCCGTTCATGTATTGTTCCGCTAACCTGTACCCTGACTACCAACTGATCATAAACTTTTTTCGAAATCTTTACTTCTGGTATCACGACATTTGTATTAGGGTTTACATTTTCATGACACCACTTTTGTGTGTCCCTATCAAATTGATGAACGACAGCAGCTGTTGTATCAGATATCAGATTTACTAAATGAATTAATAACGGGATTGGAGACAAAGGAAAAACAAAAAGATAAGAACCTTCATTTTCCCTCTTTGAATTCACTACTTTTCGGAAGAAATCCTCATTTTCTTTCTTAGCAGCTCTCCAACCTTCTTCTGTGAAATCAGTGAATTCCTCTTGTAAAGAGACTGCATCCAATAATAAACAGTTCGTTTCCTTCGATAATATAATTGAATCGACAGGCATGAGGTTCTTTCTCTTATGTACCACCACGATCGCCTTATTTTTCTTGGAAAGTTGTTCGCCTACCCAACCTTCATGTTTTTCTTTCATATCAAATAAATATTGAGGGGGATATTTTTTAACATTAGTATCAATGATATGGTGACACGGACTACACATCAGCATTAGGTTCTTAAGAGAATATAGTAAAGATCTTGCTATATCGCATATTATCTTTAAGATAAGGTTTGGTGTTTTGGCTGTGTAATACTAGATTATTAAAGAGAATAGGTGTTATAATTTTCTGAAAATATATTTTGGAGGTGAAGTCTCTTTGAAGGTGGAAAAAACATTAACTTCATTTGTACTTGTTGATTCAAATATGAGGATTATTCCTGAGGTTTTGGATTTCACAAGCACTTTAGAAAAACGTGGCATGTCTCCCAATACAGTAAAGGGTTATTTAGATGACTTAAAAGTGTTTTATCAATGGATGGGACATGAACATTTTCAAATTAAATTCAGAGGACTTTTTGGTGGAGTTTGAAGCTCTGTGGTCAAGGCAGGAAGGGATTGACCGTATGGATGCTATCATCACTCCCGAAGAACGTTTAAAAAATTATTGGTTTTTCAAAATGATAAGCGTGGAAAATCCATTTTAATGGTCTGCATTAATGAAAGCACCGTTCAATATATGAACCATTTATATAGCAGCAACGTGTTAGAAGAGTTTAAAAAGGGATATGGTATCTATATTCCTCTGAGGAAATCTTCCACCTTGAAACCACCTCCTTTTTGGGAGACATGGGGTATCAGGGATTATCGTCAACTTATTAACAACAACGTTACGGCGTCAACAAAGAGAAAGTTGAATCAATATTTAAAAAAGAAGTTCATACAAAAGGGGGATGAAGAGTTTATTGTTCTTAGAATTCCATCCCCAAGAGTCAAAGAGCTCTTATAGGATTAAAGCTTTCTGATTTTCGTACAGAACATGGACAAGGAAAGCATTTTCCCTTTCTTCATCCTTTGAGGAAAAACCAGGCTGTATTTGAAATGACTCCACTGTATATCAAACGACATGATAAGGAGTATTTGTTAAACAGAACTCAGGGGTACATTAAAACCTCTGATAAGAAAGTGACTGTTATTGGGCTTGGTTCATTGGGAAGCAGGATATGCTTTGAATTAGCACGTGCGGGTGTTGAAAAATTTACTTTGATTGACAAGGATGTCTTGGATATCGATAACGTTTATAGGCATGAATTGGGAATAAATGATGTTTATTTTAAGGCCCTGAAAGATATTATCATTTTCCTAAGACAGAGGCGATTAAAAGAGCAATGGAGAATAAGTTTCCGTTCATTCAGGTTGAATATGAGTCCTCTGATATTTTGGATATCATTCATGAAGAACCAGTACTACTGCTTGAATCTGCTCTAGTCATCATAGCTCTCGGCTCCCCTACTGAAGAGTTATACGTAAATGAAATAATGCGCAAGATAGCTGGTTCGCCACCTATCCTTTTCATATGGCTTGACCCTCTTGGAGTAGGAGGACATGCGTTATTGACGAAAAAAGAAGCAACAGGTTGCTTTCAGTGTTTGTTTACGCAATCGGATGCTCCAAGTCGATTAATTGCTAATCAGGCGTCATTTGCAGGTCCTGGTCAGAACTTTCGAAAGTCCTTAGCAGGATGTCAATCCGTTTTCACTCCGTATGGTTCAATAGACGCCCTTGAGACAGCGGTTATGGCAACAAGGTTGGCTTTAAGGGCCTTGACAGGTGAGGAAAAAGGAAATCCGCTTATGTCTTGGAAAGGGGATTCCACGGAACTCCTCAGTCAAGGATATCAGTTAAGTCAGCGGTATGGATTTACTTCCGAAGTGTTATTTGATACCCGTTACCTATATAAGAATGAAAATTGTGTGATATGTCAGGCGGGTGAAACGCCATGATTTTCTACTTAGGACCAACCTCAAAATAAAAAATAAATGATGATGTTTTGGAAAGATTTCGTACTTATCGTCAAATTGAAAACCATGATAAGGAAGCGGGCGGAGTTTTAATTGGAAGATTCATAGAAGGCTCTGGTGATATCATCATTGATTTAATTACCGAGCCATCGAAAAAAGACATGCGTGAAAGATTCTTTTTTAAAAAGCATTTGGAAACCCATCAGGAACTCGTGGATAAAATCTGGGAAGAAAGTGATGGTACCTGTAATTATGTGGGAGAATGGCACACTCATCCAGAGAAATATCCATCACCCTCTTTTCATGATAGAAGAGAGTGGAAGAAAGTGTTGAAAAAGACGCAGTGTGAATCATCTTTTCTCTTATTTATTATTATAGGTACTAAATCCATCGGAGCGTGGATGGGGAGTCGGAAGAATGCAAAAAGAATAAGGATAAAATTGAGTACTATGATTTAAAAACTATTCCACCACAAAAGACCCATTTTAAAAGAATGACCTTTCTCTAGAAATGTACACAAAAAAGGATAGGAAGCAGGAGTTCATTCTTGCATACCTATCCTTATTAAATCCTCTTATATCAATGATGTAACATTATATAAAAGGATAACTAGCTAAACAGTTATTCTCCTGCAACGAATGGCAGCAATGCCATTGTACGTGAACGCTTAATAGCAACAGTTAATTTACGTTGGTATTTAGCGTTTGTACCAGTTACACGACGTGGTAAAATCTTACCGCGTTCAGAGATGAATTTTTTTAGAAGATCTACATCTTTATAATCGATGTGTGTGATTCCGTTTGCTGTGAAATAGCAAACTTTACGGCGCTTCGCGCGTCCGCCTCTACGTCCTCCAGCCATGGTCATTTCCCTCCTTCATGTACATTTATATCATAACAACTTAAAAGAATTTAGAATGGTAGATCGTCATCTGAAATGTCGATTTGACCGTCATTTGAGAATGGATCATTATCTACCCTTGTATATCCTTGGTTGTTACGGTTTTCTTGCTGACGCTGATTCTGATTGTTTCCAAACGGAGATTCCTGACCTTGTCCACCATATCCGTACTGGTCATTGCGGTTTCCACCACCAGCATTGCTATTTCTAGGCTCTAGAAATTGAACACTTTCAGCTTGTACTTCTGTTACATAGACACGCTTGCCATCCTGACCTTCATAATTACGAGTCTGAATGCGACCATCAACGCCAGCTAAGCTTCCCTTTTTTAAGAAGTTCGCAACGTTTTCAGCTGGTTTTCTCCAGATCACGCAATTAATAAAGTCTGCTTCGCGGTCTCCTTGTTGATTCGTAAACGTACGATTCACTGCAAGTGTAAAAGTAGCGACAGCCACACCATTAGGCGTATAGCGTAACTCAGGATCCTTTGTCAAACGTCCGACAAGAACGACACGGTTCATCATCAGAATCAACTCCTTTCAGCAATTTAGTATATATAAAAATTATTTTTCGTCTTTAACAACGATGAAACGAATGATATCTTCGCTAATTTTAGCAAGACGAGTAAACTCATCAACTGCTGCTGCTTCAGCATTAATATGAATTAGTTGGTAGTAGCCATCGCGGAAATCATTGATTTCATAAGCTAAACGACGCTTACCCCACTCTTTAGATTCGATCACTTCTGCACCATTGTCAGTTAGGATTGAATCAAAACGCTCGATAAGTGCTTTTTTTGCTTCATCTTCAATATTTGGACGGATGATGTACATAACTTCGTACTTTTTCATCACTTTCACCTCCTTTTGGTCTAAACGGCCCATTTGGGCAAGGAGCAATTAACATTACTCACAAGTTGAAAGTATACCATAATTCTTACAATGTTGCAATGCTCTAAGTAGGTTTAATATGTTTGAATATGACGGTTGAAGAATCGCCTAAAGCCTTCCCCTAAATAATTAAACATTAGTGCAGTAAAAAAGATTGCAAGCATTGGGAAAAATGGAATCCAAGTTGCTAAGGCCAAATCTCTTCGCGCACCACTAATTAATGTTCCCCAATCATTACTCGTCACATCAAATCGAAAGCCCACTTCTAATTCAACAAACACATGTGAAACAAAGATTGAAAGAATCGATAGTTGACCAATTAATATGATCACTCGTGAAGCATCACTAAAAAATTGAACCACTAAATCCGGTAATAAATTTGGCAGATAATAGCTCGTGAATAGTGTTTTGGGTTTTACACCAATGGTTATTCCTGCATCAAAAAATGTGCGTTTAGAAATTGCATTTGCTTGTTCAGCAATAGCGAAGGAGACTCGTCCTACCTCAATAAGCCCAATTGTAATAATAGCAATCCATAGTCGATTTTCATGCATTAAAATAGGAGGCAAGCATAAGAGAAGAGCAGCTGCGAGTATAACAGGAAAACTTGCAAATAATTGCTTCCACCATGATACAAGCCAATAAAAGAAACCTTTTTGTCTTGCTGCCAAGACTCCTAGTGGAATTGCAACAATATAGCGAATTAAAACGATTAAAAATACAAGCTTCAACGTATCCTTCGTTCCAAGAATAATCAGGCTTAATAAATCCCTTCCTTCATGGTCTGAGCCAAGCGGGTATTCATTTGAAGGCGGAAAAGGCGCAACATCAAAGCCACCGCCTTCTAGAAATAAAATTCTCTCACCATTCAATTCCTCATCTACAAATGGCAGGGTTGGACCAGCAATTAAAGTGATTACCAGTACAAAAAACATGACCAAACCGAGGATTAATGCATAATTTTTTTTCATCATTAACCTCCTTGTCCAATCCGTAGTACTCTCTTAATCAATAGTCCAAATAATTGTGCAAACACAACAAATCCGATGAAAATAATTCCAATTCCTATAATAATAATTGGCTCGGAATGCCCTATTTGAAGGCCAAGTGTAGGATGATTCGTAAATCCAATGGAACTAAACATACGATAAGTTAGCCCATTCCTCGCCAATAAATATTCAACAATGAATAGCCCTGTTAATAAATGAACCATGATAGTGGGCATATGAGTCAATACCGTATTGAGTGCATTTCTTAAAATATGTCGATAAACAACTTTTCTTTCATTAAATCCTTTGGCACGAGCAACCAAAATATAATATTGTCCATCTTCATTCGCTAACGCCGAACTTGTTATCCTTGCTGTATATAGCAAAGGATATAGGGACACGAGTATGATTGGTAAAACATAATGATAGCTCGTATTTTGACTTAATAATCGTAGTTCTGGGAAAAGAAGCGTGCTTCCCCAAATAACACATACGACTAAAAAGAAATCTGGCACAGATTGAAAAAATGCTGTTGTACCATTGCCCAAGATGTTTTTCTTATTCGAGCGATTTCGATAATCAAACACTCCCTTAAGAATACCTAATAAAACACAAATGAAAAAAGCAGGCAATAATACGGTAAGGGTTTCAGAGATTCCATTTGATATTTCTGTTATATAAGGCACACCAGTATATAAAGAAGTACCTAAACTCTTCTCTTGCCATATAGTTATTAAATAATATGCTAGATTGAATTTATAATCATCAATTGAGAAGCCATATCCAACATAGGTACCTCTAGGATAAAATGCAATTAAACAAAGACTTAAAATAATGAACAAATAAAAAAACAACTGTTTCAAAAATAGATTAGCAATTGAAAAAACCCCCTCCTTTTTATTTTGTTTGAATATAACAAATATTTCAAATAATTTCAATTTAATTTCAGATATTTAAAATAAATTTCCTTGTGTATTAAAAAATGCTGTCACACTATGTGACAGCGCTTATACAACAAAGCTATTTTAGAGAACAAAAGGTCTCGTAGAACAATCCACGAGACCTTTTCCAATCTGAAGCTATCATGCAGTGTAATAGCTTCTCACAATTTTTTATACATTAAAGCGGAAGTGCATAACATCTCCATCTTGAACGATGTACTCTTTTCCTTCTAAACGGACCTTGCCTGCTTCTTTCGCCACGTTCATATTGCCAGCAGCAACTAAATCATCATAGGAAACCGTCTCAGCACGGATAAATCCTTTTTCAAAATCACTATGAATGACACCTGCACATTGTGGAGCCTTCATGCCTTTTCTAAACGTCCAAGCACGAACCTCTTGAACTCCAGCTGTGAAGTAAGTAGCTAAACCTAAAAGGCTGTAAGATGCCTTAATTAATTGGTCTAATCCTGATTCTGCGATTCCTAATTCTTGTAAAAACATTTCTTTTTCTTCGCCTTCTAATTCAGCAATTTCTGATTCAATTTTCGCACAAATAACTATGACTTCTGCGCCTTCATTTTTCGCAAATTCTCGTACTTTTTGCACGTACTCATTGTCTGAAGGGTCTGCAACCTCATCTTCACTTACATTTGCTACATACAACATCGGTTTTACCGTTAACAAATGCATTCCTTTTACAACTTTCATTTGTTCATCAGTAAATTCAACAGAACGAGCTGGCTTGTCCGATTCAAACGCATCTTTTAACTTTTCAAGTATCTCTAATTCAAAAACAGAATCTTTGTCTTTTTGCTTTGCAAGCTTGCCTACACGAGCAATTCGCTTATCTACAGACTCTAGATCTGCCAAAATTAGCTCTAAATTAATGGTTTCGATATCATCAATAGGATCTACTTTTCCAGATACATGCGTAATATTATCATCAGCAAAGCAACGAACAACCTGACAAATAGCGTCTACTTCACGGATGTGAGAAAGAAATTTATTCCCAAGTCCTTCTCCTTTGCTTGCTCCTTTTACGATCCCAGCAATGTCTGTAAATTCAAATGCAGTTGGAACAGTTTTTTTCGGTTGAACAAGTTCCGTTAATTTTTGTAAACGTTCATCTGGAACTTCAACAATTCCTACATTAGGGTCAATCGTACAGAACGGATAGTTCGCAGATTCTGCACCTGCTTGTGTAATTGCATTAAACAATGTTGACTTACCTACGTTTGGTAAACCAACTATACCAGCTGTTAAAGCCATCCTTCTTCCACTCCTCTTACTCTATATATAAGTCACTTATTTTTCGTCATAACCTCTCACAATTATAGTGAGTATACAAGAAAAGCGCAAGACGACCGAGTATCATCATCAAACACGTGTACATTGTAGGCATGCTTTTTTGCCTAAACAACAACGATAATGCCTCAATGAAATCACTTTTCAATATAAAAACAAGCGAATGGCCTACTCGCTTGTCGGAAGCACTTTTTTCATCTTTTTCACAAATTCTTTGCGTGGAAGCATGACACTATGTCCACACCCTTCACATTTAATCCGAATATCTGCGCCAAGACGAATCACTTGCCAGCGATTTGTTCCACAAGGGTGAGCCTTCTTCATCTCCACGACATCATGTAAATCAAATGTTTTTTCCAATGATTTTAGCCTCCTTTTTCTTAGATATTCCGAGAAATTAAATTTAACTCTTGTTTCATTATAAAAGATACGTATAGATTTTTGAAATTTTCCGTATACTGTTACAAACATGATAAGCCTATTATGTCCGATTAAAGGCTTCTTAAAAATCTTCCGCATAGTTTAACATGATATAAATTCGTCACAAAATACACTTATGCATTGTAAAAGGAGAGAGATAGTATGGGTTTAAAGCCAAGTTTTTTGAAGCAATTAGACGTTGCATCATTTAAAGTTTCTCATGAAGAAAACGATGCAGCTACGCTTTTAGCAATTGACATGCAAAGGCGGCTTCCAGAACAAAGTGAAGGACGTCCAATTATTGTCATTTGTATTGGTACAGATCGATCCACTGGGGACGCATTAGGACCACTTGTTGGCACTTTTCTTAAAGACAAAAAAATCTCTGCTTTTCATGTTTACGGAACACTCGAAGATCCAATTCACGCAGTGAATTTAAATGAGAAACTTAACGAAATTAAGCAAATGTATAAAAACCCATTTATTATCGGCATTGATGCTTGCCTTGGTCGAATAAAAAGTGTTGGCCAAATTCAGTCTTCAAATGGCCCAGTTAAGCCAGGTGCAGGAGTAAACAAAGAACTTCCTGAGGTTGGACATATGCATATTACCGGCATTGTGAATGTGAGTGGATTTATGGAATTCTTTGTATTACAAAACACGCGACTCAATCTTGTATTAAATATAGCTAAGGTCATTGCTGACGGCATTTACAAAGCAAATTATACATATAATCAGCTTCCATCCTCTATTCAATTGCAACCATTAAAAGCAAAGTTAGAATCTTAAATAGTTAACAGAGCAGCTGTTTTTTAAAGTGGGTAAAGGTATAGAATCGTCACAATTGTTGCGGTTATAAGGATTCCTGGTAATAAGTTTGCTACTCGAATCTTTGTTAAACCGATTAAATTTAACCCGATTGCAAAAATCATAATACCTCCAGTTGCTGTCATTTCAACAATAAATTGATCCATCCATAAACTCGGGATAAAACGGTCAATATTTGCTGCAAATAGAGTAATGAAGCCTTCATAAAGAACAACTGGGACCGCTGAAAATGCTACTCCGATTCCTAAAGTTGTCGCCAAAATAAGTGCAGTAAATCCATCTATGATCGATTTTGTATATAAAACAGAATGGTCACCACGAATACCACTATCTAAAGATCCGATGATTGCCATCGCACCAATAACAAAAATCAATGTTGCGGTTACAAACCCTTGAGAGAAACTCCCTTTTTGTTGTTTTTTTGAAAATTTTCGCTCAAGCCATTTACCAACTCGGTTTAATTTATCATCTAAATCCCACCATTCACCAAGCATGGCACCAAACACTAAGCTTAGAATGACGATTAGAAAGTTGTCACTTTTCAACCCCATTTGCAAGCCTAGAACCATCACTGCTAGCCCAATCCCATACATCACCGTATTTTTCATTTTCTCAGGTATATTTTGAAATAATCTTCCTAATAATGTCCCTAAAATAATTAAAGCACCATTTACAATTGCACCGAGTAAGATCATATTTAATCACCTACTTTCTTTGATCTAAGCAAAAAAATAACCATCAAATGATGGTCAATCTTCAGTTGCTTCTGTTGAAATCAACTCAATGATTCGGTCGAGATCATCTTTAGAGAAAAATTCTATTTCAATTTTCCCTTTGTTTTTTGTTTGCTTTATATTTACAGTAGTTCCAAATCGCTCACGAAGAGATGATTCATATTTTTTAATAAAAACATCTTTTTTCTGCTTTTTCTTCTTTGTTTCACGTGAAACATTTTCGTTGAGTTGCTGAATTAATTGCTCTAGTTGTCGAACATTTAACCCCTCTTTAATCGTCTTTTTTACTACGGCAGGAAGCTGATCCTTTTTACGAAGCCCTAACAACGCTCGGCCATGTCCCATCGTTAGCTTCTTGTCACCAATCAATTCCTGAATATCTCTTGGCAAAGAAAGGAGACGAATATGGTTTGCAATATGCGGACGACTCTTCCCTAACCTTTTCGCAAGCTCCTCTTGTGTAAGCTTTAATTTTGTTAGCAAAAGCTCATATGCCGCACCCTCTTCTATTGGGGTCAGGTCTTCCCGTTGGAGGTTTTCGAGCACTGCCAACTCCATCATTTGTTGCTCTGACAAAGTACGTACTACAGCTGGAATACTTGTGAGTTTTGCTGCCTTTGCCGCACGGAAACGTCTTTCTCCCACAACAATCTCATAGCCTTTAATACTTTTACGAACTATGATTGGCTGTAGAATCCCATGCTCAACGATCGATTGCTTTAATTCTTCAATCGCAACGTCATCAAACGTTTTTCGAGGCTGATACGGGTTTGGACGAATCTCTTTTATATTGATTTCTGTTACTACTTCTTCTTCTTTTTGATCGATATTGCTAAAGAATGCATTCAATCCTTTACCTAGTCCTTTAGCCATGTGAAACCACTTCCTTTGCTAAATCTAAGTACACTTCAGCTCCACGTGATTTCGCATCATAATTAATAATCGGTTCTCCATGACTAGGTGCTTCACTTAACCGAACATTTCTTGGAATAATCGTCTTATATACTTTATCTTGAAAATATTTTTTTACTTCTTCAATTACTTGTATACCTAGGTTTGTCCTTGCATCAAGCATTGTTAACAGGACTCCTTCAATACGCAACTCTTGGTTTAAGTGTTTTTGAACGAGTCGAACTGTGTTTAAAAGCTGACTTAACCCTTCAAGAGCGTAGTATTCACACTGAACAGGGATAATGACCGCATCTGAAGCCGTAAGAGAATTAATCGTTAACAAGCCAAGAGAAGGAGGACAGTCAATAATAATATAGTCATAATCATCCTTTATTTCTTCTAACGCTCTTTTCAAGCGAACTTCACGAGAAATAGTCGGAACCAATTCGATTTCAGCACCTGCCAATTGAATAGTTGCTGGAATTGCATAAAGATTTTCAACCGACGTTGGTTGAATCACTTTTTTAGCCTCTACATCCTCAACAAGAACATCATAAATACACTGATCAACATCTGCTTTTTCAATTCCTAATCCACTTGTGCAATTCCCTTGAGGATCAACATCGACTAGCAACACTTTATTTCCCATATGGGCTAAACAAGCACCTAAATTCACGCTGGTTGTTGTTTTTCCTACTCCACCTTTTTGGTTAGCAATGGAAAGAATTTTACCCAAAGACGTCACCTACTTTCATGTATGGAATCTTATTTTGAAGCCCTTTTTATGTATGCGAAAACGATTCTCTAGCAAAAAAACGGCAACATTTCATGAATCTATTTACTCTCTATTCATTCTCATAAAATTCAAATCACGTAATCTATTTTATCATGAATTGAAATGAATCATCATTTTTTTATTAGAAAAAGGCTCGGAATTTTCTCCCGAACCTCTTTTAATCTATGAGTTCATATACTTTCTACTTTTTCTTTGGTATTTTTATCGTAATTTGATAAAATTCATCGAACTCTTCTTCTTGAGAGTCTAGTTTAATTCCACTATCTTCAACCATCGTTAGCGATTGACGAATCGTGTTAACCGCAATACGCATATCCTTGCTAAAAGCTTTACGCTGTGGCTTTTTCTTTTCTTGCTTGTCCTCTAAAAGCCTAACAACTCTTTCCTCAGTTTGCTTCACATTTAACCCCTTTTCAATTACCTCTACAAGCAATTTTACTTGTAATTCAGGGTTTTTCAATGGAATTAACGACCGAGCATGTCTTTCAGTAATTAATTTATTTAAAAGTGCATCCTGTACTTCCTGTGGAAGCTTCAATAATCGCAGTTTATTAGCAACGGTTGATTGGCCTTTTCCAAGGCGCTGGGCAAGTGCCTCTTGCGTCAAATTATGTAATTCTAGAAGTTTTCCATATGCCATTGCTTCTTCTATTGGTGAAAGTTCTTCACGCTGAAGGTTTTCTATTAGTGCAACAGAAGCGGTTTCTGTATCTGTCATGTTTTTGACAATAGCAGGTACCTCTGTCCATCCTAGCTTTCTCATGGCACGCCAACGACGTTCCCCAGCAATAATCTCATATTGATTATGCTCGAAATCTCTTACAACAATCGGTTGAATCACACCGTGTATATGAATCGTTCTTGATAGCTCCTCAATCTTCTCATCATCAAAAACGGTTCGAGGTTGAAAACGGTTTGGAATAATAGAATCGATTGGAATCTTCCTAATCTCCTCGTTTTCAGTTATGTCCTCCAATTGTAAATCTTGTTCTTGTTCCTGTGCTTGCTCCTGATCTCCCTTTTCTCCTAGGCCAAAAAGGCGTGAAAAAGAATGCTTCATCACCCTGCACCACCTTTACGAAACTCCTATTACTTATTCTCTATATAAACGACAATTCCTGCCCGTATTATAGGTTTCAAAACATGAGTGTCATATCTATCATACCATAACTAACACTTATTCGATTGGTGTTTTATTAGGTGTCCCTGGCTTTCTTGGATATTTCTTAGGTGTCGGTTTTAATTTATCAATAATTAATAAATTTCTTTCGCTCTCTTCCTCTGGGAGTGTAAAGGTATACGTCTCTTTTAGTTTCCCGCCTAAAGTCGTTACGGCTTTCTTCCCAGCATCCAATTCTTCTTGTGCACTAGAACCTTTTAAGGCAACAAAAGTACCGCCAACTTTTACAAGTGGTAAGCAAAGTTCGCTTAATACAGACAATCTTGCTACCGCTCTTGCCGTTACGACGTCATAAGTTTCTCGGTATTCTTTATTTTGACCAAAAGTTTCTGCACGATCATGTATGAATTGCACATCTTCTAATCCAAGAGTTTTAGCAAGATGATTTAAAAATCCAATTCTTTTGTTTAATGAATCTACAATGGTCACTTTCAAGTTCGGAAAAGCAATTTTAATTGGAATACTAGGAAAACCCGCACCCGCACCAACATCACAAAGATGAAGTGGTTTTGTGAAATCATAATAAAAGGATGCAGTTAATGAGTCAAAAAAGTGCTTTAAATACACTTCCTCTTTTTCAGTAATTGCGGTTAAGTTCATTTTTTCATTCCACTCAACCAATGTATGATAATATGTTTCATATTGGGAAAGCTGCTCAGAGGAAAGAGCAATCCCCTTTTCCTCTAGTAGCTTTTTAAATTGTGCTGTGTTCATTATTTTTTACCTTCCTCCACTAATTATGGATTCGAGATTTTTGCAATTCTGCCTTGCTCTAAATACACGAGTAAAATTGAGATGTCAGCAGGGTTGACTCCCGAGATGCGTGTCGCTTGAGCTAAAGATAGCGGACGGACTTCCTTAAGCTTCTGCCTCGCTTCTGAAGCCAGGCCATTGATTGCATCATAGTCAATGTTATCAGGAATTTTTTTGTTTTCCATTTTCTTTAATCGTTCAACTTGCTGAAGTGACTTTTCGATATACCCTTCATACTTCACTTGAATTTCAACTTGTTCCTTTACATCCGCATCTAAGTCAGCTTCAGCGGGAGCCAATTGTTCAATATGGAGATAATTCATTTCAGGACGTTTTAACAGATCAGCGGCTCTTATGCCATCTTTTAGTTCGCTTCCACCTAAAGACTGAATCAACTCTTGAACTTTTTCTGATGGTTTTAGAATAATGCTACGTAATCGCTCTTTTTCAGTTTCAACCGCTGCCTTCTTCGCTAAGAAGTTATGATAGCGTTCTTCTTTAACAAGACCAACCTTATAGCCTAAATCAGTTAAACGTAAGTCTGCATTATCATGACGTAGCAATAGACGATACTCTGCTCTTGATGTTAGCAATCGGTATGGTTCATTCGTTCCTTTTGTGACTAAATCATCGATTAGAACACCAATATACGCATCAGAGCGGCTAAGAATCACTTGTTCCTTACCTAATGCATGTAATCCTGCATTCATTCCAGCCATTAACCCTTGACCAGCAGCTTCTTCATAGCCAGATGTTCCATTAATTTGTCCCGCTGTATACAATCCCTTAATCCTTTTCGTTTCAAGAGTCGGCCAAAGTTGCGTTGGGACGACTGCATCATATTCAATCGCATAACCAGCACGCATCATCTGCACCTTCTCTAGACCAGGAATCGTTTGGAGAATTTTATGTTGTACATCCTCAGGTAAGCTTGTTGATAAGCCTTGTACATAGACTTCCTGTGTATTTCGTCCTTCTGGCTCTAAGAAAATTTGATGCCTTGGCTTATCATTGAAACGCACCACTTTATCTTCAATAGATGGACAATAACGCGGTCCCGTACCTTTAATCATTCCCGAATACATCGGAGAGCGATGGAGATTATCATCTATGATTTGATGTGTTTGTTCATTCGTGTACGTCAACCAGCATGGCAATTGATCTGTAATGAATTTAGTCGTTTCATATGAAAATGCTCGTGGCGTATCATCACCAGGTTGAATCTCCGTCTTGCTGTAATCAATCGAGTGACTATTCACTCGAGGCGGTGTGCCTGTTTTGAACCGTACTAAATCAAAGCCTAACTCCTGCAAATGCTCAGAGAGCTTAATTGACGGTTGCTGATTATTAGGACCACTTGAATATTTAAGTTCGCCTAAAATAATTTCCCCACGTAAAAATGTTCCTGTTGTTATAACAACGGTTTTCGAGCGGTATATTGCACCCGTTTGGGTTACAACTCCTTTGCACTCATTATCTTCAATGATTAGATTCTCAACCATGCCTTGAATCAGCGTCAAGTTTCTTTCATTTTCTAATGTTTTCTTCATTTCATGCTGGTACGCAAATTTATCCGCTTGCGCCCTTAATGCTCGAACAGCAGGACCTTTCCCTGTATTAAGCATTCGCATTTGAATATGTGTTTTATCTATGTTTTTGCCCATTTCCCCACCTAAGGCATCAATTTCTCGTACAACGATTCCTTTGGCAGGTCCCCCAACGGATGGGTTACAAGGCATGAATGCGACCATATCTAAATTAATCGTAACCATCAATGTTTTTGCACCTAGTCGAGCAGCCGCGAGTCCAGCTTCTACACCAGCATGCCCAGCACCAATGACGATTACATCATATTGACCAGCTTCATAGGTCATCATTTTTTCCTCCTTTAAAATCTATGCTAACGCTCCTATTTCCCTAAGCAAAATTGGGAGAATAGTTGATCGATTAAGCTTTCATGAACACTTTCTCCAATAATTTCTCCAAGCAATTCCCATGTTCTCGTTAAGTCGATTTGGACAATATCAATCGGGGTTCCAGCTTCAACTCCTTGTATTGCCTCATTGATCGCTTGTAATGACTGATTAAGAAGTGCAATATGCCTAGTATTTGACACATAGGTGATGTCTCCTGAATCAATCGTACCTGAAAAGAATAATGAAGCAATTGCCTCTTCTAATTCATCTACACCACGGTCTTCTAATAGTGAAGTTGTAACGATTGGATGATCAGCTGCTTTTTGCTTCACTTCATCAAGGTCAATTACTTGTGGTAGATCGGTTTTATTGATGATGACAATCACATTCATTCCTTCAACCGCTTTAAACAAGTTTTGATCTTCTTCTGAAAACGACTCTGAGTAATTTAAAACAAGGAGCAGTAAATCCGCCTCTTTTAGTACTTGTCGTGATTTTTCAACACCGATTCGTTCTACGATATCTTCGGTTTCACGAATACCAGCTGTATCAACTAGACGTAATGGAACTCCTCGAACATTAACATATTCTTCAATGACATCTCTTGTCGTACCTGGTATATCCGTAACAATCGCTTTATTTTCCTGTACTAAACTATTTAAAAGAGAAGATTTCCCTACATTTGGTCGGCCAACAATGACTGTTGAAAGACCCTCTCTTAAAATTTTTCCTTGTTCTGACGTACGTAGAAGCATTTCAATCTCTTTTCTCACATAAGAGGATTTTTCAAGCATGAGCGCATGCGTCATTTCCTCTACATCATCATATTCTGGATAGTCAATATTTACTTCGACTTGTGCAAGTGTCTCTAATATTTCTTGTCGGAGCTTCTGAATAAGCTTCGACAGTCTTCCTTCCATTTGTCCAAGTGCTACATTCATTGCTCGGTCTGTTTTTGCACGGATTAAGTCCATGACAGCCTCGGCTTGTGATAAATCGATGCGACCGTTTAAAAATGCTCTCTTAGTGAATTCTCCTGGCTCAGCAAGCCTAGCACCATTATTTAATAAAAGCTGGAGAACACGGTTTACAGATACTAGTCCTCCATGGCAGTTAATTTCAATTACATCTTCTTTTGTAAACGTCTTAGGTCCTTTCATGACAGATACCATGACTTCTTCTACAATTTGCTCAGTCTTTGGATCAACAATATGTCCATAATGAATCGTATGACTGTTAACGTTTTTGATCCGTTTGCCACCTATTCCTTTAAAAATACGATCTGCAATTGTAAATGCTTCGTCTCCGCTTAAACGAACGATTGCGATTGCTCCCTCTCCCATCGGGGTTGAGATCGCAGCAATTGTATCCATCTCCATTTACCTTCACCTCTCTTATTTTGTACTTTATCTATTAAATCGATTTTATATAAAATCAAAAATTATTTCCCAAAACATTAGAATAGCATAATCTTAAGGTTTATTTAAAGTTATCGACTTTTCTTTTTGTTTTTATCCACATTTATAAGGATTACTAGACATCATTTTAACTTATCCACATGTGAATAACAATAAAACGAAACATTTCACTACAAAACCTTATCCACATCCAGTAGTTAAAAAAAATAGCCCAGGAACCTGGACTATTTTTAAAATTGATTGCTATTTAGATGTATGCCCTTGAGATTTTCGGTCGTATTTTCTTTTCACGACCGGGGAGATCACAATATGACGATATGGATCATTGCCGTCTGAAAATGTTTTTACCTGGTGATGATTCGCTAATGCTGTATGAATCACCTTTCTCTCATAGGACGGCATTGGTTCCAACGTTACACCTCTACCAATTCGAACCGCTTTTTCAGCTAACTTTTCAGCTAATTGAACAAGTGTATCATTTCGTCTTTGTCGATAGTTTTCAGCATCAATAATTAAATTGTAAAATTGATCTGCTGACCGATTGATGACTAGCTGTGCTAAGTATTGTAATGAATTTAAGGTTTGTCCTCTTTTTCCAATCAATAAAGCAATTTTTTCACCAGTTAAAATAAATTGGACATTTTTACCGTCTTGAGTGACTTCGATGTCAATTGGCGCACCCATTTTCTCGCCTACATTCTTGAGAAATTGTTTTGCCTCTTCGATCGGATCTGCTTTTATTGTGACTTTCACTACTGCTGGTCGGGAACCAAAGATACCTAATATTCCTTTTTTCCCTTCATCAATGATCGTAATTTCTGTGCGGTCTTCTGTTGTGTTTAATTGAGCTAGAGCCGATTCCACTGCTTCCTTGACGGTTTGTCCTGTAGCAGTTACTTGTCTCACTTCTTCGCTCCTCCCGCTTTTTCAGTCTCTTTTACTTTTTTTAAATCTGGACCTTTAATGAAGTATGTTTGAATGATCATGAAGATATTCCCTACTACCCAGTATAAAGATAATGCAGCTGGGAAATTAATCGCGAAGATCACGATCATAATTGGCATTAGCCAAAGCATCATATTCATTTGCGCAGCCATTGTTGGGTTTGCGCTTGAATCTGTTCCAGCCATCATCATTTTTTGTTGAATAAATGTTGTAATCCCTGCAATCACAGGCAATAAGTATAATGGATCTGGATCACCAAGGTCGAACCATAAGAAATTATGCTCGGCAATCTCTCTCGTTCTCGAAACTGCATGGAAAAATCCAATTAAAATTGGCATTTGAATGATTAATGGGAAACATCCAGCAAGTGGATTCACCCCATGCTTTTGTAACAATGCCATCGTTTCTTGCTGAAGTTTTTGTTGTGTTTTCTGATCTTTAGAGCTGTATTGCTCTCTTAGCTTTTGCATTTCTGGCTGAATTGCCTGCATAGCCTTAGAGCTTCTCGTTTGTTTGATCATTAAAGGTAAAATGAGCAAACGAATTAAGATTGTAACAATAATGATGGACAGACCGAAATCATCACCCGTCCATTCTGCAATTTTAATAATTAATAAAGAAAGCGGATACACGATGTACTCGTTCCAAAAACCTTCACTTTCATTCGTAATCGGTTGATCGAATTCAGTACATCCAGTTAAAAGCAATGTTAAGAAAACCAAACCGATTATTAATGGTATTCTCTTTTTCAACTACTTTTTCCTCCTTAATGCCAAGAAAGTCAATATATGCTTAAAATGAAATGCATATAAGCTCAAATCTCTAACAAACATTTTAATAGAGATTATTCATCCATATGTATTGTATTTTAACATCTTACTAATCAAATACCTACTAATTTCATAAAGTGCTATTGTTTTTTTCTAGCTTCTCTATTGAAAAGTTACGGTCGAGCACTCTGGAAACTTTTAAAACATGAATCAGGCTTTTTTGAACCTCATGAAAATCCATCGTTGCTACAGGTTTCCTTGCAATGACAATAAAATCGTACTCATGTTTAACATGCTTCTCTATTTCATGAAACGCTTGGCGTATATATCGTTTGATTTGGTTACGAACTACAGCATTTCCAAGCTTTTTACTCACTGATAATCCAATTCTAAAGTGCTCTTGATCTTCTTTTTTTAACAAATAAACAACAAACTGACGATTGGCAAATGACTTTCCTTTTTCAAAGGCCTTTTGAAAATCTTTATTTTTTTTCACTCTAAATTCTTTTTTCACTCGTCATTTACACCTCTTTACTAAAAGAAAAGCGAAATGCGTACGCTTTTTCGCGGTACTTATTAAAAAGCCTATCTAAAAGTTCAGATTTAACATACACATTTCCCTTTAAACATTCATCCCCTTTTTCGGAACGAAATATAAGCAAAATAATGTTTTATATCTGAAAAAAAGACCACTGACTTTTCAGTGGCCTAAGCAGATAATACTTTTCTTCCTTTACGACGACGACGTGCTAGAACATTACGTCCGTTTGCACTGCTCATACGGCTACGGAATCCATGAACTTTACTTCTTTTACGATTGTTTGGTTGAAAAGTTCTTTTCATTATATGACACCTCCCTGAGGAATAACTATTAAAGACAGTCTTTCTAATTATAAAGATGTACCTAAACAATTGTCAACATGACAAATGGAATGATCAAAGTAACACTACAAAATTTTACACTTTATTTATGCAAATGTCATTAGGTAATTTTTATCTTCCTAATTTTTTTTGTATTTCTATATTTATTCGTTGAGTCTCATCCAATTATGCCCATGCTTTAAAAAGTTAACTAGAACAGATCTCTATAAAAGAAACCCGTCATTTATATATAGAAATAAAGTGCTCGGAAGTACGTATAAACGTTTGTGGATATAATTCGACATAAAAACCTTCTATCCACACAACATATAGACAAGTTTTTCACACAATCACTACCTGTGGACAAAAAACATTCACATCAATTTTCACTTGTGGATAACAATGCAAAAACCATTGCAAGCTCTAGTATTATCTGTTATCATATTTGTGTTTTAACACTTAATAACTTACTGTGAATATCTTGATTATCCACACAATGTGGATAACTTGTGGACAGGTTATTCCACCACTCTGCAAAAGGTTGTCCACAAGTAGTGGATACTGTCGAAATAAGACTAAACTTCCTTATTATATACTTTTCCACAGATAGGCATTTATATAGCTACCGTTCACACATAAAAATTTGAAAAGGAGGGAACACATTGGAGAATATCGAGGATCTTTGGAATCAAACTTTGGCTAAAATTGAAAAAAAAATTAGCAAGCCTAGTTTTGATACTTGGTTGAAATCAACGAAAGCACATACACTCCAAGGGGATACATTAGTCATTAAAGCTCCGAATGAATTCGCCCGTGATTGGCTTGAAGAAAGATATTCTGAACTTATTTCAAATTTATTAGACGAACTAACTGGTGAAAAATTAAATGTGAAATTTATTATTCCCCAAAACCAACACGAAGAGTTTCAAGACATGCCACTCCCAGATAAAAAAGGAGTTCCTGCAGAAGAACAAGTAGACATGCCCTTAAACATGTTAAATACAAAGAATACTTTCGATACATTCGTTATTGGTTCAGGAAATCGATTTGCACATGCAGCGTCTTTAGCTGTTGCAGAAGCCCCTGCTAAAGCTTATAACCCTCTCTTTATTTACGGAGGAGTAGGTCTTGGGAAAACCCACTTAATGCATGCCATTGGTCACTATGTGTTAGAGCATAATCCGTCGGCAAAAGTCGTGTATTTATCATCAGAAAAATTTACAAATGAATTTATTAATTCTATTCGTGACAATAAAACCATTGAATTTCGAAACAAATATCGAAAAGTCGATGTTCTACTAATTGATGATATTCAATTTTTAGCTGGAAAAGAATCAACACAAGAAGAATTTTTCCATACATTTAATACATTGCATGAAGAAAGTAAGCAAATTGTCATTTCAAGTGATCGACCACCAAAAGAAATTCCTACACTTGAAGACCGTTTACGTTCTCGCTTTGAATGGGGATTAATTACAGATATTACTCCTCCTGATTTAGAAACAAGAATAGCAATTTTACGAAAAAAGGCAAAAGCAGAAGGTTTAGATATACCAAATGAAGTGATGCTTTATATAGCGAATCAAATTGATTCAAATATTCGAGAGCTTGAGGGAGCACTTATTCGTGTTGTTGCCTATTCTTCTCTCATTAATAAAGATATCAATGCTGATCTTGCAGCAGAAGCTTTGAAGGATATTATTCCAAGCTCAAAACCTAAAGTCATTACGATTCATGAGATTCAACGAGTCGTTGGTGACTACTATAGTGTAAAATTAGAAGATTTTACAGCAAAAAAACGCACAAAATCAGTAGCCTTTCCGAGGCAAATTGCAATGTATTTATCGCGTGAATTAACGGATTTCTCCCTTCCTAAAATCGGTGAAGAATTTGGTGGACGTGATCATACAACAGTGATTCATGCACATGAAAAAATCTCTAAATTGCAATCAAGTGATACTCAATTTCAAAAACAATTGAATGAACTAAATGAAATATTAAAGGGATAATGTGAATAACTTCATCTGAACTACACACAGTCTGTCCACATGTGGATAGGCTGTGTTTCCATTCTTTGTTTAAGTTATCCACATATTCACAGGCCCTATTATTACTTCTACTGTTTTTTAAATAAAAAAATATATATTATAAGCCATAATTTGCGGAGGATTGAAAAATGAAATTTATCATCCAACGAGATCGATTAGTACAAGCTGTTCAAGATGTTATGAAAGCTGTAACAAGTCGAACAACGATTCCGATCTTAACGGGAATAAAGATTGTTGCAACAGATGAAGGTGTAACATTAACAGGTAGCGATTCAGATATTTCAATTGAATCCTTTATCCCAAGTGTTGAAGAAGACAAAATAATTGCTGAAGTACAACAAACTGGAGCGATTGTTTTACAAGCAAAATTTTTCAGTGAAATTGTAAAGAAACTCCCTACAGATACTGTAGAAATTCGAGTGGAAAATCACTTACAAACAGTTATCACATCAGGAAAATCTGAGTTTAATTTAAATGGATTAGATGCTGAAGAATATCCGCATTTGCCACAAATTGAAGAGAATAATTCTGTTAAAATACCAACAGATCTATTAAAAGCAATGATCCGACAAACTGTATTTGCAGTATCAACGTCTGAAACTAGACCAATTCTAACAGGCGTGAATTGGAAAGTAGAAAATGGCATGTTAACTTGTGTTTCTACAGATAGTCACCGTCTTGCTTTACGTAAAGCAGCCATTGAAATGAACGATGAAGAAACATACAATGTTGTCATTCCAGGGAAAAGCTTAAGTGAATTAAGCAAAATTCTCGATGATCATAATGACAACGTAGAAATTGTCATAACTGATAATCAAGTATTGTTCAAAGCTGAAAATCTGCTATTCTTCTCTCGTTTATTAGAAGGAAATTATCCTGATACATCTCGATTGATTCCAAATGAGTCAAAAACCGATGTTGTTGTAAATACGAAAGACTTTTTACATGCAATTGATCGTGCCTCCCTTTTAGCAAGAGAAGGCAGAAATAATGTTGTCAAATTCTCAACAATAACCGGTGGAATTGTTGAAATTAGTTCAAACACTCCTGAAATCGGGAAAGTAGTCGAAGAAGTTCAAAGTCAATCAATAGATGGCGAAGAATTAAAAATTTCATTTAGCGCAAAATTTATGATTGATGCATTAAAAACGATTGAAGCAACAGATATTATGATTCAATTCACGGGAGCAATGCGACCGTTCATTATTAAACCTCTTCATGATGAATCGATTTTACAATTGATACTTCCAGTACGAACGTATTAATCTATATTAAGAGCCAAGTAGAAAGATTCTACTTGGCTTTTCATTTTTAATCTTTTTCTGAGTATGAAAAAAATATCCACAGTTGATAACTCTCTATACCTCCCCTATGCACCTTATCTCTTTGTTGAAAAATGAAATCGAATGGAAAACCCTTTGTGTAACTTTCAAATATTTAGTACAATAAAATATTAGATAGTATAAATAGACTCGTGAAGAAAGTATGGATATTCCAATAAATAGGAATGGGTGAGAATATGACGAAAATACAAATTGAAACGGAATATATTACATTAGGACAATTTTTAAAAGCAGCTGATCTCATCCAATCTGGAGGAATGGCTAAGTGGTTTCTAGGAGAATATGAAGTTTTAGTAAATGGTGAACAAGACCAACGCAGAGGAAGAAAACTACGAGACGGCGATCAAGTAGAAATACAAGAGCACGGTTCATTTATAATAAAGAATCATTAAGGATGTAAGCATTATGCACATTGAGCAGCTTCAATTAAAAAATTATCGGAATTATGAAGAGCTTGAAACTCGATTTGAAAATAAAGTCAATGTCATCTTAGGTGAAAATGCACAAGGAAAGACAAATGTGATGGAATCCATCTATGTTCTAGCAATGGCTAAATCTCATAGAACGTCAAATGATAAAGAACTCATTCGCTGGGACGAGGAATATGCTAAAATAGATGGTAGAGTACAAAAAAAATACGGTCCATTGCCAATGCAGCTTGTTATTTCAAAAAAAGGAAAGAAAGCAAAATGTAATCATATTGAGCAACAAAAGTTAAGCCAATATGTTGGAAATATGAACGTTGTCATGTTTGCGCCTGAAGATCTCCATCTAGTTAAAGGGAGCCCTCAAATTAGGCGTCGTTTTATTGATATGGAAATTGGCCAAGTTTCTGCTCTTTATCTTCATGATATTGCTCAATATCAAAAAATCCTTCAACAGCGGAATCATTATTTAAAGCTTTTACAAACAAAAAAGCAATCAGACTATACAATGCTTGAAATTTTGACCGAGCAATATATTGAAAGCGCGATTAAAATCATTGTAAAACGATTTGAGTTTTTGAATTTACTAGAGCAATGGGCGATTCCAATCCATAAAGGCATTTCTAGAGGCCTAGAAACATTAAAAATCCACTATAAACCTTCAGTAGACGTATCAGAAGACCATGATTTGACAAAAATGATAGAGATATACGAAGAAAAGGCAATGAAGGTCCAAAAGAAGGAAATTGAACGTGGTGTGTCCTTGTTTGGTCCGCATCGAGATGACTTGATTTTTTATGTCAATGATCGAGATGTTCAAACATACGGTTCACAAGGGCAACAACGAACGACAGCTCTTTCAGTGAAGTTAGCTGAAATTGAGTTAATAAAATCCGAAATTGGGGAATACCCAATCCTGTTATTGGACGATGTATTATCAGAACTAGATGATTATCGTCAATCTCATTTATTGAATACGATCCAAGGGAAGGTACAAACCTTTGTGACAACGACTAATGTAGATGGTATTGATCATCAAACATTAAAAGAAGCAGCTACATTTCGAGTAGATAGCGGAAGTATGAATCTGATTGAATGAGGTGAGAGCTTGTATATCCATGTCGGTGAAGATGTCCTCGTGAGAACGAAAGAAATTGTCGCCATAATTGATAAAGAAAGTGTTGCAAACCCATCATCAGGTGATTTTATGACTGAACAAGGACAATCAAGTGTCGATTTAGCAAAAGGAAACTATAAATCAGTTGTTGTGACAACGAAAATTGTATACTATTCTCCCCTTTCGTCTAGCACACTGAAGAAGCGAGCTTTACAAACGAAAGTATATGATTTCTAACTAGTGAATACTTTCATCAAATAATAGAGTAACCCAAATGGATATTGGAAAGTGTAGGTGATCGATGTGACAATGGAGCAAGAGGCAATGCAACAATCCTATGATGAGAATCAAATACAAGTTTTAGAAGGCCTTGAAGCTGTTCGAAAAAGACCAGGTATGTACATTGGTTCAACGAGTGCAAAGGGTTTACATCATCTTGTATGGGAAATTGTCGACAACAGTATTGATGAGGCTTTAGCTGGTTATTGTACAGAGATTAACATTCAAATTGGAGAAGACAACAGCGTAACTGTCATTGATAATGGACGTGGTATTCCAGTAGGAATCCATGAAAAAATGGGCCGTCCAGCTGTTGAGGTTATCATGACCGTACTTCACGCCGGAGGTAAGTTCGGTGGCGGGGGCTACAAAGTATCTGGTGGTCTACACGGTGTTGGTGCATCCGTTGTTAATGCTCTTTCGACTGAGCTAGAGGTCTATGTCCATCGTGATGGTAAAATCCACTATCAGAAATTTCAACGAGGCGTGCCTCAAGCTGATTTGGAGATTATTGGAGATACAGAACGTACAGGTACGACAACAAAGTTCAAACCTGATGGGGAAATCTTCACTGAAACATTAGAATATGATTTTGAAACATTAGCTAATCGTATTCGTGAACTTGCATTTTTAAATCGTGGACTTAAAATCACGATTGAAGATCAACGAGTTGAGAATAAAATGAATGAATACCTTTATGAAGGTGGAATTCGTTCATATGTTGAGCATTTGAATCGTTCGAAAGAAGTTCTACACGAGGAACCAATTTACATTGAAGGTGAACGTGATGGAATTACTGTTGAAGTTTCAATGCAATACAATGATAGCTATATGAGTAACATTTATTCATTTGCGAATAACATCAATACGTATGAAGGTGGGACCCATGAATCTGGGTTTAAAACGGCTCTCACACGAGTAATTAACGATTATGCACGTAAAAATGGAATTTTCAAAGATAACGATAGCAATCTTTCAGGTGAGGATGTTCGTGAAGGTTTAACAGCGATCATTTCAATAAAGCATCCGGATCCTCAATTTGAAGGGCAAACGAAAACAAAACTAGGTAACTCGGAAGCTCGAACAGCAACGGATACAATTTTTTCGGAAGCACTCGAAACCTTCCTGCTAGAAAATCCATCTGTTGCTCGGAAAATTGTTGATAAAGGGCTAATGGCTGCCCGTGCGCGGTTAGCTGCTAAGAAAGCTCGTGAATTAACAAGAAGAAAGAGTGCACTCGAAGTATCAAGTTTGCCAGGGAAACTTGCCGATTGTTCTTCAAGAGATGCAGCTATTTCGGAACTATATATCGTAGAGGGTGACTCTGCTGGTGGTTCAGCAAAGCAAGGTCGTGACCGTCATTTCCAAGCGATTTTGCCTTTACGTGGGAAGATATTAAACGTAGAAAAAGCAAGACTCGATCGTATTCTTTCCAACAATGAAGTACGAGCGATGATCACGGCAGCTGGTACCGGAATCGGAGATGATTTTGATATTTCAAAAGCTCGTTATCATAAGATTGTTATCATGACCGATGCGGATGTTGATGGGGCACATATTCGTACGCTCCTTCTGACATTCTTCTACCGTTACATGAGACAAATTCTAGAGGCTGGCTATATTTATATAGCTCAACCACCACTTTATGCAGTGAAACAAGGGAAAAAGATTGAGTATGCATACAATGATCGTCAATTGGACGAGGTTTTAGAGAATTTCTCAGCTCAACCAAAGCCAAATGTTCAGCGCTACAAAGGTCTTGGAGAGATGAATCCAGATCAGCTATGGGAAACAACGATGAATCCTGAAACACGAACTCTGCTACAAGTAAGTTTAGAAGATGCGATAGAAGCTGATGAAACATTTGAAATTTTAATGGGTGATAAAGTTGAACCACGTCGAAACTTTATTGAAGAAAATGCTCAATATGTGAAAAATTTAGATATTTAAAGCGATACCTGCTCCCCTGTGTTTTACTGGGGAGCCTTCGGGTATTTTGTATTGATTGAACGTATATGTGTATTCCGAACCTGTTTAGCGTTATTTTATAAAAAGGTACATAAGGAGTCGAACCTTTAAAGGTCGATGAAACCATTTAAGGATCATGTGCTGAAGTGATTCCTTAAACGAGGGAGGTAATGAAAATGGCTGAAACGCCAAAGTCCCAAATTAAAGATAGAAATATTAGTGAGGAAATGAGAGAATCATTTCTTGATTATGCTATGAGTGTTATTGTATCGCGTGCCTTGCCAGACGTACGTGATGGTTTAAAACCTGTTCATCGAAGAATATTATACGCGATGCATGATTTAGGTATGCATTCAGATAAGCCTTATAAGAAGTCTGCTCGTATCGTCGGGGATGTAATTGGTAAGTACCACCCACATGGTGACTCGGCAGTTTATGAAACAATGGTTCGAATGGCGCAAGATTTTAACTACCGCTATATGCTTGTAGACGGTCATGGGAATTTTGGTTCGGTTGATGGAGACTCTGCAGCAGCGATGCGTTATACAGAAGCAAGAATGTCTAAGATTTCAATGGAACTTTTACGTGATATTAACAAAGATACAATTGACTATCAACCGAACTATGACGGAGAAGAGAAAGAGCCGAAGGTTTTACCAGCTCGTTTCCCGAACTTATTAGTCAATGGTACATCAGGGATTGCAGTTGGTATGGCAACAAATATTCCTCCACATCAACTAGGTGAGGTCATTGATGGTGTACTTGCAATTAGCCATGATCCAGAAATGACCATTCAAGAGTTAATGGATATCATTCCTGGTCCGGACTTCCCTACTGCTGGATTAATTCTTGGTAGAAGTGGGATTCGTAAAGCGTACGAGACTGGCCGTGGATCGATCATGCTTCGTGCAAAGGTTGAAATTGAGCAAAAAGCAAGCGGTAAGGAAGTTATTATTGTGCATGAAATTCCTTATCAAGTAAATAAGGCACGATTAATCGAAAAGATTGCTGAGCTTGTACGTGATAAGAAAATTGATGGCATTACAGATTTGCGCGATGAGTCTGACCGTAACGGAATGCGTATTGTTATGGAAGTTCGAAAAGATGCGAATGCAAATGTATTACTGAATAATTTGTACAAGCAAACAGCTCTACAAACAAGCTTTGGGGTTAATTTATTAGCACTTGTTGATGGGCAACCGAAAGTGTTGAACTTAAAGCAATGCTTACAATATTATCTTGATCATCAAAAAGTAGTAATTAGAAGAAGAACAGAATTTGAACTTCGTAAAGCAGAGGCTAGAGCGCATATTTTAGAGGGATTACGAATTGCCTTGGATCATTTAGACGAGGTAATTGCCCTTATTCGTAGCTCACAAACTGCTGATATCGCTCGCGAAGGGTTAATGACTAAATTCCAATTATCAGAAAAACAAGCACAAGCTATTTTAGATATGCGACTGCAGCGCTTAACAGGTTTGGAAAGAGAGAAAATTGAAGAAGAGTATGCGAATCTTCTTGCTTTAATCGGAGAATTAAAAGAGATTTTAGCGAATGAAGAAAAACTACTAAATATTATTCGTGAAGAATTAACTGAACTAAAAGAGCGTTTTAACGATAAGCGTAGAACTGAAATTGTATCCGCTGGCCTAGAAATGATTGAGGATGAAGATCTTATTCCGAGAGAAAACATTGTCATCACACTTACCCATAAAGGATATATTAAGCGATTGCCAGTATCCACTTATCGTTCTCAAAAACGTGGTGGTCGAGGCATTCAAGGGATGGGAACGAATGAAGATGACTTCGTTGAACATTTAGTAACAACTTCAACTCACGATACAGTTCTTTTCTTCTCGAACAAAGGAAAAGTATACCGAGCGAAGGGGTATGAAGTTCCTGAGTTTAGCCGTACTGCTAAAGGAATTCCGATCATTAATATGCTTGGAATTGAAAAGGACGAGTGGATTAATGCGATTATACCAGTAGAATCATTCGTAGATGATTGGTTCCTATTCTTTACGACGAAACAAGGAGTTTCAAAACGTTCTCCTCTTTCTTCCTTTGCACATATTCGAAACAACGGCTTGATCGCATTGAACTTAAAAGAAGATGATGAGCTGATATCTGTTCGATTAACAGATGGAACAAAAGAAATCATCATTGGAACACAAAACGGGATGTTGATTCGCTTCCCTGAGACAGATGTGCGTTCAATGGGAAGAACAGCAACTGGTGTGAAAGGTATCACTTTAAGTGAACAAGACCATGTGGTTGGGATGGAAGTGCTTGAAGAAGATACACAAATCCTAATTGTAACGAAAAAAGGTTATGGTAAGCGTACACCAGCGGAAGAATATCGTATCCAAGGTCGTGGCGGTAAAGGAATTAAAACATGTAACGTTACGGATAAAAATGGTTCTCTAGTTTCGATGAAAGCTGTAACAGGAGAAGAAGATATCATGTTAATCACAACTGGTGGTGTTCTGATCCGGATGGCTGTTAATGATATTTCAACTATGGGAAGAAACACACAAGGTGTCCGACTTATTCGTATCGACGAAGCAGCAGAAGAAGCAGTTGCGACGGTTGCGAAAGTTGAAAAAGATGAAGATAAAGAGGAAGAAACAGCAAAGCCTTTAGAAGAGGCAACAGAAGAAATGCTTGAAACAACTGAAGATGACTCTATAGAATGAGTAAATTGAGGAGGACTACAAAATAGTAGTCCTCTTCTTTAGTAAATTAAGGTAAAATAAGAATACTGAAAAATTATAGAAGAATCTGGTGGTGTAGATGGTGAAGGTCTTAGTCGAGCAACTTAAAGAAGGTTCAATGATTATTGATGATGTATATAGTTTAACGAATTACCCTATCGTTAATAAAAATACAGTTGTTACACTTGAAATTATTAGCATTCTAAAGGAATTCAAAATCAAGGAAGTCTATATTGAAAAAATCAATGTGAAAGAATCGATACAGATTGAAGATGAAACTGTATTCGTAAAAGAAAATCGATCCACCTTCTTTTTTCAATTATTTTTACAAAGTGTAGCTAAGTATAAAAAACAATTTCAATCATGGCAATCAGGAGCACCTATTGATATTAAAGAAGTGCGAGAAACCATTGTTCCTTTAGTGGATTATTTAGATAGAAAACAGACATCTGAACTTTTTTCGTTATACCATCTATCAACAACCGATGAATATATGTATCACCATCCAGTTGCAGTTGGACTGTTTTCAGCATTTATTGCAAAGAAGCTACAACTTGATCAAGGTGAAGTTATGCAGCTTGCATTAGGAGGATGTTTGAGTGATTCAGGTATGGCGAGGGTAAGCCCATCGGTACTAAATAAGAAAACTGCATTAACCCCTGAAGAATTTAGGGAGGTTAAGAAGCATCCTACCTATAGCTACGAAATGGTTCGAAACATTGCTTCTTTAAAAGAAAGTACGAAAATTGGGATTTTACAGCATCATGAACGTCTTGATGGAAGTGGATATCCATTAGGATATAAGAGTGAGAAAATCTCAAAGTTTGCTAGAATTATTTCAACAGCAGATGTTTTTCATGCGATGACATCTGAAAGATTGTATCGCCAAAAGGAATCTCCCTTCAAAGTTCTTGAATTATTTCATAGAGAGAGTTTTGGGAAATTCGATATTGCCAGTATTAAGGCTTTAGAAAGTGGACTTATTAATTTTTCAGTTGGCAGTAAAGTCAAACTTTCTAATGGGGACCTTGCTGAAGTGTTGTTTAATGAAGAACAATCCCCTACAAGGCCAATGGTTAAGTTAGAAGCATCAGGTGAAATTATTCAATTGAAAAATGAGAGAGAGTTATTTATTAAAGAAGTTATTTTGACATAAACTTTTTAATTTATTCAGAACAAAGAGCTATACTCTCTATTAGTAATAAGAAAAGACTCTTAAACATTCATCCTTTGAATAGTAGGAGTCTTTTTTCGTAGCATTTTCTTTTTATATGAAGTTGAAAAATATTTATTTTAATATATTGTTTTTACTATTGAATTCAACCGCTATCCCTGCTATAATAATTCAAGTCAGCAAGTTAGTGACATCAAGAGTTTTAAAGATATTATTTATTTATAAAAACTTCTTGACGAAAGTTAGTGGAAATGATATATTAATAAAGTCGCTTCTGAGCGAATGATATTAATAAAATTGCTCTTTGAAAACTGAACGAACAAAAAACGTCAACGTTAATCTGAACTGAGTAATCAGTTAAACAAGCACCATAGGTGCAAAAACGAGCTAATCAAACACTTTATTGGAGAGTTTGATCCTGGCTCAGGACGAACGCTGGCGGCGTG
>NZ_JCBCPS010000010.1:0-32280 GCF_059874745.1 Niallia sp. CD-39 | reverse complement strand
ATTTTTCATTTCAACAATTTCCTTGTCATATCTATTCACTGTAGTCGCCTCCAAGACACTTTCCCCTTTCTATCTCTTTCAAAATAAAAAGAGCCCTTTGTTAAGAGCTCCTTCATGTAAATATATAATCTTGTACGTTCGTTACGTATTAATATACTACCTTTTCAATTTCCAGACGAGTAGGAACTAAATCAGATAATTTTAATTCTACAGGATAAAACACCCCATAAAATTGCAATGAGATAGTATCTCCAGCATTTAAATCAAGTAACAATTCATTCCCGAAATTGCTAGTTGTCTTACTGAGTATAATATGACTATTATCTAGTCTTTGTCCATTTAACATTACACTAAATCCAAAATAATCCTCTATGTCTGTGTCTATGTCTGTGTCAAAATATATTTGATATGTTATTAGATATCGTCCTTCTTCGGATACAGTAAAAGTAGTATTTCCAGTATCTATACTAATCCCCTCTAATACCTGGTTAGAAGGAAACGGAATATTTGTTCCGCCTAATTCCACTGGAATATCTCTATTACTCACATCAGCATAAGCATAAGGTAACTCTCTTGAACTTTGTATCGGTCCAATACTGTATAGACTTGTGACTGGTTCACCTTGTATTGTTCCAGTTTGTGCGATAGGAATTACTTCGAAGAATATATACTTATTAATATCTTCTGCTGTTACAACATAGTCACTTGATGTAGCTCCTGTAATTTCTTCCTTTTCAGACCCTGCTACATCATTAGCACGATACCACTTATAAATTGAGGATCCTTCAGGATCGTTTTCTTTATCTGAATAATCATAAAAACCAGCTAGTGTGTGCCCAACTTTTATACTCGGATCATTACTAGCTTCGGTACTAATGATTACGTTTGATGCTACTGGAGCCTCGTTAGGTATCGATGGATTAATAGGCGGTACTACAACTGGTGGTTGTACTGGCTCTGGTGTTGGCTCTGGCGTCGGCTCTGGCGTCGGCTCTGGCGTCGGCTCTGGCGTCGGCTCCGGTGTTGGCTTCGATATTTCCTCATGAACAACTAAAAATTTTGATGCCACTAATGCAACATCTTGACGACTAGCTGTACCTTTCGGGTTAAAAGTGTTGTTTCCAATTCCCTTAATCAACCCAGTTTCCAAAGTGAAACCAACTGCATCCCTTGCATATTCAGAAACATTAGTAGCATCACTGAAATTGACCTTGCTCGCATAACCGGTTGCATCTACTCCTAACGCTCGAACAAACATTACAGCCATATCTTGTCTGGAAAGTGTATCATTACCTGCAAATCTCCCATTACCTATTCCATAAATAAGATTCGCCTTTGCTGCCGCTTCTACATATTTATAAGCATAATTATCTTTAGATATATCAGTGAAGCTAGGTTTAGCTGGTATATTATCAACATCCAGTTGTAAAGCCCTTGCTAAGACAATCGCAAAATCCTGACGAGTTAACGAACCCGTTGGATTATATTGCCCTGAAGGTAAACCAACAACAATCCCCTTTTCAGCTAACTCTAAAATGGCATCTTTTGCATAAGACGTTTCAATATCTGTAAAATTGTTACTAGCAGCATAACCCTGTATTGATAAGATTGGATTCAGTAATAAAGCAGCAATTACTGCTAGACCTGCAATTGACTTTCTTTTCATCCTCGTTCCCCCGTATATAAATAATTGAGTTAATTAGAAACATTGAACTAAATTAGGTATATTGAACTAATTATCTCAATTAGTTATCGGCAGTAATTCATACAGTTTATAGTAGTTGTACAAAATATATTTTCCATCGCATAATGTTCCGTTTATGACATAAAAAATAACGCTAGCTTATGCTGCGTTTTCGTTTACTCTCCTGTTAAGATTTCTGATACTGTCTCACGAAGATTTCCGACGTTCGGTACGTTCTCCAATTCTGTTTGCCCCGCTAAAATTAAAACCGCGTAAGAAATTGCTACTCTTGAATTTTGGTTGAATGTCATTAAAAACAGCTCCTTTATTATTTGATATATAAATTTAACCCTCGATACCACTTGCTACAACCGCCTTTAGATTGCTGTAGTCAGGTACGTCATCGAGGGTTTTTAACTTACTATTGATGAGTAAAACATAATCTTGTACAATGCGACTGCTCTCGTTAAACATTAGTTATTACCTCCACTCATCATCAAGATCATTTCGAAAAGTTCGGTGTTTGATTGCGCAAGTTCAAGTCTTAAAGTATCAATCTCTGACGGAGGCAAATCCTCTAAAATCGGCTGATGCGGTGGCGTTGTTGTATCAACACTCACCACTCTTTTTCCCTGCGGAATGTCTACCCATAAAAACGGTACGCCAATCGGTTCACGAGGATCGGGGTGTCCTTGACGAGTTGAAAGAATAAACCCTGTTTGATCATAAATAACTAATGTTCTCATAAAAATAATTCCTCCTTTTTATTCATATGCTTTCCAGTAGATAGTGCTGTTCCTGTAATCTGATCCTGCTATTGTAGTGGAAAATCCATCTTCGTCTACAACAAGCGAAAACGAGTACCCATTGCTGTTTATCACAAGTCCACCAAAATAATTATTACCGATAGTAAAGTAATGAGCACCTCTATTACTAGAGCTGTTAAGGCCATTTGTAACCACTACTGTAGAAGCTCTAAACCCTATTCCTGTTACAGAAAACGATCCATTTTCAGAAGTGAAAAGTTCACCACTCGCCCATTTCTTCCCTACAACCGTATTACTAACCAAAGATTGCAAAGGAGCAGTATTTACTTGACCTGTCTTACTCGCTAATTCATTTTTAGCCGACTGAATCTGATTGACCAACGTTGCCATAGTATCATTTGCAGTTGCAGGACTGCCGATGACACTCGCTAAATCAGCTTTAGCATTGATGCCCTCCATAGATTGCAAGGAGGCAATAATGTCTTTTATTGATGCGCTGTTATCTAATGGCATGGTTTACCTCCTTTCTTATTCATAAGCTTTCCATGTGACGTCAGTTCTGCTTACTGAATCTCCTGGTACGGTAATTGAGGTTTCTGTAAAAATAAATTCACCTTCACCAAAGCGATATCTTGTGTTGCTAGCTCCGTTAGAAATTGCATATCCGTTTAGTTTAGGTGCATTAGTATCAATAGATGTTAGTGGGTAACCATCTGGTCGATATAAAATTACAACACTAGGAATGAATCCCAAATCTGTAATAACTAATTTATAGATTGAAGTAGCACTACCGTTTTCAGTCCGGAAAGTACCTTGAGTTGTTGTATTCCCTGTACCACTTTTAAATTTTTTACTCCCTGTTCGAATATTAGGAACTTGAACTAAAATATCTGCCCATGTAGCCTCCGGTGGTAAAGCAAGGCTAGGATCAGCTTCTTTTACAGCATTGATATACTGCGTTTTCAAATCACTCTCATTTCGTTCCGCTTCATTAACAATATCAATCAATGCCTGTTTATCCGCACCGCTTAACCCACTTTTATTCCGCAAAATAAAAAAATTCGCGTCAGCTACCACCTCCACGAATCCTTTTTCAAGCTGATCTAGTTGATTACCTTCAAAGTCTCGTAAGGGTTTTGAAGTTGTACCATTGTTCGTTGAGATAGTGATATTGCCGTACAAATCGTTGTCCATTCGGAAGAACAATCGATTTGTATTAGACAGTTTGTTAATACGAATTTCCGTGCCAACGATTGTTGGAATTTGGTACAAATAATCTGCCTTATGTTCATTAAGCTCTTCTTTTGTAGCTACCTCACTAAGGTCGATATTACTAGCTTTTTCATCGATTACTTTAAGCGCTGCGTCAACTTTATCTAAATTATCATTTACAATTGCTACATCATAAAATTCTGTAGTGTCTTGTTTCACTAAATTAAAATTTGGTGTGTTTGTCGCCATTAAGCAAGCACCTCGTTTCTTAATTGCTCGTGTGTATATGCTGCTAATTGTGCATGTGTATATTTTGCTAATGTACTGTGCTGGTTATAACGCAATTGCACATCAAGGACCATATTAACTGGTGTAATTCGCTCAAGCATGTCAACTACAGCATTAAACATTCCCCTTACAGTTAGCTCAATTCTAACTTTAATTGTCTTGTTTACTGAGTCGATATCCATCGTATAGCCATTCTCACCACAGAGCGTATTCATCAAGTGATAAAGCACTCTTCGCGTGTAAGGAGCCTGCTCATTATAACGTGTCAAAAGCCTAAACTTACGCGTTTCCAGTGAGTCAGTTCCAGCAGGCAATATACCTAACATCTTTTCTCTTCGTGCCACGCCATTTTCAGTTGAAGACTCAATAAATTGATCATCCATAGCCTTTTCAACCGATTGCCACAATCTAATGACCTGCGGGTTTTCAACTTTAGCAATCTCTTGATTTTCCTTAAAATCACGCAAGACAGGAGGTAAATAACTTAATACATCAATGTCTCTATCCACTTGTATCACCTCTTATAGGTATGGCATCTGGATGCAAGACTACGTTTTGTGGTTCATCATTTAAAAGAGTGTCTGCAATATCTACAACACCAGGTATGTTTAACAGCCGAGTTTCTATTTGACTGATCCTGACTACTATCTCTTCTTGCTCAGCCCATGATTGGCTTAAATCCATAAAGTAGGCATCTATAGCATCATTAACATATTGCTCAATGTCCTGCCATGACCAGCCATCTTGATACGTGATATTAGTCGAAATACTAATTTGCGTATTATCGACTGGAAAGACCGTCACGATATGGTCAATAGGAGCTAACCCAACACCCTCGCCCTGTAAACCAATTGGATCAATCGTAACTTGTAATGAATCTATCAATGTAGATGATGGTTTTTGATACAAAGAATCAATGATCACCAGCTTGATAGTTCCTCCTCCATTCCAAGCACGATAAATCTTAACCCCTCCAACACCTTGTAGAGATGTCACCTTTTCCTTGTAATCCTGTCTGTTACCACCAAAGGATTGAGAGTTAAAAGAGTTAAAATATCGCCTGCGAAAGGCTTCTGTGTCTTCCTCATCTTCTCCAGGTATCAATACCTCTGTAAGAACAGCAGATGTTAAACCATCGATGTATTCAATCGGTATTAACGTACCAAGATAAAGATTCCCAACGTTACCTACAGTTTCACACTCCAAAATGTATTCACCGTTTGCTATTCGCTCAAGCGCCACATAGTTAAGGTCATTTAATGAGAAACGACTGCCAATTGGTATGTCAATGTTAAAAACACCTTTTAATCTAGTTTTTGATGCAGGATCAGGAGCAAGACCACGTTCTGCTGCTCTTTTAATTAAATTCTCACGAGTGGCAGTATCTGCAAAAGTTTCATTAAGGATGGAATCCAATGCAATATATAGCAGTTGTGCTTCAACTGCATTACCTGCCAACGCATTAAAGACAATGGATCCCTCACGCTTATCGATGTTAGGACTTAAACCATCAAGCTTTTCTTGTAGCAGGTCTTCATATGTTTTATCCTCATACATCAAATATTCACCACACGATCTTCTTCAAAATCTCCATAAATAGAATGGACGGTAAACGAAGCATGTACCTTACCTTTGCTCACCTCAAAAGAAAAAGCATCAACACTTTCGATACGATCATCTTGTGTCAATGCTTCAGTTATTCGCCTTTTTAATTCCGGGATGACAAATGAAATTGGTTGTCCAAACAAATCAACCAGCTCTATTCCAAAATCCCAAGAATAGATAAGGTACTCATACCTTTCGGTGTTCAAGATTACGTAAGTCGCCTGCTTAATAGATTCTAAACCATCTATATAACCTGATATACGGTGGTTGTCCAAATGAAGCTTATACGTCCTGCTAGGCTCTTGCTCAACCTCAAAATCATTTATTAAATCATCGTTAACGACTGGTATCATTATGTCACCACCCTATCTAGGACAATATATTTCTGCCCGCCTTGTTGTTTTAACAAGGTTACTTTTTCACCGTTTTTGAGGTTATTATGAACGGTATGCCGTCTCCGTGTGCCACCATCTGGTGTAATGTCCACTTCATGGTCTTTTACATTACTAGTAAGGATAAGATGAGTAGCATCCAAGGTGAGTTTTTGCTCTACATTGATTTTTAATGGAGAGACACTTAACACTGTGCCGAATTCAATAGCCATTGGCTGAGACTCTGCAATTGCTTTTAGCGCGATTCGTTTCATTGTTTCTACAAAACTATGCAATAAACTCACCACCTCTCAATGTAATATCCATCCAGTGTTCATTTTCATCAAATGTATGCTTTATCTTTTCGACCATCATATAGTTTTGAGTCATCATATCCCCTAAGTTAAGGTTAACAACTGGAGCTGAACCAGCTCTGACTCTTGTATCACCAAAAGCTTTCCTGATTGTTAGATTCCTTGTCTTTTTGTTATAAAGACTCAGCAAAGCGTTTGCTTTTGCTTTCCCATTAACATTCTCTTTGATGGATTCGTAAAATTGGAGCACACCCCAGTTATTCATATTTCGTGAATCTTGAGCAATGTATATCTCCCGTTTTCCTGTCTTTTCATTCTCATACGATAACTTGATCTTATTGTACGTCTCACCATCAATCGATGAAGAATAGTCAAAGTTTTCACCTGTTTCCTCATCGATTAATAAATCAAGTTTCATAGACTCGATATTTCTAAGGGTTAACTTGCCAAAGTCATCGTACAAGACATACATTTTACGAGTATTTTGCAAAGTGATGTCATGTGCTGTTTGAACAATATCAAAGAGTGTTTTATTTTGCTCGATGCGACTTGGTATTTTAAAACCTGTATTTTGCAGAGTACCTAGTTGCAATCGAAAGTCAGATGCAATCATCCTCACAACCTCGTCTAATCGCTTGTTGGAGTAGACGTAGGTGTCTTTGTTTTTAAAGTATCGCAACTGATCATAAGCAGTTACTTGGATGTTCTGCTGCTTGTCTCGCTTTTTTTGAAAGACAAAACCATAAAAGATATTCTTGCCGTCAACTCTCATAGTGACTGCATTACCTTCTTGAAATGACAAGTCATCATCTTTCAATGTGTTAAATGATATCTTTCCAGGCACGCCTTTACGGTCAGTCTCCCAAGTTACTCCACCCTCGATAACTGGATAATAAATGTTTGAACCATTTTGGATTGCTATCTCCACCCTAGCCAAATCGAATTACCTGCCCAGTATAAATCAAGTCGGGGTTTTTGATGTTGTTTAATCTGGCGATTTCCGGATATCTATTACCATTACCAAGATATTTTTTGCAGAGTGCCCACAAAGTATCTCCTCTAACCACTGTATGGCTTTTCGGAGCGACTTTATTAGATGGTCTTGGTGTTGTTACCTTTGCGGTTTTAGTTACGCTAGCAGCTTGCACCTGTTGTTTAATGGCTACTTTTTTTGTACCGTATGATCGATATTGTTTAAGATTAAAAGATATCTCTAAATCAAAGCCATTCCCTGCATCTTCTTTGATCGTGTAATCTTCAAGTGAGACTGACATATTAGTATCAAAAAAGACTTTTCCGGATGGTCCAACGCGAGAAACGATGAATTGAAACGGCTTTTTATTGACCTTTAATTGCTCGAATTTGTCCAAGAAAAAGACCGCATCCTTAAAGCCGTCTCGATAAACCGCGAATGGGTACCTCACTTGAGGTATAATCGCGGTAAATGAAACTTCCGTAAGGCCTGCAGTCTTTAAGATGTTTATTTCACCCTCATTGATAAGATTGAGCGTTTTGTTTTGATTTCGTATCTTAATCGATAACTGGGATGGAGCCACGGGTAACTGTACATCATCTAGAAAAAAATCATACATTATTCATGCGCTCCTTCCGATGCGATCTCAGATGCTTCGACGACTTTTTCTTCAAGATAAGCAACTACACCATCAATGTCCATTTCATTGTTAATGTTATTACTCATTCCACTCATATCGATATTGATCTCAGCTGTCGTGTATCGATTAATCGCTTCTTGTTCAGCAATGTCGCGTAGATACTTCAAATCTTCTTCGGTAGCTTCCATTGAGTCAGCCATACGGCCAGTGTTCCCAGCTGTCTTATTGCCAATGTCGCCAAGATTTCCGAGAGCATCAGAATTGGCTCCAAGTTCATCGATCATACCTGCATTCTCTAGCAAACCATCCATATCAAATGAATCAGAAGCACCTTCTCCCCAACTATATCCCGCATCCCATGCGTTACTTAATGACTTCATTTCCATTTTAGGAGCTTCCCAATAGTTTTCTGGTGATTTACTCATCCACTTTTCGATACCTGATTTCATTATTCCTAAATCGCTACTAATAGAAGCCCTATATGCGAACTCTGTTCCTTTACCAATGTTTAATAAACTTACAACTGTGTCAGGTAATAAATCAATCAATCCATTCCAGGCTTTAATAACACCGTTTATGGCCCATATCATAGCATTAACAAATCCTGTTGCAAAAGAATCCCAACCCTTAGTCATTGAAAGGGTCATATCAAGAACGTTTAATGCTAAATTTGCAAAAAGCCTTTGTACAGAATAGATAGGATTATTCCAGACGTTTGCAAAGAATTCAACAACTGAAGCAATTACATTCCAGATATATGCAAAAATGTTGTAAATGAACGAGCCTAAAACAGAAAAAGCACCCGCTACTATACCTGTTGCACTTATTGATGTACCTGCAAATTTGTTGATTATAGCAACTGCAAGATAAAGCACACCTATTAGTACAATAACTGCCGCAACAACCCAAAATATTGGGTTTGCATACAAAGCTGCATTCAACCCCCAGATAGCTCCTGTAGATGCTAAAGTAGCTTGAACACTTGACCACGTAGTGGCTGTATATAAACCAAATGCTAGTGTCTTTAATCCTAACCATATGGTTTGAACTACACTTGCTGCCTTTAAAGCCAATAGTGCTCCTGTATAAACGACTATAGCACCTGCAGCTGTCCCGACAATAGGAGCAATTAAGGACCAATTATCAATAAACACACCTGCTACAGTACTTATTGCATCATAGGTATACATAAACACTTGACCGACTTTTTGACCAATTTCCATTGCTTTACTTTCAAATTCCTTTAAAGTCCCAAGGAAATCGACCATTAAGGGCTTTACTTGATCAAAAAAACCTTGACCCTCACCTGCACCGTTTAAGAAATTTGCTGATATACGACTAATTGAAGCTCCAATATTATCTAAAGTCGCTTGAAATGATGCCGTTCCCATAATTTCTGCTGCTCCACCAAAACCAGATTCAACAGCATTTAAAAATATATCAGATGAGATTTTACCATCTGATGCCAGATTTCTAATCTCATTAGCAGTTACTCCTATTTCATCAGATAGCATCTGAAAAATTGGAATCCCTCTGTCTGAGATTTGATTCAATTCTCCTGCTTGTATTATCCCACTTGTAGTTACTTTATTAAATATAGCACCCATATCACTCATACTTGTTCCTGCTAATGCAGCAGCATCTGCTGTAAGTGATAAATACCTTTCCAACTGTTGCCCTGGTCGAACACCAGCAGCTACAGCACTTGCTGCGGTATTAACTGCTTCATCTAAACCGAAAGAAGTACCCTGAACTGATTTTAGGGAATCATTCATAATCATAGAAACAGATTTTCCAGTATGACCCAATGCTTGTAGCTTTGCAGTTGCAGTGTCAATACTCATTAAACGATCAAATCCTGCTCTAAGACCACTGAAAACACCATATGCACTAGCAATACCAATGATGGCTTTTCCAAGTCCATCTGCAAACCCAGTTCCTTTTTGTATTGAATCATTCAAATTTTGTTGTTGCTGATCAGCATTTCTAATTTCCGCTTCAATTGAATTGAATGCTATTTCAGCTTTATTTAACTCATTTCTTGCTGCAGTTATACTTGCGGTATCAATAGCATTACTTGAAACATTTTGTAATGACTCAAATGAGTCCAGTACAACATTCATAGCATTGTTCATCGATCTTAATGCTGGTGACATTCCATCAAATATTTGGATAGATGCTTTGATTGTAGCCAAATACATCACCTCCCCAAAAATAAAAGCCACCTCTTTTATAAGAGAGTGGCTAATTATAAATTTACAATTTTACAACTTGTTTCTCTTGAACTTTATTGTCAAGAAGGTTAATAAAGAGTATTGCGTTTCTTTGAGAAGTGACATCAAAGGAGATATACAGTATTTCATTATCTTTTTCATATCCAAAAATCAGATACTCTTCAACAGTTTCACTCTTTTTTTCTTTTGCTCTTCCACCAACCATTGCACCTAATGGTCCAAATAGGACATAGCCTCCGACAGCACCACCTACACTACTAACATAACTTTTCTGTATCTCCACATCTGTTTTGATAGTAATATCACTGATTTTTTCTAAATCTAATTCAAAAGTTTTTTCATTGCGTTCGAAAATCACTTTATCCTTACACCTATATAAGTAGGTTTCAGCACCTTCATTCACAGGTAAACCAGCCATGTGTTTGCCAACTATGCAAACATCCGCGTCCAGCAATTGAATACGCTCTTTTGAACCTGGAATAGCCTTGGTTTTTTCCAACTTTGCAGTTTTGCTTTTTTCTTTATTGCTTTTCTGTAGCCTTAGAAATTCAGGATCACTGTGCTGTTTAAATTTTTTTATGAGGAATACTTCAAGCGCAATAAAAAGAAGTAGCACACTAAATACAATAATATAATCTCCTAGACTTTCATACTGCCCTATATTTCGAAATATTGAAAATATAGTATAAACTAGATAAACACCTAAAACGATCGAAAGAAATAAAAACATTATCCTTTTCATACAAATCCCTCCCATCCCCATAAAGTATACCAAAGGAGGAATTGTTTTCTATTACTTTTTTTCCATTTGTTCCAGATACGTTACAAAAACATATTTACATTTACATCACCCCTTTCAATAAAAAAACACCCCTTAAAGGAGTGCTTTGGATAATTATTGAGCTACTAACATTTGTGTGAATTGCTGATGATACCCATAGATTATCGAAAAAATAATTTGAGCAATGATTTCTAAACCTTCTTCTCCCATTAAATTTAGTTCCAGTTCAATCATTTGAGTTTGAAAAAAACCGTTTTGATCAACATAGTCTGCAGGATTCGTAAGAAAGGATAATTTTTCCCGCAATTGCTTAAGCGATAATGGCTTGTAATTTGATAAGACTTCTAACAATGACTCTCTTCCTTCATCTAACAAACCAAAAAAGTTATCAATTGAATATATTTTGTTTTCAAATGTGCTCATTTTGCACCTCCGCTTTTTTGGAGGTAATCCCCACTGTTAAAATCCATATAATTAGGATATAATAGTGGTAACAAGGTCGTGGGGATTACCCATGTCTGCTCACTTTTTAAGTTGCCGCTTAAAAAGTGGGTTTTTATTTTGCCTAATTTCATTTATCATGCCCCTTCTGGCTCCTTTTCAATTAAAGGTAAAATTCCTTTTGATTTAAGTAATTCATAAATAAACATTCTTCCTTTTTGAGTCCATTTGGTATTCATAGTCACATCTGGTCTACCATCACTTCGTGTAATCGAGATAGTATCAGAATGAACATACCCATTCGAATCATACTTTCTATATAAAAGCCATTGTTTACCTTGTTTATACTGGACCTTAAACTTATTCAATATCTTGTTCATTTCTTGTGCAGACATCCCGTAATCCTTTGCAATCTGATTTACTGCGACTAACCCTTTATTTTTCAAAATCATTTCTGTATAAGCTGCTTTAGGTTTTAATTCTTTATTTTCTTGGACAAGAACTAGATTTTTTGATTGCAGCTTTTCGTTTTCTTCCACTTGTCCAACTAACTGAATAAGAGCTTCTTTGTAATTAGTCGGTAATTGAAAGGTTTGCTTATTTTCTAGTTCCTCAATTCGCTTAATTACCTTGTACCGAGTTTTGGCGTCATACTTCAAAGCCAGTTGCATTGCTCCATCTTTTGCAAATGTATAGCAAGGCTTTTCTCTGTTCCAAGAATCCTTATATGTGGTCTCCTCAAAAATGAGGGTACCAATTTCATTATCCAATGCTTTGATCTCATTCTTAATATCACGTATAACATTGTCATGTCTTTTACCTACAAGCTCTGCAATTTCCACGCTTGTCATTTTAACATTGCTGCTAATTAATTCGTTCATCTTTACTCCTCCTAATCCAATTTATTTTCACAATTTAATAAATCTTCAACTCCGCACTCTAAGAAAACACATACTTTGAAAAGTGTATCAAATTGGATTCCCTTTGAAGTCTCATAGTATAAAGCTCTAATTGTGTTCCTACTTACACCGGTGCCAGCAACTACATCAGACATTTTCATTTTTTTCTTTGCTAATAAGATACGAAAGTTGTTTTGCACAAAATCACCCCCTTTATTATATTTTTAAAACATTTTGTTCAATAGGCTGAACAATAATTAATTATAATATACATTTCTACTTGTTTGCTAGTCAAGACATTTTCTATAAAAACATTGAAAAATGTACAACATATTATACAATATTGCTAAGAGGTGATTAAATTGATTAAATGTAATCTTGCAGTTCTGTTAGCAGAACGTAATATTAAGATTAGTGAATTATCACGTAAAACTGGTATTTCCAGAACAACACTAACTGCACTAAACTACAATCAAAGTAAGGGAATACAATTTGACACATTCGATACCCTATGTAATTTCCTAAAAGTCACTCCCAATGAACTTTTCATCCAGGAACTATTGGAATATGATTTTGTAGTTGAAGATATCCAAACATTAAACCATAAAACAAATGAGATACAGTGCATTATTGGAGCAGATATTAAACATAAATCAGAAACTATAACCGATACGTTTAAATGCTCTGTAAGTTTATTTTTTTATGAACTCTCAGATGAAGTCAGCAATATCGGAATACACCCTCAATATACAGATAAACTATTTTACCTGTTAACATCAATTCCTGTATCATTTAAAGTTAGTATGGAACAAGAGCTTATTGACGCTGTTGTTTCTCATTTGGGATTAACATATAACGTTGATGAACATACAGAAGCTTCAATTTATTAGACTTTATAAATCATTCTGTTTCCGCTAGTTTTGTAAGTGCTTGGTATAAAAAATTCCTTTCAAACCTGCGTTTTCATAATTCACTTTTCAAAAGTAACAACAAAAAGGACAAACGGAACGTACCGAGGTTGGCACGGGTACTCCGTTTGTCCTTGATTAATTATTTCTAAAGTTACACAAAATAATAATCATCTTTTCTTCAATTGTCAATAACTTCTGAAAAGTTTATTTTTTCCTCTTTGCTCCAGACTTAACCTTCTTAGCTTCATTCTTATCCTTTTCAATTTTCAATAGTACTGCAGCTACAACTAATGCTTTTTCTCTAACTGGAAGCCCTAGAAACTCAGAAGGCCATCTATGGAATTTGTGAAGACAATAATAAGCAACATTCGCTTCAAAATCGCCTTCATTTATTAGTTTTTTGCTTCTTCAACCAATTCTTCCATTGATACTTCGAATCCGTTTACTTCTTGTACTTTAGACAAGTAATTTGCATACTCTCCCGGAGTTAACATTGATTTTAGCAACTTGTCATCACCCATAGCACCATAACTATTTTGTAAATCAGCATCATTTAAGTTAGGAAACACAGTACATTTTGCAGCTAACTTCCCAAGATAGCTATTATAATCAACTTCAGGTACAAACTGATTCTTCTTACCAGGTACTTGTACTCTTCTTGTACATGACTTTCTTAACGCCTCATCTTCTTCTGACGTAATACTTTTGATTTCCCACTCTACCGGCTTACCATCTTGTACGAATCGTTTAGATGCTACGTGCTTAACATTCTCTACCTTCAATGCGTTCGGACTTAAAAATGCGCTTAAATTACTCATAATAAAACCTCCTGAAATTGTAATAGGTATTTTCTCCCTTCCTGTCGAAATATGACTAAGGAAGGGAGGTGATAATAATGTCTGAATTTAAAGTTAAAGGCCTAGATAAATTACAAAAACAATTCAAGAAAATGGAACGTGCAGCTCAAGAATTAGAAGAAACAAAAAGTATTTCATTTGATGAATTGTTTTCATCTGCATTTATGCAAAAACACACGATGTTTAGCTCATTCGATGAGTTCATAATTTCAGGTGGCTTTAATGTAGAATCCCAAGAAGACTTTGAAGCAATACCTGAAACAGACATGGATGAGCATGTTGCAAAGACTACTAACTTCAAAAATTGGGAAACGATGTTAGATACTGCAACGACCGAGCATTTGGAAAAATTGTTTAAGTTCTAAACTTATTTTTCTCGATGTCAAATTCAAAATCATTTAATTGCTGAAGGGTTTCTTCGAGTTGTTTTGACAGTGATGTAGCTTTATTCAACAATCTCCGAAACTCCTCAGCATTTTTCAATCTAATTTCCACTTTCACCATGTAGCACCTCCAAAAAAGACACCCACTTAGGAGTGCCTTGAAATTCTTATTACTGCATACCTGCTAACAGACTAAATTTTTCTGGAATCTCGAAGTCATCAAACGTAAAATCCATGTCCTCTTCAAGGTACTCAGCATCAGCATCAAACTTAGTAAGGACTCCACCATCGATGTTACAATCCTTTAAAATGACCGTCTGACGACCAACAGAAGACGTCGGATCTTCATTTGTGACTTGAATATCAAAATATATATCCTCGCCTGTCTCCTTAAAACGGTAAAGCAGTTCGCGAAAAATAGAAGTATTATAGTGGAATGTTGCTGATCCACTACCTGCCCAGCCTGTTGATTTATTCCCTTTACCAGTCTTACCTAAGATAGGTACTTCACTTTTCGTTTTCTCAATATTAGCTTCGAGATTAATAGCCTGCATGAAATTATAGCGATTACCCTCAATCGTTACAAAGCACTCAGCTAAAGAAGCACTGACCGCATCTTTTGCATTCATTGTTTGTCTAGACATCTAATTTCAACCCCTTTCTATGCTACGGTTACGGTCATATAAAGATGACTCATGGCATTAACAATGGTCACCTTATCACTGACTACAACAGATTTTTTACCTTCACCTTGCTCAACTGTTACATCAGCAGGTACAAAGTTTTCAATCGCTTGGATCGTCTCCAATTCTTGACGGTGCTTAACGATGTCATTCCATAGAGATACTCTGCCAGATTCATTGTTTGGTATTGTCCCGAGATATTTGTCATTAAATATGACTGCAGTATCATTAGCGATCTGATCAGCTACTCGAACGGTTTGATTGCTACTAAAATCACTGTTATTTTCTTCAGTAAAGGTTATAAGTGTATTGATATCTTCAAGGACCCTTACCTCATTCCCGACTTTATGAAGAATAAATTTACCAGCCTTTAAAGCATCTTCAAGAGCTACTTGTGTGTATGCGACATCTACAGCATACTCGCCGTCATAACGCTTATTCGTATTGGATTTATTAACCGCACAACCAGCAATGGCTCCTGTAACCCAATAGACAAGTGATTGTTCTTGCGCCCCATCATCCAATACTTTATTTTCGACAGATACTACACCCTCATAGTCAGCAGCATTGCGATAAACAACCGTTTGAAATTTAGCACCTACACGTTCACGCATGCGGTTTGTGTAAGCCACAAATAGACCCGTGATGACTGGATCGTTTGTAGGACATCCTAGTGCGTTAAAATTAAATGATTCGATTTTATCTAAAAATGTTTGATACTCATTCCCTGTAGGCACTTCTCCATTAGCTCCACCTGTAAATGGAATGCCAGCCGTTTCTTCCAGTTCCGCATCCGATTTCCAAACTACGAATTCATTGTCTGCAAGTTCTGCTGCCCTTGCCACCGTTTGATTATCAACAATTGTTGAGCCTAATAATGTGACTACATCAAACTTCGTAGGTTCGTCGATATTGACCGTTGCGACTGTACGAAGGTCATTGCCCCTCGTGCCACCATAACGAGCCGTAGCAAACGTATTTGTTGCTTTGGTACCTTTGTTCAGCTTGTAGATAAAAGCGGTATGGATATTTTTAAATAGTTCTCTTATCGGCTTAAGTTTTTCGTGGTTGTAAGAGTAACCAAGGATTCTCATTGAATGTCTTTCTAAGTCCTCTGCTTTAACTGTGAATACTTCATTTTCGATGCCCCAATCAAGCACAAACGGAATAGCAACAGTGCCACGGTCAGACAGTGCAGACGATGCCCTTGCAGCACTTATAAAGTTGATATAAGCACCAGGCAATACTTTATTTTGAGATGTAAATGTTCCTCCACCTAACAATTTATTTCACCTTCCTTTTCAATGCCTTATCAATTTCTTGCTCCACTTCTTTGATACTATATTTCTTGGAATCTTCTAAGACAACACTTAACAAATCGCGTCTATCACGAAAATTCGCCGACTTTAAAATTTGATCTTTCGCAAATTTAGGATCTTTCACAGCCTCTTTACTCATCGTCCTCACCCCTTATACCGCTATTAATAGCCAAACCATCCATGGATTCAATTGGAACTGATTCACGTCGCACAAACATGTTGTAGGTCACAAAAAAGTGAAGAACATCATTAATTTGCTCACTGTTAATTTCAAGACCTCTAACCAGATCTCCATCGACAGTGATGTATTCAAGTACGTCAGTCAGTTCTTCAGCAATCTCATTCATTTCATGATTTTTATGCTCACCCTCGTTAGGAATATAGTGAACATCAAAAAAATACTGTTTGAAATAACGATTTCCAATTAATCTATTTTGGCTAGAGTTTAAATAGGCAATAAAAAAACAGGGCTCCTTCAAGTCCTGTTTAACACCCTCGCTATATATTTCATACTCATCACCAAACTCTTGATTGAGTTTGATGGATATACCGTCAATGATTTGATTAATCATCAAAACAGTCCTTTAACAATAAAAATAGTTTTCTCTCAATGATTTTCGGTGCTTCTGATCGTAGTTCATTTTCAGATATGGTTAGCATAAACTGTCCTCTAACCCATCCACGGTGATTACGTGTTCGGTGGCCAAATTCAACATAGCTCGCATAATGAACTGGGTTGATTATTTCAATCTCATATAAGTTTGCACTTTTCTTAACCGGCAAATCATTTGCGTATTTTTGAGCACCATTACCACCACCAAAGACTGCAGTTAATTCTGCTTCTCTTTCACTTTGAGCAGTCCATCCACGCCTTAACGTTCCACCAACTTTACCAGGCTCTTTAGGATATTGACCTACTGGTGTTCGTCTTATAACTTTCCCTAGCAATCTTGCAGCAAGTTCTTTTGCTACTTCCTCACAAAACTTGTCTAAATCGGCCTGTGCTAGCTTCTCCATGCGCTTTTGTAAGGCTTTAAACTGTTTGAAATCAACCTTACCCCATCTAGCCATTATGCATACCCCTTAAAGGCTACAAGTTCAATCTCTTGATGGTTAGAGTAGATTGCAGGAATACCACTTCGAGCGTAATCAGCAGTTCTGCCGTCTTGAGTGATGGTGATTTTTGAACCAGCTTTTATGTTGATCTCTGGTGCTATAAACAGTTTGATTACTTGGCTTACACCAGTGACGTTTTCTGTATTACTTGCAGGTGCGATTGTTTTAAAGGATAGTCGACATGGTTGATCTTCCAATACTGAAACCTCACGTTGCGTTGTGCGCTTATTTATTGGGTCTTTAATAGATTGGTATTCCCATACCGTGCAAGTGCCCTTATATAAGCTTTCTATGGCTTTCCTTTGTGCATTCATGCTACCACTTCAACTTTCTATACTTCAGTAGCTGATTTTTGTAATTATGAAGAATGCTCTCGGCAGAATCTTGTGATTTAGTGGATTTTGCACCACTATAGGTGATTTGAGTGTCACCTTCTTTAATACTCTCAACAGGACCGTTGTTAGCTTCGTCGCTATCTTGAAGGTTCCCATTGATCAATTCTACTACCATGTTTGCTACAACAAAATTGAGCTCCTTAGGGATATCAGTACGATTGCAAAAGGTGAGGACAACTTGCCTCACCTCTGCGAACGATATTTTGATTATGTCCTCATTAATATCAGCCGGGACCTTCGCTTCTACGATTTCTATGATCTCCATGTCACTCTGACCCTTCAATCACATTTGCTTCTAAGAGCAAATCATAATCTTCTTGCGACACTTCAATCGATTCACCTTTTTTATATCTGTTATTATTATGTTTTACATTAACAGTAAAGGTTGCAGTTAACTTTTTAGCCTTTGGTGTTTTACCTTTTTCCTGTGACATAAAAGTTGCCTCCTTCCCAAGGAAAAGTTATTAATTTACTTTCGCAATAAAGATATTGTCTATAGTTTCAAAGCTTGGTAGAACAATTTCAGAAACAACTGTCATCACGTTTACTGGATGCTCTTCTTTAATCGATGTAATAGCGACTCCAGTGTTAACGATATTCACTTCAGCCTTTGTAGCACCTGTCATTAAATCACTTTCCTCAGGAGTCGTGCCGTAATAGGTTTGTCCCAAATTACCATCTGGAATTAGCGTAAAATGATCATCTGGATAAAAGTTATGCAGCGAATTATCTTCAGCTCGATATTTCTTGTTATAAACAGCTATAGAAAGTCCTAGCTTTGTACTTAAATACTGTTTAATCATAGCTTCAGTCATGATGATATTTTGTCCACCAAGTGGATTCATATCTAATCGAATACTAGGATGGTCAAGTAAATATCCTAAAGTTTTACGGGTCATGATAGCATTGGTTGGACGTACACCCGTGTTTTCTTCTACAGTGTTCATCCAGTTCAAAATATCTTGAATTGGCGAAGAATCTTTTTGACTCCAACGTGCCCCAGAAACTAATGTTTCCTTGTGATCATCTTTCATTTTGTAATCATAGTCGAGATTCTGACGATTTGCGGTAATTGCAATCTTACCGCTAGAAAGAAGCTGCATGATCATTCTTTCAGGTTGTACATTTGCTCCATCCACCAGCGTTTTAACATCATCATAGATATTAGTAACAATAGATTTATATGCCCCATCTAAATTGGAGGCTAATAAGCGATTTAGTTCCTGACGATCCTTTTCTCCTACTCGCATAGACTCTCGGAAAAACGGCATTTCAGTTTGAACTTTAGAAAATCCAATACGATCACGGACATTCGCCTTTGCATCAAACGCTGAAGGCTCAAGAGCAATCGGCAAACCATTAGATCCTTTAATCCATGATAAATCTAACCCTAGTTGCTTTTTCGCTGGGAAAAGAGTTGAACCTAAGTAAGGTATCTTATTAGATGGATTGTTTTCGTAATATGCTGCAATGTTTTGTGCGTTAACTAAATCAAAAATTGTTGGCATTTATATCATCCCTTTCTTATTTCAAAAATGTAATCTGCTTTAAAGCTTCTTTTTCCGCTGAGGTAGGTTGTGCTGGCAACTTATCTAAAGCTACAAACCCATGGATTAATGCGGCACCTGATGCTGGGCCATACGAAACATCTACATCATTAAAAAGGATGCCTTCCGCATTGGAGACATCTTCACTCGTTGTTGCTTTCACTGCATGTACAGATTCATCTCCCAGAAATCCACCGCCCACAATGGTCCCGGCAGGAACAATTTTCTTTCCTTCTGCATTTGCTGTAACCCCTGTGTCACTAACAGTAACCGCCAAGTTCACATAATGGTCAGGGAACTTTAAGATTCCTTTTTTATTCCCATAAGTTGTTTCAATAAATTTACTCATTCTTTTTGCCTCCTATTCAAAATAAGATTTACGTGCTTCGTCTAGTCCAGTGCTACTTTTGGTTGCTTCTTCAGCAAGTTTTTTACCAAAGCTGTCTTTTTCTTCGGTGATAATTCTCTGATCCCTACTAGATGGGGTAACTCCCTTAATACCAGGAGTAGTTGTTTCTTGGATAAATAAAAAGGACTTTGATTCCTGCAGCGTTTTAATCTGCTCCTCAAGTCCTTTAGTGACGTTACCGCCATCATCTAATTCAATTTTTGCCTTATCGATGAGTCCCGTAACAAGATCAGCATCATGCACCTTACCATTCAAAGCAAGCTTAAGTGCACTTGATAATTGACTGTCCTTTAGTTTAGCCTCGTAATCAGCTTTATCTTGGTTGTATTTGCTCTCCAGATCAGTGAATTTCGTTTGAAGCTCTTCACTACCTTCTGCTTTTTTCTTGAGGTCTTTTAGATCCTTGTCACGTTGAGTCAATTGATTCTTTAAATCATCTAAGCTAGTGTTCAATTCACCAAGCTTTGATTTATGACCCTCAATTGTTTTTCCATGCTCAGTCATGATTGAATCTATTTTTTCTTTTTCTAATCCTAAACCTTCTAAAAACTCTCTTTTCACTATAGTACCTCCAATGGTTACGATTTTTTTACGTAGTTACGTCTACGATCAGCTTTATTCTTTTACGTCTACAAATGCTAAAAAGACGAATTTTTGCATAATAAAAGCACCTAACCTTTTAATTTGGTCAAGTGCTTCTACTTATTAATGTTTATTGATTTAATTTCCGATTCCATAATTGTGATTTCTTCTCTTCCTTCAGGAATAAAGTCGAGTGAATCATATTCGCTCTCAGTGTCTTCTTTGTCAGTATAATCTCGAACAAATCCGACCATCACTTCTCCATCGGTAAATTCAACCTTCACTCTTTTTTGAGTATACTTCCAAAGCTCCAAATTCCTCACTCCTCGTCTGTTAAAGTTGGTACTATATGAGTTCCTTTCTTACTGTAATGGATAGCAATTGATTTAGTTGGTGTCTCCTTGCCGTTATCCTGATTAATATGCATACCAATGATCTTATTGGTTTTCACAATCTCTTTGTTGTCCCAGTCACCATTACGTTTTAATTTAATATACCCAGATCCAGCATAATTTTGAACCAACTGATTTGCTTCGTCATAAGAAATAGTTAAATAACTGGGATTCTGTTTTCCTTTTGCTCTATTTCTCTCGATATAATCAGCATATCTTTTATGCGTTGGATCATGCTTTTGGTAATGGTTTTGGCTATGTGTAAGTGGATATACACCGTTTTTGATATCCAACCTAATAGCATCAATTAACTTCTGCTGCTTTTGTAATTCAATACGTTCCTGCTCTCTTTGAGGTTTCAGTACACTTTCATTATACCATTCTTTGTAAGTCATATCTGCCGGAACATGATATGTTTTGCCATCAGCACCTCTAGCTATCCTTTGACCTTTTTCATCATCAAAATTAGGCACTGTAGTTGATCTACACCACGGATGAAATGGTGGAGCTGTTACTCCTACCTCATAATCTCTCATAGCAAATATCTTTCCATCAAGGTCTTGGCAGATAGGGCTTGTGCGGTTGTCCAATGTAGCAAGGATTTGATACCTTTCAACATCGAGATCATTCAGACTATCTTTATGTGCAGCAGAAGAAATAAAAGCTGATTCAGTCATCACCAAACGTCCTGCTTTACGCCTAGATACGTTAAATTCTCTTGCGATGGTAAAGATAGCCTTATCAGGTGCATCACCTCGTATAATTGCCTGTGTGAGTTGAGTATGCAATGTATTAACTAACTGCTCTTTATTTTGCCATATACGACTTGAGAAGTTTCTACCATCAACCGCCCATGGATTCACTATGACTCTATCAACCTTACGATTATCGATTGCTTGCAATGTCCAGCCCACGTTAAATCCCTTTTGAATCTCAAATGCTGTGTGATAATAACCCTCTAAATACATATCCTTAGCAACCTTTTCAAAGTCACTAAATTTTCCTCCATACAGATTTTCAATATGATTCTGCATTTGAATCTGTATAGCTTGTAAACGAGATATGTGGACTCTAGCTGATGCGTTCTCTAGTTGCTTCATCCATTTACCATTGAGAGCGTTTCTTTCGCCGAATTTGATGTATTCCTCAACTGTCCATTGGAATTCCTTTAATTCACGCTGAGAGAGCATTCTGCGTGCTTCTGTTAAACTTACATCGTTGTTTGATTGCAATCTTGCATACCATTTGGATATGTCCTTCTCAATCTCATCAAATGCTTGTTTAAATGCATTCTCAAGACTATCATTATAGGATTCTCCTATTTTCAAAAGCGATTCTTGCAATTGATTAAAACGACTCTCCCAATATCGCTTACTTCTCGACATTTAGATCATCCTCATGCTCCTGAGGTGGAAATGCATCTCGGTAATCATCCATTTGTGCCTGCTGCTCTTTTAGACGGTCCTCAACCTTGTCAGTATACCAAGGATGATTCTCACGGATTGTTCGGTCATCTAATACCCCTACAGAGTTTTGACAGTCTGTAATGACCTCAGATTCGTTTATGATGATGTCACGGTTAAAGATAATAGAAACACTCTCATCGTGGAAATCACCAATTTTAATAAGCTTTAGGTATTCATTAATAAACCATAACAAGTGTTCAATGGATGACTGCATTTCAGTCTCTAAGATGTTGCAATCCATATCTAAATCCGAATAACGGTACCTAAGAGCAACACCAGATGCATTGCCTAAGTTCTCGTCCATCGTGTCTACACCACGTCCAAATTCGTAAATGGACTTACGATCACGATCAAGTTCCTTCTCTGTCGCTTCAGTATTTGGATCAGCTTGAAGCTTATCGACGTCTCCACCTTCACCGACCTTGACAACGCGATACTTATTTAACTCCTCAAGAAACTCCTTAAGCTCCTGTCCCTCGTAATTGATCAGTTTGTAGATAAAATTAGGGATGTCGGCCAATAAATCAGCATTGGTTGATGCCTGGTGATTATAGTTATCTACTAAAGACTTAATGAGTTCAATTAAAGGTTGCTCTTCTTCGTTATACTTAAAAGGAATCAAAGGAATCCTAGTCCACACATGAGGCACGTCATTAATAGTGAAATGGTATTCAGTCTCGATTCCCATAGGAACGTCTGGCACTAGCCTGTTTGCTTCCAAAATAAAATACTTAATGCCACCTAAGTGATAATACTCGACCTTTGTAATTGACTGTTTTCGTCCATCCACATAAGCCATTTCATCATAGATTCGTAAGAATGCATCTAATTCGGTATGCTCATCATCCTTCCAAAACGGGAAGACTTGCTCTGACTTGAACTTTTTGAACGATAGCTCTCCATCCTCATTAAAATAGACATATAAAAAAGCTATTCCTTTGTTGATAGCTTCTTTACCGACGTTCTTTAAAGTTTTGAGTAATTTCTTGGAAAAAATATCGTCCAATTCATCTTTGTATTTCTCGTGCTCAGTTGAAATCGTTGGCTCCTTTGTGAGTAGATACCCAACCTTTTGATCTACTAGCTTCTTTGCAAAGCCATATTCTTTCTTAACATTAGACTGCCACTCGTGACGATTCTTCTTTGATTCTCGGATGTCTGTTTTATTTAAGTAATAACTCTCACCTACAATCATACTTTCTCGAGCATCACTTTTAAGCCATTCCTTAATCTCTTGTACTAAGAAGTCATGCTCTGTAATCACACCATCGACCATGTTTTGAATGATGCTATTTAGATGTTCATGATATGGAGCCCTATATAAATCCTCGATTAACATTGCTATCACCTCACTTTAAAACAGAAACTTTATTACTATTAAACAAGATCGTGTTAACAAAATACCTGTCAGCATCCATCTGGTGGTCATTTTGCTTGATTGGCTTGTCCTCACCATGTTCCATGGATTTCTCATCCCAAACGTATGAATAGATCTCTCTCAGCGTCTCTTTGCAGCAGTCATTGTATTTAATAAGACCAGAGCCTAATGCAGTGGCCATGTTGCGAATACCGTCTAATACATCATTCTTAGCCTTTTTCACAACCCACCCTCGCTTTTTAAGGACAATAATAAAAGAACTTGCTGATGGATCCACTACAATTACTTTAGTGAGCCCTCCTACAAATTCTTGGAGATCGTCTGCGTATTGCTCATCTGTTTTCTGTACTTTCTTCTTGCGCGCGTCATGATGATACTCTTTGACTTTGTACCATGTGCCATCGCATAACCCCCAAAGACCGAATGTCATTGGGTTTTGAGTACCATAGTCACATGACACTTTGTAATCGGTGTAGCGCCTGTTTTCGGTCTTTACAACGTGTTCTTTTTCGTTGAACATATCATAAATGACACCCTCAGCCATAACCCATAAACCAAGGATATACCGTTGATAGAATACACCTGAGAACATGCGTTTAAACCGTTGCTTAACCTTTTCAGAAAGAGACAAATTGTCATCCATCATAAAGTGAAGAACGTAGATTTTCTTTTCTTTTGCTTTGTCGATGAAATTTAGTTTAAACCAATGATAAGGACCAGCTGGGTTACAGTTGAAAAATACTTTTGCCCCATTGCCATTTGTCTCCGCAGAGCAACGACCAATCGCTTGATCTACGAATGACTTAGGGAATAAAGCAACCTCATCAAGATAAGCACCTGCAGCAGTCAAACCTTGTAATGTATCTTGACTAGATTCATTGTTAGCTCCAAACAAATAATAAGTGTTAGTTCCGATTATGACATGAGGATTTTCTGAACGTTGATAATGGTAGTCAATCCCTTTAGAAGTCAAAATTTGAAACATAGGCTCTAAAACGTTACGTTTAAGAGCTCCCATTGACTTACCAGCTAGGATGAAGTTTTGACCCTTGTGCTTAGTCAAAGACCATGTAATAAACGAATCTATCATTGCTATGGTCTTGCCAGAACGAATGGAACCGTGACATATAATCATGTCATAATCTTTAAAGGGACTCTTATCTGTCCACCACATCAGAAGTTTCTTCTGCTTATTACTAAACGGACTAAATCTAAATGAGGTCGTCTTTTTACGCTTCCTCATCGTCTAGCACCTCATCTGCAAATACATCTTCTGCTTGAGCATTCAAAGCATCTACATAACTATTTGCTTGCTCATGAGCATCGCCTTCTGTATCACCACGTAAATTACCAAGTTCAACTTTTCTCTTATCAACAGTGAGCTGCATCTGCTCTAGTTTAAGCCTTCTTTCATCGTCCTCATGAGCCATTTCATTAAATTGCTTAATAAGTGACCTTAACTCACTCATGGCTCTGGATTGAGCGTTTAGGAAGGTAGCATGGCGATCCCAAGCGAATTGGAATTCATACTCTTCTTCTGTAATCTGTTGGTCAAAACCGCCGCCTTGGCTCTTTGGCCTTTCATAATACTCATACTTAGCTTTCTTAAGCTCCTTAATTATTTCGTTCTTATTAGAAACATACATGATACTCTGCGCTCTTATGATTGCTGCATACTGTATTTCTATTTGATCATATATCAAATCAGCAGGAGATCGCTCTTGCATGATCTCAATGATTTCTAATGTTTCAGAAGGAAGGAACTTAGCAAAGAACCCGTGTGATACCGCATTCTGATTTCTCTTAGGAGCACCACCACCTTTGTTGCCTTTGGCGTTAATGTTTCCCTTTGGTGCACCTCTTTTTTTTGTGTGCACACTTTTTCCTTTGGGTGCACCCTTTCCTCGATTCCACTCGTATCGCTTCTTCCATGACTTGACTGTGTTAAGTGAGACATCATATTTTTCTGCGATGTCTTTATATTTCATGCCCTTGACATAATCTTTTTCTGCTTTAATATGATTTGCAGCCATTTACATCACCTGCCACCCCCGGCTATTTTGTGTTTGTTTTGGGCAAAAGAAAAAGCACCAATCAAAGGTGCAAGTAGTTTACATTTTCAATGATTACTTTAATTTTATTTAATCGCTCATTGCTTATATCTGTATTACTATTATCATCGAACTGCTTTTCTAAATAATTGCAGAGCATTTCTTGATTATCGAACACTTGAGGATTATCACTGCTCGAATAATTAAAGAACTGCTTTTTATTATAGCCAAAATATAATATTGGAGTAACAAAAATATTCTCGTTATTCTCTTTTAATAGTTTATTTAATAAACCTGCAGTTCTTCTAACTTGGCGGGCTGGATCATCAAAAGACTTTATTTTCAATTCTTTCCCATTAACCTTAACTCCTTCACCTTCCGAACTATCACTTACGAAAACAATAGTCTTTTCAGAATCAGCATCAATATTAGGATATAAGCTGTCTAAAATAAACGAAAAATCCTTTGATTTTTCTTTTGTTAATCCATGTAGGATGGTACCCTTCCAGTACTTTGTTTCTATTATGAAGATTCCTTTATGGGTTAGGATTAAATGATCAATCTGTCTTGCTGTTATTTCCCCTTTGTGATCCATTGTAGGGAAATATACATTAGGCATTATTATCATCTGAGTTGGTATTATTTTCTGTTCTGTAACTAATCTATTTTTAAAGTCAGATAATATTTTATGTGTAATAATCTCTCCAAAATTTCGAGATTGTTTCTCTAGAGAGTGGATATAATTATTTAATAAATCCACTTTTATTTCTTGTTCCTTATGTTGTTGGTTCACTATCTGATTTAACTCTTCTTTAGGGATCAACAATTCTTTCTCTTTTTCAAAAGTTTCATATTGATATGCAAGTGCCGCAGAATGCTCTTTTTGAGTAGTTTCTAATAATTGAGATATTACTAAGCTTTTCCTTCTTTCCTTTGTATATATTTTTGCAAAGATAATACTAATAGCTACTAATAGTAATCCTAAAATGAATTCCATAAAACCCCTCCTTTAGACTCAATTCTACATAAGGAGAGTAATTCCTGTTACTATTTATCTATTTTTATACTATTTTGTGACAAACAAAAAGCACCCGTAATGGATGCTGTAAGTTTTGTATTTAACCGCCTGGTTTTATACCAGGATCAAAGTTCATCCAATATCCACCGGGTCTTGGTCCGGGATCTGCTTTAATGTCCCCACCGCCACCGCCGTTACCTGGGTGTGACTTGTTGCACCTATGCCACCATTGCCCGGATTGGAGTAGTTACCTCCACCTCCACCGTTTCCTGGATATGCTTGATTATTCATGACTGAAACCACCGCCACCTGAATCATGATGCATTCCACCTGCTGGTGGATCGTATTTCAATCTAGCTCCACCTGGTTTAGGGTCATTCTCAATCTTCATTTTCCAACCAATACCGCCTGGATCTAAGCTCATAATCATACCTCCTTTATGTTGATACGATAAATTTCGCCATGCAATGCTAAATTCCTGCATTAACCGAGAACCAATATCAACATTTGGTAGAAAGTATATAATAATGCAGCCACTGATATTAGGTTTGCAAGAAATTGCGGAAGTTTTATTGCTACCATTAAGAACTTGACTACTAAACCAACTATAAGTGGCACAAACAATATAATTGCTAATTGTAATGCCATGTTATTCATTTGCCCTTGAAAAGGGCTAAAATCTAGTTCCATTATCTCACCCCAATATAATATCGGAGAAATAAAAGAAATTTAAAAGACTATCTTAATACAGACTAATATACCGATGAACAGACTTAATTCCGCTAATTAATTCTTTATTTTTCTCTTCTTTAAAACTGTCATTAACCTCTATTTCGTATGTTTCTCCAGATAAGAATTCTAACCTAAATATTAACTTAAAGTTTTCATCATATTCATCAACATAGTATTCGATAGTCGAATTTTTAATAGTTCTATATTTAAGAGACTTCATCATTACATGTTTTTTGCCCATAATAATATTTACTTGTTGTTTACCAAATACATACATTTCAGGATTCTCTAAATCAAGATTCTTCGAATATATAAAAATCTCGTCATCCTTATATGTGTAGTCAAGAAAAACACGGGTTAAATTATTGAATGATTGATCTTTTTCATAAAACATTCTATTTTCTATATACTTTAATAAGTTTGTTCGACCAACAAAATCCATATTACACCTCCTATAAGGCATCTTATCTCCTTAATATCAAAAGCGCCACCTCAAGGTGACGCCATGGTTATTTATTTGCTTCTCTTGAGTAAGGTAAATGCTTAGCCCTACCATTCTTAGCTGCCTTCTCAGCTTCCTCTATTGTAGCAAAATAACCTAAATTTATATCTTTTCCGTTAACTCTAACCCTTGCTCTCCATCTAACCCCATGACGTGTATCCATTGATACACCCCTTATACCAGTTTTACTCCGTTTATTTAAATTAATATTTTGAGTATTTTGTCCCCATGTGATAATCCTCATATTATCTCGACGGTTATTTAATTTATTTCCGTCTATGTGATCAACTACCTTGTTTTGGCTAGGTCTCATTAGCATTCGATGCAATAATTCTAGATTCCCATTTATCGACCTTTTAACATAACCCCTATTATCAAGATGCCATGTACCTTTAAAATTTGATACCAAATTAAGATCTTTAGTGTCAATAATTACTTCGTATACCACTCCCTTACGCTTAACAAAAATGATTGATATCTCACCTCTGATTTCATAAAGGTTTTTCAAATGTACTTCCTCCCCAAGTAACTATTTTTATTTGTACTAATTATAACAGATAAGCACTAAGGGAAGTTTTCCGAACCGATCCTTCCTCCCATTCTAACTTGCCGATTTATGATTCATCAATTTTGTACCCTTTGGAACATATGGAACATTTGTACTCAGTTGGTCAACAATGGAACATTTAATTCTAATGATATGAGAGTGTGATAGTCCCATGTGAAGACCAATCCAGCGATAAGACTTGCCTTCTAACAACCAATGAAGCACTTCCTGTTCTCGATCATCGTTAATCAAATGTAACCTGTCTTGAATAACCGAAATCTTTTCCTCGTACTTATCAATAACCTTAAATCGTTTCTCTCTTCGCTTTACTTCTCTATACACTGGATCACTCGTCATTCCCTGAGGTTTAGGCATTGCTGATTCATCACCATACTGTGCTATTAAACCTTCCCCTGCATCTTTCATGGAATCCCTTAAAACCTTAATCGAGTTCATCATCCAATGGTAATCCTTGAGTATCGACTCTATTTGTTTGCTGGCAGCTTCTTTCAAGTGGACCCCTCCCATGATATAATTTGAGTGGGTGAGTCAGGAGGAGTCCTGGCTTTTATCTTTTACTTTTCCTAAATCCTGCTTCCCTAGCTTCTTTTTCTGTGCAGAACATTTTCTCAGCTTTTGTTACCTCGTAAAATTGCCCACCAGGAACATGATAAATTTTCTCTCCGTTGTAAGTAGTTAAGTTCCCTTTTATTCTTGGATTATCGCAACTTTTCTGACTCGATGTATTGTTACTACAAGCAACTAATACACTTAAAAACATAATTAATAATAGAATTCTTAACCTTTTAATCAACTTGCTCACACCTTTCAAGTTTTCATTTCTTGTATTTAATTATACAGATTCAAAAAAAGATCAGGTGCGTAAATTGAGCAAATATTCCATTTTTAATAATTATCACTTTCTATCTTTTGTTTCTTAACAATTCCTCATCACCCCAAATATCTATAACAGTAGATTCAATAATAGAAAGAGCATCACTTTCATCTATATCTTCATCGTCCATTTCCGAAAGTTGGATTGTTCCGTAAATCTTTTCTAATCCTTTTTTCAACCGTTCAATTTCCTGCTGCTGTTGTTCAACTTTTTCAGCTTGCTCCATTAACCACTTCACATCATGAAATTGGAAATAAAGCATAGGATGATCATGACGATTAGAATAGTCCCTTTCAAGGACATCTTTTAGCGCTAAAAACCTATCCTTATCCAAATTAACTCCTCCCACTTTAATCATCACTTTCGACCGTATATTCTTCTCCATTTTTTAGAGATACAGAAATTCGCTTATATCCGTCTTTCCATGTGATTTCTACATTGGCAATGTCATCAGTATCTATATACAAATTAACTCCTCCTACCTACTCCATCACTTCAAGCCATGGATGCTTTTTAATTGCTTCTTTGATATCAAACCAGTGTTCCTCATCAGAAACTTTGGTGACATCTCTGCTCTTTTTATATTCCATGTACTTACTTTCAGACAAAATCACAGCAGTACCATCCTTAAAATTAATGATCCAACCACTGCCCATTGATTAACACTCCCTACCCTTTGTATCATTAATTCCATTGGGAAAAATATCAATCTCAACAGAATTCTCATACGTCCAATAAGCAGTGGCATGGTCTCCTTTGAATACTTCATCTAAGATTTTTTGTACCTTAGTAACGGCTGATTCCTTTTCTATACAATCCCATGCACGTTCGTCCCAATCTTCATATAAATCGTCACGTTCGCAATCAATATATCTATCAAACATAGAATGAGCATCTGGAACCCATCTTTTACGGGTGACCGTATACCAGTTTGGAGATTCATGGTGTGGTTCTCCATCAAGAATTTCTGCTTTCAATTCCGCCACTGTATAGACCGTACTCGTTTCTTCAATAGATACTTCAACATCGTCACTTAATTGCGATAATTTTAATTTTTCCATTTCAATTCCTCCTCTAGTGAATACAATAATTCCTAAGAAACCCACTTCTTAATGATTTTGATATGAGAAAAACAGATCTATCATTAAGTTAATTATGCAGTAGTAAATCTTCCTTTTATGATATCGTGCCATCTAAGACCAAACACTCCGAAATGATTCCACTGTAAGTCTTGAAATGTTGTATTCTTAGTAACTGGTACAACCTTTCCTTTATGATGAAACATTACTGTTTTTCCTTCATTCACAATTTTTTGAGCTTCTTTCCAATTCATACATTGATCCTCCCTGTTAAACTGATTGCTTATTTAGCTTACTTATAAATATCAAATTCTAATGCGCTGCACTATTTCATCAGTCAGATGTTGACAAGTTGCATATAATAACTTGTACTACAAAATCCACCGGCTGTAGATTAGAGCCTTTATAGGGCTCTTTTTTACATTGTTTTTTTACAGCCTATACCATTTAATTTCAATGACATACAATATTATTGATCAATTTAGCTTCTGCCTTGAGCCTTTAAAGGCTCTTTTTTACATAATTACTCTTGTGTTTCCAACCTCTTAGCAATTTCATATATCACATTGACTGTCACACTGTTTCCAGCTTGCTTATACAATTGGCTATCCGAATTAACTTTAGCTGCCTTATCAAAAGCCCAATCTGGGAATCCTTGTAGCCGGAAGCATTCTAACGGAGTTAACTTCCTAATATCAGAATCCCTAGTCAAAACACCTTGATTACAGGAAGTATCTAAAGTGTTTGCCACCCCTTTTCCAACTCTTCCTCTCCTTGTTTTACTACCGATTACAGATAAATTTATGCTATCTCCTAATTCAGCTACCTTATAACCTTTCTTGGTCGCTTCCTTAATCATTACCTTTGGTCCTTCTCCTTTGTTTGTAGTTAATGTTGGAGAAAGTCCCTTTGAATCATATACATTTCCATTTACACCATTACCTGAAGGATTAACATTTCCAACAACTAATACATGCGGGCCCCTTCCCCCGCCTTGAGCAGTATCGATGGCTTCAACGCTTCCGTCAATATCATATACTTGGGTATTTCTACGATATCCGTCTCTATGAGCAAGTATTTTTATGTCCTTACCAATCGATCTATTTGAGCTTTCGAGAGGAAATACTTTTCTGGTACTTCTTCCTCTAAGATGTCCAATAATGAACACTCTTTCTCTATTTTGTGGAACACTGAAGTTTCTTGAATTGAGTACGTCCCATTCCATGTTGTACCCGATTTCGTCCAATTCAATTTGGGCCGTAAGGAAGTCCCATCCATTGTTAACAGAGAGAAAATTTTTAACATTTTCAATGAATAAGAAGGAAGGTAACTTTTCGGAATCCCATTCTTTAATTTGGCGTAACCTTTTAGTGACTGCAAAGAATTGAGAGGATCGATTTCCTCTAAATCCTTCTTGTTTTCCTCCGATTGATATATCTTGGCACGGGAATCCAAATGTCCAACATTCGGCTCTAGGAATGTCTCTATAGTCAATTGTTGATACGTCATACCACGTCCACTCTCCCTTTGTATCATGTATAGCTTTGTAGCTTCTTCTTGCAAAATCGTCCCATTCTACGTAACCGACACATTCATGACCTGCCATTTCCATACCTAAACGGAAGCCACCGATGCCGGCAAATAAATCTAGAAATCTCATATTCTCACTCCATTTAGGAAACTTAATAATTCATTGTGATTAATACAATTGGTTTTAGTAAATATCGAAAACTTTACAAGCACCTACCATAAATTATTGGAATACGATAACCACAGAATGGAGGTGAAAGTATGTCTGTTACTGTTTTG
>NZ_JCBCPS010000009.1:0-56731 GCF_059874745.1 Niallia sp. CD-39 | reverse complement strand
AAGAGATCCGCCGTTTATCGGCGCCCGAAAATAGCGTGCCGATGGTAGTTAGGGGCGCCCCTTGTGAGAGTAGGACGCCAGCGGGCAAAAAAAGAAAGTACCTGATAGGTGCTTTTTTTGTTATGTCTTGGTCTTTATAAGAAAAACATCCGCCGAATGTTCAAGAGACAAGTGATCAGGAAGAGTAATGATTAATAAGTAAGAGGACCACCTATTTAAAATAAGGCAGATATTCTATAAACTAGAATCAATACTAATTTAAATAGGAGTGAAGCTAATGAACCAACAAAGAAAGAAAGCTGTTTTTCACTGGAGTGGAGGCAAGGATTCAGCATTAGCTTTATTTAATGTTTTACAGAGTAATGAGGTTGAAGTTTTATACTTATTAACCACAGTATATAAAGAAAATCTTCAATCGACTGTGCATCATATTCCTATACATCTATTAGAAGCACAAGCAAAAAGCATTGGTATTCCACTACTCGTTGTAGAATTAGAAGAAGAGAAGGAATTGCGGGATTACATGGATGCGATGGTGGCAGTTATTAAGGAGTTGAATGAAGAGGGGATTAATTGTTTCATATTTGGTGATCTGACAGTTTCAAATGCAAAAACGTATCGTGAAAAGCAGTTTAAACCGTTCGGAATTAGCATAATTGAACCATTATGGGGATTAACTTCAGAACAAGTAATGGAGAAGTTTTTAGGCTCAGGGCTACAAGCAATCATAGTGACAACAATGGCAGATGTATTAGATGAATCGTATATAGGAAAAAGGATTGATGAAAAGTTAATACGTGGTCTTCCTAAAAGTATCGATGTATGCGGAGAGTATGGGGAATATCATAGCTTTTGTTATGGAGGAGGAATGTTTACCATATCAGTTTTACCTGAGTTAGCATTGCCTCTTTTTATTCGCAAAGAAATTAATTTGAGCAATGGGGAAAGAAAGACGTTTACATACTGGCATGCAGATTTCAAATGAACATAACAAAAAAGAGCCCTCAGCGCTCTTTAAATAAAGGAAAGTATTATAAGTTTTTCTTTAAAGAACCATTTGCTTTTCTTAATTGATGTAAGTAATATTTATATTTTGGATCGCTTGTATCTGTTGAAATCATGTCTTGTTCGCAGTCGAAACAAATAAATGATGTGTATAAATGAATGCCAATCGCTTTTCTTGTTTCACAGACGATACAGGTTTCATTTGCAATATGCGGTACTACTAACGGATTCAATATAGTCACCTCCATAATCATAGCTTAGCCTATTGCGTTTATTTGTATACAATTTTATGAAAATTCAACCCATTATGTTTTTCCTTCCTTCATTATCGTATGACAAAAGGCATTAATAGGTGTATGTCTATCCAAAGAATTTTATTTTGGCTTATATTGTTATATTTCATTCAATGTTTGATAAAATAAGTGGAGTCGTAAGTATTAGGAGTAGAAAATGAATCAAAATGCAATGCCTTTATATACAAAGCTACAAACACATATCAATCAGAAGGTGTATTCTTTCCATGTTCCAGGTCATAAATTTGGACATTTATTAAATAGGGGGGATCGTTACCTTCGTGATGTAATGAAAATTGATGCTACAGAAGTGGCAGATTTGGATGATTTACATTCTCCAGAAGGAGTTATCCTTCAGGCGCAGAATTTGTTGTCCTCTTATTATGAAGTTAAAGAAAGCTTCTTTTTAGTGAATGGATCAACTGTAGGTAACTTAGCTATGATATTGGCAACTGTTGAAGCTGGTGAAACAGTACTCGTGCAGCGAAATTGCCATAAATCAATTCTTAATGGCTTAAAGTTGGCAAAGGCAAAAGTAGTTTTTTTACACCCTGAGTTTAACGAGGAGTGGCAGGTTGCAGTAGGAATCCATAATAACACACTAATAGAAGCAATTAAGCAATATCCTTCAGTGAAGGCATTGATTGTGACGCATCCAAACTATTATGGATTGCAGGTAGATCATTTAGAAAGTATGATCGAACTTGCACACCAACATGGTATCGTTGTATTAGTTGATGAAGCACATGGTGCTCATTTTAAGGGAAGTAAGCGATTCCCAAAATCAGCAATTGAATTAGGTGCCGATGTAATCGTCCAATCGGCGCATAAAACATTGCCTGCATTAACAATGGGGGCATTTTTACATATAAACAGCAACCGTGTAGCACAAATGAAAATTCAATATTATTTATCCATGTTACAATCAAGTAGTCCATCTTATCCGATTATGGCATCATTGGATTTAGCAAGGCACTATATATCAACTTATCAATTGGAAGATGAACGCTATATGCTAGAACGATTGAAGTGGTTTCGCAACCAATTATCAAATACTTATGGGATTCGGCTGTTGAATGACGATAATGTCGATCCATTAAAAATAACAATTCGCTCCCAAACAAATAGAACAGGGTTTGAATTGCAAAAAAGACTAGAGGAAGTCGGAGTTTACACAGAACTAGCTGATTTATATAATGTGCTACTTGTTATGCCTTTGTTAAAAAATGGCATGGAGGATGATTTAGCAACAGCTTATGCTAAGATAAAAAAAGTGGCTAAGGAAGAACAAGAAATCGATAAACAATTCGCTACAATTCTTGAGCCAGTGAGGAAGATATCTGAACCGGAAGCTCCTTTCTACAATCCTTCTATGCTACCGATAAAAAGGGTACCAATTACGCAATCACAAGGATTTATATGTGCAGAGAATATCGTCCCTTATCCACCAGGGATCCCGCTTTTATATGCAGGGGAAAAAATAATGGATAGAGAAATAGAGTCAATGATGAGCTTATTAGCTGGAGGGGCGAGGTTTCAATCGAGCACATCCTTAAATAAACGTCTTATATCAGTCTATGAAAAATGAATTGAACCATCTGGAGGGTATCATGAACAAAGGAATATTTATCACAATTGAAGGTCCTGATGGGGCTGGAAAAACGACTATCATCTCAATGTTAGCAGAACAGCTAAGGCGAGAAGGCTATCAAGTATTAAGCACGAGAGAACCAGGTGGAATTGATATTGCAGAACAGATCAGAAGAGTGATTTTAGATAAAGAAAATACGAAGATGGATCCTAGAACGGAAGCACTACTATATGCGGCAGCAAGAAGACAGCATTTAGCTGAAGTCGTTTTGCCAGCAATAGAAAAAGGGTACATTATTTTATGTGATCGATTTATTGATAGCTCATTAGCTTATCAAGGATATGCTAGAGGGCTAGGAATTGATGCCGTCTTTTCCATAAACAAGTTCGCAATTCAGGATATGATGCCTGAGTTAACATTGTATTTTGACATAAATCCTGAGATCGGATTGCAAAGAATCAATCAGCATAAAGAACGTGAAGTTAACCGTTTAGATCTTGAAGAACTAGATTTTCATAAGAAAGTTAAAGAGGGCTACGAGCTATTAATTGAACAATTTCCGGAAAGAATCAAAGTCATCAATGCCGATCAAGCGGTTGAAGCTGTTTTTAAAGCAGCCGAATCTGTGGTCAAGACTGCCTTAAAAAAGGATTAAAAATGGATAAAATCCGTTTTTGAGACATAAATAATTGATATAATAGTTGTATTAAGCACCGCTTTTGACGAATTTATAAGGGGGTATGGAAAATGAAATTGATTTTAGCTGTTATTCAGGATCAAGATAGCAATCGTTTAATGAATGCATTAGTAAAAAATAATTTTAGATCGACTAAACTAGCAAGTACAGGTGGCTTTTTGAAGTCTGGTAATACGACATTCATGATTGGTACCGACGATACTCGAGTAGATGAAGCGTTGAAGATTATAAAAGATAATTGTCAGTCTCGTGAGCAGCTTGTTGCACCTGTTTCACCAATGGGAGGGAATGCGGATTCCTATATTCCATATCCAGTTGAAGTCGAAGTAGGTGGAGCAACCGTATTCGTCTTGCCAATAGAAAATTTCGAACAATTTTAAGGAACTACTTTCGGGGGTAGACAATGAAAATCAATCAAGATGTTCGTGTTAAATTGGATAATGTTCATCAGCAAAAGCAACCAAATGCTGGTGGTGCAAGATTTAATGAAATTGTACAAAAGCAAGGGCAAAAAATGCAGTTTACACAAATGCAAGCGATTATGAAGGACATTGATCTTGCTGGAGAGAGATTGGTAAGGTCCCGTCATTTTAGAGATTTAGCAAAATACAAATCACTTGTGAAGCGCTTTGTGAAAGAAGCAGTCGATTATGGGATGGACATTAAACAGTCCCATAGCTGGGATCAGTTTGGACAAGGTCGATCATTAAAGATCGTTGAACAGGTTGATCAAGAGCTGATGGAAATTACAGAAATGATTATGAAGAAGGAAGAGAAGTCAATTGATATATTAGGCAAGATTGGCGAAATAAAAGGACTTCTAATTAATTTATATATGTAAGTAAAAAGGTAAGTGAGTGATGAAGTTGACAAGCACATGGGAGCAATTAGAAGCGATTCAACCAACAGTTATGAAAATGTTCTTAAATAGCATAAAGAGAGATCGCCTTGCCCATGCCTATTTGCTTGAAGGGATGAGAGGTACTGGTAAGAAGGATGTTGGCCTTGTACTAGCAAAGAGTCTCTTTTGTTTACAAGCAATTGATGAATATGTTCCATGTGAAACATGCGCAAATTGTAGAAGAATATCGAATGGCAATCATCCAGATGTCCATATTATTGGACCTGAAGGGCTATCAATTAAGAAGCATCAAATCCATTCCCTGCAGCAGGAGTTTTCTAAAGCAGCTGTAGAGTCAAAGCGTAAGCTCTATATCATTGAGCATGCAGATAAAATGACAAATAATGCGGCAAATAGTCTATTGAAATTTCTAGAAGAGCCGAATAAGGGTACGATTGCTTTGTTGCTTACAGAGCAGGTTCAACAAATTTTACCAACAATTGTTTCACGTTGCCAAATTATTTCTTTTAAGCCAATTCAACCAAAGTTTTTGATCGAAAGGTTAATAGCACAAGGAATAGACCCCGCGCTCGCACCATTGCTTTCACATATGACAAATAATATTGAGGAAGCAATCCAGCTGAGTCATGATGATTGGTTTGTACAAGCAAGAAAAATAGTGGTAAAATTATATGAAGCACATAGGAAGCATGCACTTGAAGCAATGGTTTCTTTGCAAGAGCATTGGATGCACCATTTTAAAGAGAAGGATCAGATGGATAGAGGATTGGATTTAATGCTTCTCTTTATCCGTGATATCTCACAACTTCAGCTCGGCAAAGAGAGTCAAATTGTCTTTCGATATGAAAAGCAGCAGCTTGAACAGTTTGCTTTACATATTTCGGGACAGCAATTAACCAATCAAATGGCTGCTGTCCTTGAGGCAAAGAGAAAATTGCATGCGAATATGAATCCACAGCTATTAATGGAACAGCTTGTACTGAAAATGCAGGAGGGATCTTCAGTTGTATAATGTAGCAGGGGTACGCTTTAAAAAAGCGGGCAAAATCTATTACTTTGATCCCGGCGATTTGCAAATACAAAAAGACGATTTTGTAATTGTAGAGACAGTTCGTGGTGTTGAATACGGAAAAGTTGTAATCGGCCCAAAGCAAGTGGATGAGCATGATGTCGTACTTCCGTTAAAAAAGGTTCTACGAATTGCCGATCAAAAGGATCATTTGATCGTAGAAGAAAACAAACTTGCAGCAAAGGAAGCGTATGAGGTTTGCTGTGAAAAAGTCATTACACATCAACTAGATATGAAGCTAGTCGATGTTGAATATACATTTGATCGTAATAAAGTGATCTTTTACTTTACAGCAGATGGAAGAATTGATTTTCGTGAGCTTGTAAAAGATTTAGCAGCTATTTTTAGGACAAGAATTGAGCTTCGACAAATTGGTGTGCGTGATGAAGCAAAAATGCTTGGCGGTATTGGGCCGTGCGGACGTATGCTTTGTTGTTCTACGTTCCTTGGCGACTTTGACCCTGTATCGATTAAAATGGCAAAGGATCAAAATCTATCATTAAACCCAACGAAAATTTCTGGACTTTGTGGTCGCCTAATGTGCTGCTTAAAGTACGAAAACGACGAATATGAGTCTGCAAAAGAACAATTACCAGATGTCGGTGAGTGGGTTACAACTCCTGAAGGCGCTGGGAAAGTCGTAGGGTTAAATATTTTAGAACGAATTTTGCAAGTCGATGTAAAGGAGCAAGAAAGAGTCCTTGAATTTACGTTAGAAGAGCTTAATCAACATGGGACTGTGTCAGCTCAATCCACAGAGTGATGAGGTGGAATGCATGGATAAAAAAGAATTATTTGATTCAGTCATCAATATGGAAGAACAAATTGGGCAATTGTATACACAACTAGGGGAATTGAAGCAGCATTTAGCCGAAATTCTTGAAGAGAACAATTCATTAAAGCTTGAGAACGATCATTTACGTAAACATTTACAACTAACAGATGATCGTGATTCTGATGTACACAAACATACAAAATCAAAACAGGAATCAAAACAAGAGGTAAAACAATTAGATATTGGTGAAGGGTATGATAACCTTGCGCGCCTTTATCAAGAAGGTTTTCATATTTGCAATCTTCACTTTGGTAGCCCTAGAAAAGAAGGCGATTGCCTCTTTTGTTTATCCTTCCTAAATAAAAAATAAATGCATAGCCTTCCAAAATGGGAGGCTATTTTCTAAGAGTTTTGGAGGAAAGAAAATGGAATTATTAAAAGGGGATGAACGCCTCGATCATCTTTTGGCTGAAAATTTACGTATCATTCAAAGCCCATCGGTTTTTTCATTTTCTCTTGATGCAGTTTTGCTATCAAGATTTGTATATGTACCGATTCAAAGAGGGAAATTAATCGACTTATGTAGTGGAAATGGTGTGATTCCACTTTTTTTAAGCAGACGGACAAAAGGAAACATTACCGGAGTTGAAATTCAGGACCGCCTTTTTGATATGGCGAAGAGAAGCATTGCTTATAATGGATTAGAAGACCGCTTGCATATGATTCATGGAGACATAAAGGAAATGCCGACGCAGCTTGGCTACGGGAAGTATGATGTCGTAACCTGCAATCCGCCTTATTTTCAAACACCACCAACAAGTGAAAAAAACATCAATGAGCATTTAGCCATCGCTCGTCATGAGATTACATGTACATTAGAAGATGCAGTGAAGGCGGCGAGCAAATTGGTAAAGCAAGGTGGAAAGGTTGCCTTTGTTCATCGACCTAATCGCCTATCAGAAATTATAACGGTGATGCGCGCGTATCAGTTAGAACCGAAGCGAATTCAGTTTGTTCATCCAATGGTAGGAAAAGAAGCGAATACACTGCTAATTGAAGCAATAAAAAATGGAAAGCCAGATTTAAAAATCCTTCCGCCAATAATCGTGTACACGAATGAGGATGAATATACTCCGGTTGTACGAGAGATGTTATATGGAAAATAAACTGCATTTCTTCTATGTTTTGACATGTAGCGATCGCAGTCTATATGCTGGTTATACGAATCATTTGAACAAGAGAATAAGAATGCATAATGAAGGAAAAGGGGCAAAGTATACAAGAGCGCGCTGCCCAGTGCAGTTACTGTTTTTCGAAGTATTTACGACCAAAACCGAAGCAATGCAAGCTGAATATGCATTTAAACAGCTTACTAGAAGTCAAAAGCTACAATATATAAAAAAATAGGGGGATAAAGGATGCATCAACAAAAGAGTTTCCATATGGAAGATGAAAAAGGGATATTATATTTAATTCCAACCCCTATCGGAAATTTAGAAGACATGAGCTTTAGAGCGGTTCGCTTATTAAAGGAAGCAGATGTTATTGCAGCCGAAGATACACGAAACACAAAGAAGCTTTGTTCTTATTATGAAATTGATACACCACTAATTAGTTATCATGAGCATAATAAGGAATCAAGTGGAGATAAACTTGTTGAACGAATTCGAAATGGAAGCAAGGTGGCATTAGTGAGTGATGCAGGAATGCCAACAATTTCGGATCCTGGATATGAACTTGTCGTCAAATGCATAGAGGCTCAGTTGACTGTAGTGCCACTTCCGGGTGCAAATGCTGCATTAACTGCGCTCATAGCATCGGGTATCACAACACAACCGTTTTACTTTTACGGCTTTCTCTCAAGGCAAAAGAAAGAGAAGAGAGTTGAACTTGACGAGTTAAGGCGAATTCAAGCGACAATGGTTTTTTATGAAGCTCCACATCGACTAAAGGAAACATTAGTTCAAATGGAGCAGCAATTGGGAAGTCGCCGCATTGTCTTATGTAGAGAATTAACGAAGAAATACGAAGAATTTATAAGAGGAACGATACAGGAAGCGATTGAATGGGCAAATCAATCAGAAGTACGAGGAGAATTCTGTTTAATTGTAGAAGGTTCCAAACTAGAAGAGGAAGAAACTGAAGAAGCTTGGTGGGAGCAATTGAGCATAGTCGAGCATGTAAATTATTATATTGAAGAAAAGAGCTTCTCTTCAAAAGATGCAATTAAACAAACTGCTGTCGACCGTTCTGTAATGAAAAAAGAAGTGTATCGGGCATATCATGTTGAATAAATTAGAAAATCTACATTGATGATTAAGGCTTTTCTATGTGGTTTTTAACTTGACAACATGCGTAATTTTTCAAGGTATTTTGAGAGTTTCACCTGTTAGTAAAGATTTCATAAAAAAATATAGACAAAGTCGAAAATCGACTTTGTCTATATTCTAAAAACCTTCATCCGCAGATGAAGGTTTAATATCGTTTATTATTTCATTTGAAAGTTGCTTTGGATTTCGTTAATTAATTGCTCAGCACCTTCGCGGCTAAGAATTAATTTTCCACCAGCTAACTGTAGGTTGTCATCAGAAACTTCACCAGTAACTTGACAAGTCATGTTTGGCTTGTATTTCTTTAAGATGATTTTTTCCTCATCAACATAAATTTCTAATGCATCTTTTTCCGCGATACCTAGAGTGCGTCGTAATTCAATAGGAATAACTACACGACCTAGTTCATCAACTTTACGTACAATACCTGTAGATTTCATTATAAATCTTCTCCTCTCGATTTCTTTATCTCTATTTATATGAATTCGTCATTATTCGACATAATTCTTAAGTTTTATAATACCAGCGATTGCCATATTCGTCAATTACATTCAACTAATTTTTTTTGGAAATTACTACTACGTTGAATCCAAAGGGTTTCTAGGATCTTATAGGGAAAAAATACAATAAATAGTACTAATTTCATAATGGTTTATTCGACATTTATCTACAAGATCAAATGATGGATACCTTGCACAAATTCTTCTTTTTATGTATATTTTGATGATAGAAGAGGTTAAGCTGACGTATATAAACATGTATAAAAAACTCGTCTCTTAGGCGGGTTTTTCAAATACTTAAAACAATAGTTGTTCCATCGCTTTAGAAGAGTGACAAATCCTCTTATAATGAGGATAATAGAAGAAACAAAAGGATAGCGATCGTACTATGGGAGGGAGATATTATAATGAAAGAAAAATTAAAAACTTTCTATTTAACTACACCGATTTATTACCCAAGTGGGAATTTACATATCGGACATGCATACACGACAGTTGCTGGTGATGCAATGGCACGTTATAAAAGAATGCGCGGTTATGATGTAATGTATTTAACAGGAACAGATGAACATGGTCAAAAAATCCAAGAAAAAGCTGAAGAAAAAGGTGTAAGTCCACAAAACTATGTAGATGAAATTGTGGCTGGCATTCAAGATCTTTGGAAAAAGCTTGATATATCATATGATGATTTTATTCGTACGACGGAAGACCGTCATAAGACAGTTGTTGAGAAAATCTTCACACAGCTTGTAGAACAAGGTGATATTTACCTTGGTGAATATGAAGGTTGGTATTGCACACCTTGTGAATCGTATTATACTGAAACTCAATTAAATGATGGAAATTGTCCCGATTGTGGTCGTCCTGTACATAGAGTTAAGGAAGAATCATATTTCTTCAAAGTAAGTAAATATGCAGATCGGCTATTGAAATACTATGAGGAAAACCCATCATTCATCCAGCCGGAATCTCGAAAGAATGAGATGGTTAACAATTTCATAAAGCCAGGTTTAGAAGATTTGGCTGTGTCTCGAACAACATTTGATTGGGGAATTAAGGTTCCAGAGAACCCTAAGCATGTAGTGTATGTTTGGATTGATGCTTTATCAAACTATATTACAGCATTAGGATATGGAAGCGATGATGATCGAAAGTATGTAAATTACTGGCCAGCTGATGTTCATTTAGTAGGGAAAGAGATTGTTCGTTTCCATACGATTTACTGGCCTATTATGTTAATGGCATTAGATCTTCCATTGCCAAAGAAAGTGTTTGCTCACGGCTGGTTATTAATGAAAGATGGCAAGATGTCGAAGTCAAAAGGTAATGTCGTGGACCCTGTTACATTAATTGATCGTTATGGTCTAGATTCACTGCGTTATTACTTATTAAGAGAAGTTCCTTTTGGAGCGGATGGAGTATTTACTCCTGAGGGCTTTGTTGAGCGCATCAATTTTGACTTAGCGAATGATTTAGGAAACTTATTAAATCGGACAGTTGCGATGATTCAAAAGTATTTTGATGGAGAAATTCCAGCATACACAGGCTCTAATGGTGAGTTTGAGCAAGCACTAGTTAATGTGAATAAAGAAACTGTTGAAAAATATGAAGAGGCAATGGAAAACATGGAGTTTTCTGTTGCATTAACGAGTATTTGGCAGCTTGTGAGTAGAACGAATAAATACATCGATGAATCACAGCCATGGGTGCTCGCAAAAGACGAAGCGAAAAAAGAACAATTGGGGACAGTGATGTACCACCTAGCAGAATCATTACGCCGAATTGCAGTATTATTAAAACCATTTTTAACAAGAACACCTGATGCGATTTTTGCTCAATTGAATATTGAAAGTGAAAAGCTTACTTCCTGGGATAGCTTAGATGGCTTTGGTCAGCTTTTAGGTGGGGCGAAAGTGTTGAAGGGAGAACCAATTTTCCCAAGACTTGATTTAGCTGAAGAGGTTGAGTTCATTAAAGAAAAAATGCAAGGTGGCACAAAAGCGGAAGAAGCGAAAAAACCAGCGATTGAAAAACCAGATTCAGAAGAAATTACGATTGATGACTTTATGAAGGTAGATTTGCGAGTTGCTCAAGTTTTAGAATGCGAGCCAGTGAAAAAAGCAGACAAGCTATTAAAGCTTCAATTAGATTTAGGATATGAAAAGCGACAAGTTGTTTCTGGGATCGCGAAATTTTACAAACCAGAGGAATTAGTTGGCCGAAAAGTAATTTGTGTCACAAACCTAAAACCAGTTAAGCTCAGAGGTGAGTTATCAGAAGGAATGATCTTAGCAGGAAGTGATGATGGTGAATTGTCCTTGGCTACTATTGCTGAAGCCTTGCCTTTAGGTTCCCGAGTTAAGTAAGTTCTTTCCTTATAAAAACATAGAAATGCTTCAATTATGAAGTTCATTTCTATGTTTTTTATCATATCATCACATATTCGCATTTTCTAAACCAAACGTAATGCTACAATTGGTAAAATCCTTAAATTTCAAATTTTAGAACAAAATGAGATTATTTTTAAATATTATTCGATGTGTAATGTTTGTTGATGATGCTAAATCATTATTGTGATTTACAAAAAACAAGTCTAGTAAATCGTTATTTCAAGAAAATAATTTAAATTGTAAAGTAATTTTAATATTAGTAATCAATACGAATTATAAGGAGTCTTTGTCATGTTATTTGATACACATGTGCATTTAAATGCAGATCAATTTAAAGAGGATATTGAAGAAGTAATAGAACGAGCAATTTCAACCGGTGTAGAAAATATGGTTGTTGTTGGTTTTGATCGCCCAACAATTGAAAGGGCGATGGAGCTTGTTGAAAAATTTGAGTTTATGTATGCAGCCGTTGGTTGGCATCCAGTCGATGCAATCGATATGACTGATCAAGACCTTGAGTGGATTGAAGAGCTATCCTCGCATCCAAAAGTTGTTGCGATCGGAGAGATGGGCTTAGATTATTATTGGGACAAGTCTCCAAAAGAAGTACAAAAAGAGGTCTTTCGTAAGCAGATTCGCTTGGCAAGAAAAGTTAAGTTGCCGATTGTCATTCATAACCGTGATGCGACATCAGATATTGTGGAGATTCTTCGAGAAGAAGAAGCACATGAGGTAGGAGGGATCATGCATTGCTTTAGTGGTAGTCCAGAAACAGCAAAACAATGTGTTGAGATGAATTTTTATATTTCATTAGGCGGACCAGTAACGTTCAAAAATGCAAAAAAACCTAAGGAAGTTGCTGAGCAGATTCCATTGGATCGATTGTTAATTGAAACTGATTGTCCTTATTTAGCTCCGCATCCTTATCGTGGAAAACGTAACGAGCCAAGCTATGTAAAATTAGTGGCAGAAGAGATTGCAAAGCTTAAAGAGACAACAATTGAAGAGGTAGCAAGAAAAACAACAGCAAATGCGAAAAAATTATTCGGCATTTCTTGACAGGGGATGCTGTCGATAAGTTGCACAGTATGTCCAAATCTTTATTTTTTCTAAAAAGTTCTACACAACTTCTTTCGTTCATAGGATAACCATGTCGATAACTCTCTCTTTCTTTTCTAATTTTTTTTTTGCATAATAGGAAATATGTTTGAGAGTGACCTTTTCCAAGCAGGATCTTCAGTAGTTTAAGAGGAATTATCGACTGCCTTTTTTAACATCTAGGAGGTGTATGAGAGAAGAGGAGATAAACTGAATGAAACGAGAATGGTCCATTTTTTGTAATAAAGACTGAAAAATTGAGGAGTTGACAGATGGAAAGATTGTCTATATAATCACTCCGAGAGAAAAGGAGGCGTTTTTCATCGTGATTAAAAACATGAAAAACCTATTATCCAAGTCTTTGAGTAAAAAGAAACTGGCCGTTTTTTCTGCAAGTTTAATAGTTTTGATTGCAGCAGTTGGATTTATAACATATGAGATTACGAAGAATACGGTAACGGTTTCGATGGACGGGGAAGAGCGTGTTGTAAAGACTCATGCCTCGAATATTCAAGAATTACTTAATGAACTTGGAATTACATTACGTCAAGAGGATCATGTCCAACCAAAGGTGGATACAGAGATCCAGGACGAAATGAAGGTTGTATGGACTCCTGCACAGCAGGTAAACATAGTGAATGGCACTGAGCAAACAGCTGTATGGACAGTAGCAGCTACAGTGAAAGAAGTATTGGAAGAGCATGATATTCAGCTTAATGAATATGATGTAGTCGAACCAGCACTTGAAACAGAAACAGCGAGTAACATGGATATTCATATTCAAAAAGCATTTTCTTTAACCTTGAATGAAGGTGGAGAGGAAAAGCAGGTTTGGTCAACTTCGACTACGGTCGCTGACTTTTTAACACATCAAGAAGTCGAACTATCAGAATTAGACCGAGTTGAACCAGGTATGGATGAAACAATCAAAGAAAATGATGTAGTAAAGGTCATTCGAATTGAAAAAGTCACCGATGTAGTGGAAGAGCCAATTCGCTTTGCTGTTGTAACGAAAAAAGATGCAAACCTTAACCGCGGTGCTGAAAAAGTTGTAACTGCAGGAAAAGAGGGACTTGTATCCAAAGAGTTCGAAGTCGTTAAAGAGAATGGGAAAGAAATCTCTCGTAAACTTCTGAACGAAAAAGTTGTACGTGAAAAACAAGATAAGGTAGTAGCTGTTGGGACTAAGTCCGTACAAGTGGCACAGACAGCTTCTCGTGGCGAATCTGCTCCGTCTGGTGGCCGTGAGATCTATGTAACATCAACTGCCTATACAGCAAACTGTAATGGCTGTTCAGGCATTACATCAACAGGATTCAATTTAAAAGCGAACCCAAATGCGAAAGTTATCGCAGTTGATCCTAGTGTCATTCCATTGGGCACAAAAGTGTATGTTGAAGGATACGGGTATGCTATCGCTTCTGACACTGGTTCTGCAATTAAAGGGAATAAGATTGATGTATTCTTTGCCAACAAGTCAGATGCGTATCGATGGGGCAGAAAATCAGTTAAAATTAGAATTCTAAATTAAATCTTGATTGAGTTTATCTTTTAAAAGGGTTTTATATATTCTAATCATGATGCAGAGGGCTTAGATGGGCTCTCTGCTTTTCTAATGGAATTAGGTTTTCTTCTTGAATTTTTTTCGTATATAATATAGTTCATGTATATTTTGTTTTGTTACTAATTAGACGTTTAAGATTACAGAAATGTTTCATTTTTTTATCAAAAATTAAAATAAAATTTCTTATATGTTATTGGGTGTACCAATCCTAATTTTAGAATGAAGAAATGTTTAGATCCAATAATGCTGTACGAGTTTATCGGAGGAATTATGAGAATAAAAGAAATCATTGTTGTTGAAGGAAAAGATGACACGGTAGCGATTAAGCGTGCAGTGGATGCCGACACAATTGAGACCAACGGTTCAGCTATCAATATGGAAACGATTGAAAAAATTAAGTTAGCTCAAAAAGCAAGGGGTATTATTGTGTTAACAGACCCTGATTTTCCTGGTCAAAAAATTAGAAACACGATAACAATCCATGTTCCTGAATGCAAACATGCATTTATTGATCGAAAATTAGCGCTGAAAAAAAACGGGAAGGGGATTGGTGTGGAGCACGCATCTCCAGACGTGATTCGTGATGCATTAAAGCATGCTCATATGGCAATAGATGAATTTGAGGAGCAAATTTCAAAAGATGTGTTAATTGATGCAAAGTTGATAGGATTCCCTGATTCTAAGGAAAGAAGAGAAAGGTTAGGGAGAATTCTTAGTATAGGCTATGCAAATGGAAAGCAGCTGCATAAGCGTTTGAAAATGTTCCATGTCTCAATGGATGATTTTGTAGCCGCTGTGGAGCAGATGGAACAGGAGGATCATCATGAATAAAGATATAGCAACACCGATAAGAACGAGAGAAATTCTTGAGAAGTTTGGGTTCTCTTTTAAAAAGAGCTTAGGGCAAAACTTTTTAATTGATACGAATATATTAAATCGCATCGTCGATCATGCTGAGTTAACAGAGCGCTCAGGTGCGATTGAGATTGGGCCTGGGATTGGTGCACTTACTGAACAACTAGCGAGGCGGAGTAAGAAGGTAGTCGCATTCGAAATTGATCAAAGGTTATTGCCGATTTTAGAAGAAACGCTATCTCCATATCCTAATACAAAAGTAATCCATCAGGATGTTCTAAAAGCGGATGTGCTTGGAACTATGAAACAGGAGTTTGATGGCATTGAAGATATTATGGTTGTGGCGAACTTACCTTATTACGTAACGACTCCGATTATTATGAAGCTTCTTGAGGAGCAACTTCCTATTAGAGGCATCGTTTGTATGCTTCAAAAAGAGGTTGCAGACCGTATTTCAGCTAAGCCAGGCACGAAGGATTATGGCTCATTATCAATAGCTATTCAATACTATACACACGCTGAGACAGTTATGGTGGTACCTAAAACTGTCTTTATTCCACAACCGAATGTTGATTCTGCAGTCATCCGTTTAACGAAAAGAGAGAAGCCTAAAGTGGCTGTCAAGGATGAAGCGTTTTTCTTCCAAGTGATTAGAGCAAGCTTCGCACAAAGAAGAAAGACGATTTTAAATAACTTAACGAGTCAACTTCCAAATGGAAAAGAGAAAAAAGCGATGATTATTGAAGCATTGGAAGCATCCGCTATTGAACCGACTAGGAGAGGAGAAACGCTTTCCATTGAAGAATACGGTAAATTAAGCGATGAGCTCCTTGAAGTGATAAAGAAATAGCAGGTTATAAAAAGGCATCAGTTGTCTCAAACTGATGCCTTTTTATATGGGATTTCCATCTTATCGTGTAGAAGCACATGTTATGGAGTTGTCGCATATTTTATAACGTTACAATGGGTCTGTTTACTAAAAAGAATTATCGTTCATCTACAGATATTAACGACAGGAACGCTGGGTTTGGAGTGACAACATTGACGATCAAGAAAATGGATTTTGTCGGGAGGGTTTCTTACCATTGCGATATCATCTTTAAAGTAATTGATTTCAAAGAAGAGAATGGGGAGAGAATAGCAGTCCTTTACGGAGAGGATGTTCGTCTGATTGCGGATGCACCATACGATGATCTGATTCTTATGGATCAGTCAAGCAGGAAGAAGATTGAAGATGAGTATAGGTCGCTTGAGGAGCAATCCTTTCATTTGTTTAGACAGGATGTAGAATTATTAAAGCAAAAGCAAGAATATGAAGCAAGTGAAGGGTACGCTACAGAAATCAACTACTTTCAAATGCCCGGAAAAGTGTTGCATTTAGACGGAGATGCAAATTATTTAAATAAATGTATAAGTCTTTATGAAAGAATTGGGGTGCCAGTGACAGGAGTACACTGCAATGAAAAAGAAATGCATCTCAAGATTGGTAAGTTACTCGATTATTACCGTCCTGATATATTAGTGATTACTGGTCATGATGCCTATTCTAAAACTAAAGGAAAAAAATCCGATATAAACGCATATAGGCATTCGAAACATTTTGTACAGACAGTTAGTGAGGCTCGAAGACGGGTACCGCATTTAGATCAATTAATTATCTTTGCCGGTGCATGTCAATCCCATTTTGAGTCATTGATTCATGCAGGAGCAAATTATGCTAGCTCTCCGTCTCGAGTGAATATCCATGCTCTTGACCCTGTCTATATAGTAGCGAAGATCAGCTATACATCTTTTATGGAAAGAGTAAATGTTTGGGATGTTCTACGAAATACATTGACCGGTGCCAAAGGAATTGGTGGAATCGATACAAGAGGTGTTCTGCGTACGGGCATGCCTTATCGATATGAACAAAATAGACTTAACCAATAATTATATATTGATGAAGCGGACGATTACTCACCCGCTTCTTTTTATGTAGTTACATTTCGACATATTTCAACAACGTTTGATAATAGTGAAAAAACAGGTCTATCAATACGTATTTAAACTTTCCATATTTGTGTACATATACCCTTAAAATCTAGGACATACTAAATATTGTTGAACAATGGTAGAAAATGTAGTGAAAAATATATTGACAATTATTTTGAGATACTGTTATAATTTATATTTTTGTTTGACTATTTTGTGTCAGTGTGATATACTTTACATAGTGAGGTGGACCGAATGGCAAAGACATTATCGGATATTAAAAAGGCTCTTGATTCGAATCTTGGGAAAAGACTCTTGCTCAAAGCAAATGGCGGTCGTAGAAAAACGATTGAACGTTCAGGTGTTCTTGCTGAAACGTATCCTTCTGTGTTCGTTATTGAATTAGACCAAGAGGAAAATGCATTTGAACGGGTATCATACAGCTATGCGGATGTTTTAACAGAAACGGTTCAAATAACCTTCTATGAAGACTCATCAGGACAGGTTGCTTTAAGCTAACATAAATGTATACTTCATTAGGGCAGCGAACAATGGTTTGCTGCTTTTTGTATGAGCAGAATAAACGGATGATCTGATTCTTTATTTCATTCATTTGCTTTACTTGTTGCCGATAGAAGGGCCGCCAAACGCTTTTCTTCATGAAAAGGTACCTAAACATCCATAATAAGCTTAAGACGGATGTGAGGAGGTTACAATGAGGAGAAAGAGTGGTATGATGTCTCAAGAGCTCAAAGTGGAATTGGCGAAGGAAACAGGCATTTATGGCTCAATTCTTGCCAATGGTTGGGGAGAAATAAAGTCAAGAGATGCTGGAAACGTTGTGAAGCAAGCTATCTTACAAGCTTATACGCAAATGGAACGAGAAAATTCATGATCTTACGAACAGTCGGGGCCATCAGCTTCGACTGTTTTTAAGCCATTTCAACTTCAATAGGACAATTTGTATGAATGATTCATCTGTAATTACGTCTTATCCTTTTCGTTTTGTGGTAAAATAGGACAAAAAACGACGAATAAAGGATTCATTTTTAACATGAATACATGGGCGTGACTATATAAAGTAGGTGGAAATGTTGAAACTTTTAGTGAAGGCACCGGCTAAAATCAACTTATCTTTAGACGTGTTGTATAAAAGAGAAGATGGTTTTCATGAAGTTGAAATGATCATGACGACTATTGACTTAGCCGATCGTCTTGAAATTACTAAGCTTGAAACGGATGAAATTAAAATTATCTCACATAATCGATTTGTGCCAGACGACCATCGGAACCTGGCGTATCAAGCTGCAATGCTTCTTAAAGAGCGCTTTCAAGTAAAGCAAGGGGCTTCAATTGCGATTGAGAAGGTCATTCCGGTCGCAGCAGGCTTAGCTGGAGGAAGCAGCGACGCAGCAGCGGCTTTACGAGGCTTAAATGAGCTATGGGAGCTTGGTCTAACATTAGACGAATTAGCAGTGTTAGGGGCGGAAATTGGCTCAGATGTATCATTCTGTGTATATGGTGGTACGGCATTGGCCACTGGGAGAGGAGAAATCATTAAGCAGCTTCCAGCTCCGCCAACATGCTGGGTTATTTTAGCGAAGCCATTCATTGGAGTATCAACAGCGGATGTTTATCGTCGATTAGATGTTCAGAAGGTTGAACATCCGAATACCGAAAAAATGATGAAATCGATTCGTGAAGACGATTATGAAGGGGTATGTGGTTCAATGGGCAATGTATTAGAATCGGTCACATTGCAAATGTATCCTGAAGTTGCTCAAATAAAGGAGCAAATGAAACGTTTCGGTGCAGACGCCGTATTAATGAGTGGCAGTGGTCCCACAGTATTTGGACTAGCACATCATGATTCACGTATGCATCGAATTTACAATGGTTTAAGAGGCTTTTGTGATCAAGTATTTGCCGTACGAATATTAGGTGAACGCAACACTTGATTAAATCCGTATATTAATGATATATTTACGGTAAAATATTCGGATTTAGTATTGGGGGTCCAATAATGAAATTTCGCCGTAGCGAACGTTTAATAGATATGACCAATTTTTTATTAGATCATCCTCAAGAATTGGTATCCTTGACGTTTTTTGCTGATCGATACGGATCGGCTAAATCCTCCATTAGCGAAGATTTAGCGATTATAAAAGAAACGTTTGAAACGCGGGGCATTGGTACATTGCAAACTGTACCTGGAGCTGCAGGTGGCGTAAAATATCAGGCGAGCATTAAAGAAGAGGATGCATTGACCTTTATTTCAGAGTTATGTGAGCAAATAGCAAGTCCAGACCGCTTGTTGCCTGGTGGCTATTTATATATGACTGATATACTAGGTGATCCTAGGATCGTTAAGAAGGTCGGACGTCTATTTGCAGCAGTGTTTGCAAACAAAAAAGTTGATGTAGTAATGACAGTGGCAACAAAAGGGATTGCACTAGCTTATGCTGTTGCTGATTATTTGAATGTTCCAGTCGTGATTGCACGAAGAGATAGCAAGGTTACGGAAGGATCAACTGTCAGCATCAATTACGTATCAGGATCTGCAAAACGCATTCAAACAATGGTACTAGCAAAACGTAGTTTAGCAGAAGGTTCCCGTGTATTAATCGTCGATGATTTCATGAAAGCTGGCGGTACGGTTAACGGCATGGTCAGTATGCTAGAAGAATTTAAAGCTACTCTTGTTGGAATTGCAGTCTTAGTCGAAGCAGAGAAAGCTGAAGAGCGGTTAGTTGATGAATATTTATCTTTGATCCGTTTATCAGATGTCGATGTAAAAGAAAAGACGATTACGGTTAGTGAAGGCAATTATTTTAGAAATGAAGAATAGTCGGGGGGATGAAAATGAAAGTTGTAAGCACAATAGAAGCACCTTCAGCAATTGGACCATATTCTCAAGGAATGATTGTAAATAATCTTTTTTATAGTTCAGGACAAATTCCATTAACTAAAGATGGTGCAATGGTTGAGGGTGATGTTAAAGTTCAAACGCATCAAGTATTTAAGAATTTGCAAGCGGTATTGAAGGAAGCAGGAGCATCGTTAGACACTGTTGTGAAGGCAACTGTTTTCATCCAAAACATGGGCGACTTTGGCTTGATTAATGAGGTTTATGGAGAGTATTTTCATACACATAAGCCAGCCCGTTCTTGTGTCGAAGTAGCTAAACTTCCGAAAGACGCACTAGTCGAAATTGAAGTCATTGCACTCGTGAAATAATTAACGATTGACTTGTTATTTACATGACTGCACGCTTAGTATCACAAGTTTTTTAATGCATTCTAAAAGTTCTTTAAGTTATTAAAAACTTTAATATAAACTCGGAATTAAACGACCATGTCTACATTCTCGCACTCGTAAAATAACTTACGAGTGTTTTTTTGTTGGATTGAAAAAATCGTTTAAAATTTCAAGAGTAGTAGATGTTGAAGGGAAAAGTCCCATTATGTCCAAATTATTCAAAAATTTTTAAAGTAAAAGGAGGAATTCTGTCTCCGATGTGGAATTGTTCATACACAGGGTTATATCTTCTAAACAAAGGTGGTGAACATGATGGAAGTGACTGACGTAAGATTACGCCGCGTCAATACGGATGGACGAATGAGAGCGATTGCATCGATTACATTAGATCATGAATTTGTTGTTCATGATATACGTGTGATTGATGGGAACAACGGTTTATTCGTAGCAATGCCAAGTAAGCGTACACCGGATGGAGAATTTAGAGACATCGCACATCCAATTAATTCTGGTACGCGTGGAAAAATCCAAGATGCGGTATTAGCTGAATACCACCGCTTAGGTGAATTAGAAGTAGAATTTGAAGAAGCTGGAGCTTCCTAAAAATAGTCAACGAGGGGCCTACTACAAAGTAAGGCTCTTTCTTATTGTTTAAATATCGCTCCTAAAGAATCCCCAATTAAGTCACATATCCTGTTAATTCTTATATTAAGTATCCATAAAGCATAAATATTCATTGTTAAAAATATGTACTTTCACTAGATTTCTTGAAATCACCCCCCATTTAAGATATATTTTTAATGGATAAAAAGGTGAAATTGGAGGCCTAGCGATGACGAAACGGTTCGCGGTTATTTTAGCTGCAGGTCAGGGCACTAGAATGAAGTCTAAACTTTATAAAGTGCTGCACCCTGTAGGTGGAAAACCGATGGTTCAACATGTTGTTGACCATGTAGAAAAGCTTGGTGTGAAAGAAATCGTAACAATTATCGGTCATGGTGCCGATATGGTGAAGTCTCAACTTGGTGATAGAAGCCTTTATGCATTACAGGAAGAGCAGCTTGGAACGGCTCATGCAGTTATGCAGGCAACTCCTAAATTGGCTAATGAGGAAGGGACAACATTAGTGATTTGTGGAGACACCCCGCTAATCACTACAGAAACAATGGAAGCATTATTTGCCCACCATGAGAAATTAGGAGCAAAAGCGACAATCTTAACTGCGCATGCTGATGACCCTACAGGATACGGCCGTGTAGTTCGTGGTGAGACTGGTGTAGTAGAACGGATCGTTGAGCATAAGGATGCGTCTGATGAGGAAAGAACGATTAAAGAAATCAATACGGGTACGTACTGTTTTGATAACCAAATGCTATTTAAGGTGTTGGGTGAAGTAACAAATGAAAATGCTCAAGGGGAGTATTATTTACCGGATGTTATCGAAATACTAAAGAACAAAGGTGAAGTTGTTGCTGCTTATCAAACAGATTCTTTTGAAGAAACACTAGGAATCAATGACCGTGTGGCTTTATCACAAGCAGAGCAGACCTTCAAGGAACGTATAAATGAAGGACATATGAGAAATGGTGTCACGATTATTGATCCAACGAATACGTACATTGGTGCAGATGTTGAAATTGGGCAGGATACCGTAATCTACCCTGGTACAACAATTCTAGGGGAAACCAAAATTGGAACCGATTGTATCATTGGTCCATCGACGGAGATCAATAGCTGCACAATTGCAGATGGTACAGTCATTCGTCAATCCGTTGCCCATGATAGCGAAATTGGATCAAAGGTGAATATTGGACCATTTGCTCATATTCGTCCGAAATCATCGATTCATGATGAAGTGAAAATTGGAAACTTCGTAGAAGTGAAGAAGTCTGTCTTTGGTCATGGAAGCAAGGCGTCCCATTTAAGCTACATCGGAGATGCAGAAGTTGGAACCAATGTGAACATTGGCTGTGGTTCGATCACTGTGAATTACGATGGGCAAAATAAGCATTTAACAAAGATTGAAGACGATGTATTCATCGGCTGTAATTCAAACTTAGTAGCCCCGGTAACGATTGGGAATGGTGCATATGTTGCAGCAGGATCAACAATTACTGAAGATGTACCTAGTTCCGCATTGTCTATTGCACGTGCAAGACAGGTTAATAAAGAAGATTACGCGAAAAAATTAAAAACAAAGAAATAAATGGAGGCAAAACCCAACATGTCTAATCAGTATTTAGATCCAAATTTAAAAGTTTTTAGCTTAAATTCAAACCGTGATGTAGCAACAGAAATTGCCAAATTTATCGGTGTTGAGTTAGGAAAATGCTCAGTAACACGTTTTAGTGATGGTGAAATTCAAATCAATATTGAAGAAAGTATTCGTGGCTGCGATGTTTATGTCATTCAATCTACTAGCGGACCAGTTAACGAGCACTTAATGGAATTATTGATTATGATCGATGCTTTAAAACGCGCATCAGCAAAAACAATCAATATTGTCATGCCATACTACGGTTATGCGCGTCAAGACCGTAAGGCAAGAGCACGTGAACCAATCACTGCAAAATTAGTTGCTAATCTATTAGAAACAGCAGGTGCAACTCGCGTAATTACTTTGGATCTACATGCTCCACAAATTCAAGGCTTCTTTGATATCCCAATTGACCATTTAATGGGTGTGCCTATTTTAGCGGATTACTTTAAAAAGAAAGAGCTGGATGGTGACATTGTTATTGTCTCTCCTGATCACGGTGGCGTTACTAGAGCGCGTAAAATGGCAGATCAATTAAAGGCACCAATTGCAATTATTGATAAACGACGTCCAAGACCAAATGTATCTGAAGTAATGAATATTGTTGGTAACATTGATGGGAAGATTGCCATTTTAATTGACGACATTATCGATACAGCAGGAACAATCACACTAGCAGCAAACGCACTAGTAGAAAACGGGGCGGCTGAAGTGTATGCATGCTGTACACATCCAGTTCTTTCTGGACCAGCAATTGAACGCATTGAAAACTCTAAGATTAAAGAGTTGGTTGTAACGAATTCTATCGCTCTATCTGAAGATAAAAAATCAGACAAGATTGTGGAGCTTTCTGTAGCAACCTTAATTGGCGAAGCAATCATTCGTGTACATGAAGAACAGTCAGTCAGTGTGCTATTCGATTAATGATAAAAGTGATTTTTAACAAGCTGTGTGTAGGAATTCGTATTCCTTCGCACAGTTTTTTTGTATATGGAATTTATTTATCTATGAATATTTATGAGGATGATTCGATAAGAGTTTCATGATCGGTTAATCTTTGGAAGGTCGTTTCCCATTTACTTCCTAGGAACGTTGATTCCCAAAGAATCTCATTCACCTTGAGCTCGTTAAGATGGAACGTAAAATGTTTAAAGCCTTTCGATTTAGGGAAACGCTATATTATGTAAATAAAATCGTTAAAGGTGGGGTAAATGATGACAACAGTATTAGAAGCAAAGGTGAGAAAAGAATTTAAAGGCTCAACATTGACACACTTACGTAATGAGGGACAAGTACCTGGAGTTCTATATGGTTATCATTTAGAGAATCAATCGATCCATATTAATGAGGGTGATTTCTTAAAAGTCATTAAGCAAGTAGGACGAAATGGTGTCTTTTCAGTAGACATTGAAGGAAATAAAATGGAAGTTATGCTAACCGATTATCAAATGGACCCAATAAAAAACGATCTCGTACATGTTGACTTATTTGCCGTAGATATGAAAAAGGAAATCACAGCAGATGTGAAATTAACGATTACTGGTGACGCTGAAGGAGTAAAGGAGGGCGGTGTGTTGCAACAAATACTACATGAAGTGTCTGTTACCGCAACTCCGGATCATATTCCACAAAATATAGATGTAAATGTATCAAACCTAGCAGTGAATGAAACAATTACTATTGGTGATTTAAAATCATCTAATCATTTCACAATTAACCATGAGGATGAAGAAGTTCTCGTCACAATCTTACCACCTAAACAAGAGGAAGACATTGATAGTGGAGAAAAGCAAGGAGAAGGTCCTGTTGACGAAGAAGGATCTGTTGAAGAAGAATAAGTAGAAGGTTTGAGAAGGAGGTTGGACCAAAAGGTTCAACCTTCTTTAGTGAAAAGATAACAAAGTGTCATGAAATTATAAGAGGTAACTTACAAGCAGGGGAAATTGAAGATATTCTTTTCTTAAAGAAGAAGTATCTAAAAAAGGGAGAAAATCCATGTATTGGTGCTTGTGGCACTTTTCATATTTAGTGTTGCTGAAATATGATAATACATAACATTCACTCTCTGTACTTTTCTTCATGAAACATATAATGCTACAATAAAAGGTGTAGAAGGTCTTTGTTGCCGTTTAAAATGAGGTGAAAGTAATGAAGTTGATTGTCGGTCTAGGGAATCCTGGCAAGCAATATGAACAAACAAGACATAATATAGGTTTTGTCATTGTTGAGGCATTGGCAAACCATTTAAATATTTCTCTGGATCAAGGTAAATTTAAAGGTGTATTAGGCAGAGGTACTGTAAATGGAGAAAAGCTGATCCTTCTTAAGCCACTTACATATATGAATTTATCTGGAGAATCTATCCGTGCAGTGATGGATTATTATGAAATTGAACCTGAAGAGGTCACAGTTATTTATGATGATCTAGACTTGCCAGTCGGGAAAATTCGCTTGCGTCAAAAAGGGAGTGCAGGAGGTCATAATGGCATTAAGTCAACAATTGCACATTTAGGTACACAATCGTTCAATCGTATTCGCGTGGGCATAGATCGCCCACCTGCAGGAATGGCAGTACCAGATTATGTTTTAGGGAAGTTCACAAAAGATGAACAGAGTGAACTACAGCCGGTAATTAAATCCTGTGTTCTAGCTTGTGAGGAATGGGTTGAGAAGCCTTTTCTTCAAGTAATGAATGTTTATAATCAAGGTTGAATGAAGTCTTTAGATTATACATAGGATAGTATAACCTTTGATTGAATGATCCGCTTGTTATGCATAACATCCCCACCAATTGTTCATACTAAATGTAAGTTGTGATTGGAGGGGTGTTTAATGGCCATTCATTATCAGTGTCGCCATTGTGGAATTAAGATTGGATCAATCGAAGAACGAATTGTTCATGCTGAGCGCCTTGGGTTTCATCAACTGAATGACGAGGAGCGACAAGAAATGATTTATTATAATCAAGAAGGAGACATGCAAGTCAAATCCATTTGTGAAGATTGCCATGAATCTTTTCGTAAAAATCCGACTCTCTATGAACAAGATTTCTTTATCCATTAAACAAGCTTTGGAAGCTAAGTCCAAGGCATTTTTCTGTTTTTCAAATCATTCATGTTAAATTTTTAGATTTGTATTCTCTTTTTTTACAGAAATAAAAAAAGAGGTTGATATATAGGAGGATACACGATGCTAGGTTTAAGAAAGCTGTTTTCCCAGCAGGATGATGTACAATCAGTGCTGTCAGGGATTCAAGAAGGGTTAAAAGAACAATTAATCGCTGGTTTATCTGGTTCTGCAAGGACATTGTTCTTATCATCCGTTTATGAAGAATCAAAACGCCCGCTGCTTGTCATTACACATAACTTATTGCAAGCTCAGAAGCTATACGACGACCTTGCTCATATCATTGGAGAGGAAGAAGTGTTCCTTTACCCGGCAAATGAGCTCATTGCTGCGGAGATTAGTATTGCCAGTCCTGAACTAAAGGCACAAAGAATTGAAGCATTAAATTATTGGAGTAAAAATCGTTCAGGAATTATGATTGCCCCGATGGCTGGTGCTCGAAAAATTTTACCTCCTGCCTCACTTTGGAAGAGCTTTCAATTATCTTTGAAAGTAGGAGATGAACTGCTAGAGGAGCAATATCATCGGTTTGTACAAATGGGCTACACAAGAGTGGAGATGGTTTCATCTCCTGGGGAATTTAGTGTAAGAGGTGGAATTGTTGATATTTATCCACTAACAGAAGCTGACCCGATTCGAATAGAGTTATTCGATACCGAAGTGGACTCTATTCGTTCTTTTTCACTTGAAGACCAACGCTCAAAAGACAAACTTGACAAGGTTACAATCGGTCCCGCAACAGAGCTTCTATTACAACAAGAGCATTACGAACGATTGATTACTAGTATTGAATCCGGCCTAAGCGGAAGCTTAAAAAAATTGAAGAAAGACCAGGATAAGGCCAAGCTATCGCAAAATATTGGCTATGAGTTAGAACAGTTAAGAATGGGATCAAAGCCTGAACAGCTGGTTAAATACTTATCTATCGCCTATGACGGTGGGAGTAGTTTAATAGATTATTTACCTTCTAATGGTGTCATTTTTATTGATGAAATTAGCCGAGTTCAAGAAATGAATGATACGTTGGAGAAGGAAGAGGCAGAGTGGTATACGAGCTTGCTAAACGAAGGGCAAATCATTCATGATGTGAAAACGTCCTTCCCATTTCGAGAATTGTTCAATAGAAGAACACACCCAATTGCCTATATGTCACTATTCTTAAGACATGTACCAAATACGAATCCACAAAACATCGTGAACATTTCATGCAAGCCGATGCAAAATTTCCACGGGCAAATGCATGTTCTTAAAAGTGAACTAGAAAGATGGAAAAAAGGGAATTACGCAGTCGTTTTCCTTGGAGTGGACGAAGGAAGGGTTCAAAAGCTTCAATCTATTTTAGAAGATTATGATGTGCAAACATACCCTATAAATGCTGATCAAACAGTCGTCCAAGGCAAGTTCCAAATTCTCCAAGGAAACCTCCAAACAGGTTTTGAGATTTCAAACCAACGTCTGGCGGTTATTACAGAAGAAGAACTTTTTAATAAAAAAACAAAGAAAAAGACACAAAGACAAAAATTATCGAATGCCGAGAGAATTAAAAGTTATTCAGAATTAAAAGTAGGCGACTATGTTGTCCATGTTAATCATGGGGTAGGGAAATACCTCGGTATCGAAACTTTAGTCATTAATGGCATTCATAAAGATTATTTGCATATACGTTATCAAGGCAGCGATAAGTTATATGTTCCTGTAGAGCAAATTGATCTTGTGCAAAAATATGTAGGGTCAGAATCGAAAGAGCCGAAGCTTTACAAACTCGGAGGGAATGATTGGAAGCGAGTTAAGAAGAAGGTTGAATCATCGGTTCAAGACATTGCAGATGATTTAATTAAACTGTATGCCGAAAGGGAAGCAACAAAGGGTTATGCGTTTAGTCCCGATAGCGACATGCAGCGTGAGTTTGAGCTGTCGTTTCCATATCAGGAAACAGACGATCAGCTAAGGTCCATTGTAGAAATTAAAAAGGATATGGAAAGAGAACGCCCAATGGATCGACTACTGTGTGGGGATGTTGGTTATGGAAAAACAGAAGTAGCGATTCGTGCGGTCTTTAAAGCGATTGCCGATGGAAAGCAAGTAGCGTTCCTTGTCCCAACTACGATTTTAGCGCAGCAACATTTTGAAACAATTCGTGAGCGTTTTCAAGATTATCCTGTAAAGATTGGGATGTTAAGCAGGTTCCGTACACGAAAGCAACAAACAGAAACAATCAAAGGCTTAACAGAAGGTGTTATAGACATTGTAGTTGGGACACATCGCTTGCTATCAAAGGATATTTCATACCGTGATTTAGGGCTATTAGTGATCGATGAGGAGCAGCGTTTCGGTGTAACCCATAAAGAGAAAATCAAACAACTAAAGACAAATGTAGATGTGTTAACTTTAACGGCTACGCCGATCCCACGAACGCTGCATATGTCAATGCTTGGTGTGCGTGATTTGTCTGTCATTGAGACTCCTCCAGAAAACCGCTTCCCTGTTCAGACCTATGTAATGGAGTATAATGGGGCGCTTGTCAGAGAAGCGATTGAACGGGAGTTAGCTCGTGATGGTCAGGTGTACTTCCTTTATAATCGGGTAGAAGATATTGAGAGAAAAGCTGAGGAAATTAAGATGCTCGTTCCTGATGCACGGGTAACATTTGCTCATGGGAAAATGACAGAAAACGAGCTTGAATCAACGATGCTCGCCTTTCTTGAGGGTGAGTACGATGTACTTGTCAGCACCACAATCATTGAAACAGGTGTAGATATTCCAAATGTAAATACACTGATTGTCCACGATGCAGACAGAATGGGCTTATCACAACTGTACCAGCTTCGAGGACGTGTAGGACGTTCCAACCGAGTTGCTTATGCGTATTTCACGTATAGGAAGGATAAAGTGTTAACGGAAATTGCAGAGAAGAGGTTGCAATCGATCAAGGAATTCACGGAGCTTGGCTCAGGATTTAAAATTGCTATGCGCGATTTAACCATTCGTGGAGCAGGGAATTTACTAGGTGCAGAACAGCACGGCTTCATTGATTCGGTTGGATTCGATCTATATAGCCAAATGCTAAAAGAGGCAATTGAACAACGAAAAGATTTAATTGCTGAGGTTGTAAAAAAGGAACCGGTCGAAATCGATTTGTCTATTGATGCCTATATTCCGGAAGTCTATATTGCGGATGGTCATCAAAAAATAGAAATGTATAAAAGGTTCAGAGGAGTTTCATCAATTGAAGCATTAGAAGAGCTTCAAGATGAAATGATTGATCGCTTTGGAGAATATCCAACGCAAGTGGGCTATTTATTTGCGATCGCGGAAACAAAGGTATACGCGGATTTAGCTGGTGTTGAGTTAATTAAACAATCCAAAGACGAAATCCAGCTCTTATTAAGCGATGAAGAGAGCAATAAGATCGATGGGCAGAAGGTTTTTCAACTTAGCGGTCAATATGGTAGAATGATTGGACTTGGTATGGATGGGAAGAAGTTTAAAGCTGTAATTCATATTAAAGGCAAACAAGTTGATGACTGGCTTAAAACTTTATTAGAATTTACGAAAGGACTTGTCCATTCGAAGAAAGTAAAAACAGCTAAATAGTCTCATGTGAGAAGTGTTTAATTTGTTAATAAAAGGGTATTTCATTTAAGAACTACCCTTTTAACTGCTTACATTTTTGGTATTAAAATCATCAACAAGAAAAATTATTGCATACGTATAGAACTTTCCATATGAAAGATACTAAGTTCAAGAAATGTGATAAGCCTCATTGTACGGATAGTACAAGAGGACATCACACATAAAGAAAAGAGAAGTTTATCAACTTTTTAATTAGGACAAGCTTCTTACTTTTCTTAATCATTTGATGAAAGTGAGGCAACATTAGTGAAAGCAACTGGTATAGTTCGTCGAATCGATGATTTAGGTCGTGTCGTTATTCCGAAAGAAATTCGAAGAACACTTCGAATTCGAGAAGGTGATCCGTTGGAGATATTCGTCGATCGAGATGGAGAAGTCATTCTTAAAAAATACTCACCTATTAGTGAATTAAGTGATTTTGCAAAAGAATACGCAGAAGCGTTGTATGACAGCTTAGGGAACCCTGTTTTAATATGTGACCGTGATACATATATTGCGGTAGCTGGGGGATCGAAAAAAGATTATTTAAATAAAAGTGTTAGTGACTCCGTTGAGAAAATTATGGAAGAGCGCCATCCTGTATTACAAACTCAGTCTTCTGAATTTGCACTTCTTGATGGTCATACTGAATCTGTTAGTTCTTATACAATTGCACCAATCGTTGCAAATGGCGACCCAATTGGGGCGGTAGTTATATTTGCTAAAGAAGACACTCTAGGTGAAGTAGAGAAGAAATCTGTTGAAACAGCAGCTAGCTTCCTAGCTCGACAAATGGAATCATAATAATTAACGGATCAAAAGATGAGAGGTTGCTGGATAGCCAGCGAGCTCTCTTTTTTAATTAGATAAGAAAGTATAAAGTTTCATTATAACTTCAGTTAAGTAAGCCACTTCTTCGATTAGAACGGAGGCGGCGCCTCCTGCGGGAATAGCAATAGCTGAAAATCCCGCAGGAAGTGGTTTTTTCTGAGGAAGTTGAAGAATTGCGACGGAAAGCGCCAGGATAATCGAAGATGATCATTTGCAATTTTTGATATAATACAATTTACAGTTGGTTTAATTGGATAATAGGAAGGGGAACGCTTGGTTGGGGACGCATATGCAAGCACAACAGATTTTAAAAGGAGCGTTCATTTTAACGATTGCTGCCTTAGTTGTTAAAATCCTAAGTGCCGTTTATCGAATACCTTTTCAAAATATTGTTGGTGATGTTGGTTTTTATATTTACCAGCAGGTTTATCCTTTTTACGGAATCATGTTGATTTTGACTACATATGGATTTCCTGTTGTTCTTTCAAAGTTATATATGGAATCGTTGCAGGAAGGAAAGAATAATGAAAATCAATTGTTCGCAATTTCACTTCTAACCTTTACTATTTTTGGAATTAGCGGCTTCCTCTTTTTCTATATTGGTTCAAGCTGGATTGCGGCATTAATGGGAGATCCACAGTTGGCTTCTCTTATTCGAATAGTGGCTTTCTTTTATTTGTTTATGCCTATTAATTCAGTGTTAAGAGGATACTTTCAAGGGCAATCATACATGGTACCGACAGCTCTGTCTCAAGTGGGTGAACAGTTTATAAGAGTGGCGACCATCCTTTTATTCGCGTATTTATTTACGCGAAATGAACTATCTTTATATGAGGTTGGTTCGGGTGCTTATCTTGGGGCAATTGCTGGTGGTATGGTTGCGTGTATGATTCTGTTAATTTTTCTATTTATAAAAAAGGATAGGGATTTTAAGTGGACGATTTTCCCCTTAGGTGAGAGTTTTCGAATCATGAAGGAAGTAACGATACAGGGCTTTGCAATCTGTGTGAGTAGTTTACTATTAATCTTCCTTCAGATGGCCGACTCCTTTACGTTCTATTCACTTTTAGTTAACATTGGTATGAGCGAACATGAAGCGATGGTTTTAAAAGGGGTTTATGATCGTGGTCAGCCGCTTTTGCAGTTAGGAACAATTGTGGCAACTTCGATTGCTTTATCCATCATTCCTTTTGTCACGGCTGCGAAGAAGGCCGGTGATTATGCACTTATTAAGAGAAAGGGAGAAGACGTATTAAAAATGACCTTCTTCTTCGGCCTTGGTGCATCTGTTGGCTTATTTGCAATTATGGAACCTACGAATAGAATGTTGTTTAAAAATAGCGATGGAACAATTGTGTTATCGATCTTAAGCTTTATGATCTTATTTGCTTCAATGATTATGACAAGTTCAGCGCTGTTGCAAGGATTTGGAGATACGATTTATCCAGCAGTTGTGATTGTGATCGGTTTTTTAGTAAAATATTGCTTAAATATTTTATTCATGCCCGTCTTTTTAGAATACGGTGCAGCGATTGCATCAATATGTGCATTACTATTGATCATGGTATGTGTCTTGTATAAGCTTCATCGACTCATCCACTATCATATAAGCATCAAAATGATAATGAAGATGTTCCTCTCAGCATTCGCTATGTTATTAAGTATAAAAGCTTATTACCTCCTTTTAGAATCGGTAATAGTAGAATCGACAAGGATAACTGCCATGCTCCAGTCTCTCTCAGCGGTTGTGCTTGGTGGTTTGGTCTATGTATTTTGTGTGTTAAGGTTACAAGTTTTCTCAAAAGAAGAATGGGCAATGATTCCATTAGGAAATAAACTGATTCGTTTTCTTCCTAATAAGAAATGAGTGAAACAATATGGAAAAGATCATCGTCGTTGGTTTAGGTGCAGGTGATTTAAATCAATTGCCTTATGGTGTGTACAAACAGCTAACAAACGAAACAGAGACTGTCTTTTTACGAACGAAAGAACATCCAGTTGTAAAGGAATTAATGGATGAGGGAATTTCCTTTCAATCGTTTGATGATGTGTATGAAAAGCATGAACAGTTTCAACAAGTGTATGAAGAAATCGTTCAGCGTCTGATCGAGGTGGCTACAGAGAAAGGTATTATTTACGCAGTTCCTGGGCATCCTCTTGTAGCTGAGATGACTGTGCAATTATTGCTAGAACAAAGTAGACAAGGGAAAGTAAATGTTGAGGTTGCAGGTGGTCAAAGCTTTATTGATGCAATTTTTACAAGTGTGCAAGTCGACCCAATTGAAGGTTTTCAGTTATTAGATGGCACGAATCTAGAGTTATCCTCTCTAAATGTGAAGCAGCATCTAATGATTGGTCAGGTTTATGATGCGTTTGTTGCTTCTGAAGTAAAGCTTATTTTGATGGAAGTGCTTCCTTATGATTATGAGATTCAAATCGTTACTGCAGCAGGAAGCAAGGACGAGCAGATTAAAAAAATTCCATTAGTAGAATTAGATCGTGAAGTAAGCTTAAACAACTTAACCTCAATTTATATACCTCCAGTAAGGGATGAGAAACTTTTATATAAGAATTTTAATCAGTTAAAGCATATTATCCAGACATTGCGTGGACCAAACGGTTGCCCGTGGGATCAAAAACAAACCCATCACTCCCTTAAAAAGTATATGATTGAAGAAGCATATGAGCTCATTGATGCGATCGAAAATGATGATATTGACAATATGATTGAGGAGCTTGGAGATGTACTGCTTCAAGTTATGCTTCATGCGCAAATCGGGGAAGATGAAGGTTACTTTACTATTTCAGACATCATTGAAGTGCTTTCAGAAAAAATGGTCAGAAGACACCCTCATGTGTTCGCGAATGTTCAGGTTGATGACGTAGAGGATGTAGTGAATAACTGGGAAGATATTAAAAGAGCAGAAAAGAGTGATATGTTATCAACTTCCTTGCTTGACAATGTAAATAGCTCCTTTCCAATGCTAATGCAGGCAGAAGAGATACAAAGAAAAGCTGCAAAGGTTGGATTTGATTGGGAGAAAGTAGATGGCGCATGGGAAAAGGTGAAGGAAGAAGTACAGGAATTCGAAGAGGCAGCCATTCATCAAAGTGAGAAAGAGCGAAGGAATGAATTTGGTGATCTCCTATTTGCTTTAGTTAATATTGCACGCTTTTACAAGATTCAGCCTGAAGAAGCTCTGCATCAAACGAATGAAAAATTCAAAAAACGTTTTAATTATATTGAAAATCGGGTAAAGAATGCTGGTAAAACATTTAACGATTATACATTAGAGCAGTTAGATCAATTTTGGAATGAAGCAAAAAATAGAAGTGAGTAGGGGTGAGATTTCATGCGTTTAGATAAGTTTTTAAAAGTGTCACGCTTAATTAAGCGAAGAACAATGGCAAAGGAAGTGTCCGATCAAGGGCGAGTTTTAGTGAATGGTTTGCAAGCGAAGGCAAGTACAACAGTGAAGGTTGGCGATGAGCTATCAATTCGTTTTGGCCAAAAAGTCGTAACGGTGCGAATTGAACAACTGCAAGAAACGACTCGTAAGGAAGAAGCAAGTCAAATGTACGAACTTCTTAAAGAAGAAAGAGTAGAAGCTTAGCCAATTGAAAGGCTTGTTCTAATTTCTCAATCCACTTCATACATATGTACAAAATGATTGTACTTTAGGATTGTGAGGGATGAAGAATGAGTCAATATTATGATGGTAATTCTACAAAGTCGACTGTTCCCGATCATGATGTCTTAATGAAAGGTAGACGTCTTTTAGACATAACGGGTGTCAAGCAAGTCGAGAGTTTTGATAATGAAGAGTTTTTACTTGAAACGGTAATGGGGTTTCTAGCAGTTAAAGGACAAAACCTACAAATGAAAAACCTAGATGTTGAAAAAGGGATTGTATCGATTAAAGGGAAAATCCATGACCTAGTCTACTTAGACGAGCATCAGGGAGATAAAGCTAAAGGGTTCTTTAGCAAGTTATTCCGATGACGTTATCGACTCAATTTTTAACGATGATAGCGATGGCAGGTATGGGGACAGCGTTTGGTGCCAGTTTAGATACATATCAACGGTTTCTAAACCGCCCTCATAGAAAAAATTGGATTGTATTTTTCAATGACATTTTATTTTGGCTATCACAAGCACTTGCCATCTTTTATGTGTTATTCTTAGTAAACCAAGGGGAGCTACGTTTTTATATCTTTCTAGCTCTATTATGTGGATTTGCTGCTTATCAAAGCCTTCTCAAAAAACTCTATTTATTTTTATTAGAAAAAATCATCCATTCTGTGATTTCCTGTTATCAAATAATTGTTAAATTAATTGATTTCGTCATTGTGAAGCCAATTATTGGCATCATTTCGTTATGTCTTTCTATCTTTTTTATGACAGGAAAAGCCATATTGGCTTTATTAAAAGGATGTTTAAAGCTTCTCTTTGTGCTGCTTAAGGTCGTATTATCACCAATTAAATGGGCTTGGCAGTTATTTTGGAGACTTTTGCCGAAACAATTTAAGAAAACGGTCGATAAGTTATATAGGAAAACAGCAGGATTTTTATATCCAATCAAGAATAGATTCCTTACATGGATTTCATCAATGAAAAAAACAAAAGATTAGGAAGGAGAGTAAAATGAGTGTCCGAAAAAACAAAATTACTAAAATGGCAACAGCTTATGTACAAGAAACAGAAGCGGCAACAGAACAAAGTAATATAAAACGCAAACTTCTTTTTAGAAGGTTGGCTGTTTTTTTTGTCTTTGCAGCTGTCGTTTCAGGATTCATGATTTCCACACTCATTTCACAATCCGCTACTCTTGAACAAAAGGTTGCTGCAAAGGAAAAACTTGAAGTGGAGCTTGCGACATTAAAGCAAGAAGAAACATTGCTTCGAGAAGAACTTGTAAAACTAGACGATCCTGATTATATTGGAAAGCTAGCAAGAAAAGAACTGTTTGTAACAGAGGAAAATGAAGTTAATTTCATTATTCCAGAAAAGAAAAAAGACGATAAAAATGATGAAAAGGAAGAAAAAGAAAAATCCAGTGAGTAGCTGCCATATTGACACTCTTTTTTCCGATTCGGTATAATATATAGTAAGTATGAAATTTTTTCATTAAGTTTCTCATTTAGCTGTAGGTAAACTTATAGCATTGATTCACTTTATATCTTTAAGGAGGCAATTTCTTTTTATGTCAATTGAAGTAGGCAGCAAGTTACAAGGAAAGGTCACAGGGATTACCAATTTCGGAGCGTTTGTTGAGCTGCCGGAAGGGTCAACAGGTCTTGTTCACATCAGTGAAGTGGCTGATAATTATGTAAAAGATATTAATGAGCACCTGAAAGTCGGCGATATGGTCGAAGTAAAGGTCATTAATGTCGAGAAAGATGGCAAGATTGGTTTATCTATTAAAAAGGCGAAAGACCGTCCTGAAAGACCTGAGCGACCTGAAAGAAGAGAGTCTAGAGGTCCTTCTCAACGACCACGCCAAGGTAGAACAAATGATAATCGTGCACCAAAAGAAAACTTCGAATCAAAAATGGCTCGCTTTTTAAAAGACAGTGAGGATCGTTTATCATCATTGAAACGAAACACGGAATCAAAACGTGGGGGAAGAGGCGCTAGACGAGGATAAAACTTGTTGCTGATGATTCATATACTTTACACGCAATGAACGTGTTGCTAAAAATGAAAGAGGCTATTCAACAGATGGAAAATGCTGTTGAATAGCCTCTTTTACATTAAAATGCTGATGAAAAAAACAAAAAACTGTTCGAGAATAAACTCGAACAGTTTTTTGTCGGACAGTTTGGCACCACAGGCTTTACAGCAGGAATCAGAATTTCTATTGGTGTGAATGCCACAGTACTTTTCTTATGACCCGTACGGGATTCGAACCCGTGTTACCGCCGTGAAAGGGCGGTGTCTTAACCGCTTGACCAACGGGCCTTAAAAATAAAAGAATCGAATCAATGAATCTGATTCGATTAAGTAATAGCGGCGGAGGGGATCGAACCCCCGACCTCACGGGTATGAACCGTACGCTCTAGCCAGCTGAGCTACACCGCCATAGAAGATGTCTTTTTACGACACAAGATATATAATACAAAGATTTTCACTCTATGTCAATTGTTTTTTAGTTAATCGAGGATTAGCTAAATATGTTCTCTACTATATAAATTCGCAGAATAAAGTCGAAAGAATTTTATGTGCTTGTCCACTATTCTGACAAACTTTTTTATTTCTCCCCTATATAATTGTCAGCAACACTAAAAACGTTGGGGAGTGGGATGAGATGGAAAAGCTGGGGAGAACATTAACAGAACCACTTGGAGAAGTAACACTTCCTAAATCAAAGGTGAAAATTGATTTAGGGCAATTTCTATTAAGCATTCAATTATGGTTCGAGGGATTCTTTATAAAAAAGGGGTATATTTTATTTGTTATCGGATTCTTATTAGGACGGGCACTTATTCTCGCACAACTGTCTCCATTTGTTTTGCCATTCTTTGCTTCAGTTTATTTAATCCGCAAAGATAAAGCACCGCTTGCGATGCTAGGCTTGGTTGTGGGTGGTGCTACATTGTCGATTACAAATGCGGTATCTGTTTTTGCTCTCATCATGTTGTTTTTAGCCGTTTATCGAACAGTGAACAAGTGGGTGCGGAATGAATTAAGATCATTGCCGTTTTTTGTTTTCTTTCTCGTGCTGCTTGGAAAGGGAGTAGAAAGCTTTATCGTAACTGGTCAATTCACGGTATACAATGGCATGATGGCTGGAGTTGAAGCGAGCCTCGGATTTATATTAACGATGATTTTCTTGCAAGGTTTACCGCTGTTGTCACTAAATAAAAGGAGGCAAGTGTTAAAAACAGAAGAAATTGTCTGTCTGATTATTATCCTCGCATCGGTCATGACAGGGACGATCGGCTGGTCTGTTTATGACTTATCCATTGAGCATATATTAGCTAGATACTTAGTGCTTATCTTTGCATTTGTTGCTGGTGCAACTGTTGGTTCAACTGTTGGAGTAGTCACAGGTTTGATATTCAGTCTAGCAAATATATCAAGCTTTTTTCATATGAGCTTACTTGCTTTTTCGGGATTACTAGGAGGGTTATTAAAAGAAGGACGTAAGATCGGTGTTGCATTTGGACTACTAATAGCGACATTGCTTATGGGGATGTATGCAGAAGGAAGTGGAAATATTATCATTACCCTCTATGAATCTAGCGCAGCTATTCTACTGTTTTTCCTTACTCCATTAAGCTTAACCTCGAAGCTTGCAAAGCATATCCCGGGGACTCCAGAGTACTTGGCACAACAGCAAATATATATGCGTAAAATGCGTGACGTGACAGCCCAGCGAGTTTCTCAATTCTCTAAGTTGTTTCATGCGCTATCCAACAGCTTTTCAACTTTTGAAGTACAAAAAGAACAGGAATTAAACGAAGATCGTGAGTTTGATTATTTCCTTAGCAATGTAACAGAAAAAACATGCCAAACTTGTTTCAAGAAAGATCATTGTTGGGCAAAGAACTTTAATACAACGTATGATTACATGAAAGATCTTATGACGGAAATCGATGAAAACGATGAGGAAATTCCCTCGAAATTAAAGCGCGATTGGGAGAGACACTGCACACGCTCGAAAAAGGTGCAGGATGTTATTAGACAGGAGCTCACATACTTAAAAGCAAACCAAAAATTGAAAAGGCAAGTTCGTGAAAGCCGCAAGCTTGTTGCCGACCAACTGTTAGGTGTTTCGGCAGTCATGGGTGATTTTGCAAAAGAAATCCAACGAGAGCGTGAAAATCATCATAAACAAGAAGAAACCATTCTCGAAGCGCTCCAGCAATTTGGGATTGAAATTGAACAAGTAGACATTTATAGCCTCGAACAAGGGAATGTGGACATTGACATGACGATTCCATACTGTCAAGGGTTGGGAGAGTGTGAGAAACTGATTGCCCCAATGCTTTCTGACATTTTAGGTGAAATGGTTCTTGTTCATTCTGAAGAATGTGGGCAATCAAAAAATGATGTTTGCCAAGTAACGTTTAGATCGGCGAAACCATTCACAGTTGATACAGGAGTCGCCCATGCTGCAAAAGATGGCGGATTTATTTCAGGGGATAACTTCTCAACGATTGAACTCGGAAGTGGAAAATATGCGGTGGCAATTAGTGACGGGATGGGAAATGGAGAGAGAGCTCATATTGAAAGCAAAGAAACGCTTGAACTGCTTCAAAATATTTTGCAATCGGGAATTGAAGAGCAAGTAGCGATTAAATCGGTTAATTCAGTTTTAAGCTTGCGGACGACAGATGAAATTTTTTCAACATTAGATTTGGCGATGGTCGATTTACGCACGGCGGAAGCGAAATTCTTAAAAATCGGTTCCACACCTAGCTTTATTAAACGAAGTGACCGAGTATTGAAAATCCAAGCAAGCAATTTGCCGATTGGAATGATTGATGAATTTGATGTTGATGTCGTATGTGAACAATTAAAAGCAGGTGATTTACTCATTATGATGAGCGACGGAGTCTTTGAAGGTCCGAAGCATGTGGAGAATTTTGATTTATGGATGAAACGGAAAATCACTGAGCTAAAAACAAATAAACCACAAGAGGTTGCGGATTTGATTATGGAAGAAGTCATTCGATCACGATCAGGTCATATTGATGATGACATGACTGTTGTTGTTGCTAAGGTAAAACATAATACACCTAAATGGGCAAGCATTCCATTGCAGCAAATGGGGAGAAAAGTTAATTAACAAAAAAGTTAGTATGTGCAAACTAGGATGAAAATATGTATATTTCCCTTCTGAAACGTCGAAAATGGAAACATCAAGTCGTTTTGGAGGGGATAGAATGAAGACAGGAACATTGAAGCAAATTTTATTGATTACAGATGGGTGTTCAAATGATGGTGAAGATCCTATTGCAATGGCCGCTCTTGCAAAAGAGCAAGGAATTACAGTGAATGTCATTGGAGTCATGGAAAACGATTTAATTGATGAGCAAGGAATGAATGAGATTGAGAGCATTGCGTTGTCAGGTGGCGGAGTAAGCCAAGTCGTTTATGCAAAGCAACTAGCACAAACTGTACAAATGGTGACCCGTAAAGCAATGACACAGACGTTACAAGGTGTTGTAAATCAAGAGCTGAAGCATATTTTAGGAAAGGACAAGACAGTAGAGGACCTGCCTCCTGAAGAGCGAGGAGAAGTAATGGAGGTAGTTGACGAACTGGGAGAGAAAGTAGAGTTAGAAGTTCTAGTGTTAGTGGATACAAGCGCAAGCATGAAGCAGAAGCTACCAACAGTTAAAGAGGCGTTATTCGATCTGTCTCTAAGCTTAAATGCAAGATCGGGCAATAATAAGTTTTCTGTGTTTGTATTTCCCGGGAAAAAGAAATCTGTCGAAATGGTTTTGGATTGGACACCAAGATTAGAGTCGTTATCGTCTATATTCGCCAAGTTATCTGTCGGTGGTGTGACACCAACAGGTCCAGCAATACGGGAAGCTCTAACTTCCTTTAAGAAAAAACGATCCTTAAAGAACTTATTATCTCGCGACGATGAATCATACTATGAAGAGTCTATTTAATGTCTCTGCTGGTACAGTTATAAGAGGGAAGTGGCATCACAGATGCTATACAGTGGTTCGTTCATTAGGTGCTGGAGCGAACGGGGAAGTTTATCTAGTGCGCGAAAATGAACAAGAGTTTGCTTTGAAAGTGAGTGAAAATGGCTTTTCAATCACTTCTGAGGTGAATGTTTTGAAGTCTTTTGCGAAGGTTCAAGGTATGATCCTTGGACCTTCTTTAATGGACGTTGATGATTGGGAAGTACAAGGAAAACGAATTTCTTTTTATGTAATGGAATACATAAAAGGGGAGGAGTTGCTTCGTTTCATTCAAGGCAAAGGGGAATCATGGACACCTGTCCTCGTTTTGCAGCTTTTAAGTGATCTTGAAAGCTTGCATCGCAATGGTTGGATCTTTGGGGACTTGAAACCAGAAAACTTAATTGTATCTGGCCGGCCAGCAAAAATACGGGTTATAGATGTGGGGGGAACAACACAAAAAGGCAGAGCGATAAAAGAGTTCACAGAATTCTACGATCGCGGCCATTGGGGCTTAGGATCACGCAAGGCAGAAGCTGGTTACGATTTGTTTGCTGTTGCGATGATCATGATCAACACTGCTTACCCTAAAAGGTTTCAAAAGAGAGTCGGTGGGATAAAGGAATTAGAGGAGAAGATAGAGGCCAAACAGAGTTTGAAACCATATAAAGCTTTCATTCTGAATGCACTAGTAGGAAAATACGCGACAGCATTAGAAATGAGATTAGATTTGCTAGAAACGATTCAACAGATGCAAACAGCTTCTGTAAGCAGAACGAAACCACATGCACCAAAAAATCGTACTTTCAAACATGCGGCAAAACAGAAGAAGAAAAAAAGCAGAGTGTTTGAAACATCTCTCCTTCTGCTATTTATTTCCTTTTTATATTTTCTATATTTATACGGTCAACTTGTGTAATTGAACCGCTTTGAAACGATGATCGATTTAAGGTATGCTCAATATAGCATAGAAAACTGACTTAAAGAAGGGAAAATGGATGAAGGAGAAGGTAGTAGCTTTTTTAAATAAAAAAAAGGTGGTTTTAAGAGAGAAGAGAGTTGCAGTTGCTGTTTCGGGAGGTCCAGATTCGCTCGCGTTACTTCATTTATTTAATGAGTTAAAGAGTGAGTTCGGTTTTGCCTTACACGCTTTTCATGTTGATCATATGTTTCGCGGGATTGAATCTTATGAAGAAGCTGAATTTGTTCAATCATTTTGTGAAGCGAGAAATATCCCTTTCCATTTTAGGCAAATTGATGTTCCTCGTTTTATAAAGGAGTCTACCCTCTCCTCACAGATTGCAGCAAGAACTTGTCGTTATCAGTTTTTCGAAAGAGAAATGATTCACCATAACATCGATTATTTAGCAATGGGTCATCACGGAGATGATCAGGTTGAAACAATATTGATGCGCTTTACAAGAGGAGGAACTGGGACAGGGCGAGCTGGTATTCCATTTAAGCGTAGCTTTGCTGCTGGGGAGATCATTCGGCCTTTTCTTTGTGTGAATCGCCTCATGATTGAACAATATTGTCAGGAGAAAGATTTGGAGCCACGGAGAGACCCTAGTAATGAGTCGGACGTGTATGCTCGTAATCGTTTTCGTAAACAAGTACTGCCGTTTTTTAAAGAAGAAAATGAACGTGTTCATGAGCATTTTCAACGATTTAGTGAAGAATTAATAGAAGATGAACACTTTTTACTGGAGTTGGCAGAGGAAAGTTTAGAGAATGTGTTGCTTGAGAAGGAATCTACGAAAGTGATTCTGTTGATTGATCATTTTTATAAACTGGCAATGCCTTTACAAAGAAGAGCGATTCAACTAATATTAAAGTATCTTTATGAGGAAAAACCACCTTCTTTATCTGCTTCACATATCGATAAAGTTTTTTCCTTAATTGAAAATCCTCACCCATCAGGAATCATTCATTTCCCAAACGGTTTAACGATTGAGCGATCCTATAGACAATGCATCTTCTCATTCCCGAAAAATGATGAATCGAAGGAGTACATATGCAAAATATATGGACCAGGCAAATGGCAACTTCCAAATGGATCACATCTTTTAGTTGAGAAGAGCCTAGCAGATGGTGAAGTGATACCTTGCCGGAGCCATGAACTTCTTTTGGATGGTTCAGACGTTCAGTTTCCGCTTATAGTCCGAACGAGACACCCTGGAGATAAGATGTCTATCAAAGGGATGAAAGGCACCAAAAAGATAAAGACTATCTTTATTGATGAAAAGATTCCTTTACGTCAAAGAAATGAATGGCCGATCATAACAGACAGTACAGATGAGATTTTATGGGTGGTTGGTTTAAAGAAAGCAGCTAAAGCAGATGTTTATAACCATCATTTACATGTGATGAAACTAACTTACATACAGCAATAATCTTCTAGGGGGCACTTTAATCATGAAAAATGATATTGAAAAGGTACTAATTACAGAAGCGGAACTGCAAGATAAAATTGCAGGTCTTGCGAGTGAATTAACAGAGGAATATAAAGATCGTTTTCCTCTAGCTATCGGCGTTCTAAAGGGTGCAATGCCATTTATGAGCGATTTGTTAAAGCGAGTGGATGCATATTTAGAAATGGATTTTATGGATGTATCGAGCTATGGCAAAGGTATGACATCATCGGGAGAAGTAAAAATTCTGAAAGATTTAGATACTTCTGTTGAAGGGCGAGACATTCTAATTATTGAAGATATTATTGATAGCGGATTAACTTTGAGTTATTTAGTGGAATTATTCCGTTACCGCAAAGCAAAATCGATTAAAATTGTCACACTATTAGATAAGCCAACTGGTCGTAAAGCAGATATTGAAGCTGATTACGTTGGGTTCGTAGTACCTGATGCGTTTGTTGTCGGTTATGGACTAGATTATGCTGAGAAATATCGTAATCTTCCTTATATTGGTGTGTTGAAGCCAGAAGTATATAGCAATAATAATTAAGAAACTTAACGAAGAACAGAATGGGTAGAAGTGTAATTCCTTGAAGTAGCAGGATTTTCTATGATACTATACTATGTAGCTTGTTTACCGTGGGAGGAGGTAAGAGATGAATCGGGTCTTCCGTAATACCATCTTTTATTTATTGATATTTTTAGTCATTATCGGACTATTCAGTTTTATAACTGGAGATAATAACCAAGCAAAAGTACTTAATCAAGGTGATTTCCATACTCAATTGGAGAACGGAAATATTAAAGAAGTACAATTGCAGCCTCAGAGAGGCGTCTATGAAGTTACAGGTACTTTTAATTCCGCAGTTGATGAAAACGAAAACTTTATCACATACTTACCTGTAAGTGAAAAAACGTATACAGCAATGGAAGAGTTACCAGGAGCGAATGTGAATTATGCTCCAGCTCAAGAAACAAGTGGATGGGTGACATTCTTTGTTTCGATTATTCCATTTATCATTATCTTCATTTTATTCTTCTTCTTGTTGAACCAAGCTCAAGGTGGCGGCAGCCGTGTTATGAACTTTGGGAAAAGCAAGGCGAAACTATATGATGAAAGCAAAAAGAAAGTTCGTTTCAAAGATGTTGCTGGTGCAGATGAAGAAAAGCAGGAGCTTGTAGAAGTTGTAGACTTTTTGAAAGATCCTCGTAAATTCTCCGAACTAGGAGCAAGAATTCCAAAAGGGATTTTACTAGTTGGACCACCGGGTACAGGTAAAACTTTATTGGCACGTGCAGCAGCTGGAGAAGCTGGTGTACCATTCTTCTCTATTAGTGGATCTGACTTCGTTGAGATGTTTGTCGGTGTCGGAGCTTCACGTGTACGTGACTTATTTGAAAATGCAAAGAAGAATGCACCATGTCTAATCTTTATTGATGAGATTGATGCAGTTGGACGTCAGCGTGGAGCTGGTTTAGGTGGAGGTCATGATGAACGTGAGCAAACATTAAACCAATTGCTTGTTGAAATGGATGGATTCGGTGCTAATGAAGGAATCATTATCATTGCAGCAACAAACCGTCCTGATATTTTAGACCCTGCTTTGCTACGACCAGGTCGTTTTGACCGTCAAATTACGGTTGATCGTCCTGATGTAACAGGACGTGAAGCGGTGCTTAAAGTACACGCTCAAAACAAACCACTTGATGCAAATGTGAACTTAAAAGCGATTGCACAACGTACTCCAGGATTCTCTGGTGCAGATCTTGAAAACTTATTAAATGAAGCTGCACTTGTTGCCGCGAGACGTAATAAGAAAAACATTGATATGGAAGATATTGATGAAGCAACTGACCGAGTCATTGCTGGTCCGTCGAAAAAGAGCCGTGTGATTTCGAAGAAGGAACGAAACATTGTTGCTTTCCATGAAGCTGGACATACGGTTATTGGATTAGTATTAGATGAAGCAGAAATGGTTCATAAAGTGACAATCGTACCTAGAGGTCAAGCTGGTGGCTATGCAGTGATGTTACCGAAGGAAGATCGTTACTTCATGACTAAGCCAGAACTTCTAGATAAAATTGTTGGTTTGTTAGGCGGTCGTGTTGCTGAGGAGATTGTCTTTGGTGAAGTAAGTACTGGAGCGCATAACGACTTCCAGCGTGCTACTGGAATTGCACGTCGAATGGTTACTGAATTCGGTATGAGCGATAAGCTTGGGCCGTTGCAATTCGGTCAATCTTCTGGCGGTCAAGTGTTCTTAGGTAGAGACTTTAACAATGAACAGAATTACTCTGATGCGATTGCATATGAGATCGACTTAGAAATCCAACGAATCATTAAGGAAAGCTACGAAAGATGTAAGAAGATCCTTACAGAAAATCGTGATAAGCTTGATTTAGTTGCTAATACATTACTTGAAGTAGAAACATTAGATGCTGAACAAATTAATCACCTAGTGGATACAGGAAAGCTTCCTGAGCGTACTGTAAATACAAACAATGCAACTGATGATGTAAAAGTGAACATTCAATCGAAAAAAGATGAAGAAGCTGGAGAAGAAGCGATTGCTGAAACTCAAGAGAAAACATCACCTGATGAAGAGCAAAATCCACCATCGATCGATGGCGAAAAGAAATAAACATCATTTGAAGGCACTGCGGATGCAGTGCCTTTCTTATTGTCCAGGAAATTATCTTTTCTCGTCATTTCAGATACTAGAAGCTTATAAAATGAAGGTGCTTCTGGGAACATTAATCGTAAGTGCTTACGGGTGATGAGCTTTTTACATACACGAACTATATCTAATTATGGTATGATGTTTGCAGTGTTACTGGATTCAAAAAAAAGATAGAGTGGTGAGTGGCTTGATTTTTGTTTTTGATATAGGGAATACGAATATTGTTCTCGGTGTCTATGATGAAGATGTTTTGAAGCACCATTGGAGAATTGAAACAAACCGTAATAAAACAGAGGATGAATACGGGATGATCGTAAAATCTTTATTTGATCATGCGGAATTATCTTTTTCTGATATAGATGGCATTATTATTTCTTCGGTTGTACCACCAATAATGTTCTCTCTTGAGCGCATGTGTCAAAAGTATTTTAATATTAAGCCTTTAATTGTTGGACCTGGAATCAAAACAGGCTTAAATATTAAATACGAAAACCCTAGAGAAGTAGGTGCTGACCGTATTGTTAATGCTGTAGCAGCTATCCATGAATATGGAAGCCCGCTCGTCATTGTTGATTTTGGAACAGCGACTACGTATTGTTTCATTAATGAAGACAAGCAGTACATGGGTGGGGCGATAGCGCCTGGAATTGGCATCTCAACCGAAGCCCTTTATTCGAGAGCGGCAAAACTTCCACGGATAGAAATTGCACGTCCAGAAGGTATTGTAGGGAAGAATACAGTATCTGCGATGCAAGCCGGAATTTTTTATGGGTATGTGGGACAGGTTGAGGGAATCGTAAAAAGAATGAAGGATGAAGCGAAAAAGCAACCTACCGTAATTGCAACAGGCGGTTTAGCAAATTTAATAGCAAAAGAGTCTACGACGATTGATGTAGTTGACCCCTATTTAACCTTGAAAGGGTTGCAGCTAATATACAAAAGAAACAAGGACCCATTAAAACAGAACAAGGAGTAAAAAAATGAATGACTATTTGATTAAAGCTTTAGCCTATGATGGGCAAATACGAGCTTATGCAGTATCTACAACAGAATCAGTTGGTGAGGCACAAAGACGTCACCAAACATGGCCAACAGCATCGGCTGCTTTAGGGAGAGCAATGTCCGCAAGCGTTATGATGGGTGCCATGTTAAAAGGTGACGAAAAGATAACCGTAAAGATTGAAGGTGGCGGACCATTAGGCCCGATCTTGGTTGATAGTAATGCTAAGGGAGAAGTGAGAGGGTATGTTACACATCCACAAACTCACTTTGATCTAAATGCGCAAGGGAAATTAGATGTACGTCGTGCTGTTGGTACGGATGGTGCACTTACTGTTGTAAAGGATATCGGTATGAGAGAGAATTTCACAGGACAAGTGCCATTAGTCTCAGGTGAGCTAGGAGAGGACTTTACGTATTATTTCGCTTCATCAGAACAATTACCATCATCGGTTGGTGTAGGTGTACTTGTAAATGACGATAATACAATTTTGGCAGCTGGAGGATTTATTGTTCAGCTTATGCCAGGTACTTCAGAAGACATTATTACAGATTTAGAGAAAAAATTGAGTGAGATTCCTCCTGTATCAAAAATGATTGAACAAGGTTTATCTCCTGAAGAAATTTTAGCTACATTGTTAGGTAAGGAAAATGTGAATGTGTTAGAGAAAATGCCAGTGTCATTTACTTGCACATGTTCAAAAGAGCGTTTTGGAAATGCTATTGTTAGTCTTGGAAAAGATGAAATCAATGATATGATTCAAACAGATGGAAAAGCTGAAGCACAGTGCCATTTCTGCAACGAAGTATACCGTTTTACATCAAAAGAGTTAGAAGAATTAAAAGAAGCTGCGCAATAAAGCGCCGCTTCTTTTAATGACTGGTAAATAAACTGATTGAATAGGAGGGAGAAGCAGATGAAAAAGCAGCATTTATGGCTGATTATTTTCAGTTTGTTCTTACTAAATTGCATCACTGTCATTGCATACATAACGAAAGATGGAAGCAACTCTAATGAAGTTGTAGCAGAAGTTGGGAAGGAAGAAATCACTCGTCAAGAATGGCTGAGCGAGATGGAAGAGCGATATGGCAAAGAAGTATTGGATGAACTCATTGATAAAAAAGTCATTGAAGTTGCTGGGAAACAATATAATATAAAAGTTTCTGATGAAGAAGTAGAACGTGAACTGAAAATGATGAAATCAATTTATGCATCGTCTCAAGGTTATGGTTTCACAAACGAAGTTGCTCTTAAAAAGGAAATCCAAACAAGCTTATTGCTAGAGGAATTGTTAACGAAGGACGCCATTGTAGAGGAAGGAGAGATTGCAAACTATTATAGTGAATATAAAGATCAATTCAACCTCCCAGATATGTTTCATTATTCGATCATCCTCGTGTCCTCAGAAGGTGAAGCAGATCAAACGTGGAAAGAGTTAGATGAAGGAGCAAGCTTTGCAGTATTAGCGATGGAGAGGTCTATTGATACGTTTACTTCTAGTCGTGGGGGCGATGCAGGGTTTATCACCGTTGACCACGAGTTGTTGCACTCATCGATTCGTCAATCGTTAACAGATTTAAAGCAAGGAGAATTTAGCAAGCCGATTGAGACACCAGAAGGGTATGCGATTGTATTCCTTCATGAAGAGGTTGAAGGAGAACAGTATGAGTTGTCAGATGTTGAAAATATGATTAGAAGACAACTTGCCATTGAGCAGATGGGTGCACCAGTTTCAGCAAGGCCATTTTGGAGCGAGATAAAAGTCGAATCATTTTATGATCAATCACAATAAAGTCCTTTAATTTTCTAAAAATTCCATTTTGTTCGTGCTAAACATTTGACTTTAGATTGAAAGATACGGTAAATTTTAATTAAACCAATTAAATTACTCGGAATAAGGAGTGGAAGATTTTATGGTACGTATTGCTAACTCCATCACAGATTTAGTCGGTAAAACACCGATTGTCAAACTGAACCGAATTGTAGAGCCTGGAAGTGCAGAGGTTTATTTGAAACTAGAGTATATGAACCCTGGAAGCAGTGTAAAGGATCGAATTGCTTTAGCAATGATTGAAGCTGCTGAAGAGAGTGGCGCTTTAAAAGAGGGAGATACGATCATTGAGCCAACAAGTGGAAACACGGGTATCGGTTTAGCCATGGTTGCAGCTGCAAAAGGCTATAAAACGGTATTGGTAATGCCTGAAACAATGAGTATGGAACGTAGGAACTTGCTGCGTGCATATGGTGCAGAACTTGTATTGACACCTGGTCCAGAAGGCATGGGCGGTGCGATTCGCAAAGCGGAAGAACTCGCAAATGCAAAAGGATATTTCATGCCACAGCAATTTAAAAACTTTGCAAATCCTAAAGTGCATCGTGAAACAACTGGACGAGAAATCGTTGAACAAATGGGTGATTCTCTAGATGCATTTATTTCTGGAATTGGAACTGGTGGAACGATCACCGGTGCAGGAGAAGTGTTAAAAGAAAAATATGAGGGCGTTAAAATCTATGCTGTAGAGCCAGAAGACTCCCCTGTATTATCCGGAGGCAAGCCTGGACCTCATAAAATTCAAGGAATTGGTGCAGGGTTTGTCCCAGATATCTTAGATACTACTATTTACGAAGAAGTTATTACAGTTGCGAATGAAACAGCATTTGAATATGCAAGACGAGCAGCGAGAGAAGAAGGAATATTAGGTGGAATTTCTTCTGGTGCTGCGATCTATGCAGCACTAAAAGTCGCAAAAGAACTTGGAGAAGGCAAGAAAGTACTTGCAATCATCCCAAGTAACGGAGAAAGATATTTAAGCACACCGCTCTACCAATTTGAAGAAGAATAAAATTGATGAGATAAACAGAGGTTAGACACAAGTCTATCCTCTGTTTTTTATTTGATGATCTTATTTTAAAATAACAATGAAATGGGCTTTTGTTTTCCTAATGCTAATAGCGGATAGATTGTGTATGATGTAGGGAGAAGATATTTGAGGTGAACCTTAATGACAAAGTATACCATACAGATTAGAAGAAAGCCGTTTTCAATCGATTTTTTCTTTGAACAATACAAGTCGATCGCGACGCAGTTTAAACATCATATTCTACTGGAAAGTGGAAGAGGTGGACGATACAGCATAGCCGCTTTTGGCCCTAAAGAGATCTATCATGGAAAAAACAACCGAGTAAGTATCTATAGAGGAACAGAATCAGAGTATATAGAGGGAAATCCGCTTAGAATCTTGACAGAGCGGTTAAAGGGTTTCGATGTAGACATCAATGAGGAGCTACCTGATTTCCAAGGTGGTGCCATTGGGTTTATTAGTTATGATTACACTAGATATATAGAAGAACTTCCAAATGATGCAAAAGATGATTTAAATACACCAGACATCTACTTCTTTATTTGTCATGAATGGTTTGTTTTTGATCATGCCAAGAATGAATTAGTTAGTATGTTCCTTGTGGCTGAAGACGAGGAGACAGAAGTGCTAAGTACCCGTATTGTAGAATGGGAAGAAAAGTGGAACCAACAGGTCTCTTGCGAACGATTAGCAACTATTTCAACCATCCAAGCTGGACGAAAGGTATCAATGGATGAAGGGTCGTTCATGTCGGCTGTTGAGAGAATTAAAGAGTATATTTCAGCTGGGGATGTATTTCAAGTGAACTTAGCTGTGCGCCAAAGCGAGCCGCTTCTTACAACACCAATGAATGTATACGAAACATTAAGGAAATTAAATCCATCACCATATATGAGTTTTATGGAGTCGCCGGATTTCCAAATTGTTAGTGCGTCACCAGAACTATTAATTAAGAAGAAAGGTACAACAATTAGCACGAGGCCGATTGCGGGTACTCGTTCAAGGGGTGCTGATGAAGAGGAGGATCTATTGCTAGCCAATGAGTTGATTGGTAATGAAAAGGAACGGGCTGAGCATGTGATGCTTGTTGACCTTGAGAGAAATGACTTAGGGAAGGTAAGTCGATATGGCTCTGTTAAAGTCGATGAGTTCATGGTGATAGAGAAGTATTCTCATGTCATGCATATTGTCTCGAATGTAAAAGGGGAAATCGCAGAAGGGAAAGACCAATTTGAACTAATTAATGCTGTTTTTCCAGGTGGAACGATTACAGGTGCACCAAAGGTCAGAACGATGCAAATTATTGAAGAGCTTGAACCGGTAAGAAGAGGGCTGTATACAGGCTCAATCGGGTGGCTTAACTTTAATGGAGATGTGGAATTAAACATCGTCATTCGGACAATGTTTGTTCAAGAAGGAGTTGCTCATATTCAAGCAGGTGCAGGGGTAGTAATTGACTCTGTCCCTAAAAATGAATACAAGGAATCTTTGAAGAAAGCAGCTGCACTTTGGCGAGCAAAAGAAGAGGCTGAGAGTGTAAAGGAGAAGCGAACATGATATTGATGATTGATAACTACGATTCTTTCACGTATAATCTTGTGCAATATTTAGGTGAGCTTGGGAATGACTTAATAGTGAAAAGAAATGATGAATGGACAGTAGAACAGATTGGCGCTTGTAATCCTGACTATTTGATGATTTCTCCTGGTCCGTGTACACCGAATGAAGCAGGGATCAGCTTAGAAGCAATTAAGGAATTTGCCGGCAAAATGCCAATATTCGGTGTGTGCTTAGGGCAGCAGTCAATTGCCCAAGTATTTGGTGGCGAGGTTGTGCGTGCGGACAGGCTCATGCATGGAAAAACGTCACTTGTTTATCATGACAATCAAACAATTTTTGCTGGATTGCCAAATCCTTTTCCTGCAACAAGGTATCATTCATTGATTGTAAAAAAAGAAAGCTTACCGGAGGAATTAGAAGTATCTGCTTGGACAGAAGAAGGGGAGATTATGGCTATTCGCCATAAACGTTTTGACATCGAAGGTGTGCAGTTTCATCCAGAGTCGATACTAACGACAACAGGTAAGGACTTGCTTGCAAATTTTCTTAAATGCTATGGGAATAAAGCAGGTGGTGATCAGTCTTGTATATCTATTTAAACGGAGACATTCTACCACTTGAAGAGGCGAAGATCTCGCCATTAGATTATGGTTATTTATATGGCCTCGGTGTGTTTGAAACTTTTCGAGTTTATGGCGGGCATCCGTTTTTACTTGATGATCATCTTGAAAGAATGAATGATGGACTCTCTGCAATGGGGATTCACTATAAAATTACGCGTGAAGAAGCGTTATCTATATTAGATCGTGTTTTGTTAGCGAACGGATGGGAAAATGCGTATATTCGATTTAATGTATCAGCTGGAATAGGGGAATTGGGATTTCAAATTGATTCATATAAAGAACCTACAGTGATTATCTTTGCAAAATCTTTACCTGCTCAAACAAGCATAGTAGAAAAAGAGGCAACCTTTTTACAAGTAAAGCGCAATACGCCCGAGGGTGAAGCTCGCTTAAAATCTCACCATTTTTTTAATAATGTGTTAGGAAAGCGGGAAGTTGGCATGAATTCGGGTGTAGAAGGTGTCTTTCTAACGAAAGAGGAGAAAATAGCTGAAGGGGTTACATCAAATGTTTTTTGGTTCAAAGATGGGGTTCTTTATACACCGTCGATATCTACAGGTATTTTAAATGGGATTACACGGCTGTTTGTAATGGAAGTTGCCCAAGCAGAAGGTATCACTGTTGAAGAAGGAGTCTATTCAATAGAAGCTTTAACGAATGCAGATGAAGTCTTTGTTACAAATTCAGTTCAGGAAATCGTGCTCATTTCAAAAATTGGTGAGGTAAACTATACAGCATGTAAAGAAACAAAAAAATTAATCGATCATTACCAGTCATTACGAAAGAAGCGGTTATGGTCGAGAAAGCAAGTGTTAGAGGTGATGGAATGAGTGCAAAGATTGATTCTGGTAGGTACAAGCTCGATTGGAGCAAAGAAACAATTATAATGGGGATCTTAAATGTCACACCAGATTCGTTTTCCGATGGCGGAAGATTCAATCAGCTTGATGCTGCGATCAAACGAGCGAAGCAACTTGTTGACGATGGAGCGCATATTCTTGATATTGGTGGAGAGTCAACTCGACCAGGCCATGAGCCGGTATCAGTAGATGAAGAACTAGAACGAGTCATTCCTGTTATTGAAGCAATATCTCGTGAAGTTGATGTTGCGCTCTCCATTGATACATATAAAGCGGATGTTGCAAAGGAAGCGATACGAGCTGGTGCCCATATTATCAATGACATTTGGGGTGCTAAAGCCGATCCAAAGATGGCGAAGGTTGCTGCTGAAACGAAAGCCCCAATTATTTTGATGCATAATCGCAAGGATATGAATTACGAGGTTTTTTATAGAGATGTTATCAATGATCTGTTTGAAAGCATTGCACTTGTAAAAGAAGCAGGTGTGACTGACAAACAAATAATCCTCGATCCTGGTATTGGCTTTGCTAAAGACTTAAAGTGGAATCTACAAATGATGAGGGATTTGGACAAGCTTGTTGATCTAGGTTATCCGGTACTGCTCGCTCCATCAAGAAAGCGGATGATAGGTGATGTATTAGACCTTCCCGTTGAAGAGCGTATGGAAGGAACAGGTGCAACGGTATGCTATGGTATTCAAAAAGGCTGCCAAGCAATCCGTGTTCATGATGTGAAGGAAATGACGAGAATGGCTAAGATGATGGATGCACTAATGGGGAAAGGTGGCGTAATCAATGGACAAAATTTATGTAAATGAAATGTCTTTCTATGGATACCATGGTGTTTTTCCTGAAGAAACGAAATTGGGACAAAGGTTCAAGGTGAATTTAGTTGTTGAATTAGATTTGCAGGAGGCAAGTGAATCTGATCGGTTAGAAGCATCTGTCAATTATGCAGACTTGTATCTTATTTGCAAAGAGGTAGTAGAGGGACGGCCATACAAGTTAGTGGAAGCTGTTTGTGGTAAGATATTAGGTAAGATTCTTGATGCATTCCCAGAAATACAAACAGTGACAGTGACATTAATTAAACCAGACCCTCCAATTCCAGGGCATTATCAATCTGTAGCTGTTGAAATGACAAGGAGTCGTGCGTGATGAATCGGGCTTTTTTATCTTTAGGCTCTAATATTGGGGAAAGAGAAACTTATTTAGAAGAAGCTATTGATCTATTGGGGCAACATCCAGAGATAGATGTGGTAAATTATTCATCTGTTTATGAAACTGATCCTGTAGGTTATGTAAATCAAGATGCTTTTCTAAACATGGCAATTGAGCTACGTACAGGCTTGACTCCTTCTGAGTTACTAGATGTGTGCATGTCGATAGAACATGAATTAGGTAGAAAAAGGATAAAAAAATGGGGTCCAAGAACGATTGACCTTGACATTTTATTGTATAATCAAGACAATATTGAAACAGAGCAGCTAATTATTCCTCATCCCCGGATGCAAGAAAGAGCTTTTGTGCTCATTCCGCTTCTAGAAATCGATCCAACCATCAAGCTTCCGGCGATGGATAGATCTTTACAATCAATTGTAGAGATGATTCCAGATAGTAAAGGGGTTCGGTCATGGAGGCAGAAAAATGGGGAAGACGTATTCGCGCTTTTCGAAAGTTAAAAGGGCATACACAAGAAGGGTTCGCAAAGCAATTGAATATATCGGTTTCAATCCTCGGTGAGATTGAAAGAGGAAATCGGATGCCGGAACGGTTGCTTCTAGAGCAAATTGCAGCACAGCTTTCTGTAACACTAGAAGAGTTAGCTCCCGATGAGGAGTAAAGGTATATTTTTTAGGGGGTTCAGTTTTGTTTAAAATAGGTAATGTTGAAATGAAAAACAGAGTTGTTTTAGCCCCGATGGCTGGTGTTTGTAACTCAGCGTTTCGATTAACAGTTAAAGAGTTCGGAGCAGGTTTAGTATGTGCTGAGATGATCAGTGATAAAGGGATCGTTCTTAAAAACAAAAAAACGATGAACATGCTATATATAGATGAAAGAGAAAAGCCTCTAAGCTTACAAATCTTTGGGGGAGAGAAAGAGACGCTTGTTGAAGCTGCTCGTTTTGTAGATCAGAACACAAATGCTGATATTATCGACATCAACATGGGTTGTCCAGTACCGAAAATTACAAAGTGTGATGCCGGAGCAAAGTGGTTGCTTGATCCGAATAAAATTTATGAAATGGTTTCAGCGGTAACTGCTGTTGTAGAAAAACCTGTAACCGTAAAAATGCGAATGGGCTGGGATGAAGATCATATTTATGCAATTCAAAATGCGCAAGCAGTTGAACGAGCGGGAGGTAAAGCGGTTGCACTACATGGACGTACACGCGTACAAATGTATGAAGGTACTGCGAATTGGGATATAATCCGTGAAGTAAAACAAAACATCAATATTCCCCTAATCGGTAACGGGGATGTGAAAACACCACAGGATGCGAAGCGTATGTTGGATGAAACAGGTGTTGATGGTGTGATGATTGGCCGTGCTGCATTAGGGAATCCGTGGATGATCTACCGAACAGTAAAATTCTTAGAGACTGGCGAATTAATTGATGAACCATCACTTCGTGAAAAAATGGATGTGTGTATTCTGCACTTAGATCGATTGGTTGCTCTTAAGAGTGAGAAAATTGCTGTTCGTGAAATGAGAAAGCACACAGCTTGGTATTTAAAAGGCATTCGTGGAAATGCAACAATTCGAAATGCGATCAATGAGTGTGAAAAAAGAGATGATCTCGTTACGTTATTAAATGCGATCGCTATTAACGCAGAGACAAATGAACGCTCGGCATCTGAAGCTATTTTAAGCTAGTTCAATTAACTGTCAGTGTTTACACTGGCAGTTTTACCTTATTTATGATGTCTATATCTTGTTTTTTGTGTACAATAATAAAATAGAATAAAATCTTTCATATAATTAAACGTTATCGTTTACATAAAAGATGGATTGAAATTGGAGATGATACAAGTGAGTCAAACGCATGAAGAATTAAATGATCAACTGATTGTCAGACGAGAGAAGATGCAGAGTATTCGAGAAAAAGGCTTAGATCCTTTCGGAAAACGCTTTGATCGTTCACATCAATCCGAAGATCTTGTTGAGGAATACGGCCAATTAGAAAAAGAAGAAATCGAAGAGAAGAATGTTACGGTTACAATTGCTGGACGAATTATGACAAAGCGCGGAAAAGGTAAGGCTGGCTTTGCGCATATTCAAGATTTGTCTGGTCAGATTCAAATCTACGTTCGTAAAGATGCAATTGGAGATGAAAGTTATGATCTTTTTAACTCCACAGATCTTGGTGATATTGTAGGTGTAACTGGTACTCTGTTTAAAACAAAGGTTGGAGAACTTTCTATTAAAGTTCAAGAATATATTCATTTAACAAAAGCACTACGTCCACTTCCTGAGAAGTTTCATGGCTTAAAGGATGTAGAACAACGCTACCGTCAACGTTACCTTGATTTAATTATGAGTCAAGAAAGCAAAGAAACCTTTATTACTAGAAGTCGTATCATTCAAGAAATGAGACGTTATTTAGATTCGAATGGCTACTTAGAAGTTGAAACTCCGATGATGCATTCAATTGCTGGTGGAGCTTCTGCGCGTCCTTTCGTTACGCATCATAATGCTCTAGATATGGAACTGTATATGCGTATTGCAATCGAATTGCATCTTAAAAGACTTATTGTTGGTGGGTTAGAGAAAGTATATGAAATTGGACGAGTTTTCCGTAATGAAGGGGTATCTACTAGACATAACCCTGAATTTACGATGATTGAACTGTATGAAGCATATGCAGATTATCGTGATATCATGAGTTTGACTGAAAACCTTATTGCGCATATTGCACAAGAGGTACTTGGAACGACGACGGTTCAATACGGAGACTACGAAGTAAACTTAAAGCCTGAGTGGAAAAGAGTGCACATGGTTGATGCTGTAAAAGAAGCTACAGGTGTAGACTTCTGGCAACAGATGACTAAAGAAGAGGCGCAAGCTTTAGCGAAGGAACATGGAATTGAAATTAATGAGCATATGGAATATGGTCATATTGTGAATGAATTTTTCGAGCAAAAAGTAGAAGAATCATTAATTCAGCCTACATTTGTTTATGGGCACCCAGTTGAAATCTCTCCTCTTGCAAAGAAAAATGATGAGGATCCACGATTTACAGACCGCTTTGAGTTATTTATTGTTGCGCGTGAACATGCAAATGCTTTTACAGAGTTGAATGATCCAATTGATCAAAAGCAACGTTTCGAAGCGCAATTAACTGAAAGAGAGCAAGGAAATGATGAAGCCCATATGATGGACCATGATTTCATTGAGGCGCTAGAATATGGAATGCCTCCAACAGGTGGCTTGGGCATTGGGATCGATCGCTTAGTTATGCTATTAACTAATGCTCCATCTATTAGAGACGTGCTGTTATTCCCGCATATGCGTCATCGTTAAGAGTAGTTTGTTTATTAAAGGTATCACTTCCTTATAGAAGAGAGGGTGATACCTTTTTCCTTTTCTAAGATAAGGTAACCTAGATCTTAATAGTGGGTTCCTTCTGTGCAAATGATTACCGCTCTATTAAAGTTATTTATTTCGAATTATCTTTTATTATATTTATAAAATAAAATTGTTAAAAATGTATTGCAAACGTCATTTTATGATGGTATATTAATATCTGTTGTTGCGAAAGAACAACACAATGAAAATTAAACAACAAAAAAGTTGTTGACATTAATCGAGCGAATGTGTTAATATTAAAAAGTCGCTCTGACGACAACAAAATTGCTCTTTGAAAACTGAACGAACAAAAAACGTCAACGTTAATCTAAACTGAGTAATCAGTTAAACAAGCACCATAGGTGCAAAAACGAGCTAATCAAACACTTTATTGGAGAGTTTGATCCTGGCTCAGGACGAACGCTGGCGGCGTG
>NZ_JCBCPS010000008.1:0-88201 GCF_059874745.1 Niallia sp. CD-39 | reverse complement strand
AAATCATGCTGTATGGTTCTTATACCTAATGAATAGAGAATAAAGGTTCTCTATTTTTTTATGAAACTAAATACAAATCCAGTTGAATATTAATCTTTCAAAATACCAGCTTTGACGAAAATGTTTCTCCAAGCTTCTGCTACTCTCTCTTTACGACGGCGGGCAAGATATCTGCCCAACCGACGTTTACGTTTCTTTTTGTTAGCCATTAAAATTCAACAACCTGAGTTTTTGATTGTTCTTCATCTTCATTTTCTTCAAGCTCTAATTGTCCATCTGGAATTGAGACATTCCCTGCTTCATCCACAGAATACTCAATGCCTTCGTGATCATCTATGCTCATTTGTCCGTCAGGATCATCTTCCTTTTGTGGACGGCTTTCCATAACTTCTTTAGGAGTTTGATAAGCAAATGTTAAATCGATTAAGAAGTATTGACCGTACTTGTTATATTTCTCTGTAATTTTGTGCATTTGAAGATGGTCGTTTTCTTTAGCTTCTGATACAATTTCCTCTGCTTCTTCACGAGTGTCAGCATAATGTTGTTCCTTTTGATTAAGTTGTACTTTTGTCATTGTTAATTCCCCCTAATTAATATCCTGAGTTTTGTCTTTCATGGTTTACTGCATTTTTATCCATATAGGCTTGTTCAATTTCTTTCAAAGTAAAACCTAATGAGAATCCTAGACCTACATAGACATCAAACAAAAAATCATACCAATGGAATTTTTCATGATTTCTCTCTAATTTATTTACGGCACTATATACCAACGAGAACATTTTTAATGGTTCGAACCTTCTATATCCTTCAACTGCCGATAAAGTAAAAATTCTCTCGGAATAGTTGAGTTCAAGACCTAATTCCAGTACAAAATGCAATCCGTCCACATATTCTTCAAGGAGTGGATTCTTCTTTTTAACATGAGATTCACCTATTTCATCTTTCCATTCGTGCAGTTCCCATTGTCTCGGCTCTTGATTCTTACTCCAAAACTTAAACCCTCGCCATTCATTCGCACATTCACCAAGTTCAACTAGTAATGCCAATACTAATTTTTCAAATCGATCCGACTCGTTATATCCGATACGATCACGTAAAATCTTCTGATGCTCAAACAGTTTTTCAAGATTCATTTAGCTTCATCAACCTTTCCAAGTAATCTTGTGCTTTAATCAAGTCCTCTTGACCATTCTTTTCTTTATAACGGCAAGTGTATTTAATAATGTTTCCAATGAAAAAGCCCTCAGCTACGGTGTATTTCTCTTCTGTAAAGTGCTGTTCCAAAAACTCAATTACATCGATTCCACCCTTGTGATAATGAGAAGGTCTAGTGACATCTTGTTGTTTATCTTCAAAATTTATATTCATCTAAACCACCTGTTCTCATCTTTTTCGATATCGATCTGCTTAAAAGATGCTTTTGTCAGTTCATATTTCAAATCATCGTAGTTTAAATCTTTGATGGGATAGCCTTCCTCATTATGTGTGACACCGAGCTTGTTCAATTCACCTAATACAAAATCTCGTTTAGCATTTTCTATTTGCTTTGCCTTACTGATTCTCATAGCTCGTCCCATTAATTAACACCACCTATTTGATTTAAAAAGCTCCAGATTTTAAGTAATACTTAGCTTGATAATAAAAATGGTGATAAATCCAGTTGCCACTAAACTTCTTATCAAGATAGACAATTTCAAAATTGTATTTTGCTTTGAATGAGTTTAATCGACCGAGTAAAGCCAACGGACTGTACTTAGAACGGTACTCACCCTTAAGCATTTTTTCGTACCCATGCAGGTCTTCCACAATCAATGTAAAGGGAATGTCTTTCGAACGGATCAATTCATTTTCAAATGCCGTTGCCGTATCTTTTTGAAGATTGCCTGTGATTTCATCCATGTGTGCTTTGCGCTCGACTCGGCTGTTTAATAAAATATCTCGTTTGATCCCGAACTCTTCATTTTTTGGAATCATGCAAGCATAATCGCCTGTATCAAGCTTTTGGTTTTTAACTGGTATATCTTTTGCTCGTAAGTAATCAAGAATATGACCATTTACGTTTTCACGAGTATCGATAACAATCGTGAGTGTTTTTAAAATTTTGCTTAACTCTGTGTCTGAGTAGTAATAGGAGATCAATTCTTCACCTTCTTCGCATATGCAACCGCACGTTTGTATAATTCATTTGATAGCTTGTTAGATTCATCGTTTTCGTATTGACGATAATCTTCGTAAATGTCAGTCCATCCGTTCTTGGTAAGAGTAATCATCCACTGATCAAACAACATGAGTGATTCTTGTTCCTTACATAACCAATGATTAATTTTTTCGTTATCCTGCCAACCGCACATTTGATGGACCATTTTCAAGAGAGTGATTTTTTCTCCACTTACGCCTTTCCAAGACTTGAACCATTTATCAATCTCTTTGAAATTTTGTTCAGCAGCTTGCATGACTTCGCTTGGAATTAAATTTTGTTTTTTTATGGCAACCCGATCATCTTTTTCGTCAAGATAGATATTTGCACCGGATTTCCATATTTGACTGAGAATCATTAAAACTTGCAAATCTATCACCTCGTTCAAAACAGTTACTATAAATCTTCAAAAAGCGCCTTTATTAACTAAAAGTTATTAAAGGAAAAACGTTTAAACCTTACAGTGCCAAGGGTTACAAGGCGAAAGTTATTATTGTTATCGGTGTTTGGGTATTAGCGCCCCTAATATACTTATATATTTTTTTTATTTTTTTAATTAATATAAAACCCAATAACTAAAATAACTAAATAACAATAAAAGATAACTTAAACCCTTGATACAATTGAGTTTATAAAAAGTTACTGAAAGTTATTAAAGGTTCAAATTAGTTATCTAACACCTTAAAAAAGTTACTTTGAGTGTCTTCTTTGGTTTCTTTAGTAACTGGAATGCGCTCTCTTAATGTAATTCCTGTAAGATACGTCTTATTTCCAGCGCCTTTCATTTTTCCAAAGCCTTTCGTTTCTAACATGCGATAAAATGATCTATTTCCTAGAGAACGTTCTCCAGATTTAAAGCACCAATTGTCATAAACGTTGTACAATTCTTTTGCTTCAATCTTGATTGCTTCGTTTTTTGGTTCATCGATGTAACAAATTTCATTTAAAAATGGTGCCAGAATATCCATTTCTTCTTTGTAGTTGCCTGTTGCATCCTTTACAATCTTGGGCTCTTTTAACCCCGACTGCTGCCACTTCAAGCATCCTTCGACTGCCCAATTCAAAATGCCTGACATTTCGAATGACAGTTTTTCTTCTAGCTTTTTATCACGTTGATGCGGTTGCAGACTTAAAGTGAATGGAATGATTTTTACACGTCTCCAGATACCATCATCTACACCGCCGATGATAGGTTTGTGATTAGTTGTGAAGAATACCTTGAATTCTGGAATAAACTCAAAATACTCTTGCCGTAAAAATCGAGCTAGGATTGGTTCCCCACCTGTGATTGTTTTTACAAGTGATTCTTGAAGTTTTTCACCTTCCTCTGATTCCACTGCAGAAACAAATCTTGCATTCACCAATCTTGCGATATCGTTATTGGCTCCAGTATCTTTTTTCTTGATGAAAGTATCTGATTTTGTTTGTGATCCGTAATCAGCCATTAATTTTTTCACTGTATTAACAAAAGTTGATTTCCCGTTCGATCCACCACCGACTAGGAAATACATCGATTGCTCTGAGATATCTCCAGTTAACGAATAACCAATAAGGCGCTGCATGTAATCGATTAGTTCAGTGTCATCTTTAAATATCTGATTAAGGAACTTTTCCCAAGTTGGACATTTTGCTTTAGGATCATATTCAACATTGGCTAACATTGAAATTTTCAGATCACGGTCATGCTTCTGGAGCTTTCCTGTTTTGAGATCCAAAATGCCGTTTTCAACATTGAATAAAAATTTGTGTTGATCAAAATCCTCACGCTCAGCTGGAACCAATGGCATTAAATCCTTAATGCTGTTCATACGGATGTTTCTGCGCTCGCACATTCTTGCCCACTTGGATTCTGACTCATCATCCGATTGATAAAGGCTCCTAAGCACCTTGGCCGTGATTCTTTCAATCTCTTTTTTTGTGTCCAATTTCCACCGCTTGCCGTCCCATATAAGCCATCCCATATCAGATACATATTTGATTACATGGCCGTATTCATAAGCGATCCTTTCGGCATTCCCTAGTTCAGTTAATCTGAATTTCTTTTTTGCTTTTTCCTCCACAACTTCATCTCCATCTCCAGAGGAAAAATCATATGAGAATTCTTGAAATTGTTCCTTGTTATCCAAAATGGTTGTAGTGGTAGAAGAAATGGCAATCCCGATTGTTCTTTCACCGTATGTCTCATTGGTATCTCTGAAATGGATGACATCCCATTTATCACGCATCAACGATGATTCCCTAAACATCGAATCCATTCGAGTTGATGACTTGCCAGTCCAGAACGCTAAGTGATTACATAAGGCTAGATCACTCGCTGAATGATCATTGTTGACTAAGTTACCGTTGTATAAAGAACGAATCTCATCACCGTTTTTACTTCTAAACATTCTTTCCCAAAGCGATTCGTTAGAAATGTTGATTTCGTCTTTTTCATATTCTGCAAGATTTACTTTCCCTTGAAGATCACTGTCATCAAAGTATTTCTCGAATACCTCGGCAAGCTCATCGGTGCGATCAAACACCTCATTAGAATTTTCACGATTGCCTGTGAAGCTGAAATATCGCCCGTAAGAGTAAATCTCCAATCCATGTTTGGTGCTTTTTCTTCCAGTACCTAAAATAGACTGTGGAAGATTCCCCTTGATGATGATATGTATGCCTGTTCCACTCGGGGAAAACTCCGTATAACTGTCTAATGTGTCGATGATTTCATTAGCAAAGGCGTTTGTTTTTCCCTCCACAACACACTTATCAATATCAATACCGATGTAGTTGTCTTGGCGACTAAATACAAATCCAATTCCGTCATAGTCACCTTCTAGATAAAACTTTACTGCCGTTGCAAATGTTGACCATGTACGCCTGTTGTTTGCTTGTGCCATTTCTCCAGTGATCTGATATGGCACCTTTGTTGCTTTACCATTTCTACTTTCCTTACGCCATAAAATCCATTGAGGAAGGGCTTTTAGTTCGGCTGGTATTTCGTTAAAATTGTATGGATTTTCTTTCATTTTGCCCTCCTGTAAAGCTGTTTTTCTCAAATTTGGTATAAAAAAGAGAAGCTAGTACAATACCAACCTCTCTATTTAGTTGCACCTTAGAACGGGACATCCTCATCTTTTAATTCAAACTGACCAACCGGAGCTACTGGATTAACATCCGAAATGTCATAGTATTTTGCTTTAGCAGCAGTACGTTTCTGCTTAACTCCATCAACCAGCTTTTCATATTCTTCATGTTTGACTGTGATTTTCAGATTTTTATTGATAAGCTGACTTGCCATTTCATCTGGTGATTTAAAATCATGATTGTGTTTAAATCCACAAGCTTTTAATAATGAGTTAACGATTTTAACCGATACCTCATGTTCAAAAGTGAAAGTGTTATATAAGATTTTTGCACCTTGATGATTTTGTGGTACATCACTACGAATCTCAAAATCAACATTCAACATCGGCTTTCCTGCTTGAGTTTTTCTTGCTTCTGCATTCTGAATGACAGCCTCATATTTACCTTCTGCTGGTAGTTCAAATCCTGTACTTGCATTTTCCTCATCGAATTTAAAGAATGACATTATTTATTTCCCCCTGTGTTTTTATTTGTGGATGACAAAGTGAAGATTTCACCCTGTTTACAACCTTTTCTATCATCAAGCTGATTTTTTGCATAAATGCTGTTCGTACCTTCTAAAACAAATCCTCGTTCACCTTCTGCATTAATCATTAGGCGACCAACTACATCACATAAGCCAAGAACATTGTTTAAGATCTTTCCATTAATCTGTGGATAGGTACGGTTATACTGCTGTCCTTCTGCTGTTGTGTAAAGATCAGTTGTTTCCCAAGCTGTAAATACAATTCTGTCGGCTAGATTTTTCATCCAACGAAAACTATTAACAACTCTAAACTGCATTTTCTGATAATCACCCTGAGAAGGTACACCTTGATTGCGTCCGATGAATCCTAAATGTGACAAAAGGCAACGCTCTAATTCTGAAACATTATCAACTGCGATATTGTTGTATTTCCCTTTGTTATCTTTAAGGTGCGTCAGTAAGGCTTCCCAGTATTCCCAAGTATTTTGATTATCTACGTAGATAATGTCGATGTTTTTTTCGCCTTTAAGCACTTGAGAAGTACGGTCAATATCCAGTACCAATGTTTTTCCTGGTAGGTGCCTCAAGGTGTGTGTCTTCCCCATACCGGGATTTGCATACAACAGGTATGTTTTACCTTGTTTCTCAATCTCAGTTGCACTTTGGGCATTAAAATCAAATTGTTGAGTCATGCTATTTAACGTCCTTTCTACTAAACTTCAACACTATAAGTAATTGATTCAGGCTTAACTGTCACTCCAGGAACAATTTGACCATTGCCATCCACAACAACAAGCTCATCGCTAATTTCAACAACTCTCAGAGCCTTCTTGAGATCAGCCCATTTGACACTGTTTTTGATAAATTCAGCAAGGTCATTTTCAATCACATAATCAAGTAGCTTGCCTTCATCGACTTTTTCTGGAGCCGCCTTACTTTTACGTGTTTTCGATTTTCCATATGGAGTGCTGATTGTTTTAGCTTTTGGATCAGCCTCAAGTTGCTGTGCATGGTATTGACTAATCATATTTTCAAAAAACTCAATACTTCCATCAACTGTAGATAGCTCTCCACGTTCCCAATCAGCGATACGATCACGTTCGATATTTGCCAGTTGCTTGATTTCCTTTTCCTTTGATTTAAGAGCAGTGAGCTTTCTAAATGCCCAATTAAGGCTATTTAAATCAGTGATTTCAAACGGCTTGTCCTGCGACTGGATTTCCTCAACATCCATTAATTCAACTTGTTGTAGTGCGTTCATTTATACTTCCTCCTTTACGATCCCTTTAAAGTCTTCTGGTTGAAACAATGCTTCAACGAAACAATCTTCATTACCGTCATACGAAGTCACTACAATAAAACTCTCATGTTCTTGCCATCCTTCACGTAGACAGTCTTGAGTATTAACAATGTCGTGAAGAAAACCAGGCTCGAATAAGTAATGATTTACTACTGCTTTACCGCTTGAATACCATTTGCCAGATTTCTTATAAAATGCAACTTTAATTTCAATATTATTAGGTCGCTCCATTTCTTCCTCCTTAAAAACTTGATCAAGATATTGGTAAGTATCAATTAATTCTTCAAAGAAATTACTACCTGCAAATGTTTTTTGATACTGCTCTATAAAACTATAAAGTGGCTCTAACTTTGGGTTTATAGGACTCATTACAGTACGGTCATTGACATGTATGAAAGGCATTTATAAACCTCCTGTTGATTTTTTAATCAGACTTGGTTAAACTGATACTGAAAAATATTTCTTATGAAATTTTCTGACCTGTTGCTGCAACAACAGGTTTTTTTGTTGCTTGTAAGTATCTGCGATAATATTGATTACTCTTGTTAACTGCCCAATCAGCAACGTTGAATTTACTTTTCAAAGTCATTTCCATTGAGAACTGTAAAAGCATTCCTGCCTTTTCGAAATCCTTATTCACTATGATCTCCTCCTATTAATCTAGGTTAATATCATCCAACTCTGTCCAATACTCTTCGCCCATTTCATCTTGTACTCTTATCGATACTCCAGTTGAATATTCCTTTGCATCTACGATTTTCAAATTCCGTGTAACTGTTCCTGTTTGTCCAACAAGGTCAGGTCTTGGCTTATGCTCTGTCCATTCCACTATGCTCACCTCCTTTCAAAAAATCACCAACCATACTTCCTATAAAAAAACATTGATTGCAATAAAAAATACAATGATATTGGATTCAAATATCTGCCTCCTATTCAGTTTTTATTAAACTCATTTTTACTAGTTCAGCATGTTCTGGACAGACATCACAATTTGCCCATATATTTACGGCACATTCACGACACAATTTTTTATCACACGTTTCAGTTAGTTCTTGAAAATTAACACTAGTTATTTTTCCTGTACCTACTGCATAATCACAAAGTTGTGTATGTTTACGTTTATTGCATATTTGGCATAACCCGCTTTTCACCTCTCAATCCTCCTTTTTTCATTTCCTTCTGCTAAACTATTTCTAGAAAGGCAGGTGATAATTTTGTTAACTTATAAAGAATGGTTATTATTATTTAAAGGTGTTAATTTACCTATTGGCGATATTGCTGCCGAGGTCGAACTAGATAATGAATTTCCAAATACAAAGGATTATGAAGTCATTCGTGGATTCATAGAATCCAATTACTCTGATAGCTTTATGAGAGTCTTTGAATACAGTTTTAAGATGTATTACGAAAGCACTCAGAAAAGATATTAATATTCTTGATACTTTCTACGACCTGTAATTACATTCGCAAGACCATCTTGGCCAATAACATTTTTTTCTTTCAATCTTCGGGATGCTTCGTTCACTACTGCCATCAACAGTTCAGATCGTCGTATCTCGGTTTCTTCAATTTCTTTCATTCCTTCAGTAGCTGCATGTTCAACTGCTTCTTCAAATGCTTGTTTTAAATTTGCAAATACTTTTTCCGCGTTCACCTATGCCTACCTCCCTTCGAGTAGAACAATTTTTAATCATCAACTTTCGCAATTTGCTTAAAAGAGAAAGCCTTGTTAGGCTAAGTAATTATTAATTGCTATGCGTCTGTCCACGCTTGTTTTTTTTACCATTCATCCATTATCTGTTTCATTACGTGCTTTGATTCCTCATAGAACCAATAGCGTTTTCCCTTCTCTTTCCTTCTTTCCAGCAGCCTCATTCTTGGATCACGCAGGAATTCATTTTCTAAAAACGACTTACTCATACACGTTTTTTTTGCCATTGCATCAACATCCCATGTGAATAAGGTTTCTTGTAATGTTTCATCTAATTTTTGGTCAATATAACTCTTGATTTCAGCTTGATTGATTTTCACTTCTGCAATACTCAGAAAAAATCACCTCCCTCTAGTTATGCTGGCTGGTTTTCAGAAGTAGCGAAAAGATACTCAAGATCGAGATCTGGAAAGTAGCGACGTTTAATTTTTAAGGCTTCGCTAAACGAAAATTCGTAATGACCATTAAGTTTGTCATAAATAGTTGCATCACGAACCTGCAAAAGAGAAGCAATATCCTTTGGTTTTACGTCGCTACGAACCATTTCTGCCCTTAAATTACGTAGCAAATTCATTCTCCTCCTTACTTATGTCCGATACGCAATTTCGTATCTTGTGTCCATACTATACTCAATTTCGTATTAAGTCAACTATATAATTTAAAAAAATTCTCAATTTCGTATTTTACCCCTTTACTTTCCTATATTTATGTATATAATGGAATTAAGAACTACGATTTTTCGTATAAAACAGTGTCGGGGGAGAATTAGAAGTGAAAGATAGAAGAACTGAAATAATTGAAAGTCTAATTACAGAAAAATTCCCAACATCTAAAGCATTTGCTGAAGCAATTGAAATTCCATATACAACTTTAAGATCTATGTTATCTAGAGGAATTGGTAACGCATCTATAAATAATGTATTAAAAGTATGTAAAGGTTTAGGAATTACTACTGATCAACTTGAAAGAATGGCTGAAACTGGTGAGGATATCCATACAATTGCAGCTCACCACGATGGAGAAGAATGGACAGAAGAAGAATTGGAGGAAATTGAGCGTTTCAAAGAGTTTGTTCGCACAAAAAGAAAAACGCAAGAATAAGGAGAAGTCTATGGGATATGAAAGTCTTTTAATAGAAACAGAGATGAAATCTATAGATGTATTCGAAAAATCAATGCCCAAATCAATGAAAGGCTTGTATAGCGATAACATCATATGGATTAATAAAAGACAAAACTCTAATAGTAAGTACTGTATTCTTGCTGAGGAACTCGGTCATCACTTCACCTCTGCTGGAAACATTCTTGACCAATCATCACTCATAAATAGAAAACAAGAAATAATTGCTCGAACATGGGCCTATAAAAAGATTGTGCCATTAAGAAAAATCGCTTTAGCCCATCGATTAGGAATAAAGAATAAATATGAACTAGCTGATTATTTAAATGTGACTGAAGATTTTTTAACAGCAGCTTTAGAAAGATATAAAGAAAAATATGGTTTGTTTAAGGAAATTGATGGTTTCACAATTTGTTTTGAGCCATTAGGTGTAATTGAGTGGTTTGAAGAATTTTAAGGAGGTGATTTCTCTTTTTAAGCCCTGCATGTGCGTCTGTCCACGCTAAGAAAGGGATTAAAATGAAGCTATATAAATCAAGAAAAGATGATGAATTATATTATTACTATAATGCTAAGAAAGAAAAACTGTGGTGTTATAGACATAAATATTATGATTCTTCTGGCAAAAGACGAGAAAAGAAAAAACAAAACTTTAAAACTGAAAATGAAGCTTATAGACATTTACTCGAAGTAAAAACAAGTATTTTAAGCGGTGAAATAAAAAAAGTTGAACATTCCAATCTAACAGTTTCTGAGTGGTTAGATATTTGGTTTGAAACTCACAAAGGTGATTGGAAAATTACCTCCAAACTGCAGAGGAAAAATGCTATAAAAAATCAGATGAAACCACTTCTTGGTAAGTATAAACTTGCAGAATTAGACAAGACCACTTACAAGAGAGTATTCGTAAATGAATTACTCAAAAGCTATGAGCCAAGTACAGTGCAACTATTTCATCGGCTATTTAAGGTAGCGATCAACGCTGCTGTTGATGATGAAATAATTCCTCGTAACCGATTCAAAAAAATTATGATTTCTAATGAGCAAGACAAGGATAACTTTTTAACACTAAACGAATTAAAGATTTTTCTTAATAAGGCAAAAGATGTTGAAAACATAACAAATTACACATTAATTTATTTGCTTTCATACACTGGGCTTAGAAAGGGAGAAGCTCACGGACTTACTTGGAAAGATATTAATATAGAAGAAAAAACATTAACGGTAGAACGTACACGGGATAATAAAGGAGTGAGAACTCCGAAGACTAAGAATAGTTACAGAACCATCTTAATAGATGACTCTCTCATCATGCATTTACACGCATATAAAAAATGGTGTAAAGAATTAAAGTTGTCATACGGTGAAAAGCTTAGTCATAATGATTTCATATTCCTTTCTTATCAAACAGGGAAACCAGTTACCGATAATGCGATAATGTATTCAATGAACAGAATTTCTGCACAGCTAAGTATGGATGCTAGTACTGAAAACAAAAAAGGGGATGGATTTAAGAAAATCACCCCTCATGGATTACGGCACACACATGCTACTATACTAATTGCACAAAAGATTCCAGTTAAAGTTATTGCTGATCGTTTAGGTAATACTCCTCAAATGATTTTAGATATTTATGGACACTCGTTCAAGGACTTAGAGAAGGAGTCAATTGCTGCATTTGAACAGGCAATGAAACAAACTGGGACTGGTTTTGGGGCTGGTTTTTAGATTAAACCTCAAATCACCTTATAACAATAGGCTTTTCCTAACTATTGAGTTCTACTCTCGTTAATCTTTATAATTGAAGTTTTAAAAGCCTTAGAAGCCTGTTACATTACGGTTTCTGGGCTTTTTTATATTTTAAGCATGTACAATTTAAGGAAATAAAAAGTGTTATTATTAGGGTAATCAAGGAGAATTAGCCCCCTTTAAACCTAATAAAAACCGCTGAACTTTCAGATCAGTACTAAAATATGACCCATAATTATGAGCACTTAATTACGTATGTGTGTTTAATACTCTAATAGTAGTTTTTATGCTTTTACGAATGTGCCCCTAGTAAAATAATTACCTAAGCAATTTCCACTTCTGCTTATAGGATAAATATCCGATAATTGGATAATATTTTATGAATAATAAAAACACCTCTCAATTGAAGAATTCATTTTATTTAAGTATCAACTCTTGATATTATAGTATCCCTTCATTGTGCTAGTTGTTTTTTTACATAGAAAAAAGCACTCAATGCAGAGTACTTTTCTAAAAATCTAGTCATTTCTTATGGTAAAATACAATTCCCTTTGTTATCACAGATTGGGACAGGTGGTTTACTTCCACCCCCTGGACCTGGAGCAGGCGTAGCTCCAAGATAAGCTCCGGCGACAGGTGCAAATGCCATAACAAATATAAAAGTAAGGGACACTAATAAAGATTTCTTTTTCATGTTTCTCACCTCCTAATTATTAACATTCTTCATGTGAAATAATAATCCTTTTTAATTTTTCATACAAAATACGACAAAATAAAAGCATCGCTCCCCTTGGAAACTTCAATGTGGCAAACCTTTTGAATGAGATGTAGCACCAGCAGCTGTCGTATTCGCTCCTTCAGCCGTTGAACATTCTCCCAATGCATTGTTATTGCATTCATCCGCCATAAAACACACTTTCTTAAGACAATTTTTAATTTCATACCCGGTCGTAATTAAATATAAAAAACATATAAAAAGGTGTGGGCACCCATTCTTAACCGCTTTTATTTTATGTACAAAATTAAAACCACCCAGGGTTTTAGTTTCCTTTCACTAATCAAATAACTATAAATTTAGATTAATTAAAATATAATGAATTGACTAAAAATATATTAAATATTATAATGAAACGGCTTTATAAAAAAATTGTCGAAAGGGGTATTTATATGAGAAAAAAGTGGTTAGTTTTACTTATGACTGGATTATTAGCCCTTGTTCTTGCTGCTTGTGGCGGTGGCTCTGATAATGAATCTGGAAGCGCAAGTGAAGATGGATTAGATCAAAATATTGTAACGATTGCGACTGGTGGGGCTTCTGGGCCATACAACATTATCGCTACAACGCTTGCAGATATTTATTCATCATCATTTGATGTGAACTCACGAACACAAACAACTGGAGCTTCTGCTGAAAACTTAAACTTAATGGCAGATAACAAAGTAGAAATGGCTTTTGTTATGAGTGACGCGCTAAGCCAAGCATTGAATGGTGAAGCTAGCTTCAGCGAACCTTTGGAAGGGATTTCACAGATTGCGAACCTTTACCCGAACGTCGTTCAAATTGTCGCTCGTGCTGATGCTGGAATTGAAACAATTGAAGATTTAAAAGGAAAACGAATTGCTGTTGGTGACCAAGGATCCGGTGTAGAGCTGAACGCTCGCGCATTATTACATGGGAATGGGATTACATACGACGACTTAACTGTAGACTATCTTGGATATGCTGAAGCGGCTGATGGTTTAAAAGCAGGAAGAATTGACGCAGCCTTCTTAACGAGTGGCCTACCGAATGCTTCTGTTTTAGAACTTGCCGAGACTTTTGATATCAATATTGTGAAAGTGCTTCCAAATCATGTTGAAGCGATTGTAGAAGAGCATCCATACTTCGTATCACTTGAAATTCCTGCTGGTACGTATGGGAACGATGAAGCAATTCCAACTGCTGCTGTACCAAATGCACTTGTTGTTCGCAGTGACTTAAGTGAAGATGATGTTTATAAACTAACAAAAAAACTCTTTGAAAGTCTAGATACATTAGCAAACTCACACCAGGCAGCGTCTGAAATTTCATTAGACCATGCCCAAGAAGGACTCATTGCTCCATTGCATCCAGGTGCTGAAAAATACTTTAATGAGCAATAAGAGAAAGACCATTTGGATTGGGAGTGCGTTTCTCATTGCGCTCCCTCTTCTGTTTTATCGAGTTCCTGTTATTGAAGTAACAGGCGAACGCTCTACTTTTCTGATTCGAGAGGATAGGTTCGTGCTTGGCTGGATTCACTCCATTGAAAAAGAGGAATGGTTTGAGCATTACCAAAGAGAGAATGAAAAAATCATACTAACAGAAACTCAATTTAAAACATTTGGTGCTGGTACTCCTTATCAAGGACTAGAAACGACAACTGAGAATGGGCTTATTACGATTGATTTACGTATTGATTATAAGGAATTATATTTAACAATTTCTCAACATGTACAGACCACTCTGTTATTCAGTGATCGTGAAGTACCTTTATACCACTATTTCGATCAATACGAGCCCGTCTTGATCAAACCAAGAGAACTATCAATCTGGGAATATATAAGGGGTGATTTTTTATGAAGGATCCAAAGGTGAATCCTACAGTATCAACAGATACAGAAATTTCAGACAAGAAGATACAAGAGGTTCTAGAGAAATATGATATAGAATCAAATACACGAAAATGGAGCAACAAGGGGCTTGTATTGTTTTTTAGTATTTTAGCGATTGGTTATGCATTATTCCATTTGTATATAACATTTAATCCACTACCAACCCTCCTACAGCGTAGTTTTCATTTAACGTTTGGGATGGCTTTAGTTTTTCTGCTTTATCCAACCTATAAAAAACAGGATCGTACGAAGGTGCCGTTTTATGATTGGATCCTATTTGCACTAAGTATTGGTTCATTTTTATATTTAGTTAATGTTTATCAAGATATCGTTACTACACGTGGTGGGATTGCCAATACTACAGACATTTTAATGGCTATACTGACCGTTATTTTAGTCTTTGAAGCAGCCCGTCGTGTTACCGGCTGGATTTTACCAATTCTCGCATTTCTATTTTTGTTATATCCTTTCTTTAGTCATCAAGATTGGCTACCAAGGATGTTGCTAACAAGACCATTTGATTTAGCTGATATATTTGGACAAATGTTTACAAAAACAGAAGGATTGTTCTCAACAGCGATTGGAGCATCCGTACAGTTTATTTTCCTGTTTATTTTATTCGGAGCTTTCTTAGCAAAGTCAGGAATGGGGCAATTCTTCAATGATCTTGCTCTTGCTCTTGCTGGTCATAAGCAAGGTGGGCCCGCAAAGGTAGCCGTTATTTCCAGTGCCTTAATGGGATCAGTAAACGGTACTGCAGTTGGGAACGTTGTAAGTACAGGCGCTTTTACAATTCCACTCATGAAAAAAATTGGCTATGACAAAAACTTTTCAGGAGCAGTTGAAGCCAGTTCCTCAATTGGTGGGCAGATTCTACCCCCGATTATGGGAGCCAGTGCCTTTATCATGGCGGAAACAACTGGTATTTCCTATGGAACGATTGCCATATCAGCGATCATTCCAGCCTTCTTGTTTTTTATAACAAGTATCATGCAGGTTCATTATCGTGCAGGTCGTGCAAACTTAAGAGGTTTGCCAAAGCCAGATCTACCTGAAGTAAGAAAAGTGATGAAGCAAGGCTGGCATTTAATGATTCCTCTCATTACCTTAATCATCATGCTATTTGCTGGTGTACCGGTTGCATATGCTGCCTTTTATACAATTTTGATAACCATTGGTGTATCCTGGCTTAGAAAGCATACTAGAATGTATCCTAAAGATGTACTAAATGCATTAGAAACGGGGACAAAGCAAGCCTTATCAACCATAATCGCATGTGGAATTGTTGGAATTGTCATCGGTGTTGTCAACTTAACAGGCTTTGGTGCGACACTTACTTCAGCAATTACAAGCCTAGGTCAAGGTTCACTTCTGTTAACATTGATCTTAACGATGCTTGCTTCAATCGTACTCGGAATGGGTTTGCCTTCGATCCCAGCTTATATTATTACTGCGACAATGGCTGCTCCAGCACTTGCCGCATTTGATGTTCCGATTTTAGTTGCTCACTTATTTGTCTTCTATTTCGGCATTTTCGCGAACATCACGCCACCTGTTGCACTAGCATCTTTTGCTGCATCAGGCCTTGCCGGTGGAGACCCAATGAAAACGAGTATCATATCTTTAAGATTATCAATAGCAGGGTTCCTCGTTCCCTTCATCTTTGTCTATGATCACACATTGCTCATGATCGATGCGACAGGACTGCCAATGAATGCAACAGAATTCGCATTCGCAGCAATCCCTGATATTATTCGTGTTCTAATTGTCTCAACAATTGCAGTAATTGCGCTTAGTGCTGCAGTAGAAGGATATATAAAAACGAATTTAGGTGTCATCAATCGGATTATCCTTGGAGCAGCTGCAGTATGTGCGATTGTTCCAGAGATTATTACTACTGTCTTTGGGATTGCATTCATTATCGTCATTTATGCAATCAACTACATTAAAGCTAAAAAAGAAACTGACAAGAAAACAACGGTAGCGGTGTAAACATAAATAAAAAGCTAGAAGCGATGAAATCTGAAGGATCATCGTTTCTAGCCTTTATTTTTCTCTTATTAGATTATTGCTTATTATGAATAGATTTATCCTTATCCTCAAGTGTCACCTCACTAAATAAATCCTCCCAATCGTTATAGAATGGTCCGATAACAGTGACAAACTCGAAGTATAGCTTATAATCCCCTTGCTGAAACAACCTGCTCTCTGCTGTTAAAATACCATTATTTAACCTAAAGCGAAAAAGTTCAGATGCTGGAAAGTAATGGCCTAACGTGCATTCTCCTATAAGAGATATAGCTATTCTAGATTATGTAGATAAAGACGTAAAAGAAGGAGGCAATCAGCCTCCTTCGCTTCATTAATATTTTAATAAGAAATATTTTTTCTTACCACGTCGAATAACTGTAAATTTGCCTTCAATTTGATCTTTATCTGAAAGTGTGTAATCTAACCCTGTTACTCGGTCACCATTTATTGAAACAGCACCATTAGATACATCTTCACGAGCTTGACGCTTAGATGAAGAGATCTTCGCAGCAACAAGCAACTCAACAATGTTTAATGAGTCATCACTTTTAACTTCATAGGATGGCACACCTTTAAAGCCTTGCTCTATTTCTGACGCAGTTAAACTTTTGACATCTCCACTAAAGAGTGCGGCAGTAATTTTCTGAGCTTGAACGAGTGCTGCTTCTCCGTGAATGAACTTTGCCATTTCTTCTGCTAACGCCTTCTGAGCTTTTCGTAAGTGAGGCTCTTCTTCTAATGATGCTTGTAGCACCTCGATCTCTTCCTTGGATAAAAACGTAAAGTATTTCAAATATTTAATAACATCCGCATCCTGTGTGTTAATCCAAAACTGATAAAACTCATACGGTGTTGTCTTTACAGGATCTAACCAAATTGCTCCACTTTCTGTTTTTCCAAACTTTGTTCCATCTGCTTTTGTAACTAATGGAATCGTTAAACCAAATGCTTTTGAATCATCAGCCGACATTTTACGAATTAGCTCAAGGCCAGTAGTGATGTTTCCCCATTGGTCACTTCCACCGATTTGCATTTTGCATTGGTAGTTTTCATACAGATGATAGAAATCCATCGCTTGTAAAATGGTATAAGTAAATTCTGTGAAAGAAATTCCCGTATCTAAACGAGAGGAAATCGTATCCTTCGCCAACATATAATTAACACCAACATGCTTCCCATAATCACGTAAAAAAGTAACAATATCCATGGAGCCTGCCCAATCATAGTTATTCACCATTAAAGCCCCATTGTCTGATTCAAAATCGAAAATGCGCTCTAGCTGCTTCTTAAGGCTGTTTACATTGCCATTTACCGTTTCTAAAGTTTGCAGCTTTCTCTCTTCACTTTTTCCACTTGGATCTCCAATTAACCCAGTGGCACCTCCAACTAAAACAATTGGACGATGCCCTGCCTTTTGAAACCTTCTCAAAGTAAGAAACGGCAATAAGTGCCCAATATGCATGCTATCAGCAGTTGGGTCCACTCCACAGTATAGTGATATTTTCTCTGTATCCAGCACCTTTTCAATGCCTTCTTCATCCGTTTGTTGGTAAACGATGCCTCTCCATTTTAAATCTTCTAAAACATTCATTATTTACCCTCCACTTTTCACAAAATTAAAAAACGCCCCTTGCATATGCAGGGACGCAAATTTAGCGCGGTACCACCCAAATTGAAAGGAATAATTTCCTCTCCACTTAAACAGGATAACGGCATAGCCGTCTATTGCTAGTACTAAAAAAATAGATTCACAATAGAAACTCCAGGAGGTAATTCATTGCACAATATGCACTAGCTCTCACCAACCGCTAGCTCTCTTTTCCAGTGATTGTACAACTACTAATTCCCTTCAACGTTAGACAATATTAATAAAGCATTTTTATCATATTTTATCCTCTAATGTCAAATCTATTTTCAAACAGGAAAAACCGAAGTTTATGGAGAACTTTGTCATATGCGCAATCCAACTATGCTATAATGGATGTGTTTGAGGGGGAATGAAAAAATGAAAGAGGCCTTTCATAAAATAAAAGAAAAAATAAAACCGCTTACTGACTTTTTAACAAATAGAAAGACTGTAAAAGGTGCTAGCATCACATACCAAGTCGTTTGGAATTTAGCACTTGTTTTCATCATTATAGGCGTCTTTGGTCTTGCATTTGCAGGAGGAGCTGGAGCTGGTTACTTTGCCTCACTTGTTAAAAATGAACCGCTTAGGTCGTATGACAGCATGCGTAAGGATATATACAACTATGAAGAAACATCTGAGATTTACTTTGCTGACAATGTTTATATCGGCAAGTTAAGAACAGATCTTGAGCGTGAAGAAGTAAGTTTAAACGAGGTTTCGAATTATTTAATTGAAGCCGTTGTTGCGACAGAGGATGAATATTTCTATGAGCATGACGGTGTGGTTCCTAAAGCGATTCTGAGAGCACTCTTCCAAGAAGTGAGCAATTCTTCTGTTCAAACTGGAGGGAGTACACTCACACAGCAATTGATCAAAAACCAAATATTAACAAACGAAGTATCCTTCGAGCGTAAAGCTAAAGAAATTTTGCTTGCAATGCGCCTTGAGCGATTCTTCGAAAAAGAAGAAATATTAGAGGCATACTTAAATGTATCCACATTTGGTCGAAATGCTGCAGGACGAAATATTGCTGGTGTTAAATCTGCTTCAAAAGGAATTTTCGGTGTTGAGCCAAACGAGCTTACATTACCACAAGCAGCATTTATTGCAGGACTTCCCCAAAGTCCATTCGGATACACACCTTTTCCACAAGGTGGAGGATTAAAATCCGAAGAAGGTCTTCAACCAGGAATTAACCGAATGAAAACAGTATTGAACCGTATGTATTCTGACGGTCGTATTACTGAAAAAGAGCATGCAGAAGCCATTGCCTACGATATTACACAAGATTTTCTTCTCGAAGGTGAAGCAAGCCCATTAGAAGCGTATCCATACTTAACAAATGAAATCGAACAACGCGCAGTAGAAATCATGAGCATCGTGTTGGCTGAACGAGATGGATATGAAGAAACAGATTTAGAGGAAAATGCCAAATTAAAAGAAGAATATCGTGCACTTGCGGATAGAGACATTCGCCAAAATGGATACAAAATCCATTCTACTGTAAAAAAAGAAATACATGATGTATTCCAACAAGTTAAAAACAATTATCAGCATTTTGGACCTGATAAAAATCAAAAGGTAAAAGATAATGATTCTGGTGAAGAAATAACGATTCAAGAGCCTGTACAAGTCGGAGCAGTTTTAATCGAAAATAAAACAGGAAGAATTTTAGGATTTGTTGGCGGACGTGATTTTTCATTAACTGACTGGAACTATGCAACACAAGCAAAAAGGCAAACAGGTTCAACGATGAAACCACTACTTGCTTATGCACCGGCGTTTGAAATCGGCGCTGCATCACCAGCAACGATATTACCAGATATTCCGTTATACCTAAACCCTGGACTTAATCGTCCATGGCCAAACAACTATGATCGCCGTTATCATGGGCTTGTAACTGCTCGATATGCATTAGAAAAATCATATAATATTCCTGCAGTTAAATTGTATCGTGATATTCTTCCACAATCACCGGCAAATTACTTAGAAAAAATGGGCTTTACTTCTTTAGAGCCGGATGATTACACTAATTTATCAACTCCTATTGGCTCATTAAGAGTCGGAGCGACTGTAGAAGAAAACACGAATGCATTTGGTACATTTGCAAATGGTGGGCAACATATTGACGCCTATTTAATCGAGAAAATTACCGACAAGGAAGGTAATATTATTTTCGAGCATGAGATTGAATCTGTTGAAGTATTCAGCCCACAAACAGCTTACCTCATGACAGATATGATGAGAGATGTTTTAAGAACTGGAACTGCTACTTCCATTTCAAGTCGCCTTAAGTTTAATTCGGACTGGGCTGGTAAAACAGGTACAGGTCACGATTTCCATGATTCATGGTTTGTTGGCTATAACCCAAATGTAACGTTCGGAATATGGACTGGATATGACACTCCAAAATCCCTACAAACATCCGGACTTAACTACAGTTTACGAACTAATTATTTGTGGGCAGATTTAATGAATGCTGCCTACGATGTTGCACCAGAGCTTGTTCACACAGGAGAGTCCTTCCAAATGCCAGGTGGCATTGTACGTCGTTCTGTTTGTGCGATCTCAGGTTTATTGCCATCAGAAGCTTGTTCTCAAGCAGGCCTAGTCATTACAGACTTATTTAACGCTAAATTTGTGCCGACAAAAGTTGATGACGGTCTTGGAACAGGAAGACTCGTTCGAATCGGTGATAACAATTATATGGCATTACCAACAACTCCTGAAGAATTTTCAGAGCCTGGTATGATGCTAAGCATTGAATATTTAGAATCAATCTTTAATGTGAAAATCAATGATCCACAGCATTTAATTCCTGCTAATAATGAACGTTGGTCTAATATTATTGTAGCTGACAATAGATTAGAGGAAAACGGGAAGGCACCTGCTGCTCTCACGATCAATGAAAGCAACAATCAGCTCACTTGGTCCCAGCATGGTGAAAGTGATGTCATTGGGTATCGAATTTACCGAAACGGTACTAAAATTGGCATTGTTAAAGCAGGAGATACATTATCATTCACCCGTTCTGGAGACGGCGTATACTATGTGACAGCAGTCGATATTGCTGGAAATGAATCTCCACCATCTAACCAGATTGAAATAGGAAGAGAGGAAGAGCCACCACCACCTCCTCCAGAGAGTCCGCCTAGTGTTCCAGAGCCCGATCCGGAACCACCAGAAGAACCAGTTATACCTGATCCACCAGATGAAGAAGAGGAATAAATATTACCAGTTACATCTTCGTGTAATTGGTGCAACAACAAAAAAAGAATCCAAAACTGGATTCTTTTTTTGTTGCATCGTTTAATCTTCCATTGTAGATAAGTCACCAGTTGGTAGATCTAGTTCCCATGCTTTTAATACTCTGCGCATAATCTTACCACTTCTCGTTTTTGGTAATTTATCTTTAAATTCAATTTCTCGAGGAGCAGCGTGTGCTGCCAACCCTTTTTTAACGAATTGGCGGATTTCTTCAATCAACTCATCTGATTGCTCATAACCATCTCTTAAAGCGATAAATGCTTTAATAATTTCACCGCGAACAGGATCTGGCTTTCCTATAACTCCTGCTTCAGCGACTGCTGGATGTTCGACTAATTTACTCTCTACTTCAAATGGACCAACTCTTTCACCAGAGGTCATGATTACATCATCGACACGCCCTTGGAACCAGAAATAACCTTCCTCATCCATATAAGCAGAGTCACCTGATACATACCAATCACCGGGTAGAAAATAAGAGTTATACTTTTCTTCATTGTTCCATATCTTGTGCATCATCGATGGCCAGCCTTTTTGAATCGCCAAATTCCCCATTCGGTTTGGTGGCAGTTCATTTCCTTGGTCATCAACAATTGCTGCTCTCACTCCAGGAATTGGTTTCCCCATCGATCCAGGTTTAATTTCCATTGATGGGTAATTACAAATCAATTGTGCTCCAGTTTCAGTCATCCACCACGTATCGTGAATACGTTTATCAAACACCTTAGATCCCCATTTAATTACTTCGGGATTTAATGGCTCCCCTACACTTAACACATGTCGAAGACTCGATAAATCAAACTTCTTAATGACCTCATCTCCCGCACCCATTAACATACGAAATGCTGTAGGTGCACTGTACCAAACAGTTACGCCATAATCTTCAATCATCTTATACCATGTTTCAGGATTAAATCTTCCACCGACTACTAGGTTAGAGGTCCCTGTTAGCCATGGCCCAAAAATACCATAGGATGTTCCAGTTACCCAACCGGGGTCCGCAGTACACCAGTAAAGATCGTCTTCTTGAAAATCAAGAACCCATTTCGCTGTTTGATAATGTTGAATCATTGCTTGATGAACATGTAAAACACCTTTAGGTTTGCCAGTTGAGCCAGATGTATAATGAAGAATAAGTCCATCGGTTAACTCCATCCACTCTACTTGGAGCGATTTACTTGCAGCTTCTAAATGGTTGTTAAAATCGATATACTGCCCTTCTTCTTTAATACCTTCCCCAACAAGGAAAATATGTTTTAAATGAGGAAGCTCTCCAACCGGCACACGTTCGAGAAGTGAAGGTGTCGTAATCAATACCTTAGCTTCACTGTCCTGTAATCGATCTCGAACAGCCCCCTCCATGAATGCTTCGAATAAGGGTCCAACAATTGCTCCTACTTTAATTGCGCCCAATACGGCAAAATATAGCTCTGGAGAACGTGGCATAAATACGAAGACTCGATCCCCTTTTTCAACATCTCCCTGCTGCTTTAATACATTACCTGCCTTGTTTGAAAGCTCCTTCATTTCTTTAAATGTATATTTTTCTTTTCTTTCACCATCATGATAATATAATGCAACCTTATTCTTTTTATCACCTTCAGCGTGTCGATCAATGGCTTCATATGCCATATTCACTCTTCCTGTTTCATTCCATGAGAAAGATTTCTTTGCATCCTCCCAGTTGTAACTCGCATATAGCTCATCATAGTTGTTTAAATTGTAGTTCCCCTTTGTTACTGGTAACGCTTCCATTTTCATCGAAGATCCCCCTTTAATTTAAACATTTGAATCTATTATAGTATAAAATTTATATTTTCTCAATTTTTAAAATATTTTATTTGATTTTTTACTCGTTATTTATTTAATTATTTTAAAAAATAAGTATTCTTTAATGAAAGCGCTTTATTCTTCCCTTTTTTATGTATAATAGAATTAAATGACAACAAATCTAGGTGGTGAACGATTTGAAGCATGTAAAAACATATAACGCTAAAGAAATTAAAACGCCAAATGGCACTATAATTATTGAAGGCCCAATTGATGCTGATAAATTCAAGCACTATGAATTCCATAAAGATTTAGTTGCCTTTAGACCCCCGGAGCAACAAAAAAAAGCATTAACAGAGATTGCTAGACTAGAAGAAGGTCGGATTATTATTGCTAGGTTTCAAGATACGATTGTAGGATATACTACTTTTCTTTATCCAGATCCACTTGAGAGATGGTCTGAAGGAAAAATGGACAATTTAATAGAACTTGGTGCTATAGAAGTGATTCCGAAGTTCAGAGGCACAGGAACAGGAAGTAATCTTTTAGAAGTTTCAATGATGGACGATCAAATGAACGATTATATTGTTATTACAACTGAATACTACTGGCACTGGGACTTAAAAGGGACTAAGTTAGATGTGTGGGAATATCGCAAGGTTATGGAGAAAATGATGAATAAAGGTGGACTCGTCTGGTATGCAACGGATGACCCAGAAATTAGCTCACACCCTGCTAATTGTTTAATGGTTCGGATTGGTAGTCGTGTTGATCAAGAATCGATTCAAAGGTTTGACCGTCTTCGCTTTAAGAACCGCTTTATGTATTAAATGATTGGTAAAGAGGTGAACTTGATGATTGTTGAAGAAGTAATGAAGAAAAACGTCGTCTCATTGAAGGAAAACGATACAATCGAAGATGCATTGAGATTAATGAACGAGAAGAAAATTCGGCATTTACCGATAATCGATGACAAACAAGAATTAATCGGGCTTGTAACAGACCGCGATTTAAGAGACGCTACCCCTTCTATTTTCGAAACGGAAAAATTCAAAAGCAGCCTGCCGATTCGTTTAGGTAAAGTAATGAAAACGGATGTAATCACAGGACATGCGCTTGATTTAATTGCAGAAGCTTCTGCAGCCATGTATGAGCATAAAATTGGTTGCTTGCCTATTTTAAAAAGCCGTAAGTTAGTCGGTATTTTAACATCTACAGACTTGCTACATACGTTTATTGAAATGACTGGAATTAATCAGCCTGGTTCACAGATTGAAATTAAAGTTAAAAATAAAGCCGGCATGCTCTACGAAATAGCATCAGTCATACGAAACCGGAAAGCTAATATTCAAAGTGTTCTCGTCCACCCATACAAGCATGGAGATGATTATAAAATCATTGAACTTAGAATTCAAACAATGAACCCTCTAGCCATTATCGATGATCTAAAGACTGCTGGCCATGAGGTACTATGGCCAAACCATCCTGGAAAGGATTTTGTATGAACAACGCAGTATTTATTTATTCAGATGAATTACTAAAGTATAAGTTTAATGATCATCATCCATTCAATCAAAAAAGACTAGAGCTGACACTTGATTTATTAAAGGAAATACAGGCCATTCGAGAAGATCAGATCATCTCCCCTAGAATGGCTACCGATGACGAAATTTGCCTTATTCATGACCGAAGCTATATTGAAGCCGTAAAGTTAGCAGGCGAGGGAAAACTTAGTGAAGAAAAAGCAGAAGGTTTTGGATTAGGGACAGACGATACTCCAATCTTTGCAAATATGCACGAAGCGAGTGCTCTATTAGTTGGTGGTACACTGACAGCCGTTGATCAAGTTATGGAGGGTAAAACTGAGCACGCTCTTCATTTAGGGGGAGGTCTACACCATGGCTTCAGAGGAAAGGCTTCTGGATTCTGTATTTATAATGACAGCTCTGTAGCCATCAGATATATTCAGCAAAAGTACAATGCACGGGTACTTTATATTGATACGGACGCTCATCATGGGGACGGTGTTCAATGGTCTTTTTATGACGACGATACAGTGTGTACACTATCATTACATGAAACTGGACGCTATCTTTTTCCTGGAACAGGAAACATTAACGAAAGAGGACAAGGAAACGGGTACGGCTTTTCGTTTAACATCCCATTAGATGCATTTACTGAGGATGACTCTTTTCTACATGCATATCATAACTCTATTAAAGAAGTAGCCGCTTACTTTAAACCCGATGTGATTCTCACACAAAATGGTGCAGACGCCCACTACTTAGACCCTCTTACACATTTGTCTGCTACAATGAAAATCTACAAAGAAATTCCTAAACTAGCACATGAGATTGCCCATCAATACTGTAATGGTAAGTGGATTGCCGTCGGTGGTGGTGGATATGATATATGGAGAGTTGTTCCTCGGGCATGGTCTCATATTTGGTTAGAAATGATTGAAAGTAGGGAGGCAACTGGCCATATCCCACAATCATGGCTATCAAAATGGCAAAAAGAATCTCCTGTGCCCTTAATTAAATCTTGGGAGGACCCTGTGAATCTTTATCGACCAATTCCAAGAAAAGAAGAGATCACCGAGAAGAACGAACAGACAGTTAATAAGGCACTATATCCAATTCGAAACGGTTAGGAGGAAATTTTAATAACAGTAATAACGTTACAAAAGGCGTGAATTATAGTGAATGCTCAAATAGAAAAACACATTATTCATGATGGGATGAACGAGATAAACACATACTAACCTGTGTAAATGCTTGTTACAATCTTATTTATACTATTAGTATTGTTATAATAGGTTAATACAATAAAGGCATGGGACACACCCGATACGGGTAAGTGCACCATGCCTCATTTTTCAGTAAATGATGGATCAGAGATTATGACTTCTACGCGACGATTTTTTTCATAATTTACTTCACTATCATTTGGAACGACCGGCCTTGTATCTCCATAACCAACTGCTGTAAACCTTGTATGATCTATTTGATGATTTTCCTCTAAATACCTGATAACACTTGATGCTCTTGCAGAGGAAAGTTCCCAGTTGGATGGATAGCGAAATGTTGATATCGGTCTGTTATCAGTATGTCCCTCCACCTTTATTAAATATGGTACATTCGCTAGAAGTTCACCAACTTTATCAAGAAAAGGAAAAGAGGAGTACAGCAACTGTGCCTCTCCGGTAGCAAACACTACTTGTTCAGGTAAAACAAGAACAACCCCACGTTCATTTCTGTTAACAACAATCATTTCCTTTAAACCCATTTCTCCTAACACTTGTTCGACTTCCTTCACAAGCTGATTCAATGAATATTCATCTTGACTAGAATCATGGGATTGATCCCCAGTATCTGGGTTAACCTCCCCTGGAAGTATTGAAGGATAATCTAATATTTGCCTATCGCGAAATGAATCCATAATCGCCTGGAATTTGATGCTGTCAATTTGAGACATTGAAAACAACAAAATAAAAAACACGAGAATAAGCGTAATCATATCTGCAAAAGTAACCATCCATGATGATGCACCTTTTTTAGTCTCACGTTGACGCCTTTTAAGCATGATCCATGTCATCCCCCTCTTCAGGAGCATATAACTTTTTCCCAGCGGCAACTTGTTCATCATAGGATAAAAATGCAATTAACTTTTGTTCAAGTATACGAGGATTCTGACCTGCCTGTACTCCAAGGATGCCTTCAATAATTAATTGTCGCTTAAAAACCTCAGCCTCTGTTTTTACCAAAAGCTTATTAGCCATTGGGATAAAAACTAAGTTTGCTAATAAAGCACCATATAATGTCGTTAAAATTGCAATGGCCATATTTGGTCCGAGTGAACCAGGGTCATTTAAGTTTTTCAACATAAGAACAAGACCGATTAGCGTTCCAATCATCCCCCATGCTGGTGCATAATCTCCGGCTTTTTCAATTAATGTGCGCCCTTTTCTATGCCGTTCTTCTAGTGCTACAATTTCAGCCTCCATAATATCCCGGATCATCCCAGGTTCATTCCCATCTACAGCTAGAATAATTCCTTTTCGAATATGAGGATCATTAACTTCCTGCATCATCACTTCCAATGAGAGCAAGCCTTCTCTTCTAGCCCGATCTGCGAGTTTAATAAATATTTTTATTGTAGAGATAAAATCTTCTTCTTCTTGTGAGAATGATTGTTTCATAACCGTAAATAATTTACTCATATCCTTTAGAGGGAAGCTGACGAATAAAGCAGCCGTTAAACCACCTACTACAATTAAGATCGAAGTTGGATCAAAAAAGGAAAGAATATCTGATATTCCACCATTTGATGCAATACCAATTATGAGCATAATGATCCCAGCTATGATTCCAAAAGGTGTTAAAAGATCTGACTTTTTCATGATACCTCTCCTAATTATTAACACGATATTGTATGTCAAATATATAGCCAAACGATTTTAAAAGATAAACCTCTAATCATAAATCATAAAGAAAATCGCAAGGTACCAGCCTTATAATTTATGACCTAAAGTCGATAAATTCTTTATAAATTAATCATAGAGTCATCAATAAATGACTATTCATACTTATTCTTTAAGAAAACTCGCCTATTTGGCGAGTTTCAAAGACATGACTATTTAATTCCTTGTTTTTATCGACACTACAATTATTTTGTTGAGTTACGCTCTTCAATTCGGTGCGGAAGTACTACAATATGATCCGAAACTGATTCTTTATTCATATATTTCGTTAAAAGTCGCATCGATACCGCTCCAATATCATATAACGGCTGAACAATAGACGTAATCTGTGGTCGTACCATTAATGTTAATCTCGTGTTATCAGAACTTATAATCTCAAAGTCCCCAGGGACATTATACCCATTATCCTGAGCTCCATGGACAATCCCTAAAGCCATTTCATCGGAACCTGCAAAAATAGCCGTCGGCCTTTTCTCCATTTTAGACAGTTTTTCAATCGCCTCTAATCCGGAATCATACGTATAGTCTCCCTCTATCACTAGCTCTTCATCAAATGTAACGCCACATTCCTCTAATGCTCTTTTGTACCCTGGGAGTTTTTGATCGCTATTGATTGGCTCATGCAGAGGCCCAATCACTAATGCTGGTGCTCCATGTCCCTTATCAATCAATGATTTCGTAACATCGAATGAAGCTTGCTCATAATCAATGTTCACAGACGGAATTTTCTCCGATTGTTCAATTGAACCTGCCAATACAATCGGAACGGGCGATTTCTCAAATTCACTTACTAGTTCTTCTTTAATATTCCCACCCATAAACACAATACCATCCACTTGCTTTCCTAACATTGTGTTAATTAAATGTAACTCTTTATCTGTATTTTGATCAGAATTGCTCAGAATAATATTGTATTTATACATTGTTGCAATGTCTTCTATTCCTCTTGCCAACTCAGCATAAAAAGTGCTAGATATATCAGGAATGATTACTCCAACAGTCGTCGTTTTTTTGCTTGCCAACCCTCTTGCTACGGCATTCGGACGATAGCCGAGACGTTCTATTACTTCTAATACTTTCTTTCTTGTCGTAGGTTTTACATTTGGATTTCCATTTACAACACGAGAAACGGTCGCCATTGAAACATTGGCTTCTCTAGCTACATCATAAATTGTTACATTCATTCCTATTCACTCCCTAAAATAATTCCTACACAGTCAAAATATACGGTATACATATGGTATCTCACTACTTGTGAGAGTCTACACATGTTTAATTATGTATAATCATACGATAGACAAAGCTTTGTCGCAATCATCGACAACAATTTTTTGAAAAAAGTACATTTATTTTCATGAATTCAACAAAAAAGCCATTTCTCATTCATAGGTTAGCTTAAAAATTATAGTATTTTTTTATAATTCTATTTATGAAAGTTTCCTCATCAAGTGCTAGCAAACTAATTGATCTATTTTGTTTCCCCACTCTAAAAAATCTTTTACTTATAAAATATACTCCCCCATAAGTAGTCAGATTTATTTTCGTTAACCTGCCTACCTTATAGGGGAGCATTTTTTTGTAGAGATTTTTATATTATGCTTTCACTAATGATGATGCCTTTAGCTCTTTCAAAAAGTGATCAAACTGGTTCAAATCCATTTGCTGTGCTGAATCGGATAAAGCAACAGCTGGGTCTGGATGAACTTCTGCCATAATTCCATCAGCACCAATAGCGAGTGCTGCTTTAGCAGCAGGAAGTAATAAGTCCCTTCTTCCCGTTGAATGCGTCACATCTACTAGTACAGGTAAATGTGTTTCTTGCTTTAGAATTGGAACAGCTGAAATATCTAATGTATTTCTTGTTGCACGCTCATACGTACGAATACCTCTTTCGCACAAAATAATTTGGCCGTTACCTTGTGACATGATATATTCTGCTGCGTTAATAAATTCTTCGATTGTCGCAGCAATTCCTCGTTTTAATAAAACAGGCTTTTGAACAGCACCAGCCGCTTTCAATAAATCAAAGTTTTGCATATTACGTGCCCCGATTTGAATAACATCAACATAATCAACTGCTGTTTCTATATCATTCGGACTAACGATTTCAGAAATCACAGCTAAATCGAACTCATCAGCGACTTTCTTCAAAATTTTTAAACCTTCTAAACCAAGACCTTGGAAATCGTATGGTGAAGTACGTGGTTTATATGCTCCTCCACGAAGTAGCTTCAGCCCTTTTTCTTTTACTGCCCTTGCCACGGTTGCAACTTGTTCATACGATTCAACTGCGCATGGTCCAAAGACTAAATGAGGGTTGCCATCACCAATCTTTTCTCCCTTTACATCAACAATCGTATTCTCGGACTTTTTCTTCCTTGAAACGAGTAAAGCTTTGCTATGATCGTCCTTCTGTAGTTCTAAGCCAGCTTTAAAGATTTCTTTAAACATATGCTCAATCGTTGCCTTATCAAATGGTCCATCATTATGTTCTTTAATAAGGTCAAGCATTTTTCTTTCACGGACTGGATCGTAACGATATACACCTTGTGCCTCTTTCACTCTGCCGATTTCTTGAACCAACAATGCACGTTCATTAATTAATGAAAGCAATTGCAGATTGATTTCATCCACTCTTTCTCGTAGCTGATCTAGTTCATTAGCCAATGTTAACCTCTCCTTTTTGTATACCACCAAATAACAACAAGAGCTTGCTCAATATTACACATAGTAAATGATTTCCTCTAATTGTTCTTTATAGGCTCAATGATTTATGATACATTTTTAATTATTAGAGTTATTATATCTAAAATATTCAAACATGTCACGAATTTTTTCTTTCGCAATTAAACGCTTTTAAGCAATAAAGCATTCTTTCACAAAAGAAGGTGTTACTACTTGAATACAAAGAAGAAATTATTTGCCCTAGATATCGGTACCCGATCCATCGTAGGGGTAATTTTAGAGCAGCATGGCGAGAATTTTCACATTGTTGATATGAAAATCGAAGAACATAAAGAAAGAGCAATGTTAGATGGCCAAATACATGATATTGTTGCTGTCTCTAAAGTCATTCAATCAATAAAACAAAAGCTTGAGAAGAAGCATGGTCCTCTTACTAAAGTAAGTGTGGCTGCAGCTGGTCGTGCATTAAAAACGGAAAAAGCAGTTGCTCTTAGTAGCTTAATTGGAAAGCCACTACTAACCAAACAGGATATCCTCCATCTAGAATTAACAGCAGTCCAACAGGCTCAAGCAAAGGTTGCAGAAAAAAATCTAACTCAAAACAGTCCGATCTATTATTGTGTTGGCTATTCTATTCTTTATTATCGATTAGACGGTCAAGAAATTGGAAACCTGATCGATCAGCAGGGGACGGAAGCTTCTGTGGAAATTATTGCTACATTCTTACCGAAGGTTGTCGTTGAATCTTTATTAGCAGCCTTGCAGCGTGCAGAATTAGAAATGGATGCATTAACACTTGAACCAATCGCAGCGATCAATGTTCTCATTCCTCCTTCAATGAGAAAGCTGAATGTTGCATTAGTTGATATCGGTGCGGGAACATCAGACATCGCAATAACGAATGCAGGAACAATAACTGCATATGGAATGGTCCCAGTTGCTGGGGATGAAATCACAGAAGCAATAAGTGAAGAGCTCTTACTTGACTTCCCATTAGCTGAGCAAACAAAAAGAGAGCTTCATGAGTCAAATACTGTCACGATTACTGACATTCTTGGGTTTGAAACAGAGATTCAAAAAGAAGTCTTAATTGAAAAGATCTCACCAGCACTTGAGAAGCTTGCCAACTCAATTTGTGATGAAGTTCTTTTGTTAAATCACTCAGCTCCTCCAAAAGCTGTGATGTTAGTTGGTGGAGGAAGCCAAACACCTGATTTAACAAAAAGAATCGCCGCTCGACTTCAATTACCTGAAAATCGCGTAGCCATTCGTGGGGTAGACGCGATTGGGTCGCTAACAATTGCTGAACATATCGCACTTGGGCCAGAGCTAGTTACACCGATTGGCATTGCAATTGCCGCTCATAAAGCGCCTGTTCAATATAAAACGGTCTATGTCAATAAACAACCGATTCGTTTATTTGAGATAAACGCCTTAACAGTAGGCGATTGTTTACTTGCAGGTGGAATCAAAATGAATCGGTTATATGGAAAACCAGGCTATGCAATGATTGTTACCTTAAACGGTCAAAAAATCACGATTCCAGGAAGTCATGGAACGCCTCCTACTATTCTTTTAAATGGAGAACCATGTCAGTTAGATGATTCTATTTCGAACAATGATCAAATCTATGTAGAAAAAGGGGCCGATGGAGAAAGAGCATTGATTCAAATTGTCGACTTAATGGATCAATATAAAGAAAAGCACATTTTAGTTAACAAAAAACCTTATACTATTGAACCAACTATACATTGTAATGGAATACGTGTTACGAGTGATTATGTAATCCAAGATCACGACGTCATTGATTATTCTTTCCCTGCGACGATTTCAGATTTATTAAATCACTTGGCATTAGATCATTACAAAGAAGAGATAAAGCCTTTTCAGATTAAGCTTGACGGCAAGGAGACAATTCTCCCTCCTTTTTCAGGAAAGGTTTATAAAAATGGTGTCCCAGTGTCTCTGGAACGATCCTTTGAAGATCAGGACCATCTTACAATCACGAACAGAAGCAAGCCATCTCTCGTAGAATTTGCTAAGGTTAAAAACATGCCGTTTGAACGAACGATATCGATCAACTTTAACGGGAAAAAACATGAGTTGAAGAAAAAACTAATAGAAATCAAACGTGAAGGTCATCTATTAACAGATAAGGATAGAATTGAAAATGGAGATGTTCTTGAAACCGAAGTAATCAATGATGTTCAATTCATTTTTCAAGATATATTTAAAACGGTCGAAATAACCATCCCTGACAATGCAACAGGGAACTTTGTATTGCTGCGAAATGGTATAAAAGCATCGTTCAATGACCCAATTCACGAGAACGATCAAATTGAAATAGTCTGGCCAATCAAGCAATATAAGACTTCACTTCCTAATAAAATATAGTAAATAAAAAGTGTTCGGAATTCCGAACACTTTTTATTTCTATTCTTCGCTTAAAGCGGCAGCCAATTTTTTATTTGTGATTTTCCAATGTGAGTCATGCCATTTGACATCTCCATTTTTAAAAAGAAGCGCTTGTGGAGATTCATGCTTTACGTGGAATTTCTCAGCAATATGATTTGATAACGGACGATCTTCTTGTACGATTAAATAATAGGTTTTAACCCCATTCCCACCTTTTGCGAATTGTTCATACTCATCATAACCTTCTTGGCTAATTGGACAAGTGTTGCTATGTTTTAAGATGAAAAATTCCTTATCATTATGTAGAGCTTGATCAAACAATTCTATACTTGATAACCTTTCCATTTCTTATTCCTCCTTAGCAGTAAGAAGCGATGAGAGTTGTTCTCATCGCTTCTTACCTTATCTTTGTGAAGTCAGTTGCTTCTTGTCTTTTGATAAAGTATCGTTCATTTCGTTTTGCAGCTCATCCACTTTTTGTTCAGCCTGATTAGCAAGTTTGTTTGATTGCTCGTCTACATGACTAGCAACTTCTTCCGCTTGATGATCTACCTTATCAGTAAGTGTTTTTACTTTTTCAACTAATTCATTTGATTGCTTTGACACTGCAGATGATAAATCTTTTGTTTTTTCCTTTGCGACATGTGCAAGTTCGTTTCCTTTTACCATCACAGTTTCTTTTAAGTGTTCAGATTTTTCCTTTAAGTTAGATGCCTGATGATTAATGTCATTCATTAATTCTTTACCAGACTTAGGTGCTAACAATAATGCAGCTCCTGCTCCAACAATTCCTCCAATTAATGCCCCAATAAAAAAGTCTTTCGTGTTCATGCTATCATCTTTCTTTTCAGAAGTATGTTCATATTGGCTTTGTGCTTGTTTACCCAAGTTCAATCCCTCCAATAATTGTTATCTAGCTCTTTCACGGACCTTTTCTGTAGCGTATCGAGTATTTTCATTCGCTTCAACTGGTTCTGCTTTTCGTGCTTTCCACTTACTGCGAAGTTCCATTAATACATTACCCCATTGAACAACTTGAGAAATTTTCTCTTTGTTGTCTTCAAACTGATAATTGATCGTTGAAGTAATTTTTTGGATGGAGCCGTTAAAGCTTCGTACAGAATCCCCAACTTCTCTCACAGCATAAAACATACTGTTCAAGCTTTCAGATTTGTGCTGAATATCGTTTGCTAATGCATTTGTTTTGTTTAATAGCATCGTTGTTTCTCTCGTTACCCCGTCTAGCTGCTTTTCTACGTTAACCAATGTATGTGACACACTATCTAATGTCACTTGCAATGATTTTAACGTTTTGGCTAAAAAGACAACTAAGACAACAAATGCAATTGCAACTACAGCAATACTAACGTATAAAATAATTTCCATTGACTGACACCTCCGGCTCTGTACACTCGATTAGGCCGTATAGCTTTACTAAATGTATACCCATATGTAAAAACTATAAACCATAAAATGATTATACATGCAGATTTAGAAGAAAACCAAATCTACTTTATTCATCATACCATAAAAAGAAATAGTCGTTTAATGTTAAACATGAACTATCTTTTTCGGTTAAAATAGAAGAGTAGAAATAATCATTTGGAGGGAAAAAAATGAAAGACCCACGTATACAAACATTAGCAAAAAATCTTATCCAGTACTCTGTTAAATTGCAAGAAGGAGAAAACATTCTAATTGAGAACTTTGGATTGCAAAAGGAACTTGTTACGGCTCTTGTGAAAGAAGCTTACGCTGTTGGTGGCAATCCATTCGTTTCTTTAAAGGATCATCAAGTAGATCGTGCCCTATTATTAGGTGCGAAAGAAGATCAATTTAACTTGGCAGCAGAATTCGAAGCAAATGTTATGAGTAAAATGGATGCTTATATTGGCCTACGCTCTGGAGATAATATCAATGAACAAGCAGATGTTCCAAATGATAAAATGAAAATTCATGGAGCAACAATCGGCAAAAAAGTACATAGAGAAATTCGTGTTCCAAAAACTCGATGGGTTGTTCTACGCTACCCAAATGCTTCAATGGCACAACTTGCAAAAATGAGCACAGAAGCATTTGAGGACTTCTATTTTGACGTATGTAATCTTGATTACGGCAAAATGGATAAAGCAATGGATAACCTAGTTGCCTTAATGGACCGTACAGACCGAGTACGCATTACAGGCCCTGGAACAGACTTAACGTTCAGTATTAAAGATATTCCAGCGATTAAATGTTCAGGTCAAATGAACATTCCTGATGGTGAAGTATATACAGCACCAGTGAAGGATTCAGTCAATGGTGTGATCACTTATAACACACCTTCACCTTACCAAGGTTTTACTTTTGAGAATGTGAAGCTCACATTTGAAAACGGGAAAATTGTTGATGCTGATGCGAATGACAAAGAGAGAATCACAAAGATTTTTGATACAGATGAAGGTGCTCGTTACATCGGAGAGTTTGCAATCGGAGTAAATCCATATATCCTGCATCCAATGCAAGATATTTTATTTGATGAAAAGATTGATGGAAGCTTCCACTTCACGCCTGGTCAATGCTATGATGAAGCATTTAATGGCAACCATTCGAATATCCACTGGGATATGGTAAATATTCAACGCCCAGATTACGGTGGGGGCGAAATTTATTTTGACGATGTTCTTATTCGAAAAGACGGTCGTTTTGTTATCACTGAGCTTGAGAGCTTAAACCCTGAAAATTTAAAGTAATCATCAAAGAAAAATGGTTTCGGAATACTCTCCGAAACCATTTTCTCATTTAATTTAAATTGCGTTTTCATAGGCTTCCTGAAACTTTTGGATATCTCCAGCGCCCATAAACATGATGACACTATTCTCATGCTTTTGCAGGACAGTCATATCCTCTTCAGAAATGATTTCAGCACCGTCAACCTTTTCTTTTAAATCTTCAATAGAAAGTTGACCATGATTCTCTCTTGCTGATCCAAAAATCTCACATAAATATACTTGATCAGCTAAATTTAAGCTATCCGCAAAATCTTGTAAGAACGTTTGCGTTCTTGTAAATGTATGCGGTTGAAAAACAGCTACTAGTGATTTCGTCGGATATTTTTGTCTTGCCGCTTCAATCGTTGCTTTGATCTCAGTCGGGTGATGAGCATAATCATCGATGATCATTTGTGAACCAAATTCTTTTTCAGTAAATCTTCTCTTTACCCCTCTGAATGAAGACAATTGATCTTGAATAACACCAGCTTCGATCTCTTCATAATGACATACTGCTATAACTGCTAAAGCATTCAAGACATTATGATCTCCATAAGAGTTTATCGTAAACGTGTTGTAGAATGTATTTCTTACAAAAACATCAAAAGTTGTCCCTTCTGTTGATTTTTGTACATTACGTGCTTGGAAATCATTCTCCTCTCCGAATCCGTAAAACAACACCGGTACTTTTGCTTGTATTTTTTGTAGTTGTTCATCATCACCACATGCAAAAATCCCTTTATTTACTTGCCAAGACATCTCTTGAAAGGCAGAGAAAACATCGTCAATATTGGCAAAGTAATCAGGATGATCAAAATCAATATTTGTCATGATTGCGTAATCAGGTGAATAGGACAAGAAATGTCGACGATATTCACATGCTTCGAACGCAAAATATTTTGCATCCGCATTTCCCTTACCTGTTCCATCACCGATTAAATAAGAAGTTGGCTTCGCTCCATTAAGGACATGTGAAAGCAAGCCCGTAGTTGATGTTTTCCCATGAGCTCCTGTCACAGCAATGCTTGTGAATTTTTGTAAAAAATCACCAAGGAATTTGTGATAACGGACAATTGGAAGCCCAAGTTTTAACGCTTCTTGGATTTCCTCATGCGTATCAGGAAATGCATTCCCCGCTATGATTGTCATTCCTGGCTGAATATTCTCTTTCTGGAAGGGAAGGATCTTTATATCTAAAGCCTCAAGGGCATCTTGAGTAAAAATATGCTTCTCCACATCGGATCCTTGGACACGGAAATTCATATCATGCAGCACCTGCGCTAAGGCACTCATCCCCGAGCCCTTTATCCCTACAAAATGGTAAATAGTCATAAAAAGGAAACCTCCAACCTTCGTATATCTGTAAATCATTATATGACGTTCCAATACAATTGCTATTTGTTGTTCGTCTGTATTATTCGTTCGCAAACTTTCATTGTTTAAATGTTTTCAGAATGATTTTCCCATTATAGCACTAAAATCACCGAAAGACTATGTGCGAATCATCCCTCTCCTATTAATAGGTCATTCTATGGAGAATTACGAACCACTTTTTTCGATAAGAAAAACTCTCTAAAAAATTCATTTTCAAAAGAGCATCGTCACCATTTTATCATGTTGAGATCATTTTACAATGATTACTGTGTGAAAATGATGATTCAATGTTCTCTTTCCTGTTATTGGTGCTTATTATTTATCACAATGAGGGAAAGAATACCTCGAATTGCATTAATTACTTGCTCTTTCCTCTAGAAGAACTTCTAAATCAGATGCAGATAGCAATACATCCCTTGGTTTGCTCCCTTTGTTCTCTGAGATAAATCCATGAGCCTCCATCAGATCAATTAATCTAGCTGCACGATTATAACCAATTTTATATCTTCTTTGAAGGCTCGAAGTTGAAGCCGCTCCTTGCTCAATTACAAAGTGGCATGCCTCTACAAACAATTCATCTTCTTCCTCAATCACTTCTGCTTTTTTCAATAATTCCTCTTGTTCAAATAAATAATCTGGTTCTCTTTCCAATCTAACATGGTTGACGACTTCATCAATTTCTTCATCTGATACAAACGTTCCTTGTAAACGAACTGGTTTCGAAGAACCATTTTCTAGGAAGAGCATATCTCCTCTACCTAGTAATTTCTCCGCACCACTAATATCAATTATTGTCCTAGAATCGACTTGTGAAGAAACTGAAAAGGCAACTCTTGTTGGTACATTCGCCTTGATTAAACCAGTAATAACATCTACAGATGGTCTTTGTGTAGCGATAATCAAATGAATCCCACATGCTCTCGCCTTTTGGGCAATTCGGCAAATAGCCTCCTCTACATCAGTTGGAGCCATCATCATTAAATCTGCAAGTTCATCAATGACTACAACAATATACGGCAAGCGATCTGAATGCTGGCCACTCTTTTTTGCCAGCTCATTAAATCGTTGAATATCGCGGACACCAGCATGGGCAAATAGCTCATATCTTCTTTCCATCTCTTCTACTGCCCATTTCAAGGCAGCTGTAGCAGCCTTTACGTCTGTGATAACTGGGCTAACGAGATGAGGAATCCGATTATAAGGTGCCAACTCAACCATTTTCGGATCAATTAAAAGCAGCTTAAGGTCATCTGGCGTTGCCTTATACAAAAGACTAACTAAAATCGAATTAATGCACACACTTTTTCCTGATCCAGTTGCACCTGCAATCAGTCCATGTGGCATTTTTCTTAAGTCCGTAACGATCGGTTTGCCCGCAATATCCAGACCTAAGACTGCTGTAAGTGGTGATTCATGCTCAGTAAACACACTAGACTCAATGATTTCACGAATCATGACAGGTCTGCTCTGATGATTTGGTACCTCGATCCCAATCGTATGCTTGCCAGGGATAGGTGCCTCAATACGAATGTCTTTCGCCGCAAGGCTTAATTTAATATCATCTGAGAGATTTGTAATTTTATTGACTTTCACACCTGGCTCAGGCTGTACTTCAAACCTAGTAACCGCAGGTCCTTGCGTAACGTTCACAACATGTGCCCGCACATTAAAGTTCGCTAGCGTCGCATTTAATAGCTCCTCTTGTTCATATAGCCATTCATCTGCATCTATTGGTCGAACACCTGGATTCAAATGTTCCAATCTTGGAAAAGCATAAAAAGACGGTTCATCCCGTTCAGATTTAGGAATAGGTGTTTGCTCAGGTACTGTTACTGGTAGCTCCCTCTTCTCAATTTTTTCCATCTGCACTTCTTTTTGTAACATTACTCCAGATTTATTCAATTGTTTTTCTTTATCTTGTTTTAGCATGATTACATTAAAAGGAATATGGCGGCGATGGCTTTCCTTTTGTTCAATATGTACACTGTGTTCAGGAGCTTGTTCAGATATCTCGGCTACTATTTCATTTTTTATTGGCTCTTCTACTTCAGTTACAACTTCAATATTCGCTTGCTCTTCTATTTCAGTTACAACTTCAATACTTCCTTGCTCTTCTGCTTCAGTTACAACTTCAATATTTCCTTGCTCTTCTACTTCAGTTACAACTTCAATATTTCCTTGCTCTTCTACTTCAGTTACAACTTCAATATTTCCTTGCTCTTCTACTTCAGTTACAGCTTCAATACTCCTTGGCTGCTCTACGTCTTGATCCACTTCAATCACATTGGTTTCAAATCGCATATCCACTTCATTATTGAATTCAACATTTTGAGTAGGAGATGACCAATTTTGAAAACGTTCATCTTGTCTATCAACTTCAGAAATCTGCTGATCCACGGTCACTTCTTCTTCAGTAACTGTTTCCAACTGGTCATGTAGCCGTTCTACATTAACCTTATCTTCACTAATTAATTCATATTCAATTGGCTTAGTACGATTCTTTGGTTTACCTAATCCGTATATAGGTGAAGGAACTTCCCGCGGAGAAAACCGCTTAATATGACTGACTTCCTTCATTTCGGTTCGTGCCTTTTTTGTCGTAATTGTTTGCTGATTTTCTGTCTTTTTACTTCCCACTAGCTGTGCTTGTTGCTCAGGCTGCTGTTTCTTTTGTCTATCCTTTCTATGAGCCTTGTGATCATAGTCATCTGGGACAATCGGAAAGCGAAAATTTCCTTTTGGGTATTGGTACAATACTTTTGTTTCCATCTCTCCATTTCGCTCTTTCTTTTCAGAATCTTCTTGGTTAAATTCGTAACTCGCTTCCGTTTTCTCGTCTTCATCTATTCGTAAACGATTCATTATTTTTTTAATCCAACTCATATTATGACCAACTCTTTCTTTCTAGCTTCCTTTTATTCTAACAAAATTATGATTGTATTTTGAGATAAAAAAGTCTCTCAAGACTATTTGATGAATGAATGGATGATTTTTCTTCAATTTACCCATATTTCTATATGGGTAACATCGGCAAAAAATTGAGATTGTCTAGCAACTACTTTTATCGTAAAAAACTCTAACTAAATGTGAGCAAGTAAAAAGAACCATTTTAACAATGGTTCTCAGGCTACTGACAAGCGCTTAACAAAATTGTTATTTTGCATCGAAGTCCCCTCTCAAGAACCAAGTGCTCTATTAGGGTCTTTACTCAACTGCAGCCCAGTCTAACATTCGTTTTTTAAGCTATGATGGATTTTCTACTAAAGAAACTTCCCTAGTAAACACATAGACAAAGTCAAAAATTGACTTTGTCTACAATCTCAGAACCACTTTAACAATTGGTCTTATCGTTATTTCTTCTTTTTGTTTTTTCCTAAAATAAAGATCGGTTCTAATTCGCCATTCTCATATAGAAAAGAGAGTGCAGTAATTGGGACTCTTCCACTTGCAAAGAAGCTCATAGTCATTTGGGCCAATATATCATATCCCGTATCATTCCGTACATCTACGACAATCAATACATCTTGATGGGGAACAGCTACAGCCATCGTTCCTTTCACCTTTTGTTCCATATCTTTTAACAAAGTATCATTTAAAATTCGGCTTGCATCATAGCCGTCATTACTGTTAAAGAAATAAAAATGATTCCCCGCAACTTCGTCTACTTTATATTTTGTAGACAGTGAGCGGATGTTAAATAAGGCCATTTGCTTTAAGGATGTTTCATTCCACCTTTGCTTTTCTAGAAAGGCGTGATCGATTAAACGGTACGAGCTTCCTTGATCATAAGCATAATAAATACGTGTTTCTGCTGTATGATCATCTGTTACAAATCGATTATCATCATCACTTTCAGTCGGAAACGAAGTTGAACGAATAACTGGAAGGATATTTTTCTCATATTGCTCAGGCTTCCCTGTATCATTCATCGCCTTTAGGCCCTCTTCAACATAGTAAACGACCTCGTCGATGGCTTTCTCTTTTTGCTCTTGCCATTTCGCAATTATTCCCGGTAACGAAACTGTAATCCCTTTTTTAGATTCAATCTGTTCAATACGAAGCTGATCCTTTTCTCGATCGAATATAATATTTCGCTGTTCAGAAGCTAAACGCTTCTCTAATTCTTTCTTCATTTTCTTGCTATCCATTTTCATTTCTCTCACCTGCTTAACGAACTTAATCATCTTACAATCTTCCATTGATGACACCGCCTAAGCAGCCAATTCAATTGTCATGATTGTAACGATGTAATAAATTCTTCGATTTCCTCTTGTGTTTTACGATCTTTGCTTACGAAACGACCCGTTTCTATTCCTTGATTATAGGCTACAAAGCTTGGAATTCCAAATACACTAAGGTTCGCACATAAATCAATAAATTCATCTCTGTCTACATATACAAATGTATAATTTGAGTACTTCGCTTCTACTTCAGGCATAAACGGCTCTATGAATCGACAATCCCCACACCAATCTGCTGAAAAAAGAAATACTACATTTTCTTTTTTTGTCAATTGATCAAATTGCTCCATCGATTTTAATTTTTCCATCATCTACATCCTCCGCTTCACACTTTTTAAGGTTTCCATATTTCAACTATACCAAGCATAAAGTTATCAGTCCATTATATGTCCTTTCACTTTTTATTTGTAAGAAGAAAAGCATAACTCGCCACCTATTAGCGAGCAAAAATCTAACAACATATCCTTGTTTCATTATCACTCATGTGGTGAAGAATGCACCTAGAGCTTGGAATGTAATCACTTATTCTCTAAAAAAAGCGAATTAGAATGACTTTGGTAACGGTATTATTCAATTTTAGGTCTTAAGACATCCACAAAACGACATATTTCTTATTGTTTTCATAGGTTTAAAAGACTATAATTAAATAAAATTTTTCATTTATTAGAATTATATTACTTTTGGGGTGATTATTTGAAAACAATACGTGGTAAATTAAGCCTCATTGGAATAATGACGGTCGGTGCTTTGCTTTTGCTTCTATCCTTTAATTTTGTATTAGGAATGATACAAGAGAATAATCGGGAACAAGAAAAGCAATTACAGGAAACTGTGAGCGGGAGTAAAGAGGTTAAGTACCAAATGGCTACGGCTAGAAAATGGGAACAACAGTTTTTACGCTCACCAAGAGAAGAAACTGCACAATTTGTTTTTAATTCCATTGAGAAGATGAAAGAAGAAACACTAAGATTAAGCGAGCTTCAAGAAGATAGTCGAATTGCAGGTCAATTCAATCAAGTTGCTACTATCTCAGGTACATATGATGAACTTTTTCAAACACTTCATCGAATGTATGCACAAATTGGTTTTGATGAATCACAAGGTTTACAAGCTTACATTAATAGTACGACAAACCAAATTACAACCTTAACAAAAAGCTTAAACAGCGAAGAAATAAACGATCTGCTTCTTCTAATGCGATCATACTCACAACAATATTTAGCAAGTCAACAGAGCGATGCGTATGATTCATTTATTGAAACATCCGAAGTTCTAGCAACAGCCATCAATCAACATGAAGGCTTAGACGAGTCTGGAAAGGATTATATAACGAGAAGATTAGGTGACTATCAAAACGCTTTACACACAATTCATGATGCATATGATCAAACCGAAGCCTTTATTAGTCAATTTGATTCACAAGCTATTGCAATAGAAGGTGCGATTACGCGCGCTGAACAAACGATTATCGAAGCACATTCTTCATTAACAGCTGATATTCAAAGACAAAACGCTATATTAAATACAATCGTGTATATTGTAAGCTTTGTTCTCATCATTATCATTGCAGTAACAGGCATCTATTTAATGACAAACATCACTCGCTCGATCTCATCTATGAAAGAGGGCGCCGAGAAAATCGGAAGCGGAAATCTAGCATACCGAGTTGAGTCCAACGGAAAAGATGAAATGGCTGAACTAGCCTCTTCATTTAATCAAATGGCTGAAAAAGTACAACAGTCATTTTTGCATATCTTAAACTCATCTTCACAATTACAAGCATCTTCACAGCATCTTGCTGCGATTTCAGAAGAAACAACTGCCCAAGCGAATGAAGTAGATGCTGCAATTAAGCAGATTGCAGCTGGTGCAGAAACTCAATCGCTTCAGTTAGAGGACAGTAAGAATGAAATTGAGAATGTGGCAAGAGCCATAAGTGATACTGAAAAATTAAGTGCAGAGATCTCATCTGACGCTTCAAGTACGACTACACTAGGTTTAAGTGGCTTGAGCACAGTAGAAGATTTACAAACAGTTTCAGATCAATTATTAACATTATCAAACCATTTAATTGAAAGAGTTTCAGATGCTGCTAGTCAGACGAAAAATATCTCTTCGATTGTAGATACAATTCAAGACATAGCAGACAATACAAACCTTTTAGCTTTAAATGCTTCAATAGAAGCCGCAAGAGCTGGTGAAAGTGGCAAAGGCTTTGCTGTTGTTGCCAATGAAGTTAAAAAGCTTGCAGAGCGCTCTAAAAACGAGGCAGAAAGCATTCATAAGCTCGTTTTATCGATGAATCATAAAATGTCTGAGCTAATGAGTGAGTCTGATAAGTTTAACACTTATAAAGAAAAGCAAAGTGAATCTGTTCATACAACTAAAGATGCATTTGAAAACATTGTAAAAAATGTTGAGAGCATCACATCAAAGATTAAAACAATTGAAGAGTCAATACAGCACGTAACTCAATCAAATCAGTCTTTAACAGATAAGGTAGAAGAAGTATTCGGAGTATCACAATCTTCCGCTGCTGCATCTGAAGAAGTCTCTGCATCTAGTGAAACACAATTAGAAGCTATTTCAAGAGTCAACGAAGCAGCAGTTGAATTAAGCCAAATTGCGAGTGACCTTCAAGATGAAGTGAGCCAATTTAAATTAGAGGACCACGAGCAAGCTGTTTCATCAAAAACAATAAATACAAAGAGATTCAAGAAGTTTTCAATGCCTTCAATCAAATTCTTAAAGATTAACCCTTTGAAGAAAATAAACATTAAAAAGTTCTTACGTAAAAACAAGTAAATCAAATAGAGGTAGACAGGGGAATGCTTTACCCTTGTCTACCTCTATTTGTTAATGAATTTCTACCGATTGAGCTATATTCATCATGTATTGAGCTTCTGAAGGAAGCTGCTTTGTTTTTATATGTGACGTAATTTTTACTCCACCAACGCCAACAACAATTTCTACCATTTGATTTTCTATTTCTTTCATTAATAGATATCCAAAACGATTACCTTCTTGCATATTTTCTTTGTAATCATAGTCATTTTGAGCGAGAGTTGATTCATAAATCACTTGACTATTCTCATCTTCAATTTGATTGTAAAAAAGGATATACTCTTTTCTACCATTCTTTAAAACAATATTATTTTGCATTTCTTCAACAATTTCAAAGCCAAAAGGAACATAATAATCAATATTTACATTGCTATTATTAGTTTTTTTCGGTCCATTTTGGAGAGCCTCTTTAACAGCATCAAAAGCTTCATTCTGCTTTTCTTCATATGAAGCACTGCATCCAGTTATAATAAGGGCGATAACGAGCAAGAAGAAGGAACGTCGCCATATACATTTCATACTTTTGTCCCCCTTGACATAATTTAAATTCATCCTTTTCTATCATACATTTCCTTATATTAGTCTGACAACCTAAAATTTATCTCATTCAGTGAATCTTAGGGAAATTCGTATAATAATTGCGTTTCTTGTCAGAAAAAGGTGGTAAACTAGATTAAAAAGGAGTGGGACTTAAATGAATTTAACCATTTATCTTGCAGGAGAGATTCATTCCAATTGGAGAAATGAAATAAAGGAGAAGGCAAGGACTCTTGATCTTCCATTTACATTTACTGGTCCGATGGAAGACCATGACAGATCTGACTACATAGGGGAAGAAGTATTGGGAAAACAGCCAGATAAGATTTCATTAGATGCTGCCTCTTCTAGCGTTAATAACTTTCGAACGCAATTATTATTAAGCAAGGCAGACGTTGTCATCGCCCTCTTCGGTGAAAAGTATAAGCAATGGAATACGGCGATGGATGCTTCAACAGCCCTCGCTAATGGAAAACCAACAATTATTATTCGACCAGAACATTTACACCATCCATTAAAGGAGCTTTCTTCAAGAGCAAACATTACCGTAGAAACCATAGATCAAGCAATGAAAGCATTGGCTTATGTATATGAATAAAGCTGTAAGGGATTACCTCCCTGCAGCTTTATTTTGAGCATACTCATACTGACCAATCAGCGCCTGTACAATATGGAAAAACATGTCCGCACGCTTTATTCTTGTATTCGTTAATACTCCAATTGCTCCTTCTGTTTTACGAATTCCTTGTCTCTTAGTGTATGCATCCATTACTGGACCTAACTCTTTGCCGATTCTTAATTCTGATGCAATTTCTTCCGGAAGTCTGATTCTTGCTCCTCCAGCTATAAAAGGCTCGCTTTTAGGGACATATAGCGCTCCCCAATTACATACAAACATCCCACGATTAGTATCTACAACTCCACCCTCTAATCCAATCCCTACGTTACCACCTGTCGCCTCTACTGCGTGAAAGGCGCGATTAATTGCTCCTTGAATCGTTTCATCATCAGAGAATGGCTGGTTACTAACGCCAGATGGTACATCAATCGCTTTAAATTCAAATTCTTGGCCAGAAAGAGCACGCTTGATTGGTTCAATCTTTGCTGGATTCTCTGACCCGATTGCAACAATATACATATGAAAATTACCTCTTTCTAAGGATTGCGAAAAACTTGAGCATACGATCAGACGGTGTAGACTCTCGCAAACATCATTGATCGAAGGCCCCTGATGAACCTTGTGTTCTTCATAAACACTGCAAGACATATGACAAACATTTTCTAGACAGACATTCTAATGTTTATTAAAAATTTCTCTAGAAAACATGTAGACAAAGTCAAAAATCGACTTTGTCTACACTCTTAATGCAAAGCGTGAATCTTACGCTTTAACTCTTAGCTATTTGTCTTAATTGAATTCACTGTTGATTGATCGCATGATTTAACTAATTTTACTAACAATTCTTTCGCTGCAGCATAATCATCAGTGTGGATAATCGATGCAGATGTGTGAATATAACGTGAACAGATCCCAATTACACCACTCGGAACACCTTCATTTGAAATGTGAACGCGTCCAGCATCCGTTCCACCTGGTGATACAAAGTATTGATACGGAATGTTATTTGATTCTGCTGTATCTAGAATAAATTCTCTCATTCCACGATGTGTGACCATTGAGCGATCATAGATTCTCAATAACGCTCCTTTTCCTAATTGTCCAAATTCATTTTTATTTCCTGACATGTCATTTGCCGGACTCGCATCCAATGCAAAGAAAATGTCAGGATTAATCATGTTTGCAGCAGTCTGTGCACCTCTCAACCCTACTTCTTCTTGCACTGTAGCTCCTGAATACAGAGTATTAGGCAATGTTTCACCTTTTACTTCTTCAAGTAGTTCCACTGCTAAGCCACAGCCATAACGATTATCCCATGCTTTTGCCATAATTTTCTTCTCATTTGCCATTTTCGTGAATGAACATACTGGAACAATTTGTTGACCTGGTTTGATTCCAATTTTCAAAGCATCTTCCTTATCGTCTGCACCAATATCAATCAGCATATTAGAAATTTCCATCGGCTTGCTTCTTTTTGCTTCATCAAGTAGATGAGGAGGAATCGAACCGATTACACCAATTACTGGGCCATTGTCTGTGATGATTTGAACTCTTTGTGCTAACAACACTTGGCTCCACCAGCCACCTAAAGTTTGAAAACGGATCATACCGTTTTCAGTAACCGATGTTACCATAAACCCTACTTCATCCATATGACCGGCAACCATGACAGTTGGACCTTCTCCAGTTCCTCTTTTTACGCCGAAAATACTGCCTAGTTTGTCCTTTACAATCTCATCCGAATGCTGTTTTAATTGCTCTTCCATAAACCTGCGAACCGCATGCTCATTTCCTGGCGCACCGGGTAGTTCGGTTAATGTTTTAAACAATTCCAATGTTTTATTATTCATCTATTTGCTCCTTTTTATATGCACAGGTTATCAGCCTGCGATTTATGTATACATTCATTTTACAGAACTTTCATACGGCTTTCTAGTCATATGTCCCAAGGTTTATTTGGAAAACATATGCATTGATTGTTTTTCTCTATTCTTGTTTTTGGTATGATGGATGTAATCATCATCATTTTGTGCTTGCGGAGGTGTTCTTATGAACTGGAAATCATTCTTTTTAGGTGTAACCGTTGGTGTGACAAGCGCCCTTGTAGCAAAAGAAATCATTGCTAAAGAAACAAAGGTCTCTCCTGAAAAAGTTTTGAACGATGTAAAACGTATCTTCAAAGAAGATGGACCGATTTCAGGCTCCTGGATCCATATGAAGGTTGAGCCTTTCCAAAAAGGAAACTTACATTATGAAATTTATCGCGGAGGGATCTCACGTAAAACTGAAGATGTTGTAGTTCAATATGAATTTGTTGCAGACGCAAAAACGGGTACGATTTTAGATGCATATCCACTAGGAATTTCGTAAGATAAATACAAAAAGATGGTCTTCTCAAGTGAGAAGACCATCTTTTTAGTTTGCTACATTTTTGCAGCTGCTTGATATTTTACTTCGCATCTAAAAATACGAGAGCCTTTATTGGAAAACTTCTCTTCATACTCTGTCATCACATTATCTTCCATGTCACTTTTATGCAGATCGAGGCTCACTTCTTTTAACAACATTCCATATTCAGAAAAACTTGTTAAGGAAAATTCAAATAACCCTTGATTGTCTGTTTTAAAATGGATTTCACCATCATCAATTAATACATCTTCGTAGAGTTTTAAGAAACTCTTATACGTCAATCTTCTCTTGGCATGTCGCTTTTTCGGCCAAGGGTCAGAGAAATTCAAATAAACACGACTAACCTCGCCTTTTTCAAATAACTCTGTAAGTTTTTCTGCATTGACGTTCATTATTTTCACATTAGGGAGCTCTTCTTCTAAGATTCGATCTAATGCCGTAACAATAACGCTCTCTGCTAATTCAATCCCTATATAGTTTATGTGAGGGTTCATCTTTGCCATACCGGTAATGAATCTGCCTTTACCTGTTCCAATTTCAATGTGGAGAGGCTGATTCTTTGCAAAAACTGTGCTCCAATTGCCTTTGTTTTTTTCAGGCTCCGCAATGACAAACTGAGGAAACTCAGCTAATCTTTCTCTTGCCCATGGTTTATTTCTTTGTCTCATGACGACACTCCTATATGATCATTTCGTTCAAACAATATCACGGTTTTTACTCACTTGCAACTGCGTTTGCAATGTAGTAGCTCGACAAACGCATAAAAAAGCAATGGAATCACAAGCTAAATGTGATTCCATTTTAGAAAGGTCGATTATTATGCCACTATCACAACAAGATCAATTCATGCTATTACGAGATTTATTAAACAACCATCATACTGATTGTTGTGGATCAATCTCTGAATGTGAACAAATTGAACGACTCGTTTCGCATCTTCAAACACAACAAAATGTAGATCCAAAAACACTTGCTATCCTTGAAGAGATCAAGAGTTACTGTCAAGACGGATTGCAATCACAAGAGCTTGACCAACATATTGAATCAAATGTGAATAGTTTATCCCAGTGGGTTGACGGATTAACAAATCTTAGCTAAGCAAAATCCCATCCAAGTTAGCAATTAGCTTCTCCATTTCATGGTAGCGCTCTTTTTTATCATGCCATTGAATAGAAGATAGTGTTTGCGTTAACATGTACCATTTCATACGTAGTAACAACTGGTCCGTCAAAATAAGTCCATACTGATCCAACCAAGCATGCCACTCTTCTTTAGGAATATAACTAAACAAGAGCATCCCGAGATCAATTGCGGGATCTGCAATCATTGCACCATCCCAGTCAATCAAGTAAAGTTCATCCTCATCAGAAAGAAGCCAGTTGTTATGGTTTACATCCCCATGACAAACGGTTACTTCATTGCTTTCAATAAGCCCAACTTTACACTCGATAAATGAAACAGCTTCTCTAATGGCTGAATGCTTCATAAGCTCTTCAGACATTGAAGATTTTAGAATCATTAGAAGTTCTTCGGGCTTTAGTGACGGCTTCCCTATTCTCTTTAACATTGTCAACAATGGTTTAGAAGAGTGTATTTTCTTTAATAACCTCGCAACCCTCTCCTGGTTCATGTCATGGGCTTTTAACTCATGTCCACTTAACCACTTTTGAGCTGTAACCACATCGCCATTTTCCATTCTTTTCGTCCAAACAAGCTTTGGCACAATGCCTTCAGCAGAAAGAACGGCGAGAAATGGGGAAGAATTTCGTTTTAGAAATAACCTTTGCTCATTCGATTGCGCAAAGAATGCATCCCCAGTTGCTCCACCAGCAGGCGATATTTCCCACTCATCTCCAAAAAAATGTTCCACTATTGTTCACCTACAATTTATCCCACGTTTACGGGCGTTAAAACCCCTATATTTAACATTTTATTTTAAAACAAAGGATAGGAGTTAACCCCCGCAGGTGCACGATTGATTCAACGAACAATCTATGGTTTTAGATTGCAGTATCCCTTTTTCGACTCACCTACAGGTTACCAATTATCTATGTCAAATTACTTATCACTTTAAGAGGAAGCTCTTATCGAAGTACTCCCTGTTTTTTAGGAATAAAAAAACAGCTATTGAATCAATTCACAATAGCTATTTATTAAATTTTAGCTTGTTCTACCGTTAATCGTCAAGTCCCTCTTCATGAAGTAAAACACATAATGAGAAAGAAGGAACAGTTGTTTCATTTTCACAGGTATAAAATGGTTGATCTCCAGCAAAATCATTGTTCATCACCACTTCCCATTGGCCCAATGGCAAAGTTACACACCTGTCTTGATCGCTCGGATTTAAAAATAGCAAGATGTTATTCGATTTCCCATATGCGCCAACTTGATTATATAAAATCCCGACCACCGGCTCTTCAACTTCCAAAAATCGGATGTGCTTCTCAATTTGTTCTTTTCTCTTAAACCTGAAGGCACCGTGACTTTTTCTTAAAGCTATCACACCTTGAATATATTGAATATCCTTTGCAAATTTGCTTCTTCGCTCCCAATCGATTTGATTGATTAAATCCGAAGAACGGTAACTATTCGGATCGCCATTCTTTGTGCGAAAAAACTCTTGACCACTTTGCAAAAAAGGAATTCCTTGTGCTAATAAAGTTATTGATGTTGCAAGGCGATGTTGTTTATAAAGTTCTACCCCTTCATGATTGTTATGAAGATGGAGCAATTTATCGAACATCGTGTGATTATCATGTGATTCTACATAATTCACTGATTTTATAGGATCTTTAAAAATTCCTCTCCAATTCAATTTATAACTTACACTGCCAATAAAGCTCTGTCTCGCTTGTTCATTATAAAAAGAATTGCCTGACACAAAGCCTCTATCATACAGATGAAATGTACTTCCCTTTATTCCGTCTCTAAATTGATCGTTAAAATGAGCAATGCCTACTAACTGCTGTTCATTTCGCATTGAGGCCTTATGATTATCCGGAAGCGGGGTATTCAATTCCCACCCTTCTCCAATTATAATGATCGTTGGGTCCAATTCATCTAGTCTCTTTCTAATCATGTTCATCGTCTCAATATCAAGAATTCCCATCAGATCAAAGCGAAAACCATCTACCCCATATTCGTTCACCCAGTATAACACAGAGTCAACAATGAATTTTCGCCCCATCTTCCGCTCAGATGCAAAATCATTGCCTACCCCTGTTCCATTAGAAGGCATCCCATTAAGATCATGACGAAAATAGTACCCTGGAACAAGCAACTCAAACGAACTGCTTTCTCTCTCAAAAACATGGTTATATACCACATCTAGTACAACCCGCAAGCCTTGTAGATGAAGAGAATGAATCATTTCCTTCGCTTCTACAATACGGTTATAAGGATCATACGGATTGGTCGAATATGAACCTTCTGGAACATTAAAATGCAAAGGGTTATAGCCCCAATTATATGATTCAAGAGGAGATGTTTCGTCTACTCCGGCAAAATCATGAATCGGCAGAACCTCTACATGTGTTATACCGAGCTCTTTCAAATAGGAGAGACCAGTTGATTTGCCGTCTTTTGTTTTCGTATACTCTTCAGTTAAACCGAGATACAATCCTTTATTCCTCACACCACTTTGCGGATGAATCGTAAAGTCACGAATATGCAACTCATAAATAATTGCATCTGTATAGCTTGCAAAGGATGGAAGCACTGGTTTTGAATGCAATCTCGTTTTCTGCATTGATACGACTACAGACTTTTCTCCATTAACTGTAACAGCATTCGCATATGGATCAGCTGCTACTCTCCATTCCTTGTTTACACAAGCTTCATACGTATACGCCCAGCAATCAAGATTTTCGGTGATACAAACACTCCATACACCTTTTTCATTGCGTATCATCGAGTGCACTTTTGGCAACTTGGTCCCTGGGGGATAAAGATTTAATTTCACTTCCGTTGCTGTTGGCCCCCATACGGAGAAGACGGTTTTATCTCGTTCATATACCGCACCTAGTGTCCCAGTGTAATAAAAGAAATCATCAAATTCAGGAGTCCGGATTACTGCACCAACTTGCAGATCTGTCGATTTTCCATAACAATCGGTAATCACGAATTGTTGTCCAAACAAATCACTTGTCTTCGTTTCACATTTATATTTACGTTTTTCAATTAGGTCAATCTCTTCTTTTATTGTAAGCTCTTCCTTCGTTTTTCTACCCATAAGGAAAAAACGCTCCGATTTTCCACCATGATAAGAATATGGGAGCAAAATCGTTATTTCGTTCATTCCATCAATAAACGCTTCAAAAGGACGATTGTGTGCAGACATGAAGAATCAACTCCTAACAACTTATCCTTATTCAGGAAGTAGCATTGAGACCGCAGCTGGCCTTACTTCAATTTCTACAGGAGTATGGCCAAGCTTCTCACCATCTCCGTGTACATACATCGGCGATTGCGAATAGATAGAAATGTCACGTCCCGTAAACATCACTACTTCTTTAAAACGAGTATGCCATCCAAAAAATACAGAAATGAACAGGAGCAATAACTTTACTTTTGATAAGTTATGAACAATCGTTACGTTTAGTTCACCATCGAACGGAGTTGCTGAGGGTGATATTCTCATCCCTCCACCAAAATAAGGCTGATTCGAAACAGTCACAAACCAAGCCTTTGAAAAGGAGTGACTCTGTTCATCCACGATCACTTTAAGATCGGTTACTTCGTATGTGAATAATTCCCTTATGACAGTATAAACATAAATCAACTTTCCTAAAGACAGCTTATTCAACCATTTTTTTAGTGGGGATTGATTCACCTTATATGCAATTAATGCATCAAATCCAGCACCCATACTGTTTATAAACACGTGATTCTTATGCTTTATAAATCCTAAATCGACTCTCTTTACATGATGGGTATATAAAATGACATCTAGAGCATAAGATTGCTTCTTCGGCACACCATACCCTTTGGAAAAGTCATTCCCTGAACCAGCAGGGATAAAGCCAATTGAAATCTGCATGAAGCCATATAAACCATTAATCACTTCATGGAGTGTTCCATCCCCACCGACAACAATGATATGTAGCGGCCGCTCTTCATGGAGGTTTGCCACCTCTTGAGCTAAGTATTTCCCATGTCCATGTGCCTCTGTGAAGTACACATCGTAGGCGATATTTTCTTTATTCAATTGCGTTTTGATTTTGTTCCATATTTTTTTACTATAACCATTTTTAGCCATTGGATTAACGATGAAAATCGGCTGATTATTGTTCGTCATCCGTATTCATCCATTCTATCCTTCTTACGGATGTCGTCATGCTATAATCTAATAGTTTTTCTGCTGCTCTTAACTGAATATGTTTTAGAGGAGATTGTAAGTTCCTCATCGAATGAAACCATTTTTCATATCCCTTTTTATCAATTATGTCGACGTCTGCTGGAGCTGAGGGGTCGTCAATATATCCATTACGGCAAAGTAGAATTTTTTTGACAGGAAAATCTATATCATGCGCTTTATAAATTTGCCGTATAATTTTATCTGTCCTGTTCAAAGCGATATGGGGGTTTAAAATCCTCTCTTCCCGCTTCTTCCCTTTTCTTAACCAAAAATGTTCCTTTGTCCCAACAAACACATCCTGCTCATCTTCCTCAATCAGCGCTATGCATAATGTAGCAGTAGGTGTGATAAGGATTGTTTCCGTCTCAACTGGTGCGTTTTTCAAATGGAAAATCGGCTCATAAAGAAGTAAGAATGTATCAGGGAACCTTTGTAAGAAAAATTTCAATTTCGGATCATAGGTGTACTTTCGATCAATAAATGATTTTTCCATCAAAGTTGAGGACACCCATTTGTACTGGAATTTAAGCAATTGATCTAAAAATTGTTGTTTTAAGATCTCTTCAGACTGTGGCCTGATCGTATAGCCTACGGAAAAATCAAATTCATCTTCTTGAGGGACTGTTAATTCTTCCTCAACAACCTCCTCCTTCTTTATCAAGCTTTTCATCTTTTGAAAAAAGGGCTTGCGCTGTTCAATTTCAACTTCATGATTTGGTTCATCTGCTATATCCATTTTCCATTTCAATTGTATATGCTGCCATTGCTGTTTTTTTAAGCGGACAAATCTCGATGGATATAAATATATATTTTGTTCATATCTAGATACATAATCTTGTAATTTAATTAGTTGACCCATCTCTACCTCTCTCCCTAATGCCTTTTATTTCTTTAATGGAATGTTATACACATAGTCATATTTAGGGATTTTCCCAGGGCAAACTTTGTATAACCCAATTTTTTCAACCTTCACAACCTTTGCTGTCAATTGCGTAGAGTATTGTTTAAGCAGCTTTTCTTCTATCGCTTCATTTCCAATCCACTTCTTAGCAAGGGTGATATGTGGTGAAAATGGTCTAGAATCCAATTCTAGACCAGCCTCTGTACATTTTGCATAAACAATTTTACGAAGTTCATGCAGGCTCTCTTCTTTTTTCATATCGGCCCAAATCACTCTTGGTTCACTTTGTTTGCCCCCAAATACACCGATTCCTTCCAACAAAAGTGAAAAAGAAGAGAAGTCTGCTGATTCACTCTGTACCTTATGTACAATCGTATTAAGCGTATCCTTCTTGATATTCCCCAAGAACGCCAACGTAATATGATAATCTGCCTCATAAACTACTTCTTTAAAATACCGAGATAAATCCATCTCAGCAGCTTTTTCGGCTAAACTTGCTTGAATGCTAGACGTGAGAGGTACGGCAAAGAAATAGTGACTTGATCTAATATTCAATTTTCTTCATCCCTTCTTTAGGTTGATTTCATACGTTTTCCTTGTTTATGATGTAAGTATAACGTATTTTTATTCAACCGTTTAGACTTGTTTGAAAGGGTGACAGAAGTGAAGGTTGTACATAATATATCTGAATTAATAGGAGAAACTCCGATCGTGAAGTTAAACAAATTTACACCAAAAGGCGGAGCTACGATCTATGCAAAGCTTGAATATTATAACCCAAGCAAAAGTGTAAAAGACCGTGCTGCCTTTAATATGATCATTGAAGCAGAGAAAGAAGGGCGATTAAAAGAGGGCTCAACAATTATTGAGCCAACAAGTGGCAATACAGGAATTGGTCTTGCCATGAACGCAGCTGCTAGAGGGTACAAAGCGATTCTAGTTATGCCGGATACAATGACACAAGAACGAATCAATTTGCTAAAGGCATACGGAGCGGATGTTGTGCTTACACCTGGAGACGAGCGTATGCCAGGGGCGATTAAGAAGGCACAGGAGCTTGCTGAAACGATTCCAAATAGCTTTATCCCCATGCAATTTGAGAACAGCGCAAACCCTGATGCTCATAGAAAATCTACCGCTCTTGAAATCATCGAAGCGATGGATGTATTACAAAAACCGCTAGCTGCATTTGTTGCCACCTCAGGAACAGGTGGTACAATTACTGGAACAGGCGAAGTGTTAAGAGAAGCCTTCCCATCAATTGAAGTTCATGTTGTGGAACCGAAAGGCTCACCTGTTCTTTCAGGAGGAAAACCGGGTAAACATAAGCTTGTTGGAACGAGCCCAGGCTTTATCCCTCCAATCCTAAATACAAAAGTATATGATAAAATTCATCAAATTGAGGATGAAGATGCGTACACTGCAGCGAGAAAGTTAGCAGCTGAGGAAGGCATATTGGTTGGACCATCTTCTGGGGCAGCATGCTTTGCAGCAATGGAAGTAGCCAAACGACTTTCTCCTGAAGACATAGTTCTCTTTATCGTTTGCGACACAGGAGAACGATACTTATCAAGTGATTTATTTCGTTAGTACTGGGATAGAATTGTGAATTTAATGATTTTCGTGGAAAGTCGCTGATTTCTCATGAAAACTTGCTGATTCTTTTGCCAAAGTCGTTGATTTCTCATGAATGCTTGCTGATTCCCTTCCTACAAAACAAGCCCCCATTGGCGGAGGCTTGTTTCTTCTATTATTTCACGCCCTATATCTTTCGATTAGCATGACTTTAATGGTGTCTCTTAGTTCCATCATGTACAAGTGAACACTTCCCTTAATTCATTCGAATTGATTCCAGCAAACGATCCTTGAACCACTTCTTTAACATTTCTCTACCCCAGCTTATGTTTGTCTGTAAAGATTGTATTCTCCAGTACATTGGCGGGTGCGGCATCAGTTGAAATTCAATGAGTCGCCAAATCCAGCTGCCTCGTTCACAAATACTCTTGTAATCTTCACCTTCATCCTTGAGGAACTTTGATCTTTCATCCGTTTTTTCTGCAAGAGTCGATAAGCTATACGACATTTGCTCAGCCCCATTTTCTAATAGCTTTGCACCGCAATGATCTGCTCTTACTTCCATCCATTGTGAAAAGAAAGATTGATAGACTGTATAGAACATAATTGATAGCCAAATAATGAAAAAACCGATAATTTGATGTTCAATGATCCATTCTTGAAGAAACAGGATAATTCCGACAAGCAACCCAATATAGGTAAACCGGCATAATTGTCCAATCAATACATCCCGCTTTTTCACATGAACCATTTCATGAGCAATGATACCCGATATAACATCAATTGGTAGTTTTAAGGTAGCGCTCGTAAGCGCGATCATCGACCTTCCGATATTTACTCCTGTCGCCAATGCATTGAATTCATCTGATTCTGTTTCGTAGATTTTAATTTTCCGTAAACCGGCTTTATTTGCAATATGATCACGTAATTGTAAAATTTGATCATCTTTTAATTCAACAGCATCTAATGCAAGCCTTAAAACTCTGTCAGATAAGTATAGATTTACAAGCCAGAAAAAGACAATCGCAATAATCGTTACCAATTCAGGTGCATTCAAAAAGACGAGAACCGCTAAAAGAGTTGCATAGGCTCCTACACCTTTAACGGCTGTAGCGAAGTAAAGCTTTCCGGCCAGCCTTTTCACGTTACGCTTGTGGAATATTGGCAAAACGTTATCTACTTCCTCAGAATCATATTCTTTTAGCCATTGCTCTTTTTCAAGTCCTGTGACATAAATCGTTTGTATAGGGATACGGATTTTTGTCACTTTCCCCATGCTCGTTGTATAGTCTCCAATAGATGAAAACATTGTAAACAAAGGATGCATGCGCAATAGGTCTGGCCTTGATTGATATTGAACTTCAATAATTTCATTTAATGGGATCTTCATTCCATCCACTTTCGACAGCACATATAGATCACTATCTGTTTTGAATACTTCAACTGATCTTGCCTTCATCCATGATTGAATCATTTCACCTGTTACATGAATAAGCCAAATGTATAGAATATATTTTAATAGATTTGGGTCTGGCATGAATACAATAAACAGCACAGCACTAATTGTCGTTATGACATAAAGAATTAAAAAATAACTTGTTTTCTTTCTATCTTTCGTCAATTCAAGTGCTTTGTAAGAGTGTTTATGAAGTTCACTTCTAAACTTGTTTGCCATTTTTATCGTATGATCTATCTGACTGACAGGCATATAGCTAACCCCTAGAACACCAATCACAATAAATGAATCAAGAAAACCATACGTATAGATAGCATAGGCCACTGCGAGTAGAACAAGGACGACTTCAACAGACGTCCCTATTTTTTTCGCTTTCCTTCCAATCATGACACCTAATAGGCTGATCGAAACACCAATTATCGTGTATAGTAACCATATTTCAACGCCAAGCATACTTATTCAACTGCCTCAGAGCTGATCATCATCTCTTCTGTTAGTGCAATTGCTTCTGCAACAGTTAAATCCGGATGTGATAGTATTATAGAATAACGTAACCCATCTTCGTCCCACATGAGAGAACTTATGAAAGAATCATACTCAGCTGGTAAGCCCCTTACACGAATATCATCCTCAACTATAGCAAACTCCTGCTCTTCTGGTGCAGGAAATACCGATAATGAGAACTGCTGGATTCCCTCTTTTTCAAAATAAATCGTGACTTCAACACGATCGAATATGCCGTTGAATTCATCCAATTCCACTCTTTCAATTGTAAGTACTTCATGATCCCATAATAAAAATGGCTTCCCTAACGCTTCCTCTGCTTCTTGTAAAGAAACTTCATTTGCAGTAGCATCTATTTCCTCATATACTACACCTTCTGGTAAATCAATTTGAAACATATCATCTGTTAGTGTTGGATCAAAGTCTAGTGTCTTATAAGAAAACTCGGATTGAGTTTCTCCATTTCTTGTAATCCCTTTTACAATTGACCAAGACTTCTTATCAATCCATATATCTAGGTTCCCCCATAAGCTGTCTTGTTCCTTGCTGATCAATTGCACATGAACCGTATCAAACGAGCCTACTTCTTCTTCTCCAATCACTTTACGGTCATGAGTATCTTTAAAAAGATCCATTAAGAGCATATATTGCTCTTGATGTGACTGTGCACCAGGAATCTCTTCTATGAATGGAGCTGATTTCATCGCATAACCTGACAGCTCATCATACATATATAAGCTTTTTCCGTCATACAGTGCATGTGAAGCGGTGCTCGTTTCTGCATTTTCCGTAATCATTAAACGTCTTCCATCTTGATGTTGATATTCTTGGAAAGTGGCTTCCTCTACCATTCCCTCTCCCAATTCAATCCTGATCTCACCTTCTGCATAATAAGATTTACGTTCATTAGTAGAAGACAATGTATTCTGAATCACATCATCTACATTCAGGCTGCTTCCACAGCCTGCTAATAATAACAAGACAACTCCAAATATGATCGAATTTATTACCTTTTTCATTATTATCACTCTTTCTTTGTTGGTAGCCATAGCCCGACTAGTGTCCCGTAGCCTTCAGCTGACCATATTTTTATTTTCCCATGATGCTGATTCATAATTAACTGACTGATGGCTAAACCTAAACCGATCAGCCCACCAGTTCCCCTTGCCTGCTCTCCTTGGACAAAAGGTTTTAATAAATGATCCATATCACTAGTGGAAATTGCCTCTCCTTCGTTTTGTACAAATAGGACGGTTCCCCCTTTACTCCATTCCAAAATTTCTTTTTCGAATGGTTTAAAAATGGTTGATTTTATGTTTAGATGTGTAAATGCATAAAGATGTATACATCCGCCCTGTGGTGTATAACGAATAGCATTGCTGACTATATTGTCAATGACACGAATTAACTGATTTGGCTGAACACTCAACATACCATGAACTTCAATATGTTCTTTTACAATGATTCGTTTTTTATCGCATAATTTGTCATATCCAGAAAAGAGCATGTCGATGTATTCTTCACTTTCAACTTCAACAAAATCTATTTCCTGTTTCGATTGCAGGGATGAGAACAAGGTTAGATCATCAATCATCTTTTTTAAGTAATCTAACTTGTCAAAAATCGTTTGTTTATACTCCTTCAGTTCCTCTTCAGATAACTCTTTTCGAAACAGTGTTTCTGTATAAGTTCGCACAACCGTTAAAGGAGTTTTCAAATCATGAGATAGGGCAGCAGTCATATACTGTTTTTCCTTTTGCTCATTTTCTAGTGCCTTTCGAGCCTCGACAATCTCCTTCCTCATCTCCAAGAAATGGTTGCTTAACTCTGCCATTTCATCATTTCCACGATGTACAGCTGGTATCATCTTTTCATTCTTAGCAAAGCCTATCATCGCAAGCTTTAATTGGTGAATCGGTTTTGTAAGCTTTCGATTTAATAAAAAGATAACAATTCCATACGTCAAAACGAAGATTAGTAAAGCAAATGCTGCTAAAAGCTTCTTCCGGTTATCAACACTTTCGATCCACTCCGTTCTAGGCACTGTAATTTCATATATCCCGATTATTTGCTCTTCTGAGGTAACACTGCCTTTATAGGAGATCGTCCGATAGCCTTTTTGGATTTGGTGAAGCCCTCCATATAACCGATCAAGTTTCTCTTTGCGAAACTTTGTCACTTGTGAATAATCTAATGACGTATATAATTCGACACCATCTGACCGGAATAATGTAATCCTCAATTGATCACTTGTCTTTTCTTCGATCTCTCGGAAATGTTCGTTCGCTTTGATTTCGTATAGGTTTGGGTTTTCTAATGATGGTCGTAACGAATCGACAATTCCTTGAAATTCCAAGTGCTCTAGTAAATTGCTCTGCTCATCAAGTTTTTGGATCGTGTAATATAGTCCACCTATTAGAAGGACAGGCAAGATCATAACAACAAGAAAGGCGAGTAGTAGCCACGTTTTTATTTTCATGTCAGCTCTTCTCCAATAAACCGGTACCCAGAGCCCCAAACGGTTTGAATAATCATAGGTTTTTTTGCATCATCTCGAAGCTTTGTACGTAAAGATTTAATATGAACGGTTACTGCATTATTACCTTCGATGTCTTCTGATTGCCAAATATGCTCATACAACTCCCGTTTTGTAAAGGTAGTAAATGGATTTAATGCAAGTAAATGAAGAAGGTCCATTTCTTTCCCTGTTAACGTAAGCAATTCTCCTTCTCGGTAAGCTGCTTTTTTGGCAAAGTCGATTTGTAAGCCACCTGCATATTCTGTTAAATCATGCTCCTTACTATATCGTCGGTATCGTCGTAAGTGAGACGCAATTCTTGCCCCGAGCTCCTCTAAACTAAAAGGCTTTGTTAAATAATCATCTGCCCCAATATCCAAACCATTAACTTTGCTTGAACTCTCTGTCTTCGCACTTACAATAATGACAGGGATATGGCTTTCCTTCCTTATAACTTTGCATAAAGTAAAGCCATCCATCTCTGGCAACATGACGTCAACTAATACCAAATCATAGTGATCTGCACGAAAGTCATCTAGCCCTTCCTTCCCCGTCGACGACCAAGTAATAAAATAGCCTTCTCCTCTTAAATAATCACAAACAACTCTAGCAATCTGTCCATCATCCTCAACCAACAAAATTTTCTCTAGACGGCTCACATGCACTCCCTCGCTTTTCCTAACTCTAGTTTATCTAAACTAAATCCACTATTTATTAATCTTTATAATTGCTTTATAAATCTGTAAAAATCCATTTTATTGTAACATAGGGATTTCTCGTGTAATAAAGGAGTTTTTAGCTGTCAAGATGAATAATGTAGAGGAATGGTTAATGAGAGGACTGGTAAACAATTGAAGAAAAAGACTAATTATTTATTGATCATACTCATTATTTCTGTAGCTAGCTACTTCTTCCTATCACAAGATGAACGAAAAAAAGCACTTGCAGAAATAAATAGTGAAAAAACTTCATCGCTACTAATTCTTGAAGCACCCTTGGGCTATAAAAATTATCAAGTACATGTAAGCGATTTTGAAGATGGGTTCTATACATTAAATGAATCTTGGTCTAAAGCGTCAAGTCCATATGAATCACTTCTCCTTCGTTCAGAATTCCATGACACGCAGGAATTGTCTTTAAACAAAGAACATGGTTTCTATGTAAACGATGTAAAATTTCCGATCCATAAAATAATGAATATTAAAGGAAATGAAGCTCATTATATTCAAGCTTATATGAAGGAAGAAGGAGAAAATAGCGAAGCTGTCTTTAAGCCTACTATTTACTACATACATGAATTGTTAAATTTCACCTATAAAGGCAATCGTTATTCACTCACGATTCATCATAATCAAGAAAAGGAAATCTATTTCGGAGCAGATTATTTAACGAATATAGTGGAGGAAATGAAAGAAGAAGGAAATAAATAAACTTGCTGATTCCTCAGCCAAAGTTGCTGATTTCTCTACCAAACTTGCTGATTTCTCTACCAACCTTGTTACTTTCCGCCCAAAAGCAACAAGCCCCCATTTATGGAGGCTTGTTTCAAATATTATTTCACTTCGTTATATAGTTTGTTTTTCAGTTGTCCGCATTCTTTTTCGATGGCTGCTTCAAATAGTTGTTGTAGCTTTTGCGTGTAAGAACCTGGTTTGCCGTTTCCTACTTTCACACCTTGTATTTCTACGATTGGCATGACTTCAGATGTTGTGCTTGATAAAAATACTTCATCTGCTTTCTTTAGATCGTCTAATGTAAAGGCATCTTCAGCAAATGGCATTTGTGCTTCTGCACATAATTCGATTGCTTTTCTTTTTGTAATCCCGTTTAAGATTAAGTTGTTTGCAGGGTGCGTAAATAGCTTTCCATCCTTAACCATCGCAATATTCGATGCACTTCCTTCAGTCACCACTTCACCACGATGTTGAATCGCTTCAAAACAACCTGCTTCAACTGCTGCCTGCTTTGCCATTAAGTTCCCTAATAAATTCAAGCTCTTGATGTCACATAATAACCAACGAATATCCTCTTTTAAAATCGCCTTAACCCCGTTTTCCATATCTTTTAATGGTCTATCCACACTGCGTGCAGTTGCTACATAAGTAGTCGCAACAGCAGGATTTGGGAAAGGATGGTTACGCGGAGAAATCCCACGAGAAACTTGCATATAAATCGTTCCCATATTCAACTCATTCTGTTTGATTAAATCATTTAACTGTGTTCTCAATTCTTCGACTGAATATGGAATAATCATTCCAATCTTATTTGCACTTTCATGTAGGCGTTCAAGGTGTTCAGTCGCTGTAAACATTTTACCGTTATACACCCGAATCATTTCATAAACACCATCACCAAATTGATAGCCACGGTCCTCAATATCAATCTTTACTTCTTTGCGTTCTGTAATTTCCCCATTATAAATGACATATTTCATTGGATGTCTAACTCCCTTTCGCCTAGTATATATCCCTTTAAAGCGTTAAACTTTCTGCCATTTTATCAAGCTTTCTAGTTAGTTGGCAAGTTCGTATATGGCTTGTGCATAAATCGCTGTAGCTTTAAAAAGATCATCTATATACATATATTCATCCTTTTGATGAGCGATGTCTTCTCGCCCAGGAAACAATGGACCAAATGCTACACCAGCTTTTAATGAGCGAGCATATGTCCCACCACCGATCGATAATAGTTCTGCTCGTTCACCAGTTTGTTGTTCATACACTCTTTTCAATGTTTGAATAAGCGGATGATCCTCTGCTACATGATGGGGCTTTGCGTCTTTTAAATTTTCAATCGTAAATGGTGTTCCAACTAATAATGCATCTAGTATTTCTTTTGTTTTACTCATCTCATTTGAAACTGGGTAACGCATATTTAAGCCAAAGTGGCCACCATTTTCTACTACATACTTCATGACACCAACATTAATCGTTAAGTCGCCAGTTATTTCATCACGGATAAACACACCTAATTTACGCCCCCGCGAATCTTTGCATAAGTATTTATTAGCAAAAGAGAAATAATCATTTGCTCTTTGGTCAAGCTTTAAATCACTTAAGAACTTCGCCATATATAAACCAGCATTGATGCCATTGTTTGGCTCCATCCCATGGGCAGAAACTCCTTCTATTTCTAGAACAAGATCACCATTCTTCATATAATACTCTCCGTTTACTTCCTCTGACTTTAAATAATCAGCAAATCGCTGAATGACTTCAGTCGGCTCAAAATAAATATGTAAAACAGCTCTAGCGAAATCCGGAACCATATTGTATCTTCTGCCAGCATCAAATGAGCGAACTTCTACTTGAAAATCTTCTCCTAATGGAGCCAACTTCTTTTGAACAAGATCAAAGTCAGCAAGGCCTTTTTCCGCATAAATGATGGGGAAATCAGCATCAGGTGCAAAGCCAATTGTGGGCATCTCTTCTTTAGAAAAATAATGATCCACACAACGCCAATCTGATTCTTCATCTGTTCCAATGATCATCCGCACTCGTTTATTTAATGGCAGCCCAAGTTCCTTCACAATTTTCATGGCATAGTAAGCAGCCATTGTTGGCCCTTTATCATCAATTGCTCCTCGAGCATAGATTTTGCGGTCATGAATCTCTGCTCCATACGGTTCTTTCGTCCATCCGTCTCCCTCAGGAACGACATCAACATGGCAAAGAATTCCTACCAATTCTTCTCCTTCACCAAATTCAATATGCCCTGCTAAATGATCGACATTTTTCACAGTAAACCCATCTCGTTCACCAAGTGCAAGCATATATTCCAAGGCTTCTTTCACACCTAACCCTAATGGAGCTTCCTCTGTAGCCTCTTTCTCATCTAACACGCTCTTAATTCGCAATAAAGCTTTCGTATCTTCAAGCAAATTTTCTGTACGAGCTTCAACTTCACGTTGCCAATCATTCGTTTTCATTTTTATTCTCCTTTCGCACGCCTACATACTCTTCATTATAACGAAAAAGCTACATGGAAAGAAAGTTTGCGATTGGACCAACTAGTATCATACCACCCCACACAAAAGCCCCTATTAAAAGCACAGAAACTATAAAGAGCCCATTGATGCTTCTTTTTCTCGCGATAAAATAGGCATCATACTCCATGTACTTCTTAGTAATCGCATTAAAGCGATAGATTTTATCCCATAAGACACCTAGCCATGAATACATCATCACTAAAAACGCACAGAAGATTAAGGCTTTAATCCATAAAGCAGGAATCCAGACAATCGCAATTGCACCAATATACGTCATTTGCAAATAATTTCCCCAGTGGGTGTAATTACGAATAAATGCCTTAATAAAAAGTTCAATAAACCCATTTATTTTAGATCTTTTCGCAAATATTCTCTTTGACTGACGAAACAATAGTGGCTTTTTCCGTTTTACAAGCGATGGCTTTTCGATTTGTTGCGATAATGATAAAATCATTTGGATATTCTTTACCTTTTCTTCCTGATGAAGGCGGAGATCATATTCTACATTATATAAGCTTTTTAATTGCTTTTGTGTTAAGTATACAAAAACCACAGACATCGTTATGCTAATTAAAATAAGCCATAGATGCTGGTCAATCAACCATAAAAAAATCAACAACTGATGAATCCATCCATAAACAATAAATACTATTAGAAGCAGAACAATATACTTCCATCGACTCTCAATCTTTTTTAATTGATATTTGACATACATAATACTGACCTGTGCCATAAATAAATAAAGAGAAAATGAGAACAAATGATAAAAGTTCAATTGAAAATGAATGAAGAATATCGGCAAAAATACGAGCATACAAACAAGGATTAATATGATTCCACTAAGTAAGGTATAAAGATAACTCAAAAGCTTCATTTCCCTATAAAGCTTTGCGTGCTTAATAAGAAATACTTGATCTGCCTCTTCTACAAATGGTTTTATATTCCTAAACCAACAGACTAAATAAAGCAAAAATGCAAATAAATATAGCGGTACATTTGTTGCCCAGCTAGGAACTTCAACCCACCATGAATTATAGATGAATAGAAAAATCACAACGCTAGGTAGTAAGATATAAACAATGATTGTCCAATCAAAAATAGACTTAAACACACCGTATTGCTGTTTTTGATGCTTCCACAATCTAGTTAAAAACAATTGCAAACTAGTCATCGCTTGGCGCCTCCGCTATCGAATGGAAACAATCGTATAACGACCCGTCTTTCATCCCGCATGCACTGCGAATCTCTTCTAAAGTGCCACTTGCCCTTAAGATCCCATCATTAATGATGATGAAACGATCACACACTTTCTCTGCAGTATCTAAAACATGTGTCGACATTAGTATTCCAGCACCTTTAGCTTTTTCTGCATGAATGGATTGCAGAAACAGCTTCATCGCATTTGGATCTAACCCAATGAACGGTTCATCAATGATATATAGGTTCGGGTTTGTAATCATGGCTAAGATAAGCATCGCCTTTTGTTGCATGCCTTTTGAGTATTTTCCGGGAAATTCGTGCACAACTTCTGCTAGCTTATACGTATGCAATAATGTCTCCAGTTGCTGTTTATAATCTTCTTCTTGCAAATTTTCTACAGCTGCTACAAAGTCTAAATGCTCAGCTAATGTAAGCTCATCGTAAAACATCGGTCTTTCTGGTATGTATGAATATTTCGTGTTTTCTTCAAACGTGATATTTCCTACTTTATAAGATAAAAGACCTAAAATCGTCTTAATTGTTGTACTTTTACCAGCACCATTTTGGCCAATTAAGCCAATCAGCTCTCCTTTTTCAATCGAAAAGGCAATATCTTTTATGATCGCTTCCTTCTCTTCGTAACCTGCTTCTTTTATATCTATTGTCAATAACGACAAACCGAACCCCTCCTTTCCTTTTTATACGAGGTGAAACATGAAAAAGTTCCCTGTCTTTAGGATTCCCTTAAATTTAATTGAATATTCAGACATAATATCACCTTTGTATACCATATATTTTAAAACAAAGGAGGTGAAACGTTTTATTTGGAAAAATGAATAAAATACGTTATGATAGTGGAAATTATCTGAAAATAGGGTTACAATAGTAACAGGGTAGGATTTTTATCCTATTATCATGTTCCATTTGTAAAGGGGTTGTCTTCTGAAAAAGAATACTACATATGCTTGAAGGACATGTTTCTTCAAAAGAAGCAGTCGGTTGCAGGAAATGTCATTGGTTTGAAAAATGGATAGGGAGTGGTTCTTTGAAACCTTCAACTAACCGGATGTTAAACCGTATTAAATCCGTATACATGTTTATTAGCAAGAACGGAACTGTAACAACTCAAGAACTTGTGGAGGAATTTGGTATCACACCTCGTACGATTCAACGTGATTTAAATGTATTAGCGTACAATGACTTAGTCAAAAGTCCAAGTCGTGGCAAATGGACCATTACACAAAGGAAAGTGAAAGTATCATCATAAATAAAATGGCGATAATTAGCCTCATATACGACTTAATAAAACGCGACATTCTCTGGATGAATGTCGCGTTTTATTTTTGTAAGATAATGTAACAACTTCTATTTATCAGCTTGCAATAGTAGAATCTCTTCTTCTGTTAACTCCCGGTACTGACCAAGTTCCAATTCTTCATCAAGTTGCAAAGAGCCCATAGATATACGTTGAAGGTACATCACCCTTTTCCCAACCGATTCAAACATCCTTTTCACTTGGTGAAATTTACCTTCTGTTATCGTTAATTCTATATCTGAAGTCTCACCAGCCTTCAAAATTTTCAATTCTGCTTCTTTTGTTTGATAGCCATCATCTAGAATAACACCTTGACGAAAGGCTTCTATATCTTTTTCTGTTACTTCAGAATCGATGACTGCAAAATATGTTTTTGGCACATGTTTTTTTGGTGATAGCAAACGATGCGATAGTTGTCCATCATTCGTTATAATCAGTAGTCCTTCCGTATCTTTATCTAATCTACCTACAGGGAATGGTTCAAACACTCTATCTTCCGGCTCTAATAAATCAATAACTGTATCATGCCTCAGATCCTCAGTAGCTGAAATTACTCCCTGCGGCTTATTCATAATCAAATATATGAACTCACGATAAATCACTTCTTCTCCATGTACGTGAACAACATCCTCATTCGGTTCAACATGATGTTTGCCGTCTTTCACTTTCAGCTCATTTATTGTGACAGCCCCATCCTTCAATAGCTTCTTCACATCTTTGCGACTGCCAAAGCCTAAGTTTGCAAGCATTTTATCAATTCTCATTTTAAACTCCTTTTAAACCCGAATTCTTAGCTTAGTTAAAATTCTTTCAACTCTTGATCCAAATAAGAAATGGACGAGTCTTGTTTTAATGCTTAAGTAGAAGTACACTCCTGCACCAATCATTGCACAAACTGCTACTATAATAATTGATTGTCCTTCAGATTCAGTGGATAGTAGCAATGTTAAGGCTTCATACGACACGTATGTGACAAAAAGCATGATTGCAGTAAAGATGACAATTAATAGACTTCGACGAAAAACTAGGCGATATTGATAGCCTGAAAACACTTTTATCACGATTAAGTTAATAAGAATAGCTGAAGCATAGCCTAGAGCAATCGCTAAAATGGCTCCTTCAGTGCCCATCCAACGAATCAAAGGCACATTCAAACTAAGCTTCACTAAAATCCCTACTAATAAACTAAGCACAGTAAACCTTTGTTCATTGATGCCTTGTAAAATTGCAGCTGTAACCGAAAACAATGCAAACAAGACAGCTACAGGTGCATAAAACCTTAATATATCAGTCCCATCAGGATTATATCCATAAAAAATCGTATAAACCGGCTCTGCTAAAATCGCTAATCCAATCGATGCTGGTAAAGTTAAGAACAGCATAATTTGGATGCTTTGATTTAATTGTTTATTAAAATCTTGAATCTGCCCACTAACAAATGCCCTCGTAATACTTGGCACAAGCGTTAAGGAAAAGGAAATGGCAAGAGTGACAGGTATGATGACTATTTTATGCGTATTAAAGTTTAAAATCGTCAAAAAATACTCTGAATCTTCGGAAACCATCGCTCGATTAAACGTTGCTAAATCAATAAATTGAAACAGTGGATTCGCAATTCCTACAAGGACAAAAGGAATCGAATAGACAATGATTTCTTTGTACATATCGGTTAATGAAACGTCGACATTTCCTTTATCCTGCTCTAATAACTGATCTAGATGTGGCTTCCTTTTATACCAGTACCAGAACAAAACAACAAGACTACCTACTCCACCGATAAATGCTGCAAAAGTCGCGACACTAATTGCATCAACGATTGACCCATTCATCCAGTTCAAAACAATAAAAACACCAGCTAGAACAAAGCCAATACGGACGATTTGTTCAACAACCGAAGAGACTGCTGATGGACCCATTGATTGGTGCCCTTGAAAAAATCCACGGATTAAGCTCATAAAAGGAATGATGATCAGTGCAAAGCTAACTGCACGAATGACTGTAACAACATCTGCCAAGCGATCAAGATCCTTTGCATCAACAAAGAGCGCTGCAAAGGATGGTGCGCCTATGAACATGATGAGAAAAGATACAATTCCACTCACAAGCATGATGAGTAAACCAGATTTAAACAATCTTCGCCCTACTTCATACTCTTCCAATGCGTTGTATTTTGAAATAAATTTAGAAACAGCTAGTGGAACACCCGCTGTCGCTATACTAATAAAGATCGTATAAGGTATGTATGCATATTGGTAGAGAGAAGTTCCTTCTGCCCCTACCATTCTTGTAAACGGAATAACATATAAAATTCCTAATATCTTTGTTAAGAAAGTACCTAAAGTTAATATAAACGTTCCTCGCAACATTTTAGAAGACAAAAAAATCCCTTCTTCCTTCAAATCACTTTATTCTATAAGGACGATAATGCGTCCTAAGATCATCCATAAAAACACACTATTAGTAGTGTACTCTTCTTTTAAAAAGATTGCCACTTCCAATTGATACATGTGTACTTTTTTATCTAGTAGACAATACAGTATAATAGAATGATGCTAAATAAAGTTGGTGACTAAAATGAAATATGACGTGATTGTCATTGGTGGTGGCCCATCAGGGTTAATGGCTGCTATTGGTGCTGCTGAAAATCATGCGAAAGTATTGTTAATTGATAAAGGAAATAAGCTCGGTAGAAAGCTTGCGATCTCAGGTGGTGGGCGTTGCAACGTAACGAACCGTCTCCCGATAGACGAGATCATTCAACATATTCCAGGGAATGGTCGATTTCTATATAGCGCTTTTTCTCTTTTCAGCAATGAAGATATTATCCGTTACTTTGAAGGGTTAGGAATCGAGCTGAAGGAAGAAGATCACGGAAGAATGTTTCCCGTTAACGACCGTGCTCAGTCAGTTGTAGATGCGTTGCTTAATCAATTAAAGAGATTAAATGTAACGGTTAAAACGAACTGTCCCGTTAAAGACATTCATTTTAAAAACGATGCGGTCGATTCAGTTGAATTACAAGATGGTAAGATTATTCAAACGAAATCAATTATTATCGCTGTCGGAGGAAAAAGTGTACCCCATACAGGCTCAACTGGTGATGGCTATGCATGGGCTCAAAAGGGTGGACATACGATTACAGACTTATTCCCAACAGAAGTTCCCGTAACAAGCAATGAACCATTTATACAAGAGAAAACATTGCAAGGGCTAGCTTTAAGAGGAGTTGCAGTAAGTGTATTGAATCCAAAAGGAAAAGCACTAATTACACATAGAATGGACATGCTATTCACCCATTTTGGTGTTAGCGGTCCAGCCGTCCTTCGCTGTAGCCAATTTGTTGTGAAGGCTCTAAAAAAAGCGAAAACTCCTTATGTTCAAATGTCCATCGATGCGCTTCCTGATCGAAATGCGGAAGAGGTCTTTCAAACGATCAATAGCCTAATAAGGGATGAGCCCAAAAAGGCAATAAAGAACGGCCTTAAAGGATTGATTCCAGAAAGATACTTACTTTTCCTTTTAGAACAAAGTAATGTCGACCTAAACGCTCAAGCAGGAACGATTGCTAAAGAAAAAATTCGTGAGTTTAGTAAGCTCTGTAAGGACTTTCGCTTCAATGTCAATGGCACGCTTCCGATCGAAAAGGCATTTGTAACAGGCGGTGGTGTTTCTATAAAAGAAATTGAACCGAAAACTATGGCATCAAAACTAGTTAATGGCCTTTATTTTTGTGGGGAAGTTCTCGATATCCACGGCTATACTGGAGGCTACAACATCACCTCAGCTCTTGTAACTGGTAGACTAGCAGGAACAAACGCTGCACACTAAATGAGCGCCTGAGAATGTCTTGAAAATGCTTGTTAGAAAAGGTCGCATTCAAGTGAAGACCCGCATAGAACATAGCAACTTCTGTGCCAACAACGGCGAATGCGAGCATTTGTAAACAGTCTGAGAGCCTGACTAAAAAGTCAGGCTCTATAAATTATCATCGCTGAAAAGCAATAGATTTGTTCTTCTTCCTCTTCATTCATTGCTGCGACATTGTATTTTATATCAACTAATTTCTTTTCCTCAATTCTTTCTAAAAATTGATTCATGTCTTTCTCTAAATCCTTTTCATGCTCATGATCAAAAAGCTTCACTTTAATCATTGCACATTCTCCTTTAATGCTTTTAACCCTATTGTTGACAGAATTTTTAAACAACATACTTTTGACTTAAGACAAAATGCAATTGTATTTATTATTCAATATTTCGACACTATTCACATATTAGCTACCTTTCGAAAGGTGCTATGATTAAGCTATAGCAATCGATAATTCCAATGAATACAAATCGTAATTATAGATAGATGGGGTGATTAGATGGATTTACATCAACTGTTTATTTTCAAAGAAGTAGTTGAGCATAAGAGCTTTTCAAAAGCAGCAGAGGATATTTTCTTAAGCCAATCAACAGTAAGTTCCCATATAAAAGCGCTTGAAAAAGGCTTGGATGTTCAACTATTTGATCGTGACGGCCGAGAAGCAATCCTAACACCGCAAGGAGAAAAATTGTATCATTGGGCAAGTAAGCTTCTCACATTAAAAGAAGAGGCACTGCTTGACTTAAACGAAGATAATAGTGATTATAAAGGAATTGTACGGATTCATACTAGTTCAGTCCCTGGGGCATACTTAATCCCTTATATGATTAAATCATTCAATCAAATATATCCGAAAATTACATTCCATTTAAACGAGTCGACTTCTCGGAATGTTGCGGATTCCATTTTAAAAAGAAAAAGTGAAATTGGCATTTTGGGAGAAAAGTACGACAGTGATAAACTACATTATATTCCGATAGCGAAGGAGCGGCTTGTCTATATTACATCCAAGCAGTTCCGAGCGAAGAAATCTCTTTCAATAAATGAAATCATTCAAGAACCTTTAATTCTCCGGAATACAAACTCAGGTACGCAGTCGATGGTGAATAAGCTTTTTCAACAACTACAGATGAGTATGAGCACACTGCATATTCCAGCACATACCGATTCAACCAATAGTCAAATCCACCATGTAATTGCAGGCGTTGGCGGTGCAATTATTTCTGAAACGGCTGCACATGAATACAGTAAAGATCATCAATTATTCGTTTATCCAATTAGAGAATGGCCAAATGAACGTACGTTTTATGCGGTCTATCATAAAAACAAAACGTTGTCCATTGCTGCGAAATTGTTTATAGAAAATCTTATTTCTAAGTCAATCGCTTCATAGAAGACCTTCAGACTAGGCATGCAGACTAGATATAATGAAAGACATGGAGTGTTTACCCCCATGTCTTTGTTTGTTGTTTATACTAGAATTCCTTTTCTCCTTGCCATTCAAGCATGCCACCGACCATATTAACGACTTTATAACCTTGATCTTGTAGATAATGACATACATTGCCACTGCGATTGCCAGAGCGACAAATGAAGATGTATTCTTTTTCCTTATCTAACTCACCTAAACGCTCAGGGATTGTCCCCATCCGAATATGCTTTGCTCCAGGTACCATCCCTGTTGCTACCTCTTCATCTTCTCTCACATCAATCAGTTCTAACTTTTCACCAGCTTCAATTTTTTTTTCAAGCTCTTCTGGTGTAATCTCATTAAACATACTAACACCCCTTATTACTACTTTTTTAAACAACATCCTCCTGCAATGAGGAGGATGTCATATAAATAAATTAATTCGCTACGATATTGACTAATTTTCCTGGAACTGCAATGACTTTACGTACTGTTTTGCCATCAATTTGTTCTTTCACCTTTTCATCATCCATCGCTAATTGCTCTAATGCATCTTTCTTCGCATCAACTGGCACTTTTAATTTCGCTTTAACCTTACCGTTGATTTGAATGACGATCTCAACTTCATCATCGACCATTTTTGCTTCATCATATGCTGGCCAAGCCTCATATGAAATGCCTTGTGTATGACCTAATTTAGACCATAGCTCTTCTGCAATATGCGGTGCAATCGGAGATAGCATTTTCACAAAGCCTTCTGCATAGCTTACTGGAATTTCAATTGCTTTATATGCATCATTAATGAAGACCATCATTTGTGAGATCGCTGTATTGTAACGAAGTGCTTCAAAGTCTTCCGTTACTTTCTTCACTGTTTGGTGATACACCTTCTCTAAGCTATTTCCCTCTTCGTTGCCTTTCAACTTATCCGTTAATTGACCATTCTCATCGATAAACAATCTCCAAATACGGTCGAGGAACCTTCTTGAACCATCAAGACCATTTGTTGACCAAGCAATTGAAGCTTCAAGAGGTCCCATGAACATTTCATATAGGCGTAAAGTGTCTGCACCGTGGCTTTCAATAACCGCATCTGGGTTGACAACATTGCCTTTTGATTTACTCATTTTTTCATTATTTTCACCTAGGATCATTCCTTGGTTAAATAACTTTTGGAACGGCTCCTTCGTGTGAACAACTCCAATATCATAAAGAACCTTATGCCAGAAACGAGCGTATAGCAAGTGAAGGACTGCATGTTCTGCTCCACCGATGTATATATCAACAGGTAACCATTTCTTTAATTTCTCAGGATCTGCTAGCACTTGATCATTCGTAGGGTCGATGTAACGTAAGTAATACCAACAGCTACCAGCCCATTGTGGCATTGTATTCGTTTCACGAATCCCTTTCTTTCCTGATACTGGGTCAACAACATTCACCCAATCCTTAATATTCGCAAGCGGAGACTCACCAGTACCAGAAGGCTTTACTTGATCCGTTACAGGCAATGTTAGTGGCAACTCTTCTTCAGGTACAGCTGTCATCGTACCATCTTCCCAATGAATAATTGGGATTGGCTCTCCCCAATAACGCTGGCGGCTAAACAACCAATCACGAAGACGATAAGTGATTTTCTTCGTACCGATTTCCTTTTCCATCAACCAAGAAATCATTTTTGCGATTGCATCTTCCTTATTCATTCCGTCAAGGAAACCAGAGTTTACATGGTGACCATCACCTGTATAAGCTTCCTCTTCAATATTTCCACCAGCTACTACTTCTTTAATAGGCAAATTAAATTCTTTTGCAAATTCATAATCACGCTCATCATGAGCTGGAACCGCCATAATTGCACCTGTTCCATAAGTTGCCAGAACATAATCTGCAATCCATATTGGCATTTTTTCAGCGTTCATTGGGTTGATTGCATACGCGCCAGTGAATACACCTGTTTTTTCTTTAGCTAGATCTGTACGCTCTAGATCACTTTTTGTTTTCACTTTATCAAGGTAAGCTTCAACAGCTTCTTTCTGCTCAGTTGTTGTAATTTTTTCTACTAAAGCATGTTCTGGAGCTAATACGGCATATGTCGCACCGAATAAAGTGTCAGGTCTTGTCGTAAATACTTTGAACGAATCATCATGTCCTTCAATATTAAATGTTACTTCGGCACCTTCAGATTTTCCAATCCAATTGCGCTGCATATCCTTTAAGCTCTCAGGCCAATCTAGTAAATCTAAGTCTTCTAGTAAGCGATCTGCATACTCAGTAATTCTTAATACCCATTGACGCATTGGTCTACGCTCTACGGGATGACCCCCACGTTCACTCTTTCCATCGATTACTTCCTCATTCGCTAAAACCGTTCCAAGTGCCGGACACCAGTTTACTGCAACCTCATCTACATAAGCTAATCCTTTTTCATATAGCTTAATAAAGATCCATTGTGTCCACTTATAATATTCTGGGTCAGTTGTATTTACTTCACGATCCCAATCATAAGAGAATCCTAATTCTTTAATCTGACGGCGGAATGTCTCAATATTCTTTTTTGTAAATTCCGCTGGGTCATTTCCCGTATCAATAGCATATTGCTCAGCAGGTAGCCCAAATGCATCCCAACCCATTGGGTGAAGAACGTTGTATCCTTGCATTCTTTTCATACGCGCAAGAATATCAGTTGCTGTATATCCTTCTGGATGGCCAACATGCAACCCAGATCCAGATGGATATGGGAACATATCTAATGCATAAAATTTACGCTTTGCATCATCCTCAGTCGTTTTAAATGTTTTATTTTCTTCCCAAAATTGCTGCCACTTCTTCTCAATCTCTAAATGGTTGAAGCTCATCTTTCATTCCTCCTACAATCAATTGCTGTTACTAGAATGGGATTCTTTTTAAAAAACAGAACAAATGATATTCATCTACCCATTAATCTAGACATTTATAATTTGAAAAGCACAAAAAACCCGCCCCTAAAAATTAGGGACGAGTTTATCATTTACATTAACCCGCGGTACCACCCACATTAGCAAGGATTAACCTCGCTCGCTTCATTCATCCATAACGTGGACCTACGGCAAGCATTACTTTTGTTTCACACCTGCAAGCTCAAAAGGCGAGTTCATGAAATACCATTGCTGACTTTCACCAACCGTCAGCTCTCTTCAAAAGGCAGTGTTCATTACTACTCCTAATCATTGCTTATTGTTATTAAATATAATGACATTGTAATCAATTTTATGAAAGGATGCAAGAAATCATTTTTCTATACATATTCAATTATTCAAACATGGTGAAGTTTTTTATTCATCATCATTCTTCTCATAAACTACCTTAAATATACAACAAACGGTTTTATCCAGCTAGAGACTGATCCTCATCCGTCTTCCGTACAAGAAAACGATCATAGTAGATCGTTGTTAGTATAGCTACTCCAAGAAGAATCATGAGCACAATAAACAGCATGGACATCCCATATATGTCTACTAATATTCCACCTAACAGTGGCCCTATCATCCGCCCACCAGTAGCTGTACTATTCACGACTCCTTGATAAAATCCTTCTTTCCCCTTTGGAGAAAGGTCATTCGCTATTGTAGGAACAGCTGGCCATACGAGCATTTCCCCAATTGTTAAAATCACCATCGCTGCTAAAAAGCCCGTGAACTTGTCTGCAACCATCACAACGAAAAAGGAGATGAGCATGATGATAATTCCGATAATGATTTGCGCTTTTAATGTTTTGATATAACGAACTATTCTAGTTAAGAACGGTTGCCCTAATACAATCAATGCACCATTAACTGTCCATAATATGCTGTAATGACTTAAAGGAATTCCTAGTGCTTGGGTATGCGTAGATATAGTCGATTGCCATTGAACATATCCAACCCAGCATAATAAATACCCAATACAAAGAACGAGAAGAGCTGTCATCATATGCTTGCTTTTAATCGTTGATGCTTCCTGAATAATAGACGTTTGAGTTGCTTTCGAGGACTCGATCCCTCTATATCCATATATAGCAATCAATAAAAATAGCACATACATAATCGTATTTGCTATAAAAATAAGTTGGAAAGAGAACGAGGCGATAAACCCGCCAAGTGCAGCTCCAACTGCTACCCCTAGGTTTTGAGAAACATATATTGCATTAAATGCTTTTCTTCCGCCTTCTTTCCACACTATACCTGCTAATGCATACATGGACGGAAAAACAATCCCTGAACCAAATCCAACGATCGTTAGGAAACCGACATATGCAGGCCATTCACTCCAAAAGGATAAACCTATTAAGGCAAAGATCGTAATGAAGATTCCTAATAAGATCGATTTATAGCCACCTATTTTGTCAAATAAAGTTCCACCTACCAAGTTGCCGATCACACTTGCTCCTTGATTAAGCATAATGACCACACCAGCGATCGTTAGAGATTTTCCGAGGTGATCGTGAATATAAATTGTATTTAACGGCCACAAAAAAGAAGAGCCGGTCACGTTGACCGCCATCCCAATAACAAGTAGCCATAATGCTTTTGGCATGTAAACCACTTCCTAAAATATTCAATATGTTTCCAGAAACTTTATGATTCTGCCAAAATCATTCTATATTTTTTGAGAGATAAAAGCAATTAAATCTTTATAAAAACTTATTTAGTTTTTAAGAAGAATGACCAAAAACCTGAACTTGTTTATAAAACAAGCTCAGGTTTTTGGATGTTTAATGTGATTGTTCAGGCTCAGGGTGAAACTTCGACTTTACTTTTTGTCCGCCACTGTTTTCATATGATTGCTTCGAACGCTCAATTACATCGTTTTCACGAGCAAACTCCTCTTCATGATTTGTGGCATTTCTTGTTTTCTGTTCAGGGTTATGTTGCTTTGACCTTTTTCGGACCATGTTTTTTCCCCCTTAATGTGGCGTAATAATCATTTTATTTTGCAGCTGTTGGAGCTGTAGCCTCATACGATGGAGTTGCTCTCGTTGCTGTGAATTTGCACTATCATTTAATTGGGAGAGATCATTATATGCATTTTCTAGATAATGAAGTGCTTGAATGTAATCATCATCATTGTAATGCTCTTGCATTTGCCCTTCAAGGTACTGCGCATTTGCGTACGATAGAGCTTCCTCACATTGTTTCATCAAATCATCAATTGATTGACGAGTAGCCATAGTAGTCCCTCCATTTTTAGACAAAATGAAGCATCATAAGCTTCATCATTATTCTGTTCACAATTGCTACGTTTTACTAATGCTATTTATGGGAATTGCATTGGAAACAAGCACAGATTTTGATAAGATTATTTTTATCTCGTCACTTTCTTATGACGTTTAGGAGGAACTGCATGACAACGACCAACGCTTTTCCATATGCATATGATCAAAAACGCTATCATACGTGGAATTACCATTTACGAAACCATTTTGGACATAAGGTCTTTAAGATTGCATTGGATGGTGGATTTGATTGTCCCAATCGCGACGGGACTGTAGCTTTTGGTGGATGCACGTTTTGTAGCGCTGCAGGATCTGGAGACTTTGCAGGAAATCGTAATGATGAAATTGAACAACAGTTTCATGACATAAAAGAAAAGATGCACCATAAATGGAAAGACGGCAAATACATTGCTTATTTTCAAGCATTCACGAATACACATGCTCCAGTTAAAGTCTTAAAAAGTTTATACGAACGCGTCTTGAAAGAAGATGGTGTCGTAGGGCTTTCAATTGCCACAAGACCGGATTGCCTTCCTGATGATGTAGTCGAATATTTAGCAGAGTTAAATAAACGAACATATCTTTGGGTAGAATTAGGATTGCAAACTGTACATGAAAAGACTGCAAATATCATCAATCGCGCTCATGATTACGAATGCTATAAACAAGGGGTTCAAAAGTTACGTAAGCATGGCATTAGAATTTGCACTCATATTATTAATGGCTTACCGCTTGAAACCTCTGAAATGATGATGGAAACGGCAAAGGAAGTAGCAAAACTAGATGTCCAAGGAATCAAAATCCATCTTCTCCATTTACTAAAAGGCACGCCAATGGTGAAGCAATATGAAAAAGGGATGCTGAAGTTAATGGATTTTGATACATATATTCAGTTAGTATGCGATCAATTAGAAATAATCCCACCAGAAATGATTGTTCACCGCATAACTGGGGATGGACCCATCGATTTGATGATCGGACCGATGTGGAGCGTGAATAAATGGGAAGTGCTTAATGCCATTGATACAGAATTAAAGCGAAGAAATAGTTGGCAAGGGAAGTTTTTTACAGGAGAAAATGTCGAGGTGATGGCATGAAATTAGAAAGAATCTTACCTTTTGCAAGACAACTTCTAGAAAAGTCTGTTCAACCTGGAGATGTAACAGTAGATGGTACAATAGGAAATGGCCATGACACACTTTGGCTTGCACAGCTTGTCGGTTCTCACGGTCGAGTGTATGGGTACGACATTCAAGAAGACGCAATCTTAAGCACATCCCATAAACTTTCGGAAAATGATGTATTAGAACGTGTCACTCTATTTCACAAAGGTCATGAAGAACTATTAGCAACCATTCCCCCAATTCATCATGGAAAAATTAATGGAGCTATTTTTAATCTTGGCTATTTACCTGGTGGTGACAAGGAAATTGTAACAAAGCCACAAACGACTATTTCAGCTCTAGAGCAACTCCTAGAAATTATGGCTCCAGAAGGCGTGATTGTACTCGTCATCTACCACGGACATCCTGAAGGAGCAGTAGAGCGAGATTATTTGCTCCGATACGTATCAAAAATAGATCAACAACAAGCTCATGTATTACAGTATCAATTCATTAACCAAACTAATAAACCACCTTTTATTGTTGCAATCGAGAAAAGGTAAAGAAAAGTAGGGGAATTACCTTGTAAGGCAATTCCCTCATGCTTGTTGCTCCCACTCCTTCTTTGCTGGAAAGAGCTTTTGAAACGACCGATAAATTCGTGCATTGATATAAAAGAAATAGCTATTTAAGCCTCCTGCACGAATCATCCCACGAGCAAGTTTCCTTAAATTCCTCTGCTTGCTTATTTTTTCATCAGATAAATATAAGCCAAGTAACCCTCTATGAATCAGTTGATGAAATTGTTGATGGGGAAGCTGACTTGTTTGTTCGTCTGCTCGGTTTGTAAAATGCTTTAAACGTTCGAATAATCTTGCTTCATTCTCATAGTAAAAGCAAAAGTTTAAATCCCCACCGAGTAAATCTTCTTCTTGGTCTATGAAATAATCCAACAAGATATGTAACCCTTGTATATACGGAAAATAACTTTCTTTTATTGCTTTTGCTTCCGCTTCAGTAAATTCCGGTCTCATTGCATAGGTGACTAAACAAAAGATTCCTAAAGTAGATCCTGAACAAGCTGAAAATTCATACCATTCCATTTGAGGTATGTTTTCTTTATGTTCATCAAACCATGATTGCAGTCTAGGAATTCGTTCTTCAGCAACTACATGCTTATGGACTTGCAAATCACAATAATAGCTACATAATTCAAGAAGATATGGCTTAATAACCTGATAATGTTGAACTTTAATCAAACTACTTTGACATGTAGCAACAAGTTCACTTAAATAGCCGCCATCATTACGATCTTCTCTAAAGCGATAATAATCAAAGAATTCTACTACTCCAACAGTCAATGCATGCATCATCGATTGATGCAATCTACTAAAGTCTGAAGGATCAAGCGATGTACTGCGATCGCATAGATTGTCTAAATAATCGCTGATTGTTTGGTATGCAACGATAAATCGAACGATATTCTTCACTTCTGTCGGACAGGCAAGTGCAATGATTGCCCCTCCCTCACAATGAAATGTTTTCGTATTGATGCTTAACTGCGCTTGCCTTCTAAGCTCATCATTCGGTATTTGCGATGCTCGCTGCTTCCAATAGGCTAATTCTTTATGGACTAAAGGAAAAATATCTTTATATGCTTTTATCATTAGTGGAAGTGGCATCTTTGGTACTCTCAAAACTTATGCCTCCTTAAATAATGTATCCGATCGATTTTAACCGTCCATTTATAAAATCAAGGGTATAATCGAACACTTCATCCCTTTTTTCTTCATTAAACAGTTCGTGATATAACTCTGGCCATTCTTTATAACGCTGCTCTTGAAACTCAGTTTTATTAAACCATTCTCGAACAGCCTTTTTATCAACAATATGATCTTCTCCTGCTTGCATCACCAAGAGTGGAATATCCTGCATTTTTTGTTGAGATGTAAACGCTGCATCCATAGAATTCAACAATTCTCTGTACCAACGAATCGATACTTTTTTTACATACAATGGATCGTGAATATCAATATCAATAACTTCTCGATTGCTTGTAGCCATTTCGACAGATATTCCTGAGTTCACTTTGAATTGTGGGATCACTTTATTCAATAATTGTGACATTCCATTTACTGCTCTATGTTGTTTTTTCACTAATCCTAAGCAAGGAGATACAACAATCAAACCTGCTAAATCATGTTTCTTCTCTTGTAAAAGTCGAATCGCGATCAGCCCTCCCATACTATGGCCAATCACAAAAATGGGGAGTTGGAATTCATAAGCTGCCTCAATCCATTTATTTACTTCTTCTAGGTATTCATTAAAGGAATCAATATGACCTCTTCTAGAACGTGATGTAGTACCATGTCCTGGTAAATCACCCATAATGACATGAAAACCGGATAAATGGCATCGTTCTATTAGCCAACTATAGCGGCCATGATGTTCCATTGCTCCATGAACAATTACGATTACACCTTTAGCTTGCCCATTCGCTTCCCATTTCCACATCTTCCTTCCTCCCTTTAATTTGATTTCGTGTATTTTACTCCATTATATCTTACTCAACTTTTTAAGTCATGGAACAGCGTGTTCATATGATATGATAATGATAATGATAATTCGAAATGAAAGGGTGTCAGCTAAACCATGATTTATCCATATAAAGATCATTATCCTAAGATTGCAACATCAGCTTTTGTTGCTGACTATACGACAATTACAGGCGATGTTACGATTGGTGAGTATTCGAGCATCTGGTATAACACCGTAATACGCGGTGATGTAGCACCGACGATCATTGGAGAAAATGTGAATATCCAAGACAATTCTGTTCTCCATCAAAGCCCTTATAATCCACTCATTATAGAAGACGGTGTTACAATTGGACATGCCTGCATATTACATAGCTGCAAAATCAAGAAAAATGCGTTAATTGGGATGGGCGCTATTGTCCTTGATCAAGCCGAGATTGGAGAGGGTGCTTTTATCGGAGCTGGTAGCTTAGTGCCCCAAGGAAAGAAAATCCCCCCACATTCATTAGCATTTGGAAGGCCAGCAAAGGTTATTCGTGCATTAAATGAAGAAGATATTAAAGATATGGATCGAATTCGAAGAGAATATGCAGAAAAAGGGCAGTATTATAAATCGCTCCAGAAGAACGATAAAGAATAGTTCACATGCCCTTTATAATTGTCCCCCTAAGACGATATAAAAATAGAAGTATGTTTTAGGTGGTGTGGGATCAATGAGTGAATATATAGTCATTATCGTTTTATTGGTCTTACCAATAATCTTACTATTCACCATTCTTAATAGTAGAAAAACCAATAAATTCTTATTGAAAAGCGCGCTAGTCATCACTACTGTAGCATGTATTTTTGTGGTACAGGCATTTGTGACAAAATCACATGTTGTGTTAGCGATGGAAAATATCAAAAATTGGTTTTCAAGAGACTACGAAGAATCGTTTGCATATAATATAGCTGAAAATGAACTATTGCCTACGATTATTAAAATCGAAAAAGAAGTATTGCTGAACGCACCAACAATTCATCAGTTCCCTGAGCTTCCCCGAGGCTGTGAAGTTACAAGCCTTGCAATGCTCTTACAGTTTGCCGGGGTTGATGTAGGTAAGATGGAGCTCGCTCAAAAAGTCATCAAGGAGCCTTCGTCTTTACGGGTTGAAAATGGATTGATTCATTATGGACACCCGAATGATGGATTTATCGGCGATATGTATACGTATAATAATCCTGGACTCGGGGTTTATCATGAGCCCATTCGTAAGCTTGCAGAACAATATCTTCCAGGACAGATTTTAGACTTAACAGGAAAGAATTTCACTGATTTAAAGATACATCTATCCGATGGTCGTCCTGTATGGGTCATCACGAATACTGCTTATAAAAAGCTGCCACCTTCCTATTTTCAAACATGGCAGACTCCATCAGGGGAAATAGACATTACCTATAAGATGCATTCTGTATTAATTACAGGATATGATGAACAATATGTTTATTATAACGATCCTATATCAGGTAAGAAAAACGAAAAAGCACCCTATAACGACTTTGAAGCTGCCTGGGTTCAAATGGGGAAGCAAGCAATCACATATACCGCTGAGCAAAAGTAGAATGTTAATAACAGCAAAATACACTGAAGTCTTAATAATGCTTGTTAATGACAACAGTCTAAAAGAAAAAATGTCGCATTCCTGAGTGGAAAGCGACATTTTTTCTTTTATTAATTCTGTGGTTGTAATCCTTTTTGGCGAAGTATTTCTTCTTCAAACGAGTATTTCTTCTCGATATAAACAGAATGCCACACCATAAACATTAGAACCGTCCAAATTTTTCTACTATGATCAGCTTTGTTTTGGCAATGCTCTTCAAGCAGTTGTAACACATATTCTTTACTAATTAAATGATCCGTATGACTTTCATGAATGATGTTCTTCGCCCAATCATTCATTTCATCCTTTAACCAGTGACGAATAGGTACTGGGAAACCAAGCTTCTTACGTTTAAGCACATGGTCAGGTACTACACCTTCAGCCGCTTTACGTAAAATATACTTCGTTGTACCCTCTGCTGTTTTTAAGCTCGTAGGAATTTTTGAAGCGACGTTAAAAACTTCCTTATCCAAGAATGGTACACGTAGTTCTAATGAATGGGCCATTGTCATTTTATCTGCTTTTAATAAAATGTCCCCTCTCATCCATGTATGAATGTCAATGTACTGCATTTGGTCAACTGGATCATAGCCCTTACTTTCTGCATATAATGCTTTTGTAACATCTGTATAATGCAGATCGTTTTTGAAGTTGCGGAGAAGTAGTTTCTTTTCGCTTTCTTCAAACATTTTTGCATTCCCAATGTAGCGTTTCTCCATTGGTGTCGTCCCTCTTTGAATAAAGCTTTTCCCCTTCATTCCTTCAGGCATCATTTGTGCAATCAATCCTAATAACTTCTTGCCAGCGGTCGGAATCTTATTAAACACTTCCAAGTCCTGTGGCTCACGATAAATATTGTAGCCACCGAATAATTCGTCCGCACCTTCACCTGAAAGAACAACTGTAACATGCTCTCTTGCAACTTTAGAAACAAAGTACAACGGTACACATGCTGGATCAGCTAATGGGTCATCTAAATGCCACATGATTTTTGGAATCTCATTCATGTACTCTTCAGGTGAAATAATGTAGCTAATATTTTCTACCCCTAGCTTTTCAGCTGTTTCCTTCGCTACATCTACTTCACTAAATCCATCTCTTTCAAATCCGACAGAAAACGTCTTGATTGATGGATGGTATTCTTTCGCAATTGACGCAATGATTGAAGAATCGATGCCACCAGATAAAAACGACCCAACAGGTACATCACTACGCATGTGCATTTTAACAGAGTCAAATAAGACATCTTTGATTTCCTTTACAAAATCATCCTCTGACTTTTTAATCGGAGCAAAAGATGCTTTCCAGTAACGTTCAATGTTCATTTGTTCGCCTATTTTTTTTGTAAAGAAATGACCAGGCTCTAGTTTTTTAATTCCTTCAGACATCGTATGAGGTTCAGGAACAAACTGATATGTTAAATAATGCTGAAGTGCATCATAATCAATGACATCATTTTTCAACGCCATCAAAATACTTTTCTTTTCACTTGCAAAGAATGTTTTGTCGCCTTGGTCGTAATAGAAAAACGGTTTAATACCAAAAGCATCTCGAGCGCCATATAATAGCTGCTCTTGCTTATCCCAAATCACAAATGCAAACATTCCGCGAAGCTTTTCAACTGCTTTTTCACGATAACGACTGAATAATGCAATGATAACTTCCGTATCTGAACTCGTCTGGAATGTTAAACCTTCATGCAATAGCTCTTCTCTCAACTCAACATAGTTGTAGATTTCACCATTAAAAATAATCCAATAACGCTCATTCTCATATGTTAATGGCTGATGACCGCTTTCAATGTCAATAATGCTTAAGCGACGGAAACCAAATTGGATATGTCCATCCATATAGTATCCTGAATCATCTGGCCCACGATGTGTTATGATGTTATTCATCTGTTGAAATTTCTCTTTTGCTTCTTCTCGGTAACTTTGCACTTCATTATGCACACAACCAATAAAACCACACATTTATGTAACCCACCTACTTATAAATGAATTGTATTTTTTATTAAATGAAATTGAGTAAGTCGTGTATCCGCGCTTCATTTTATACACTGTATAATAGTATCATTAATCACTGTATAATGGCACCACAAAATAGTCGTTGCCAATATTAGGTGCATTTTTCCTACTCTCTTATTTTCCACTTATATGATCAAAACTAAACCTAGTCAACAACTTTCGTACAAAGCATAGTCAATTATATGACGTAAAAAAAGAAGAGAGGGTTACATGAACTGTAACCCTCTCAGACTGTCGACAAACGCTCGCATACGTCGTTGTTTGGCATCAAAAAGTCCCCTCATGAACCGTGTGTTCTATTCGGGTCTTCATTCGACCGCACGCCTAGTCTGACAAGCGTTTTCAAGACATTCTATTATCAAAAAGTACTACGAAAAAATGTAGACAAAGTCGGAAATCGACTTTGTCTACAATCTCAGAGGGTTACATGTAACTGTAACCCTCTTTTATAAAATGACTATTTTAAAGCATCTTGCTTAATTGCTTCTGCTTTATCTGTACGCTCCCATGGCAAGTCGATATCTGTACGTCCAAAGTGACCATACGCAGCAGTTTGTTTATAAATAGGGCGACGTAAGTCAAGCATGTTTATAATTCCTGCTGGGCGTAAATCAAAATGATTACGTACAACTTCCACTAAACGGTCCTCACTTACTGTGCCAGTTCCAAACGTATCAATTGAGATGGATACTGGTTGTGCAACACCAATAGCATAAGCTAATTGTACCTCAGCTTTATCAGCTAAACCTGCAGCTACAATGTTTTTCGCAACATAACGTGCTGCATATGCTGCCGAACGGTCAACTTTTGTAGGATCCTTACCAGAGAATGCTCCACCACCATGACGAGCATATCCACCATACGTATCTACGATGATTTTACGTCCTGTTAAGCCTGCATCCCCTTGTGGTCCACCAATAACAAAGCGACCAGTTGGATTTATAAAATATTTTGTGTTCTCATCAATTAATTCTTTTGGAACAACTGGATTAATGACATATTCTTTTAAGTTACGTTGAATTTGCTCTAATGAAACTTCTGGATGATGCTGCGTAGAGATAACAATTGTATCAATACGAACAGGACGATCATTCTCATCATATTCAACTGTAACTTGTGTTTTACCATCCGGACGAAGGTAAGGGAGAATTTCCTCTTTACGAACTTCCGTTAAACGGCGTGATATTTTATGAGCTAATGAAATAGGAAGAGGCATTAATTCCTTCGTTTCATTACAAGCAAATCCGAACATTAAACCTTGGTCTCCTGCCCCAATTGCTTCAATTTCTTCATCAGACATCTGACCTTCACGAGCTTCTAACGCCTGATCAACACCCATCGCAATATCAGCAGACTGTTCATCAATCGACGTTAAGACGGCACATGTTTCTGAATCAAAACCATATTTTGCTCGAGTATAACCAATTTCTTTAATTGTTTCACGGACGATTTTTGGAATATCTACATATGTAGAAGTCGTAATTTCACCCGCTACGAGTACAAGCCCTGTAGTTACAGATGTTTCAGCAGCAACCCTAGCATTTGCATCTTGAGAAAGAATTGCATCTAAGATTGCGTCAGAAATTTGATCACAGATTTTATCTGGATGGCCTTCTGTAACAGATTCAGAAGTAAACAAACGACGCTTTGTTGACATCTGGCATCCTCCTAAAAAAGTATTTATGCAAGACATTGTATGTGCATATGCCCTGCTTTGATACGGAACTCATTCCCTAAGTAGTATGAAATAAACTTGACATTCTTATAAAGCCATTGATTAAATCGTTAACTTTACAAATCGTCAATCGAGTTTACATGTTAAAAAGCATCTCTTCTATTGCATCATGAATATTGCGTTTTTAAAACGCGTATTCCATCCTTTTAAATGGCAAAAACTAAGCCATAAAAACAAAAAAACCTTTCATTAGTGAAAAGGTTGAAAGCAAATCGATTCGCGCCTTTCACTCTTATCGTTCAAGGAATGTAATCCTTGCTTCAGGTTAGCACCTTTGCAATTTTTCCGCAGGTTGCTGGGTTTCATAGGGCCTGTCCCTCCACCAGCTCGGGATAAGAGAGTATCCGTTCAAGTGTAAATAATAACGTACTTCTCTATTCAATGTCAATTGATTTTTTATGGAATTCGCACCCATTCCCTTTATTTCCGATAAAAATAATGCGAATTAAAATTCACCTTCAATTACCCACCATAACCTGTAATAGTATGTATAATTTAGGCTGAATTCTTCTAATTATGCTTACATAATTATAGGAAGGAAATGGAGAATACATACGCACCATTCCCAATATTCTGCATATATATTGGGAATACATGCTATTATTTCAACAATAAAAGATGAAACATTAAAACTATATAGAAAAGCAGAATATTTTTCAGCAATAGTATAGACTAATTTCGCAAATGTGTTATACTAATTTCAGATGCATTTTTTGAGCGTTTATTACTTGCTTCAATAAATGGAATTAAGAATATATGAATAAAGGAAGGTATCAGATGAACTCTGTAAGCATAACGAATGAATTAGCTGAATTACTTAAAGGCGATAACATCCATGTACAACTTTCAGTTCCTCAGCTCGTGGAAAAAGTATTAAACCGTAATGAAGGGATTTTAACTTCTACTGGCGCAGTTCGTGCTACAACAGGTAAGTACACTGGACGTTCTCCTAAGGATAAATACATTGTCGAAGAACCGTCAACAAAGGACAAAGTTGATTGGGGTACGGTCAACCAACCAATTTCTGAAGAAGCTTTCTCAAATTTATATAATAAAGTAATTGATTATTTAAAGCAACAAAATGAATTATTCATTTTTAAAGGATTTGCTGGTGCTGATAAAAAACACCGTATGCCTATTCAAGTAATCAATGAGTATGCATGGCATAATCTTTTTGCTCACCAATTATTTATACGTCCTTCAAATGAAGAGTTATTAGATCATGAATCAGAGTTTACTGTCATTTCTGCTCCTAACTTCAAAGCAGATCCAGCAGTTGATGGAACGGCTTCTGAAACATTCATCATTGTTTCATTTGAACGCCGCACCGTATTAATTGGTGGAACTGAGTATGCAGGAGAAATGAAAAAGTCTATCTTCTCTGTGATGAACTACATGCTTCCACAAAACGGAATTCTTCCAATGCACTGCTCGGCGAACGTAGGACGTGAAGGTGATGTAGCACTTTTCTTCGGTCTATCTGGTACTGGAAAAACAACTTTATCTGCTGATACAAACCGTAAGTTGATTGGTGATGATGAGCATGGTTGGTCACCAAATGGCGTGTTCAATATCGAAGGTGGTTGCTATGCGAAATGCATCAACTTAACTCGTGAAAAAGAACCACAAATCTTTGATGCGATTCGCTTTGGTGCTGTTCTTGAAAATGTAGTTATCAATAACGAGACACGTGAAGCTGATTATGATGACAATACATTAACAGAAAACACTCGTGCAGCGTATCAATTACAAGCAATTGACAATATCGTTGATCCAAGTATTGCTGGTCATCCAAATACAATTATCTTCTTAACAGCAGATGCATTTGGTGTGTTACCTCCAATCTCTAAATTAACGAAGGAACAAGCAATGTATCACTTCTTAAGTGGATACACTTCAAAGCTTGCTGGAACAGAGCGTGGAATCACTTCACCACAAGCAACTTTCTCAACATGTTTCGGTTCTCCATTCCTACCATTACCAGCAACAGAGTATGCTGAAATGTTAGGTGAAAAAATTGATGAGCATAACGCAAAGGTATTCTTAGTGAACACTGGCTGGACTGGTGGAGAATATGGCGTTGGTAGCCGTATGAAGCTTGCTTATACTCGTGCAATGGTCGAGGCTGCTTTAGAAGGCGAACTTAACAATGTTGAAACAGTGAAAGATGAAATCTTTGGCTTAGACATTCCTGTGAATGTTACTGGTGTTCCTGATGAGGTATTACAACCAAACAAAACATGGTTAGATCAAGATGCATACACTATGAAAGCAAAAGAACTTGCAGGAAAGTTCCGCGAGAACTTTAAAAAGTTTACAAATGTACCATCTGAAATTAAGGATCTTGGTGGTCCAGTACAATAATATTCAAACAAAAGAAGCAAGGAAATTTTCCCTTGGGGCTTGTCAACTAAAGTGTGTAAGTTATTCTAAGTACTTTAACACACGATCTTTAAGTTGATCATGAAGGAGTAGTTGAT